>JBAVPE010000135.1:0-55415 GCA_049692775.1 Anaerocolumna sp. | reverse complement strand
AGGTATACGGTTTGGATAAGTCTTTAAGCGAGTAAACTCGCATATGGTATGGGATGATTTCCGGTTCCGGTCTTGTGATTTCCACTTCACCGGAACTGCGATTTCATCGCACAAGAATATTCAATTTTTCTAAGAAAAATATAATATTTCATTTAAATTTACTTGTTATTTTACATATTATCTTGTTATTTTACATATTATATGGAACAACCTTTTATATATTGTATAATATCAGAAAAAAAAAATCAACCATTTTTTTCTTGTTTTTTACATTTTTTAACATTTATTTGTTGTATTTATCATAATATTTTATTATATACTTAGTTATATTTAGTTCATTTCCCATAGTATTATTTATGCTATAGGATTCAAAAAACATAAATTTCAGCTAATAGCAAATCGGCAGGAAGAGTATTTTCAATTCGTTTTTTCTTCAATGCAAAAATTATATTTTAAGTGGTTGAACTTTAAACGGACTTTATAAGTACTTTCCATAAATCGGTTGAACGAAATGCAACAAAATAGATGCGCTAACCCCTTTCTTACATTGATAAAATTATACTACCAGACGATAAGGGTTAAAGGCTATCACATATATATTTACAATATTTCCTGTCGATACCTTTTCCCCAGGTTATTTAAGAGCGGTTAAATCACTTCTTCAATATGCAAATAGGGAGGCATTTCCGAATAGTTTTTCGAGAAACCGAAAAATGCCTGCCAGCGAAATAATCATTAGTATTCTTAGCCAGAAGGGACAGAATAGCAATGGGAATCAAAGATTATTTTTAAGAAAACTTAATACAGGGATATTTGAATCAGCGTAAGAAATTAAATTATGAGGTGTTTGCCATTGATGGGAGGAAGATAAGGTATAAGTAAAAACCAAAGTGGAAATGGTAACGTAAGAGCACTGATTAACTTTATTTAAGATGTATTTTTGAGTTTCCCCATTTTTCCAGCTATTATATTTAGTTATCCACAATAACAAGAAAATTCAGTTTCTGCTAAACAAAATAGCAAAAATGCTACCAAAAATGTTATAATTAACTGGAACTTAAAGAATGTTCATAAAGAATCTATGATATCCCTAAGTTCATATTTTATGCACTTGGCTATGCAATTGAAAATATACTTGTGAAATCAAAAATCGGGATAGGTAACTTAATGAATATAAAAGTAAAATCACAACAGCTCGATATCTTCAAAAACATTAAATTAGCTGTTTCGTGAACTTCCTAAATTAGAAAATGGGGAAACTCAAAAAGATGTATTTCATGGATTTACCCAGGTAGTTCAGATTAGAATAATCTATACAAGTAATCTTTTAGTGTTTTAAAATCAACTAGTATAATAAAAAATATGACCGGTGAATTTCATGAACAAATGATAAAACAAAAGAAAGATAAAATTGAAATGAAGAATATTATTAAGTTAATATATCAATTAGCTAATGAAAATTAGAGTCAATTAATTTTCCTCTATAGTCAGATAGTGCAGCCTAAACCAAGACAAAAAACTTCATAAACAACGTCACGGCGAAGTCACATCTTGTTATACACCATATTTGACCATTGAGAAATTCTCTATAAATAAAGGATTATTGCATCTCTCTAAATAAGTATGCAATAATCCTTTAATATTTTTAAATTATTTTATTATTTTCTTAATCCTAATCTTTCAATTAAAGTACGGTATGCTTCAATATTTGTTTGTTTTAAGTATTTAAGTAATCCTCTTCTTTGACCTATCATTTTATAAAGACCGCTTCTGGAATGATGATCTTTCTTGTTAATCTTTAAATGTTCTGTTAATTCATTGATTCTGGCAGATAAAAGAGCGATTTGAACTTCCGGTGATCCTGTATCTTCCGGTGTTCTTCCATAAGCCATAATAATTTCTTGTTTCTTTTCTTTGTTAATCATTGTAATGTCCTCCTAATTTATAAACGCCTGATACTAAGATTAAGGTCGGAGTGTCCACATTCTGAGTATTGGCTTATTGTTATGATTTTCTCAAAAATAATCTTAATGAGACAATCGTCATACAACATTTATCATAGCATAGTATAAATGAAATGTAAATAACTAATTAAATAAATAAAAATTTAAATTACTATTAGAGTGTCAAAAAACCTATGCAAAAATTGTCGTAAATGCCGTTAAATTATAGACGATTGCTTCTCTTGATACAAGAACTTTTTAAAGTTAAAACCATATATTGAAGCATACAATACTTATTAATTTGGGAGTTTTACCTTAATTAACTCTTTCCTTAATAAATTTGGGAGGCAATTTATGAATCCTACTAATTATGATTTTGCAATTATTGGTGGAGATAAAAGGCAGATTTATATGGCTAATGAATTAATCGCCCGTAATTTCTCAGTCATTGTATACGGTCTTTGTGATCAAGCCTCGGATTTAACCTGCTCTGCTGCCGATTCTTTAGCAGCGGTTATAAATACCAGCCAAATCATAATCACACCAATTCCGATCTCTAAGGATGGTAAAAATATTATATCACAAAAAGTACAACCGGATTTAACAATAGATCAACTTTGCAGTTTGCTCACCTCCGGCCAGAAATTATATGGGGGCTGCCTGACCAAAGAAATAAAAAAACATTGTAACAGCCATGGTATTTACTATAGTGATTTTATGGAACAGGAAGAGGTCATTTTATTTAACACCATAGCAACTGCGGAAGGAACGATTGCAGAAGCTATTCTTTCGAGTACCACCAACCTCCATGGAAGCTCCTGCCTTATATTAGGATTTGGCCGTTGTGCCCGTACCTTAGCGGAAAAATTAAAAGGCCTGAGCGGCAGTATAGATATTGCCGCAAGATCCCCTCTTGCTTTAGCTGCAGCTAATACGGCTTCTTTGGGAACAGTTCCCCTCTCATCCCTGGAAGAAAAAATTGGTCAATATGACTATATATTTAATACAATACCTGCTCTTATCCTCACAAGAGATTTGCTGATTAAGACAAATCCCAATGTAGTAATTATTGATATATCCTCTGCTCCCGGCGGGGTGGATTTCCAAGCTTCCAAGGAATTAGCCAGAAATGCCAACCTTTGCCTTGGTCTTCCGGGTAAATATGCGCCAAAATCCTCCGCAGCGTTTTTAACCCATTACCTATTAACTAGTTTAGAAAGAAGTGATTTGTATGTCTTTGCATAATAAAAATATAGGAATTGCATTAACCGGTTCCTTTTGTACTTTTGATAAAGCATTTGAGGAAATAGAAAAGCTATTATCTGAAAATGCCAATGTTTATCCTATATTGTCCTTTCATTCGCAAGAAATTGACAGCAGATTTGGTAAGGCTTCCGATTTTTATGATAGATTAATAGAAATGACAGGAAAAAAGCCTATCACAACCATAGAGGACGCTGAGCCAATAGGACCTAAGAATCTTTTGGATATACTTGCCATCATTCCCTGCACCGGAAATACTTTAGCTAAGCTTGCAAACGGAATAACTGATACTCCGGTTCTAATGGCTGCGAAAGCCCATATACGAAATAATAAACCCTTAGTGATTTCAGTTGCAACAAATGACGCTTTAGGTCTTAATCTTAAAAACATCGGTACTTTATTGAATACCAAAAATATTTACTTTGTACCCTTCGGTCAGGATAGTCCTGACAATAAGCCTAAATCGATGATCGCCCATACCCATTTGTTAAAACTGACGATTGAGAGTGCTCTGGAAGGTAAGCAGATACAGCCGGTCGTTATCAGTCCGTTCTAAGTTTTTAAATTATTTAATTCTTTGATTTGAGTGTCAAATCGTATTTCTAAGCAAATAGATTACTAAGATATACTGATATAAATTAATAAATGAACATTCAGGGGATGCCGTTATAAATTAAACGCATCCCCTTTTATATCCTGAATACTCTCAAAAGCCCCAAAAATCCGTTTTTACTGATTTATTATCCAGGTATACTCATCATTTATCTTGTAATTTCCAAATATCCTTATTGTACTCAAGAATAATCCGGTCAGAAGAAAAATAATCTGCTTTACTTATATTTATCAGCTTCTTTTTATTTAATAACTCTTCATAAAATAACTGTAACCATCATAATCATGAAGCTCCCTCCTGTTATCGTAAAAACATTCTATCATAAATTAAAATCAAAAAAGTAAAAATCCCATCTTAGTGTAAAGATAGGATTATCTAAATAGATTGTTCAGGTATGATAAAACTTTTTTCATCCTCCAAGTGTAACATCCTGGGACTGATACCAATCCAAAGCATCATATAAATGCTGCATCTTAAATTCCGGCCACATATCATCAATAATGTAAAAATCGGCATATATAGATTGAATCGGCAAAAAACCACTTAGCCTTCTCCTTCCGCCCCATCTTATAATCAAGTCTATCCTGGAAATATCAGAAGATGCTATTCCTGTGGTGAAATTATCTTTACCTTTTTCCTGCACGGATTTTATGGAATGACTTAAATCCCAGTCCCAGCCGTAATTTACAAGAAAATTAATGTTCATAAGACCTTTTCCTATGGTAACCCGTTTTGTAAAGGGAAGGAGTTCTTTTGGAAATAATGGTGATCCGGTATTTCCTACAACTAAAAGATTTGCATCCTGTCCTGATAACTGCAGTACGGAATCCACGCAGGCTTTCTGAAATGCTTTCGTCTGATTGACAGGCCTTTTCGTATTATCCTGGGTAAAACCATAAAATGTCATTTCTTTAATTCCTAGTTCAATACATTCCCTATAAAGTTTAAATCCGGGTTCTATGCCGTGGTCATAACCATCTTCCTTATTTAAACCATTGCTTTGTGCCCATCTTCTATTCCCATCCGGAATAATTCCGATATGCTGTGGAAGCCGTTTGTATTGTTTCATCCTTGTTTCCTTCCTTCATATAACCTATGTTAATTTATTTGTATAAATTACTATTATTATCCATAGTAACAGTAATATTAGTATTTGTCTATTTCTTTTCCTAATCCTTCCTCCATTCATTTATAGAGCACTCTCGGAAACTCCCACAGCCTGATTTTACTGATATTTTAGATGCTGTTAATAATGCCCGGCAAGTAAAAACATACCTATGATAGACAGAAAATGTTCTCAGATTATATTCAGTATCTAAAATATCTTCTATTGCTACTATTAGTTTCCGAGAGTACTCTTATATGTGTTAAAATATAAAGTTATAATGTTACAAATAAGGTAAATTTATACTTATTTAAAGTTAAAAAATAGTTAAACACTATTTTTCAGTATCCTGATTTGAGTGATGTAATACACGCAGATAGAAATTTTCGTGAAAAAAAGTGATCGGCAGCTGTAATTTTTATATTCCTATAAGCTATCGGATCACTTTTTTTAATCCCTTTATTTAATTCCAATTATTTTTTATATGAAGTGACTCAAACTGCTCAATTAATTCTATAAATTTAGCACCATCCCCGCCGGTATCCGGATGATATATTTTAGCAAGTTCACGAAATCTTTTCTTAACCGCACCGCTGTCAGCATCAAAATGGAGACCTAACTGAGCAAGTATATCCGGGTTGTAAAAACTCATATCCAGCATTCCATTTTCCTTATAAAATTGATAATATATGGCATAATAAAACTCACCAACTACGTTCTTCAGTTCGTCCTTACTCATTTCAGCTAATTGGTTCATTGGATATTTCACAGATTTAGAAGTATTTTCGTGAAGATCAAAGAATTCATCCCATACCAGTTTTATTTTATTTGTTTTAGTTAGTTTATTATTGCTTTCTGAGAAATCTACCAGATGAAAGCGTATTTTTAATTCCACCCGTTTAAGGTTTCTGACTTTCCTTTTGATTTCACCATAACTAATGTAACAATCTGACATATCTTCCCCCATGGTTGCTGTCTTAATTATTGTACATAAAGTAAAGCAACTAAATTAATTTTATGGTAATCTTTTACAATGTTGATTGCAATATTAATTATTTTACCATATATTTTTTCATTACTTTTAATATATCCTTTAATTGTATTCCTTCTGCATAAATATTCATTAGAATCGGTTTCGATAAGTTTAAACTAAAAATACCCATTATCGATTTGGCATTAATGATGTATCTTTCCGAAACTAAGTCCAAGTCTGCATTAATCTTATTGGTATCGTTTACAAACTCTTTTATCTGCTCAATTGAATTAATTAATATATGAATTGTCTTCATTCTTATTACCTCCTGTTTCATTAGGAAACAGCTCATTTTATGCAGCAACTAATAAAAATATTCCATAATTTAGAAATAATTTTAAATTTTTTTATTTTCTTATTAATTTTTCAAATTTATCCATAATATAATTGTTAAAATACTGATTCTATTTGATTCCCTGTTCTAATTTATTCATTTCTTTATTGATCTGTTTGTTATCATACATTAATCTATCAATCTGCTTTTGAAATTCTTCCGCATTTAGTTTGGAAGGGTAATCATAAACGGCATACCCCATGCTAAAACTAAGTTCATAGGGCTGATCACTGGTATTATTGTACTTTTCAATGCAGCTGTCAATTCTGGTGGAGATTTCATCCAATTTAACGGGGTCTGTTATATTCAGAATAATACAAAATTCATCTCCTCCAAACCTGGCAATAAAATCATTGGAACGGAGACAGCTGCCCAGAAGTTTTGCTGAAATCTGCAATGCACGGTCTCCCATGTCATGACCATAGTTATCATTAATAGACTTGAAATTATCCAGATCCAGCATGATCGCTGAAAAGGACTTATCAGCCGTACTTGTATTAATTTTTTGTTTTAAATATAATTCCAGCTTTTTTCTGTTATATACTCCAGTCAGATAATCAGAATATATATTATGGTTTTGCAAATATAAGGATATAATCAATATTGAAAAAACAATGCCATTAAGTACGATTGATAATCCATAGAAAATTATTTGCAGTATGATACAAATAAAGGGGGGAACCGCAAAAAATAAAAGTGAAAAGAAATGTTTCTTATCAATTTTATCACGATTTAATATGGTTAAAACAAAAGCAGCAAGTACGAAAGAACTTGTCATTAAAGTAGCAAGCCAAAAAAGCGTGCCTCTATGATAAATATTATCCGAATCAATAACATAGTACCATCCAAAGAATTGTGACAATACTAATAGTGCTATATTTATTGAATTAACTAAGAAGATAGGATACTTCAGACGTTTCGTTCTCTCAAGGTCATGAAACACCTGATCGTGGACATAGAAGAGCCAAAGTGAGGATATAACCGGACTCAATAGAAAAATACTGAAATTTCCTATTTGATTAATAACAGGATATATCGTACCGGGTCTTCCATCAAATCTACTTAATATATCTACGGTAAGCATTAGGATCGTTACCTTTAATATCCCCTTATAAAGTTTATTCTGAAGAGAATCATCTTCATTATTCTTTAATGAAAAAAAGTAGATTATCATCAATATTCCAATAGAATATAGATCTATTATCAGGTTATTTGCTATGTTCATATATGCTTACTCCTTTTTAACCCTAGTGTATATAACCATTACAAAGTTATTTTTATATAATATCTTATTTCCTTCCTTTTATTACCTCGAAGGTTAATTATATCACTATTAGTAAAAAAAACAATTAAAAACTAAAATCAGCTGATTACTGAAATTAAATTAGCTGATTACTGAAGTAAGTTCATAACTATACGTTTTTCATGTTCACTTTTTATTTACCTGTGATACTTTCAATAGCTTACCGCTTATTGTTGTGTTTTTCATCGCTGCTAACACCAATAGACCTTTGCCATTAAGAATATCAATAAAGGTCAGGGTATCGGATATCGTGATAATTCCGATATCTTCTGCTGCCACACCCTCAATATTAGCAATTACTCCGACAAAATTAGTCGCCCTGAGTTTCTTCTTTTTCCCTCCGCTAAAACGAAGTGTCATGATCTGCTTATTTAATTCCTCATTTTTTGGTTTTTTTATTAATGGCTTTTCCATTAATTTTTTAGTAAATTCATGCTTCTTTAACATAATTTCTTCTTTTTCCGGTGCTGTTAACCCAGGAATCTCAAATCCGATATAATCATTAATCTGTTTAATCAACCGTTCTTCTTCCGGTGTAACAAAGGTAACTGCTTTTCCCTTTTGACCTGCACGTCCGGTCCGGCCCGTACGATGGACATAACCTTCTTTCTCCAGGGGAATGTCGTAATTTATAACAAGTGTGATATTATCTATATCAATTCCCCTGGCCGCTACATCAGTAGCTATTAAATAACGAAATTCTCCTCTTCTAAACCGGTTCATGGTTTTAAGCCTGTCCTGCTGTTCCATTCCTCCATGGATTTTATTGCAGGGATAATCTAAGGCTGTCAATTTATCATACAAAGTATCAACACGCTCTTTTGTCCTGCAAAAAATTATACAACTGTCTGGATTTTCGAAAATTGTCATATCAGTAAGTAAAGCGAATTTTTCATTGTCAGTTATGTTATACCGATAATGATCAATATTATTTACGGTTATACCCGTTGCTTCTATTGCAATATCCACCGGAATTTTCATGAATTTAAGTGCCAGGTTTTTTATGGTTTCAGGTAATGTGGCTGAAAACAGCATGGTCACACGGTTCTCCGGCAGCACCTTAATGATTGCTTCAACTTGTTCAATAAATCCCATATTAAACATTTCGTCTGCTTCATCAATTACCAGGTAACTGATCTGTTTTAATGCCAAGGTTCCTCTTTCTATATGATCTAAGATACGTCCCGGTGTTCCTGCTACCACATGATTTTTTTGTTTTAATTCCGTTTTTTGGATAGTAAAGGATTGTTTCCCGTAAATTGCGGTTGCTTTAATTCGTTTCAGTCTGCCTATGTTTGTTATATCATCTTTCACTTGGACCGCAAGTTCTCTCGTCGGTGTCAATATTAGTGCTTGTGGTTTATTCTCCAGCCAATTAATTAATTCACAGATTGGAATACCGTAAGATGCTGTCTTTCCGCTTCCCGTTTGGGATCTTACCACAATATCTTTTTTCTCCAATACCCAGGGAATAACTTTGCTTTGTACCTCTGTGGGCGTTTCATATCCCAGACTTTTGATTGCATTTAAAATATATCACTAAGTTTATAATCATTGAATTCACTTTTGCACATATTAACCTCTTCTTCTCTTATCAGTTGCTACCAGTAGCAGCCATTCCATAAATTTCTGATTGCAATTCTTAATTTTCTTATTAACTCTGTAACATTTAAAAAGAACCAGTCTTGAAGAGTTGGTTCTAAATCTTAAATATACTATGCCTATTAAGGTCAGGCTTTGTCGA
The DNA here is from genome assembly GCA_049692775.1 of Anaerocolumna sp. Classification (GTDB taxonomy): domain Bacteria; phylum Bacillota; class Clostridia; order Lachnospirales; family Lachnospiraceae; genus Anaerocolumna. The sequence goes on along the minus strand of JBAVPE010000135.1, from coordinate 46,077 downwards.
TGAGATATGTATCACCGTTTCTTCAATGGCTGATAAAACAGCAACAAAACATATTATCCAAAGTACTGTATATTGCTTAAATATCAGAAACAGCGGAACGATAAAAGTAAGGAAGCCTGTAATCTTATTCCCCCAGGTATGCAGCATAGCAAAAGAATGAAATTTATAAGCTGCTATTGCTATATTGGCAAGACGAATTATTATGATGCTTATTAGTATTGGCAGAAATCTATACATTCCGTTCCCCATCCATAGAATAACCGATACTGTAATAAGTGTATATAGAATCAGGTCTGCAATAGAATCCAATCTTGAGCCCAGTTCACTCTGGGTTTTTGTTTTACGGGCAATGTATCCGTCTAAAACATCACTCACACCACAGATCATGTACAATACTATAAATAACCAGGTATGATTGAATACGAAAAATAATATAAGGGATAGCATAATCCTAATTATAGAAATAATGTTTGCAGTATGTTTCAATAGACTACCTCCCTGAATTCTACTTGGCTCCCTTTATATAACATTCCTCGGGTTCTTACACCAATGTGTGACCATAAAATCAAATAAAATTATTTTAAGTATCATGTAAATCCCCCATTTATAAATTTAGTGATATTATAACATCTTTAAAAATTTATAGCTATATTAAAAATAAAATATTCTCATATCATGATAATTAATGTAGTGCTTTATATTTATAGTATTCTAATGACAAGAATTAATCTGAATGCTTCTTTAAGTTCCGCTCTTTACCCATTCATATTACGGACCGGACTATACAAAAACACCGCCTGCTCAGAGAACAGACGGCACATATTATAAGCGTACAACCTATTTAATTATATCTTGAACTGCTTTATCCAGTGCAGCTATTACCTTATCACAATATTCATCAAATTCTTTATCTTCTTTTTGATATTCCGGATGACTTAGCACCGAACTAACGGTTTCCTTAATACCCTGGTCAAAACGTTTGGCTGCCACAAAGTCAGGTACCAGTCTTTTTAATTTTGAATTATCAAATACGACTGTATTGGCTTTATCTCCCATTAATGAACCCTTAAAATCCAGTTTACTGCTTGCATTAAGGAAATCTGATGAAACATGGATAGCATTCAGCTTAACACCCAGTGCATCAGCAATTGATTGATAAATCTGATTCCAGGTTAACGATTCATCTGATGTAATCTGTACAGCTTCACCGATTGCATGAATGTTACCTAATAATCCGATAAATCCCTTGGCAAAATCCGAGTTATGTGTCATCGTCCAAAGGGAAGTACCATCACCATGGATGATTACCTTTTTACCTTCCAGCATACGTTTAATAACCTGCCAGCTTCCTTTTTCACCATGTACACCTAAGGGAACACTTCTATCATCATAGGTATGGCTTGGTCTTACTATGGTAACCGGGAAATCATTTTCACGGTATAATTTCATTAAAAAGTCTTCACAGGCTATTTTATTCCGTGAATATTCCCATAGAGGATTTGATAAAGGGGTACCCTCCGTAATCTTATAGTCGGATAAAGGAGTCTGGTATGCGGAAGCTGAACTGATAAAAATAAATTGCTTTGTTTTGCCGTGAAACAAACGGTAATCTCTTTCTAACTGAGCCGGCACAAAAGCGATAAAATCAGCAACTACATCAAATTCCAAATCAGCTATTAATTCAGCAACCCGTGCCTCCTCATTAATATCTGCAATAATTTCTTTTACCCCTGATGACAAATTTTGATTCCTGTTACCACGGTTTAATAGATAAAGCTCATCACCTCTTTTCATTAATGCCTCGGAGATAGCTGTACTTATAGTACCTGTTCCGCCAATAAATAAAATCTTCATCTTAAACTCCCATCTGCGTGCTTCTCCACGCATACAAATCAGGACGGCAAAAAATAAGTTTTACCATTTTTTCACCTTGATTTTCATTCTGCCTTTCATAACAGACATAAAATTCTTATATTACATGCAAAACCAATAAGTTATTACAATGTTGCCAATATACCTTCAACACGTCTTAGTTCATCTCGGATTTTAAGCTTCTGAGGACATTTCTTTTCGCAGACACCACAATCCTTACAATCCTGAATTGTTTTACCGGCTTCTTCTTTATATTTCTTCATTTCAGCTTTCGCATGATCGGTTAAACCATAAACATTATGGTATGTATACATATTAAAGATATGAGGAATATTAATGCCTGCAGGACATGGCTGGCAATACGAACAGCCTGTACAATATAATTCACTGAATTTTTTAAGTTGTTCTACCGCATCACCTAACTGTATCCATTCTTCTTTAGAAAGTATTGTATTATCACTGCCGATAACAAGATTCTTCTCTACCATATCAATATTCTGCATACCGGATAAAGCACAGCTTAAATACGGATTACCTAACACAAATTTAAATGCAAGCTCATAGGTTGCAATGGAAGGTTTCCCGGTTAATTTCTTATAAAGATCTGTTGGTGCTGCAAGTCTTCCGCCGCCAACCGGTCCCATGGCAACAATACCTAATCCTTTAGAACCTGCATAATTAATCATCTCTTCATTACTTCTGTCAAGAAGGTTATATTGAACCAACATCGTTTCCATAGGAATACCTTTTTCTTCTGCTTTATCAATTATATGTTTTATATTTTCTGCATCATCATGGAATGAAAAAGAGATATGTCTGATCAGTCCCTCTTCTTTAGCTTTTTTAGCCTCTTCCAATAAATTCAGACCTATAATCCCCTCATCAAAAGCTTTTTTATTAATTCCCCAGAAATGATAGAAATCAATATAAGGAGTATCTAATTTAGCAAGGCTCTTTTCCAGAAATTTTCTATAATCTCCTGTTGATTTGCAGTCACCAACCGGTAACTTGGTTGAGACCATCAACTTATCACGGATTCCCTTTAAAGCTTTACCTACTGCTAATTCACTGTTGGAATGGCAATAATATGGTGCTGTATCAAAGTAATTAACACCATTTTCATATGCATGAAGCAGCATTTCTGTTGCTTTCTCATCATCTACAAACCACTTACCATCTTTTTCATATTCAGGAAGCCTCATGCATCCAAAGCCAAGTGCTGAAATATTTTCTCCAGTATTTCCAAATTTTCTGTAATTCATTATAAAACTCCTTTCAAATCACTATATAGTTTTTTGTGCCTATTCAGTCCCAGCGATTCATGCGAACAACACATTTATGTGCTTTACACCGGAAATATGCTAGATCTGCATATTAAAGTGCTGTCAACTGCAGACAACTGAATAGTTACAATATTTTAACATAATGCAAGTATAAACCATAGAGTTAACTCTAAGTCAATGATTTTTTTAAAGTAATCTTTTAAAGTAATCATTTTTTTATAAAGATTGACACAAATTTTACAATATGTTATTTTATAGATAATGGGGAATTTTAAGAGACAATGGAGGAATTTATCTTGGAATATACAATTAAACAGGTTTCTGAAAAAACCGGATTATCTATATACGCTTTACGTTATTATGATAAAGAAGGGTTACTTCCCCTTGTGAAACGGAGTCAAAGCGGAATACGAAAATTTTCCGATAATGATATTGACTGGATTGGATTAATCTGCTGTCTGAAGAATTCAGGAATGTCAATTGAAAATATTAAAGAATTTATGAATCTGTGCTTACGTGGTAATGAAACGGTTGAAGTACGAAAGAACATTCTTATTCATCATAAAGAGCATATCTTAGATCAAATGAAACAATTAGAAAGCAGTCTGTGTACCATAAATTATAAAATTGATCATTATAAAGAAATCGGGATTTTTCATATTGACAGTGAAAGTTAAAAAGGAGGACAAATTAATTTGTCCTCCTTTTTTAGTTGGAGTACTCCCAGAAACTCTCATAGCCTGTTTTTACTGATATTTTAGATGCTGTTAAAAAAATTATATCTCCATTTTCGTGATATCGTATATATGTTTTTACGCAGACCGTCCCAACTACGTTCGGGAAAGGCAAGTAAAAACTCTAGTACATCGGTGATTAAGTTCTGCATAGTTAAGCGCAGGATATATTTTTTCGGTAGTGCTGTTTGAAAAACGCAGGCGTAATGGTGTTACGCCGAAGCTTTTGAAATAGTGCTATCGAGAAAATAGACAAGCTTAAATAGCAGAAACTTAGTCACCGATGTACTAGTACTACCTTGCATAAATAATGCTTAATATCAGTGGCTGATATTTGCGCCAGGGGCAAGACGGAGGAATGAGGCGTAGCGCGGTTCCTACGCCGATTGACGACAACGCAGCACTGGTGTAAATAGCAGGTGCTGAATTAAGTGTTATTTACGCAAGGCAGTACTAGTTATAGGAAATTGCAATATAAGTTATTTCCCTGTATATTCTGCTTTGTCCAATAAATCCCCGCATACAACAAATATAAATAAAGATATGACTATACAGCAAAAGGTAAAAGGTAAGGTTCCTAAAAATATGAAAGTTTCCGGCAATAATAGGACAGCTGTTATGCTGAGTCCAATCCCGGGTGCCATTACAAACATAAATAATATTAAACCAAACATAGCCGAAATTAATTTGTTGGGCTGCCCTCCAAAGATTCTCTGACATAACAGGGTGTAACTGACAAAAATAGCTCCGGAAGAGGCATAAGCAAGTGCTAAAAATAAATTTAAAAGCGGTGAAGTTTTACTGAATATACAGACAACAGTAAAAATTATGACAGCATCAAAGCAAGGCTTAATCATGGTAGTCATAGAAGCTGCCGCTACTTTCCTGATTGATTTTTCCGGTATCATATAAATATACGGTTTCGAAAGCTCATCGGAAAGTTTGCCAAGTATTGTTGCAAAAAACTGGATATACACTAAAATGCCTAAAACAATATATACCGAAAATTTTGAATTTATAAAGTAACAGACAAGACCTGAACCGCCAGCAGCCAGTACCGAATAAGTATCCAGAAATACAAATCTGCCAGTTCTTTTCTTTTCTAATAAATGCTTATAAAAAATAGCAGAACAACCTTTACCGCCCTGTAATCCGGTCTGTTCCCCCTTCACCTTTATATTTCTCTTACCAACCACCCTTTTGCCGTTTTTCGCATCCTGAAGCTTATTGTAAACGATCTCCGTGCTGCTTAATACGTCTTCGTAATAGTCTGCATCGCCGGATGTAAACAGGAATATAATAACAATACTGCTTAACAGAAATAACGATAAGGCAACTAACAGCTCAATCATATTCCCCTCTACTGACGCACTCATAAACATAGCCGACCAGCCAAGAACCGGTATGCAATGAAAAGGTTTATAACTCATTAAGTTAAGTAAGGCATTTAATATGCTTCCTCCGTTAAGTACGTATTGATAATATATTCCCAGGGCTGTTACTGCAAATAATCCATATAATAAAGATTTAACTAAATTTTTTCTTTTTGCATTCCCGTTAGAGTAAATATAGATCCCAATGGACATTAACTGACAGAAAAATATCAGTATGGCATAGATAAAAAACATATTAAAGATTGTACCTATGCCAAGTCCGAAACTGTTTTTAAGCGTCTGCACCTGATATAAAATAAAAATAGCACTCAGGAAAGTGGTCGCCATCTGCTTTATCAATCCATAAATCAATATCTTTTTAGAAGATACCGGTGCAACAAAGAGAAGTCCCACATCTGCCATGGTAAATAAAGTGGACCCTGTTGATAATCCCGTTGTAACAAAAGAAAATATAAATACACTTCCAATACCTGTAACGATAGCATATAAAACCCGTACATCCGAATAAGTTTTAATTTTATGCCCACCAGACTGCATGGAAGTAATAATCATCACTGCTATACCTACTGCTATGAGTAAATACATAACCAGTAATGCCGGCTTTTTCTTTAGACTTAATATTCTGTTTTTTGTTGTTGTGAATAAGAGGTATACTAACGCTTTCATTATTTACACCCATTGCATATCGCAGATCTGTTTGCGATATTGCCATAAATAAAAAGGAGTGAAAGAATCACTTCGTGGCAACCTTTCATTATTTAAATTTTCTTTCACTTTTTCACCTCTCTTTGATTATTTTCATTGCCTTCCGTAATCTCAAAAAACAGTTTTTCCAAATCCTCTCCGGTTCCTTTAATTTTTTTGCGGGATCTGGATGCTGCAATCTTCCCGTTTACCATAATATTAGCACTATCCCAGAATTCAGAAACGCTGTCAAGCATATGGGTACTTAATAATATAGCTGTACCTTCCTGCTTGTATTCTACCAACATAGCTTTTAATTCCTTAATAGCATGGGGATCCAGTCCCACTAAAGGTTCATCGAATAACAGTACTTTAGGATTTGGCAAAAGTCCACAGCAGATACTGACTTTTTGCTGCATCCCTTTAGACAATTCATTTCCTAACTTATTCTTTTTATCATCCAGTTCAAATCGTATGAATAAATTTTCTGCTCTTTCCTTCCATTTCTCCAAGGAATACGCCCTGGCTATAAATTCCATGTGCTCCCAGATGGTTAACATATCGTAAAGTGCAGGCATTTCCGGTATGTAACCTAAATTTCGTTTTGCTTCTATGGTTTTATTCTTCTTACCACAAATTAAAATTTTACCCTGAAATCGTAAAAGACCCGCAATACTTTTGATAATGGTAGATTTTCCGGCACCATTTGGACCAACCAAAATAGAAATCTCTCCAGGGTGAACGATAAAATCCAATGAATCATTTGCTATAAACTTACCATACTTTTTTGAAACATTTTTAACTTCTATCATACGCAATACTTCTCCTTTTTACTTTGGAATTCTCCAGCGAAACATGTCCGCCATTTAAACAACATAATTCAGGATTTAATTCCACACCAATACATTTATGATTATCTCATACATTTTATGGAAATACAATAATTTCCTTGCAAATAGATAGATTAACTGGTATTCTTCTATCATAAATAATTTTCCAATCTTACCCTACCAATTTAAGGAGTTGTAAATTATGCTGACCATTAATATTGATATTCATTCCTCCATTCCTATGTATGAACAGATCTATAATTATATTAAAAATGAGATTAAAAACGGCAATCTCCCCTTTCGTTATAAATTACCTTCAACAAGAAACCTGGCTGTGAATTTACAGGTCAGCCGCAATACAGTTGACATGTCTTACGCACAGTTGGTTTCGGAAGGCTATATTGAAGCCATACCAAAAAGCGGTTATTATGTAGCGATGGTGTCTGATTTAATGCATATAACACAGAAACATCCGGTTAGTCCCAAGGCATTGACGAAATCGATAATATCTTATCAATATGACTTTTCTCCTTTTGCTATTGATATTAACAGTTTTCCATTTAATATCTGGCGTAAATTATCAAAAAACTGCATGAATGAATATAATAACGACTTATTCCTCCTGGGAAATAATCAGGGAGATGAAAATCTTCGAGCCGCCATTGGAAGATACCTTCATGAATCCCGTGGGGTTAATTGCAGTGAGGATCAGATCATAATAGGAGCCGGTGCCGATTATTTGCTTCAATTACTGTCACAACTTTTTCAATATGTAAAAAACATAAACTGTATTGCTATGGAAAATCCCACCTATAAACAGGCTTATAAAATATTTACCGGCCTCCGCTACTCTGTTACCCCCATTGATTTAGATCATAACGGTATCCGTATACAGCCTTTAAAGGAGTCAGAAGCTAATGTGGTATATGTTACACCCTCCCATCAGTATCCTTTAGGCATAGTCATGCCTATTAAACGGCGCATGGAACTATTGCAATGGGCAGATAAAGCCCCTGACCGCTATATCATTGAAGATGATCATGACAGTGAATTCCGCTATAAAGGAAAACCGATCCCATCTTTACAGGGCATTGATTCCTCCGGTAAAGTTATTTACCTGGGGACATTCTCCAGGGCTGTTGCACCGGCTATTCGTGTCGGATATATGGTTTTACCAAAGAAATTACTGGAACTCTATAAACAAAACCTGTATCATTACTCCTCCACGGTATCCCGAGTGGACCAGAATATCATTACCCATTTCATTACAGACGGATATTTTGAAAGGCATTTAAATAAAATGAGAAAGCTCTATAAAGGAAAGCATGACCTATTAGTCCAATCTTTAAAAATCTTCAAGGATAAGGTAACCCTTGAAGGAGAAAACGGAGGTCTCCATTTAGTATTACATTTCTTATCAAATGCTTCTGAAAAAGAGATTATAGAAGCAGCCGCAAAAAAAAGCATTAAACTTTATGGGCTTAGTGAACACTATTTAAATAAGCCGGAACCGCCTCCTATGCCTTCTATACTATTAGGTTACGCTAATATGACAGAGGCGGGTATCCCCGATGGTATTCATGCTTTATATAATGTCCTGGAAGATTATTTCATATAATCTCTATTTGTTTTTTATTATTGAGTATTCAGGAAACTCATATCGCCTGTTTTTACTGATATTTCAGATGCTGTTAATGATAAATTAAGGAATAATCTGCTGATTATCTTTAAACAAATTTTACACATAATGAAAGGGGGAATAAAATTCCCCCTTTCATTATGTGTAATTTTATAATTGTATTCTGTCCAAAATTCCATAAAAATATTTATTAAATTTTATTTTTTCGCCGTCACTTAATTTAAAGTCTCTTTAATACTTTTAAAATAATATTCGTTGGAAATAACCTTTGTTCAAATAATAAAGCAAGCGCCAGAACAGCTTGAATTAAACCAATCATAAAAAACAAAATATGAAGAAAAACAATTGCCTGCAGCATAATACATTGAACGACTATCCATATAACCAACGCCCAGCTAAAAACACTGCTTATATAACCTTGATATTTCGTCTTGGTAAAAAACATGGCAGCACTAAATAAATTTCCTAAGCCGATTACACAAAATAAAAGAATTCCCGGTATAAGGAAATTACTAAAGGGTGAATATTTTAGAGTCTCAATCGGCATACCAAGCGGTGCATTTGGATTCGTAATCGCGGCTAAACCTCCACTCATAGCACCTAATCCCACTAACACATGTAAAATAATCAAAAATTTACTAACCTTCATACCTCTTCCTCCTGAATTAAAAACTTGAAGCTGTCATTCATTATCACTGCCTTGGTAAAATATCTAAAAAATCAATGGAAAATCTCCGTATTTTTCAACTCTATCCTTTCAAAAAAGTTAATTTGCTATTCTGCAACAGCCCCATGTTTCACAGCCTGCCATTCGCTATTGATTAAAACTCATGACCAGAAAAATATTTTCTTCCAAAAGCAATATCTTTCTGCATTTGTACCTTTAATTCCTCCAATGAATTAAACTTCACTTCACTTCTTTCTAAGCAATATAAAGAAAGTTCAATGGATGCGCCATACAAATCAGTATCAAAATCAAAAATATAAGTTTCAACCCTGCGTTCCTGTGTCGTTCCAACCGTTGGGTTAAAACCAATGTTCGTAACCCCCGGATATTTTCCATTGATATTGGTTACAGAAGCATAAACACCATTGGGAGGCAGCAACTTATGGGCAGGTGGAATCAGATTTACTGTCGGAAATCCTAACGTACGACCGATTTTTCTTCCATGCTGTACTTCTCCGATTATGGTAAAGGGCTTGCCTAACATAGAATTTGCCTTTTCCATATTTCCTGCCATAATTTCACCCCTGATATAGGAACTGCTGATTACCTGCCCATCTAATTTAATTTTATCAAAAACAATTAATTCGTAACCATAAATTTCAGACTTTTCCTTTAACATAGCAACGTTCCCTTTTCGGTTATGTCCAAAACAGAAATCGGAACCGACTACTATCATTTTCGCATCCAGCTTTTCAATCAGAACATTTTTTATAAAATTTTCCGGCTCCATGGAAGCTGTTTCTTCCGTAAAAGGATAGGATACCAATACATCCAAACCGCTTTGGTCTAATAAATAACGTTTCTCATCTTCTGTATAAATGGTATCTATTTCTTTATCTGAAAACAGGTTGTTTGGATGAAACATAAAAGTAAACATCACTGCCTGGTAACCTTTTCTTTTCTGATCTAAAATTTTATTCAGCAAAAGTTGATGTCCACGATGTATTCCGTCAAATTTTCCTAATGATACAACGGTATTATGAAGTTTGAAATCTACCCTGCCTGTTATATATTCCATATTTTATACCCATTGCATATCGCAGACGGGTCTGCGGTATTGCCACAAATAAAAAGGAGTGAAAGAATCACAACGTGGCATCCTTCTTTATTTATACTTTCTTTCACTCTTACCGATATGATGCGGTATCATATTTCCACTCCCTATATATCAATGTTTTACAAAAACATTTTTACCGGCTTAAATACTTTATCTTCTGATCTATATTCATAAATACCGATAAATTGGTTTTGTGAATCATATACCCTTACTTGTCCGGTTATATCATTGACAATACTATTTCCGCTTACATCGGTTCGTTCCTTCATCTGATTGGTTCTAAAACTATTCCCATTATATATGAATTTTGTATATTCTTCTGCAACTGTGATTTTAGTAAAATCCGGAAACATATCATCTGCTTTGATTAAATAATCCATCAGCCTGTCTTGCTGCAGGATGCCTTGTATATCTGATAGTTTTAAACTGTTCTCCAGTATAAATGCTCCGGCTTTGGTCCTTAAAAGGCTCTTCATGCATCCGCCGCACTTTAGAATGGCACCGATATCATGACATAAAGTTCTGATATAAGTACCTTTTGAACAGTCTACTGACATTCTTATTTCATGCTTTTCTTCATTAAATTCGAGAATTCGGATATTATGTATCCTTACTTTTCTGGTTTCCCTTTCAACTTCTTTACCAGCCCTGGCCAGTTCATATAAACGCTTTCCGCCTACTTTAATGGCGGAATACATGGGCGGTAATTGATCGTACTCACCGATAAAGCTTAATATTACTTCTTCAATTAATTTTCTGCCTGCTGTTACTTCATTGGTTTCTAGTACCGAACCGGTTATGTCCTGTGTATCCGTAGTAATACCAAGCAGCAGCACTGCTTCATAAGTCTTGTCCTTATCCGTTAATAAATCGCATAACTTAGTAGCATTCCCCAGACAAACAGGCAATACCCCTTCTGCATCCGGATCCAAGGTACCGGTATGTCCGATTTTTTTCTGCTTTAAAATACCTCTCAGCTTCGCTACCACATCATGAGAGGTATATCCTTTTTCCTTATTTACATTGATAATTCCGTTAATCAATATTCTGACTCCTGTTCACTTATTAGATTGATATGCACCCTTGAGCAGTTGTAAAATTACAATTGATGTTCTATATGTGCCGTCAGATTATTTACTACATCATGAATAGTACCATGCATGGTACAACCGGCCGCTTTAATATGTCCGCCACCTCCAAAATATGCAGCTATTTTTCTTACATCAACCGATCCGTTTGCCCTCATGCTCACTTTATATTCATGAAAATCAGTTTCATAAAGAAGGGCGGCTACTTCTACTCCTTTTGTAATCCTTAACTGATCAATAATACCATCCAGATCAGCTGAAGAAGAATCATAAAATTCAAGCATTTTCTTACTGACGGAAGAAACAATACAACTGCCGTTGAGAATCAACATACTCTCTAAAAGACAACGTCCTAAGATTTGATTTTGGTGATAATTTTTAAGGTAGAAGGTTTCATCAATCATTTGGGAAAAGGGAACCCCCTTGGAGATAAGCTTTCCGGCTATAATCATTGTTTTTTCAGAAGTATTGGAATGCTTAAATACACCAGTATCATGTATGATACCCAGATATAAAGCTTTTGCTATCGTTAGATCGATTTCATCTTCTGCAAATAAACCAAATAGCACTTCACAGGTTGAACTGGCTTTCTCTTCCAAATGATTGGTATCAGCAAATTTAAGATTGCTGATATGATGGTCAATATTTATTGTACGGCGGGCATTCTCAAAATAATCTTGAGCAAAACCTAATCGGTCCAAACTTCCGCTGTCAAGTGAAATAAATAAATCGTAAATCAAGCCCTCAGTATTTTCCTGCTTAATAACCTCAGTATCTCCTATTATTTTAAATTTCTCCGGAATTGTTTCGAGGTAAAGATCAATAACAATATTTTCGTCTAGATTCTCTTTTAAATAATAATATAATGCCAGGCAGGAACCTACACAGTCACCGTCAGGTCTGACATGACCTGCAATTCCTATCGATCTGGCATCTCTGATTTCTTCTAATATATTTTTCATACAAACCCCCCTACATATCGCAAGCTTGCTTGCGATACTGCCCAAATAAGTAGTGTGAAAATTGCATTTTATTTTAAGTACTAGCTCCCATTGCCTATCACATCTATTTGCAGATGTGATACTGCATCAAATCAGGGTATCCTCTTCGTTTTCATCGTCTTTATCTTTATCCTCTATTTATCCATATCATTCTGACCGATGTCGTCATCCTCAGTAAGGCTGTCATCCTTAGAATTTTCCTCATCCTGAATCAGGTCTTTGTTTACTTCATGAATTAAACGGGACATATTAACACCATATTCTATGGATTGGTCTAAAACAAACGTTAATTCGGGTGTATTGCGAAGATTAATCCTTTTTGCCAGTTGACCCCGTATAAAAGGAGCCGCACTTTTTAAACCTGCTAAAGTGCTTTTTTGTGATTCCAAATCTCCCAAAACGCTGATATAAACTTTAGCATGTTTTAAATCCGGAGCCACCTCTACGGCAACTACAGAAGTCATAGGATTTATCCTTGGATCTTTAATTTCCCTGCTGATCAATTGGCTTAATTCCCGCTGAACTTCACCATTAATCCTTGTGTTTTTTATACTGTTCTTTCTCATTTCCATACCATTACATATCCCAGATAATACTGAGATACAGCCATAAATAAAGTTGAAAGAATCTGTATCTGGCATTCCTTTCCGTAATTATATTTCTTTCAACCTTTCAAACATGATGCCGCTTCTGCGGCATTTCAATTCCGGCTTATTTATCATATTTCCAAAGAAACTGCGAAGCAGTTTCTTTTTCACACTTGCTTATACCCTGTCTCTATTAATATAGCAGCACCATAACGGTGTTATCAGACAACTCCGTTTCTATGGCGCATATACTCTTATCTTTACGGTAAGGCTGCCAGTAAATTCCTATACTTATTTTTATCTTGGAACTTCCTGCATGATATATAGTTCTACTGTGTCAAATTCCATAATATCATTAAACTTTTCAAATACAAGACCACATTCATATCCCGCTGCTACATCTTTCACGTCATCCTTAAATCGCTTTAAGGATGCAAGCGCACCTTCAAATATGAGCTTACCTGCCCTTGTAACCCTTGCAGAACAACCTCGGGTAATTTTACCATCTAATACATAAGAACCGGCAATTGTCCCAAGACCGGAAGCTTTAAATACCTGCCTTACTTCTGCATGGCCAATGACTTTTTCCTCGAAAGTAGGATCTAACATTCCCTTCATGGCAGCTTCTACATCTTCAATTGCATTATAAATAACACGGTATAGTCTTAAATCGACCTTTTCACGGTCAGCAAGTTCTTTTGCTGTATTATCAGGGCGAACATTGAAGCCTATGATAATTGCATTTGAAGTACTTGCTAAAGATACATCCGATTCATTAATGGTGCCAACACCGCCATGAATAATACGTACGGCTACTTCATCATTACTTAATTTAACTAAACTTTGCTTCACTGCTTCCACAGAACCCTGCACATCGGCCTTAATAATAATGTTAAGTTCTTTCACGTTACCGGCTTTTATTTGAGAGAATAAACCGTCTAAGGATAATTTAGCTTTAGTATCCGCTAACAGTCTTTCCCTGCCTTGTGATATATAAGTTTCGGAAATGGAACGTGCTTCTTTTTCATTATCCGTAGCAATAAAAATTTCTCCGGCATCGGGTACTTCATTTAATCCTAAGATTTCTACCGGTGTAGAAGGTGTGGCTTCTTTCACACGTCTGCCTTTATCATCCATCATTGCCCTTACTTTACCATATGCAGCTCCAATGGCAATGGAATCACCAATGTGTAAAGTACCTTTTTGAACAAGTATAGTAGCTACCGGTCCGCGGCCCTTATCAAGTTCAGCCTCAATTACAATACCCCTTGCATTACGGTTAGGGTTAGCTTTTAATTCAATCATCTCAGCTGTCAGGATAATCATTTCTAAGAGTTGTTCAATACCTTCCTGGGTATGGGCTGAAACAGGTACAAATACCGTATCACCGCCCCAGTCTTCCGCAACTAACTCATATTCCGTTAACTCTTGTTTTACACGTTCAATATTAGCACTTGGTTTATCAATTTTATTAATAGCAATAATAATTTGGATGCCTGCGGCTTTTGCATGGCTGATTGCCTCAACAGTCTGTGGCATAACACCATCATCTGCTGCTACAACTAAAATTGCGATATCCGTAGATTGAGCACCCCTCATTCTCATAGACGTAAATGCTTCATGACCAGGTGTGTCTAAGAATGTGATTTTTTCGCCTTTTACTTCTACAACATAAGCTCCGATGTGCTGGGTAATTCCGCCTGCTTCATGGGAAGTTACACTAGTTTCACGGATAGCATCCAATAATGACGTTTTGCCATGATCAACATGACCCATGACACATACTACCGGTGGACGTTTTTCTAAGGTTTCATCCTCTTCATCCTTTTCCTTAAGTAATTCCTTAATCACATCTATCTTAATTTCATGTTCTGCAATGATATCAAATTCAATAGCAATCTCTTCTGCTTCTTCAAAGGTTATCTCCTGATTAATGGATACCATCTTGCCGGCTAAGAAAAGCTTCTTTACCAAAGCAGAAGCTGGCAACTTCATTTTATCAGCTAATTCTTTAATTGTTAAAATGTCAGCAAGTGTTATTGTTTTAACTTCATCCTCTTTGGTTTCCTGTGCCTGGATGGGCTTTGGTTTAATAAATTGACCTTTTTTTGGTATCTTGATTTCATCTAAAACATCATTATCAATTGGTCTATGACCATAATTAGGTTTTGTGTTCTTAACATTTTTATTGGCTCTGTTATTTCTATTGTTTGCAGAATCACTTCTGGACATTCCTATTGGGCCATCAAATTTTTTGGTATCATTCGTTCTTGAATTTGAACTGCCTGAGCCTCTTTTCCTTGGATCCGCATCTTTATCCGCATCTTTATTCATGCCGCCATAACCGGAACTATAATTTCTGTTCTGATAACCACCGGAGCTTTCACCGCCCTGATTACCTGATCTATTATAATTGTTATAACCCCCTGTTTGGCCTGGACGGTTGTTTTGTGAATTATATGGTCTGTTTGAATTCTGATTTCCGTTGTTATTATAGTTGTTTGGTCTGTTCTGACCATATGGACGGCTTTGACCATCCTGATTCGCCGGACGATATTGACCAGCAGATTGATTATTTTGTCCATAAGGACGGTTTTGTCCAGATGTGTTATTTTGTCCATAAGGACGGTTTTGTCCAGATGTGTTATTCTGTCCATAAGGACGGTTTTGTCCAGATGTGTTATTCTGTCCATAAGGACGGTTTTGTCCAGATGTGTTATTCTGTCCATAAGGACGGTTTTGTCCAGATGTGTTGTTCTGTCCATAAGGACGGTTTTGTCCAGATGTGTTGTTCTGTCCATAAGGACGGTTTTGTCCCTGACCATTATTTTGATTATAAGGTCGGTTCTGACCCTGCTGACCATTCTGGCCGTATGGCCTGTTCTGTCCCTGGCCGCCATTCTGGTTGTAAGGTCGGTTCTGACCCTGCTGGCCGCTCTGGTTATACGGCCTGTTTTGACCCTGTCCTTGCCCATTATTCTGACCATATGGACGGTTTTGACCGGATTGATGTCCACCCTCCTGACCTTGCGGTCTGGTATACTGTCCGTTTTCTCCTGCTGGCCGCTGACCTTGCTGATCACCCTGCGGCCGATTATATGGTCGATTATTTTGATTATTGTAAGGACGGTTCTGATTCGATTGATTATTGGGTCGTTGGTCGTTATAATTATTTTGGTTCGGCCGATTACCGCCTTGATAATTCTGATTGGAATAACCGATACCCGCAGCAGGTCTGTTGTTCTGCCCGGAAGCAGACGTAGTATGGGCAGGAGCAGATTGGGAATGGTTTGTCTGGGATGGTGCTCCTTGAGAAGGAGCTGCAGGTCTGTTTACATCATCTGTTCTTGTTATAGATTGACTGGTTACCGGTTTTTCGTCTGGCTTTGCCTTCGGTGAAAAATAAGTTTTTACCAGATTCACCGTGCTGTCATCAATACTGCTCATATGACTCTTTACATCTACACCTTTTTCATTTAAATAAGTTATGATATCTTTACTATGCTTATCAAGCTCTTTTGCAAGTTCATATATTTTAATTTTAGCCATACTTACTACCTCCACTTATTACGACTCGATGTATGTGTCCATACATCCATCTTTGTTAATTGTGTTCAGTTGCTTTTCTACCATATCCGCCAAGCCTTTGTCAAATAGAACCAGAGATGCTCTGAATTCTTTTCCTATTGCATGACCGAGTTTTGTTTTTTCACCAAAAAAGTAAATCGGCACTTTATAGTAAGTACACATATTGGTAAACATTTTTTTAGTATTATTTGATGCATCCTCAGCAACAATTACTAACTTGGCCTTGCCCTCTTTTACGGCTTTTTCTGTCATGAATTCACCGCTGGCAAGATTGCCTGCTTTGGTTGCTAATCCAATATAAGAAAATACTTTTTTTGTGGCAATAGGCCCGGGCCCGGTACTATCCTTTTCATAATTCAAGTCCACTCAGCTCCTTTTCTAATTCCTCATAAACTTCATGAGGAATACTCACCTTTAAGGATCGCTCCAGTCCACGGCTTTTAACAGCTTTCCTAAAACACTCTGTTGATTTGCATATGTATGCTCCTCTTCCGTTCTTTTTGCCGGTAGCATCAATAATAATATTTTCCTCCGGTGTTTTTATAACTCTGATCATTTCTTTTTTATTTTTCATCTCCCCACAGCCGATACATTGTCTTTGGGGAATTTTCTTAGTAACACTCATTCATTACTCCCATTGTATAACATGTCTGCTGGCAGATATGTTACTGCCACAAATAAAAGATTGAACGGATCAATATGTGGCATTCCTTTCTCGCATTATATTTTCTTTCAATCCAAGCTCCCGTATGCATATAAATAAGGGGATGTGAATGTATTCTTTCACATTATTCCCATCCATACCCTCCTGCTTGTGATTCACTCTTAATATCTATTTTAAATCCGGTAAGTCTGGCGGCTAATCTGGCATTTTGTCCTTCTTTACCGATTGCAAGGGATAATTGATAATCCGGCACTATGACACGGGCACTTTTCTCGCCTTCTTCCACATATACGGACACCACTTTAGCAGGGCTTAATGCATTTTCAATCAGTATGGCAGGGTCTTCATTCCAATTGATAATGTCTATCTTCTCACCTCGTAATTCATTAACGATTGCATTGACCCTGGCACCATTCATCCCAACACAGGCACCAACCGGATCTACATCCGAGTTATTGGTACACACCGCCATTTTCGTTCTGGAACCGGCTTCCCTGGAAATGCTCTTGATTTCTACCGTGCCATCCTTTACTTCGGTTACTTCTGCTTCAAATAATCTTTTAACAAGTTCCGGATGTGTCCTGGAAACCGTAATTCTAGGTCCTTTGGTGGTATCTTTAACTTCAAGTACATAAAGCTTAATACGTTCAGTCGGTCTAAAATGCTCCGTTTTAACTTGTTCGTTTTCCGTTAATACAGCATCTACTTTGCCAAGATTGATACTTACATTATTGCCTGAGTAACGCTGCACAATACCGGTTACTACATCTTTTTCCTTACTATAATACTGATTAAACAAAACTTTCCGCTCTTCTTCCCTGATTTTTTGTACCACTACCTGTTTTGCTTTCTGGGCAGCAATACGGCCAAAATTCTTCGGAGTTACTTCAACATTAACGATATCACCAATATCATTCTTCGGGTATTTTAATTTTGCTTCGACAACACTGATCTGGGTTACAGGATCCACTACTGTCTCAACGATTTCCCTTTCAGCATAAACGCCAACAGCTCCGGTTTCCCGGTTTATATTAACTCTGATATTGTCTGCCTTACCAAAATGATTTTTACAGGCTGCAACTAAGGAATTCTCCATAGCTTCCAGTAAAATATCTTTACTGATATCTTTTTCTCTTTCGATCTGATTTAATGCGTCAATTAACTCTTTGTTGTTATTCATTTCCTGTTGATCCTCCTCATAATTGTTCTTGATCCTATCCCTTAAGGTTAATTTAAAAATCAAAAGCCAAACGAATCAGTGCCGTATTAGCACGTGGGATATCTATTGTACTTTCATCATCAAGTTTAATCGTAAATGTCTCCTCATTATAAGCTACCAATAAACCTGCAATTTCCTTCTGCTTATTAATGGCTTTAAACAATTTTAATTGCACTTCTTTGTTGATATTTCTGGCGAAATCCTTTTCTTTCTTTAACTGTCTGCCTAAACCTGGTGAGCTGACTTCAAGAATATAAGCTTCCGGGATAAAGTCATGCTGATCCAATAAATCGCTCAATGCCCTGCTGATTATCTCACAATCATCAACCGTAATACCACCCTCTTTATCGATATACGTTCGGAGATACCAATTACTGCCTTCTTTCACATATTCAACATCTACAAGTTCAAAGTTGTTTTTTTGTATAATCGGATCTAAAAGTTTTTCTGTTTTCTGTTCATATTCTTCTTTCTTAGTCATTATAACCTCCAAAGGACTTATCACAATGATATGATACTATTTCAATTGTTATCATCTGACGAATGCCAAAAATCCCTCCTTGAACTCTTACTACATCCGTTTGTGCAGGCGGCATCGTTTCTGTACACAAATACAAAGAGTGGACTTTCGTCCACTCCTAATCATTCCTGTATCGTACTTACATTAGATTATTATAGCACTAATATTATTATATTGCAAGCTAAATTTTTTAATTTTTTCCAAATCAATTACTATCGTGTTACTGTTCACTCCATTGCAAAAAACAGCAGTTCCGTTAACAATAACACGCTTCGCGATACACACCAAACGCAAAACCAGCGTTTTGGTGCTGCTATACTCCGGTTTTCTGTGACTTTCACTTCGCTGCACTCACAAAAAACACGTCGAATCTATCAACTGTGAATAGTAACTAACTATCTTCTGTGTGCAAGTTCCTTAACAATATCGGACCAATCAAGATTGCATTCTGCCATCAATACCATCATATGGTAAAGGAAGTCTGAGATTTCATATTTTAGTTCTTCGGAATCCGGATTTTTCGCGGCAATTATGATTTCCGCTGCTTCTTCACCGCATTTTTTCAATATCTTATCAATACCTTTATTAAACAGATAATTCGTGTAAGACCCTTCTTTAGGATTCTTCTTACGATCCAGGATTACATCAAATACTTCGTTAAAAACTGTTAATGGATTCGTATCATCGTATTCTTTTTTAACAAGTTCCGTATAAAAGCAGGATTGATTACCCGTATGACAGGCTGGCCCTATCTGTAAAACCTTGGCTAAAATGGTATCCTTATCACAATCTACCATAAGTGCTTTTACATACTGGTAGTGTCCTGAAGTTTCCCCTTTCGTCCATAACGTATTCCGGCTTCTGCTGTAATAGGTCATCTTTCCGGTTTCTATAGTTTTCCTAAAAGCTTCTTCATTCATATACGCTGCCATCAAAACTTCACTGGTCTTATACTCCTGAACAACTACCGGAATCATACCATCACTGTTCAACTTAAATTCGCTGAAGTTAATATTACTGTCAAATGTATTTACTTCTATATTTTGTGCCCTCAAAGATAACTTTACTTTAAACATATCTTTGTTTTTATAATAGTTGGTTGAGATGCCCAGAACATGAACCGGTTCTAACAAAGCCGTTAGAGCATTAGCAGAGAGGCTGTCCCTTATAATAACCGGAATGTCAGTGGAATTTAAGATTTCTTCTAAATCCTTTGTCAATTCAACATGCTTTAATAATAATGCATATACACCAAGTTCTTTTAAAGATTCCATCAGTTCTTTATTATAGACATCCTTATAATTATCCAGTTCAAGTATAATGGTATCTTTTCCAAAACGCCCGGAAGCTTCTTTTATTACCTGTTCCTCCTTTAGCAAAGAGTATTTTATTATCACATAGGAAGCTCCTGTATATAATGCCTTTTTTACGTCTTCAAAGCGTTCTGCGTAACAGCCGATGTATACAGGGATATCAATTTGTTTGGTTATCTCCTTAACAGTTCCTAAAAATTCCTCTCTGGATGCTTCATCTATGGAATAATTATATACAAATAATTCATCAGCACCGCCAATTTCATATTGCACTGCTTCTGCTATTATATTAATTGGCAATTCATTTTCACAATTTATAAATGGTATAATTTTTTTATACAAAACTTCGCCTCCAATATATTATTTCCTTTATTAATCAACCGTTCCCTTGGTTGAAAGGACATCCGAAATCCTGGAATCATATCCTGCTGCCTCATCTAAAGCCCTTGCAAATGCTTTAAATACAGCTTCAATGATATGATGATTGTTCTCTCCATTTAACATTTTGATATGCAGATTCATTCCTACTGCATAACTAACCGCATAAAAAAATTCTTTTACTAATTCTGTATCCATATAGCCAACCCGGTTGGTAGTTAAGGTTACATCATAAACAAGGTAAGGCCTGCCGGAAAGATCGATTGCACATAACACCAGGGCGTCGTCCATGGGAAGAATGGAATTACCATATCTCTTAATACCTTTTTTATCTCCCAGTGCCGCTTTAACAGCCTGGCCTAACACAATCCCGGTATCTTCTATGGTGTGGTGGCTGTCCACATATAAATCACCTGCAACATTTAATTTTAAGTCAAAAAATCCGTGTCTGGAAAAACTATTTAACATATGATCAAAAAAACCAATGCCTGTATTGATATCTGATACCCCGGTACCATCTAACTCTAATTGAAGTACAATACCCGTTTCATTGGTTTTTCTTTGAATTTCTGCTGTTCTGGCCATTTTTTAGGCTCCTTTCTTAAGATTGGGTACTCCTGGAAACTTTCATCGCCTGTATTTTCTGATACTTTAGATGCTGTCGATAAAAATTCCGGAATTACTCAAGATTCAAACCTAACTGATATGGAATTAGCATGGGCGGTTAAACCCTCTGCCTTGGCAAATTTAACAATATCCGGATAGATAGGTTCCAAGGCTTCCCTGGAATATGATATAATACTTGATTTTTTAATAAAATCATCAACACTAAGAGGCGAAAAGAATTTTGCTGTACCATTGGTCGGCAGGACATGATTCGGTCCTGCAAAATAATCACCTAAAGGTTCACTGCTGTATTCGCCTAAAAAGATTGCGCCTGCATTCTTAATCTTAGTCATTACTAAAAAAGGATCCTTTGTTATGATTTCCAAATGTTCGGAAGCTATTTCATTGGCAGTTTCCACAGCATCCTCAATGGTTTCTGCCAAAAGGATGTATCCATAATTATCCAGGGATTTCTGAATGATTTCTTTTCTGGATAATTGCCCGGTAAACTTAGAAACTTCCAGTGATACCTGTTTTGCCACTTCGTTACTAGTCGTAATTAAGATGGCTGATGCGAGTTCGTCATGTTCAGCCTGGGATAATAAATCCGCAGCCACATATCTGGGATTGGCAGTTTCATCTGCAATAACTAATATTTCACTGGGACCTGCTATGGAATCTATACTTACATGTCCATAGACTGCTTTTTTTGCCAATGCAACATAGATATTACCCGGTCCTACAATTTTATCAACCTTTTTAATACTCTCTGTTCCATGGGCAAGGGCCGCAATGGCTTGTGCGCCGCCCACCTTGTATATTTCCGTAACCCCAGCTTCTTTTGCGGCAACTAAAGTTCCTGCATATACCTTACCGTCCTTATCCGGAGGTGTTACCATTGCAATTCTTTCAACTCCTGCTACCTTTGCCGGAATAACATTCATTAAGACGGAAGAGGGATATGCTGCCTTTCCGCCAGGTACATAAACTCCCACAGATCCAATTGCCGTTACTTTTTGTCCTAGTATGATTCCGCTGGGTTCACTGTCAAACCAACTGTATTGTTTTTGTTTTGCGTGATAAGTTTCTATATTCACTGCAGCCTTACGGATGACTTCCAGCACAGGGGGATCAATTAACGCATACGCTTCCCTTATTTCATCCTCCGTAACCCGGATACTTTCACTATTTAAGTCTGCTTTATCAAAACACTTTGTATATTCAAATAAGGCCTGGTCTTTTCTTCTCCTTACATCATCAATAATCCCATTCACGGTTTCCGCATATTTTTCATACTGGTTTGGGCTTCGTTTTAATAAGTTCTCCAGAATATCTTTTTTCGATTCTGTTTCCAGCTTCACTATTTTCATGTACCTAAACCTCCTTATTATTGTTAAGAACATCCCTTAAGGCACTGATTAACTTTGTGATTCTCTCATGCTCCATCTTCATGCTGACCTGATTTACCACCATTCGTGCGGATAGCTGGCATATTTCTTCCAATACTTCCAGTCCATTCTCCTTTAAGGTAGATCCTGTCTCAACAATATCTACGATTACTTCTGAAAGACCAACAATAGGTGCTAATTCAATAGAACCGTTTAATTTAATAATTTCCACGGTCTGATGCTTTTTATTATAAAAATAATCTTTTGCTATATTAGGATATTTAGTAGCTACCCGTATTAACTCACCATGTTTTAACAATTCCCCGGCTTCCTTAGGTCCTGCTACACACATTCTGCATTTTCCGAGGCCTAAATCAATTACCTCGTATAGTTTGCGGCCTTCTTCAAGAATGGTGTCCCGTCCTACCACTCCGATATCAGCAGCTCCATATTCTACATAGGTAGGTACATCCGTAGCTTTCGCCAGGAATATTTTAATTTTTTGTTCTTCATTGACAAAAATAAGCTTTCTGGAATTTGGATCTTTCATTTCTTCGCAGGAGAAGCCAATCTGTTCTAAAATTTCCAGTGTTTTTTTTGCCAATCTGCCCTTAGCCAGAGCAAATGTTAAATATCTCATAGAAACCTCCATCCTAAAAAAACAGTATTATTATAAATCCTGAATCCTGGCTTCCTGTATCTCTCCGCTTTCTGAGTTGATTACCTTGATTAATTCAGCACTGTCAAAATATAAAATGCCTCCGATTCCATTGCGTTTCGAATATGCTATATATTCATCCAGTGTTGCATTTTCCTTTACACATAATAATTCAATATTCATTTCCTGATTTCTGAAATGGTTAGCTAAAACAACCGCATTCTCTAATAGATTAGGTTTATATAAGATCAGTGTGTTTTCTGCTTCCGGCTGTATTTCAATCTTTTGTCTTGATAAGGCGAGCATTAGCTGATCAACTAAGATGGCAAGCCCGATAGCCGGCGCGCTTTTACCGAACTGTCCGACCAGATTATCATAACGGCCTCCTTCCGCAACGGTATCACCGGTCCCATAGGTATATGCCCGGAATATGATTCCTGTATAGTAATTATATTTACTTAACATCCCAAGATCAAAGGTGATATACTTTTCAAGTCCATAAGCGGTTAATATGGTATATAATTGTTCCAAGCGCTCAATTGCTTTTAAGGCTTTTTCATTACTGGTTAAGGCTTTTGCCCCAATTAATGTATCCAGGGTACCAAAAAGTTCAGGTAAAGTTAAAAATACAGTTTTTAGTTCAGGGCTGATATCTTTATTTAGAATTAATTCCTCGACTCCAAACATATTTTTCTTCTCTATCAGTATTCTTAACTGATTCTCTTCTTCTTCATCAAATCCAGCCTCTTCCACTAAACCCCTGAAAAAACCGACTTCCCCAATTTCAACCTGAAACTCCTTCAGTCCTGCCTTTAAAAGACATTCTATAGTTAGGGCCAGCATTTCCGCATCCGCATCCGTAGAACCGTCATTTATTAATTCAGCCCCTAATTGAGTTGATTCTTTTAACTTACCCTGATAACTGCTGTTATTGATAAACGTGCTTCCCATGTAGCATAACCGTATGGGAAAAGTTTCTTCTTTATAATATTTCGCAGCACATCTGGCGATTGAGGGCGTAATATCCGGCCTTAATACTAAGGTATTGCCATCACGGTCAAAGAACTTATACATATCTTTTGCTGCAACAGTACCTCGTTCTTTACTGAATATATCAAAAAATTCAAAGGTTGGTGTCTGTATATCCTTAAAACCATGAAGTTTCATAACGTGATGAAGACTATTTTGTAATTGTAACTTTCTTTCACATTCTGCATTGTAGATATCCCTTACGCCTTCTGGTGTATGTAATAATTTTTCTATCATATTCCCCTCCTTCTTATAACGGAGCGTATCAACCGTCTATATGGGCAATTAATCCGTTTATAAATGCAGATTATTTCATTTCGTTTTGCTTCATCATAGTAACGTGATAATTCGCTACCATGATAATGTTTATAATTATATTACAATCATATACGTCTGTCAATCGTTATTACAGCTACTTTTTTGCACGGGTAAATCATATTATAGTATTTTCCTATTTCGCAGACAAATATCTTATTGATTTCATTATTTTTTATAATTTTTAATTTTTATGATTTATATATTCTTCCTCTTCCTTTTCACGAACTGCCATATCCTTGGCAATGTTCTCGAGATAATGGATAAAAATATTGTTTTTACACTGTATTTCATTGTCTATATCTAATTCTTCAAAACGAAAGCTTTTTCTTCCACCATTATGTGCCCTGTCCCAAAACTCGGATAATCTTTTAAATGGCAGGTAATAATAAAGATTTTTCTTTGAATAATAAATCAACAGGAAAGCAATCCCTCCCTGTTCTTCAAAATCTCTCATAAAGTTAACCTGATGCTCATGTACATTCTGCAGTGCGAACGTATCAACGGCACATTCCTTTGCATCAAAACAGACAGGTATTCCCTGAACAATACCAATATAATCAACTGTACTTTTTTCTTCAAAATAGGCCAATGTGATATGTCTCTTCTCTTTATCAATGCAGGTTGGTGTTATTGGCGTTGGAATTTTCTGAATTAGCGCCAATTTTTTTTCCCGGTATCTTGTATTCGTTAAATTAATAAACTCCTCTAAGGATGAACCTCTAAGACCCCTTGAATTCCATGACGGCATACGCATTCTCCTCTCTATGAATATTTCCAAGTCTTTGTTTATTACGTAATGTCTTACTTCACCATGATAACATAATAAATTACAATGTAATAATTATTATTCTTTTAATCCAAAAGGCTGCCCTGAATCCTGGTAAAATAACCCGGTGGCTCAGCTGTCAGAATCTTTTCGGATAAAACATCAAATTCACCAATCAATTTGGGAAATACAAGCTGATAGGAATGTAGTAGCTGATGTTCAAGGTGAAATGCTTTTCTTAATTGTGAATTGATAACTTTATTGCCATATTTGCCGTCACCTATTATGGGGTACCCGGTACTGCTAAGATGAGCACGTATCTGATGGGTTTTACCTGTAATTAATTTTACCCGGAGCAAAGTATAGTTATCATTATATTTAAGTGGATAATATTCTGTTTGAATTGGTTCACTTCCCTCAACAAATTTCC
The DNA here is from genome assembly GCA_049692775.1 of Anaerocolumna sp. Lineage (GTDB taxonomy): Bacteria > Bacillota > Clostridia > Lachnospirales > Lachnospiraceae > Anaerocolumna. The sequence continues at coordinate 20,304 of JBAVPE010000135.1, read as the reverse complement.
CGGTTATGGTTACCCGGTTCGTTTTCTCATCTTTTTTTAGATACCCGCTGATTTTCTGTGCTTCCTTAATTGTACCTTTGACAATACATAAATAATATTTATCCACTGTTCTTTCCCTGAATAATTCCGACATGGTCTGCAAACCAAGAAGTGTTTTGCCTGCTGCTACCAGTCCGCTGGTATTACGGTCCAGCCGGTTACAGATTCCGGGTTTAAAGGCCTGAAGTTCTCCTTCTGTTACCTGGCCTGTGGAAATAAGATAGGATATAATATGTTCAACTAAAGATACATCTTCCTTTTCTGCCTTTTGAGACAATAAACCAGCCGGTTTATTGACCACCAGGATGTTCGAATCCTCATAAACAACAGTAAATTTATATTCTACCATTGTAGTATGAAACACTTCACTAAAATTTCCTATCGTTTCGTCCGAAAGAAAGAGTTTAATTTCATCCTCCAACTGGGTCTTTTCCGAACCATCTGCTTTTTTCCCGTTTAAGGTAATATTCTTTTTCCGAAGCATTTTATAAATAAAACTTTTAGATGCTTTATTCAAATGTTTCACAAGAAGTTTGTCCAGGCGCTGCCCTGCTTCATTCTTATCAACTATTATAATTTTCATATTACTCCCACTGCTTTGGCTAAATCAAAGAGAACAGCCTTAATACCCTTAAACATCAAATTCATATTTTATCAGTTCCTTTTATTTTAATTAGTTCTTCCTCTGTAAGTTTTCTATAGTCACCAGGTGCCATTGTTACATCTAATTGTAAATCACCCATGCTTAATCTTTTTAAAAAAAGAACTTCTTTTCCTACGGCTTCAAACATTCTCTTTATCTGATGAAATTTCCCTTCATAAATGGAAACTTCTATTTCTGACTCCTCACCTGCTTTTCGAATTACAAGTCTGGCAGGGAGCGTAGTAAAATCCTCTTCTAATTTTATTCCGGTTTTAAATATGTTTACATCTTCCCCTGTAACCCGTCCTTTAACCCTGGCATAATACACTTTTTCCACATGCTTTTTAGGCGATAGTAATCTATGTGCTAAATCTCCGTCATTGGTTATTAACAAAAGCCCTTCTGTATCTTTATCCAATCTGCCGACTGGAAATAAGTCTTTATTTTTACTGCTTTCTATCAATTCTACAACTGTCGTACAGTGACTATCGGCAGTAGCGGAAACAACTCCTGCAGGCTTATTTAACATATAATATTCCAATGTTTCATATTCAATTTTAAGGTTATCAAAATACACTTCACACTTTAAGGCATCCAGTTTTAAATCCGGTAATTTGATGATTTCTCCGTTTACTTTAACTCTGCCTTTTCTAATGTATTCTTTTACTTCACTCCTGGTACCTATGCCCATATGTGCAAGATATTTATCCAAACGAACCGGTGCACTCATATCGATTATCCTCTCCTGATGTCTTTTACATCCATCTCCAACCCGGCAGATATTTATTCTTTATAACACCGGCATTCAGTTTCCCCCAGCCTAATGGATATCCGTCGGCACACACCAGATTCCAGCCGTCCTTGTAGTCGCCTGTTACATCTATGGTTTCACACTTTAAATACTTTATCGTATCGGGATTATCAGCGGATAAATTTATAATCTGATCATATTCATTCCCTTTTAAAGCGCAGGCTAAAGCCTGGCTTGGTTCAAACCTGTTCTTCTTCATTTCCCCAAGGTATAGTCCGTTTCTCATGATGCGTAAACCCTTAAGACCCGGAATTTCTTCCGGTAACAGAAAAAGCTTGTCCTCCCAAAGATTGATCTTCTTAAGATCGACAGGAATATCAATTTTATTTAGGAATTCCATGGCTTCCCCTGATAAGCTTGCTTTATCCTTATTTTCAACTAATGAACTCTGCCCGTTAACACCAGTCCCTTTTTCCAGCAGGGTTATAAAATGTCCTTCTCCGTGAATACGATGGGGCCATAAACGGATACAATTCTTAAGTTCTTCCGGTCCGTCAACCCACTCCGGCCTTCCAAATGAAAACCCATCATAGGATACTTTTTCCTTACTTTTTCCCGCAAGAGGATTTACCACATGAAATTCCGGGCATTGTTCCAGTAAAAATGCAATCGTCCCTTCATTTTCCTCCGGTGAGAAAGTACAGGTTGAATAGAGCATACTGCCACCAGGTTTTAACATCTTAGCGGCACTTAGAATAATTTCTTTCTGCAATTTATTATAATAATCCACCCCATACTGTTCCCAGTTTTTAATAATAGATGGACTTTTACGAAACATTCCTTCTCCTGAACAGGGTGCATCCACAAGTATCTTATCAAAATATCCTTCAAAATAATTTACTAATTTAGAAGGTGCTTCACTTACAACGACTGCATTTTTCACACCAGCCAATTCAATATTCTTAAGCAAAGCTTTCGCCCTGGAATTACTGATGTCATTAGCAACCAGCACCCCTTCCCCCTTTAGCCTGGCTGCCAATTCCGTACTTTTTCCACCGGGTGCAGCACATAGATCCAGAACCTTATCTCCTGCGTTAACCGGCAGCAGATCAGCGGGTGTCATAGCACTGGGTTCCTGTATATAATATAAACCGGCATGATAATATGGATGTCTGGCCGGTTGATCTTTTCCATTAAAGTAATACCCATTTTCTATCCAAGGAATTCTCTTTATCTCATAAGGGCAGATTTTTTCAAATTCTTCCGGTGTAATTTTTAGTGTATTGACTCTTAGTCCGCTATAATACTTCTGTTCAAAACACGTTAAATATTCCTCATATTCCTCCTGTAATAATTCCCTCATTCGATTTTCAAAAAGCTTTGGTAATGTCATAGATTTCTCCTTAAAATATACTTTCCTTATCTTAGGCTCTGCGCCCGATATCCTTCAGATATTATATCTAATTCTCTATTAAAACGTTCTAATTGTTCTAAATCCCCAGACTCATAAATTTCAAAAAACTCATCCTGAATCTTAACAACCTCCCGCTTATTTGCTACTTTATACAGATTTTGTATATTGGTTAATATATCTGCCACCATATTCGCCTTAATTTTAAAGGAATTCTGGGCATCCATTATTTCATCCCGGACAGAAGACATTTCCTGATCTAAAACAATAATGGCATCTGCAGCTTTCGTCAGCCTCTCCCTTATATGTTCCGGCATATTCTGTTTATACTTATATTGTAAGGAATGTTCAATCGTAGACCAAAAATTCATTGCCAGAGTACGTATCTGTATTTCAGCCTGCAATTCCTTTGTTCCCTTTAATGTCTGCACTGTGTAATATATAATTAAATGATAGCTTCGGTATCCGCTTGGTTTCATATTTGTAATATAATCTTTTTCACTTTTAATACGCAAATCCGTTCGCTTTTTAATTATTTCAACAACTTTTCCAATATCTTCAACGAACTGGCAAATAATTCGGATACCTGCTATATCTTCAACTTTTTCCTCTATATCTTCCAAATCAATCTGTTTTTTCTGAGCTTTCTCTAATATACTGGATATGGTTTTTACCCTGCCGTTAACCTGTTCTATCGGGGAATACTCACCCATTTTCCGATATTCTTCAATAACATGATTAAATTTAACAACTAATTCATCTACTGCCAGAAAATATGGATCCAGAATTTCCCTCCATAATTGTATCTCCATCTATCCTCTCTCCTTGTCCCCCAAAATCAATTCGTATTATAATACCTTGATAGCAAATCTTCGTGGTTCTGCTGCTCCAATGGTAATTATATGCAAGCCAATAATCACCCGTTTTGTTTTATTATACCATAAACCCTTATATTTGTGGAAAATTTTTTATTCTAAGGTGCCAGCTTTTAGTCCTATTATGACAGTATTTTATTATAAGGCTTCTAAATAACGTAATATCCAATATGGATTAACACTTAGTTCTCCAAAATCTGTTTCAACATAAATGCCTACATGTAAATGTACATCAAACTTTCCAATTGTTCCCTCTGTTCCATAACCGCTGTCTCCCATATACCCTAAAAACTTTCCTGCTTTTATGCTATTTCCAATTTTTATATCCTGTGCATATGAATCCAGATGTGCATAATAATAGTAGGCTCCATAAGTACCGCGGATTCCAACCCGATATCCGCCTTGTTCCAGCCATCCCATCTTTTCAACCGTTCCGTCAGTCATACTGATAACAGGATAAACTCCTCTTATATTTTCCCCAGACATCAGGTCTGTTCCTTCATGCCTTCTGTTGCCTCCGTAACTGCGATAGTTATTCCAGGTATCAGTAAATGATATATTAAATTTACCATCTGAATTAGGAACTACCGGAAAACATTTAATATCTCCCAGTATTGCTTTATAATACTCTTTTAATTCCATAAAGCTTTTATTATGGGATAAATTATCAATTAAATAGTTCCTATTCCTCTTACGGATGGATCTGCTATTATTTAAGTTATAGCTATTTAATAGCATAGCAAGGGTAATATAATCCGTTGTATTATAAGTTTGCTGACTTCTGTCCTTGGCTATCTCACTATTTTTAATTTCTTCTTTATTTAATTCATTTTTTATATTCTTAATCATTTTAACCGGTATTAACATTTCACGAAAGGAGTCATAATCGATTCCTTCCGCCCTTACCTGTTTTAATACAATATTTAACTCAAGACGGTTTAAGGTGATACTTACGATTATTATAGTCAGAATAAATAAACTAATATAAAAATGCAATTGTCTGCTATTGGGACAATAAGTATAATTGGTTTTATTATGTATTGTTTTATTATCAATAATTTTATAATTTCTATGACTTAATAAATTTCTATTTATTGTATTGTGTCTATGTAATCTCCTTCTATAATTTATATTTCTTTTCGGGTATAACATAATATTCTCCGATCCTAAAAGTTTGGCACGTCCTTATTATTATATGCACAGGGTGTATCATTATGCTACCAGCAGCTTAGAAATAACTTTATAACTGTCACTGCAAAATCAAATACACGCAGAGGGATCCTTTGCCTCCCTGATCCCCTATACAAGAACAATGAGTCTGGCTCGCCAGACTCTGGCGCTGACGCGCTGTCACCTCAGTGACAAATTTCTCTTGCACGTCATGCGCATCCCCCGGAGGGTTTTTATCTCATATGGATAACTTTCCTATGAAATAAAAAAAACTGCCGTTAAGAATTCCATCTTATAACGGCAAGTTCAATACTATAATTTATTTATTTAATTCATTTTCACTTCCAAATATAAATTCATGCAAAATTTTGACATTCTCCTGAATATCGGGAATTAAAACTGACATTTTACGTACATAGCCTTCATCAAAAGTATGATCGGCAGGTATGCGGAGATTTTGTATATCTGACAAACCCATAGTCATGGCAGTTTTTAAATAGGTGTCAAAATCATCCTTCTTGATATCGGTTGTTATCAATGGCAGAATATCGTTTAGCAATAATGCTAATTCCGGGAGACTTTTGGATTTATATTGTTCAAATATAGCATTCAGTACAACCCGCTGCCTTGAGGTTCTTCCAAAATCATTAATCTGATGATCCCCTGTCGCTACATAACGGACCCTGCAATACCCTAATGCCTGATTACCTTTTAAAATCTGGGTTCCTGCCACTACATTCCTATATTCCGGCTTTGAGATATAGTTGGTAGTATTTAAATAATTTGCTTCCTCAGCTGTCAATGAAATTCGGACGCCTCCCAGTTTATCTATGACACTTTCAAAGTCATTAAATCCGACCAGAACGTAACCGTCTAACTTGACATCAAAATTTAATTCTATGGTTTTATAAAGCAGCGGTATTCCGCCGATTTCATAAGCTGAATTTAATTTATTATCTTTATTACCCGGTATCTGAACTAACATATCCCTCATTAAAGAAGTTAATTTATAGGTTTTATCCTTTGTATTCATTGTAGCAATCATCATAATATCCGTCCGTCCGCGGCCGCTTCCGGAATCAATTGCTTCTTCTCCTAAAAGCAGTATGTTGGTAATACCTTCTTCCATTCTGGCACCATTCTCTGTAGTGTTAGTATCCCATTGAACCGGAGTATCTGTGATTTGTGGTGGTATATTTTGTAAATCGTCTGCAACATCATCTTCCACCTCCTGGGTAACTACATCCTGACCATCATCATAGTTCATCTTACCATAAGCATAATCTGTTGCCGACTGCCATAAAAAACTTCTTCCAAATGGCGTTAATAACAGGAAAATGCATACACACACAATTGTTCCAGTACTTATTAATGCAACCTTAACCTTGCGTGAACGTAATTTTTTTCTACTAGTCTGGATCGTTTTATCCTGCATATTCAACTCATTGCAGACTTGTCTGCTTAGTGATTCATTCAGACTGTCAAATAATTCATCTTCATTGTTAATAACTATTTCTTTCTCTACCGGTTCCTCTTTTATAAAATCATCAACCCACTGTATGAAATCATATTGTTCTTCAGACTTCTTGGTTTCTTCTTTATCGGATGTATCATCATTAAATTCCCCCGGATTATTAAATTCCTGCTTTTTCATATCCAAACTCCTGCTTTTCTTTTTGTACAGTATGTTTCCAGATACTGGTATGGTATATTATAGCATGGTTGTGTTAGAATGTAAATTTTTTTTTAAAGAATTGTAAATCTACGATCAAATTAGCATGAATATAACTCGTTTTCTTTCAAAACAAGATCTTCGGCCTTTGTATATGAGGTAAAAAAAATAGCCCGGTCCGCGAAAGCAATTATCTTGCTTTATTTCGCAGACAGACTATTACTATATAATGTTTTTCTCTAATGAATAACATTACCCCCGTTGTCAAAATCAATGCCAAAAGATATGCGCTTCATATGCTGATAAAATTCTGATTTATCAGTTTCATTATCAAGCATATAGGTATAAGCATTTTCAGCTTTACCCGGTATCAACCGGACATTTACTTCACCCTGATCATTTAAAGTCACCTTAAGAAGTGCCGTCTGGTTAATGGAATTGTAGAACATAAAATTACCCAAACTATAGATAATCGGTTTGCCGTTATAATATTCAATTCCCTGTAAAACATGCGGATGACTTCCTACAACCAGGTCAGCTCCCACATCTATGTATTGTTTTGCCAGATTCCGTTGATATTCTTGCGGGGATTCTTGCTTTTCAAGTCCCCAATGAACGTATACGACAACAAAATCGCTCTGCGTCTTAGCTGTTTTTATATCTTCTAATAAAAATGCCGGATCGTAGGTGGTTAACATTCCTGCCTTATTGCTGTACGCATTCCAATCAGGCTCCGGAATAACCCTGGATGCACCCAGGAAAGCAATTCTTTTATCTTTCACATCAACATACTTAATTTCCCTTGCTTCCGATATATTATGACCTGCACCTACATATTTAATTCCGGCTGTATTTAATATATCAAAGGAATCGGTTAACCCGTCAATACCAAAATCCATGGTGTGATTATTGGCTAAAGTTACCACATCTACCTGCATATCTTTAAATATCTGTACATTTTTAGGATCTGCACGAAAGGTATACTGTTTATCAGCTGCCGGAGTTCCTCGGTTGGTAAAGGCAAATTCCTGGTTTACCATGGCTATATCGGCATTTTTAAATTCTTCCTGTAAATCTTTTGATAAGATTCCGTCAATACCATCCTGATTATATTTATTTAGTATGTTATCCGTCATATTGATATCACCGGAAAACAGCAGTTCAATATCATTTTTTACCAGAAGATCATTATCCCCGGTATTTGCAGCCGAATTTTCAACAGGTGCAGATGAACCGGCAGGGTCAGAATAACCTTCCTGACCTGAAGCATTTTCTGACACTGCATCAGCACCCTCGCCCGGACTCTGACCCCTACCTGTTATTGTTTGTGAGTCGTTGGCTCTTTGTACATCATTATTTGATTGTTCCCCTGAACGGTTTGTATATCGGCTAAATTCAACACTTACTACGATACCTAATAAGGCAAAGGTGCCTATAATAAATGCCAATAACCGATACATTTTTTTTCTGCTCATTGTTATTTCAATCCTTCAATTACCTTTTCCAGGTATTTATAAACTCGTATCGCCGAAGATATACTTAAGCGTTCCTTTGGTGTATGAATATCCTGTATATCAGGTCCTAAGGATACGATATCGGCTCCAGTAATTTTTTCAGCAAAGAAACTGCATTCTAATCCGGCATGGATGGCTTCTAACTTTGGTTCATGTCCATACTGCTCTTTAAAAACTTTGATTAAATGTTCCCTTAAAGGAGATTCCTTTTTATATTCCCAGGCAGGATACTGTGCCCTAATATAGAACTCACCGCCTAAAAACTGTGCCATATAACTTAATTTGTCACTTAAATATTGTTTATAGCTGTTAACCGAACTACGTACGGAAAAGCAGAACATTGCTTTCTCTTCTTCTATGCGAAACACCCCTAAATTAAGTGAGCTTTCAACAAGACCGGCGATATCAGTACTCATGACCTGCACACCGTTTGGTGCATTCAAAAGCAGAAATAACACTTTCTCATAGGATGTAGGATGTAGGAAATTAAATTCACCTTCTCCTAAATTATTCATATGAATTTCTAAATGTGGTTCACTGGATATTAATTCATTCTTATATTTTTTAACTAATTCTTCCAAACCATGATTAAGCTCTTCCAAATCATCCGGATATACGAATAAATTCACACTGGAATCCCTGGGAATAGCATTATCTTTTTGTCCGCCCATCATATCAATGAGGCCAAAATTAACAATCTCCTTTAACTCAAATAACAATCTTCCCATAAGTTTCGTGGCATTGGTCCTGTTTTTATGAATCTCTGCCCCTGAATGGCCACCCTGTAAATCGCTGATGGTAATACCTATTTTAACTCCTTTATCCAAAACACGTTTCACAGGTAAATTACAAGTACCGGTAAGACCACCGGCTGAACTGATCCATAAGGATTCTTCATCTTCAGAATCAGCATTAATCAGGTATTTACCTTTTAAGATGGAAACATCAAGTCCGATTGCTCCTTCCATCCCAATCTCCTCATCTGTAGTAAAAACTGCTTCAATTCTTGGATGGGCTAAACTGGAATCATCTAAAAAGGCAAGTGCATATGCTAAGGCAATACCATTATCCGCTCCTAATGTAGTACGATCCGCATGAATATAATCGCCATCCACATATAATTCAATACATTCTGTCAGAAAATCATGAGTACAGTCATTTGATTTCTCGCAAACCATATCCATATGCCCCTGGATAATAATGGCAGGTGCATTCTCATATCCTTTAGAAGCTTCCTTGATGATAATAACATTCTCATATTCATCCTGGACATATTCTAAGCCATGGCTTTTTGCAAAATCTACAAGATAATTGCTGATAGCCGTATTATTTTTTGAACCTCTTGGAACTGCTGAAATTTCGCTGAAAAAATGAAATACATTCTTATAATCCATTTCTAATAATTGTTGATTCATTTTAACACCCATGCATACCACAAGCTTGCTTGTGGTACTGCCACAAATAAATCAGGTTGAAAGAATCCATAAGTGGCATCCTTTCATTGTTTAAATTTTCTTTCAACCTTACACCCATGCATACCGCAAGCCTGCTTGTGGTACTGCCACAACATAAAAATGTGAAACAAGTTTCACAGGTTGAAAGAATCCATAAGTGGCATCCTTTCTAAATTTAATTTTCTTTCAACCTAACATTTCCGGGTTCTGGTTTACGAAAGGAACACGAAAATAATTAATTTTTAAAACTATGAATTGGAGCAGGAATTCTACCCCCACGATTGATAAACTCATCACAGCTGAAAGGATTTACCGGCATAACCGGGGCATATCCAAGCAAACCGCCAAAACTGGCCATATCTCCAACTTTTTTACCAATGACCGGTATCAAACGTACCGCTGTCGTTTTTTGGTTAACCATACCAATTGCCATTTCATCTGCTATAATACCTGATATGGTCGTTGCTTTTGTATCACCCGGAATCGCAATCATATCTAATCCTACGGAACATACACACGTCATCGCTTCTAATTTCTCTAAAGTAAGAGCTCCTGCCTGAACTGCATTAATCATTCCCTGATCTTCACTAACCGGTATAAACGCACCGCTTAATCCACCGACATAAGAGGAAGCCATAACTCCGCCCTTTTTTACCTGATCATTTAGAAGTGCCAATGCAGCAGTTGTTCCCGGTGCACCTACATGTTCCAAACCCATTTCCTGGAATATCTCAGCCACACTATCTCCGACAGCAGGTGTGGGTGCCAGGGATAAGTCAATAATCCCAAATGGAATATTTAATCTTTTAGAAGCTTCCTGTGCTACTAACTGTCCAACTCTGGTTATTTTAAATGCAGTAGTCTTTATGGTTTCACACAGGGTACCAAAGTCCGCACCCCTGACATGTTGCAGTGCTGTTTTTACAACTCCCGGTCCGCTGACTCCTACGTTGATAATGGCATCACCTTCCGTAATACCATGAAATGCACCAGCCATAAACGGGTTATCATCCGGAGCATTGCAAAATACTACCAATTTAGCACAACCGATGGAATCTCTTTCTTTTGTAAGTTCAGCTGTCAAAAGTACGATTTCGCCTAACAGCTTTACTGCATCCATATCAATACCTGTTTTGGTAGAGCCTACATTAACGGAACTGCATACCCTTTCCGTAACAGCCAAAGCCTGTGGGATAGATTTGATTAAGTTCATATCCCCAGTTGTCATTCCTTTGGATACAAGAGCAGAATAACCGCCAATAAAATTAACACCTACCGTTTTAGCCGCATGATCCAGAGTCTGTGCAATTGTTACATAGTCCTCAGGACATTTACAGGCAGCTGCACCAACTAAAGAAATGGGAGTGACTGATATTCTTTTATTTACAATAGGAATACCATATTCTCTTTCGATTGCCTTACCGGTTGCTACTAAGTCCTTTGCTACCGTTGTAATTTTCTCAAAGATTTTTCTGTTTACTTCCCCTAAATTATTATCAGCACAATCCAATAAGCTTATACCTAATGTTATTGTTCTGACATCTAAATTTTCCTGTTCTATCATTTTATTAGTTTCAATTACTTCATGTATATTAATCATTCTATCAATACCTTTGCCTTTCAATTATCCATGGGCTTTAGCTAGTACTGCCTGGCGCAAATATCAGTCACTGATATTAAGCATTATTTATGCAAGGCAGTACTATTCACTTATTTTGATGATATATTTATTATAAGCGGTGCATTTTATTAAAAATATCCTCATGCTGGGCTTTGATAATAACACCAATTTCTTCACCAATCTGCTCTAATTCGGCAGCAAGGCCTTCGAAGCTCTTTGGTGAATCATTCGTATCTACTATCATCATCATATTAAAATATCCCTGGACAATCGTTTGGGAAATATCCAAAATATTTACTTTATTATTAGCCAGATACGTACAAACCTTTGCAATAATTCCAACGCAGTCTTTTCCAACAACGGTTATAATTGTTTTCTTCATTAATTATGTCCTCCATTTGAATCTGTTTTAGCCGCTGAATCGTCAGCTATTATTTATACGGTTGACAGCATCTCAGAAACCATATCTCTTTTTGCTACACTTAACATGGATTCTGAGCTTCGGTCATTCATTAACTGGTTTAATTCCACTTTGACCGTTTCGTAGGCTAACTCTTCATAGTTATTTTCTTTACTTAGATGAGCCAATGTAATATATTTTAATTTATCATGAAAAAGCCTGCAAATTAACCTTGCTGAATTTTCATTGGATAAATGTCCCCTGTCCCCCAGTATCCTCTGTTTTAAATAATATGGATACCCGCCGACCATAAGCATGTTTACATCATGGTTAGCTTCTAATAATAGAATCTCGGAATCAGTTAATTTTGATATAATATAGTCATCATATTTGCCTAAATCCGTAGCCATTCCAATTTTATGGCCATCTGCCTGAAAAGTATAGCAAACCGGATTGGACGCATCATGGGAGGTTGAAAAGGGTTCTACTGTAATATCATTAATCCGGAATGCTTCATTCGGCACTACATAATGTAATAAATCTTCCGAAATACGTCCGATGTGATTCATTTTAAGTATGGAATTAATTGTTTCAGCAGTGCCGTATATAGGGGTATGGTAACGTCTTGCCAGCACTCCCATCCCTTGGATATGATCTGCATGTTCATGGGTAATCAATATACCTTGTATATCTTCCGGTGAAACCTCCAGGCAGTTTAAACCGTTTTCAATTTTTTTACCGCTTACGCCGGCATCCACTAAAAGATTTGTATGTGTACTGCCTACAAAGGTACAATTTCCACTGCTGCCGCTTGCTATACTGCATAAATTCATAAGTACCTCCTTTGCACTATTTTCTCTTTCACTTTAATATCTTGAAAAAGTATCCCTTATTCCAGGCGATTTGTCAATAAAATTATTATTATACTAATCCGAATGGATAAGTTGACTAACTACATAAAATTGAATTATTTTTTCCAATATAATTCGATAATATCCTTTTCCTGTAAGGGGGTAGTAAAATCAGCTTTCTCCCCGTTTAAGGTAATTACCAGTTCCGACCCTCCTGCTTTCGTAAGGTCAAAGGCATAGAAATCGAAAATATCAACAAATATATATTTGTTTTTACCGGAAAGCTTTATCGGCTCCTTATTAATGATTACATATAAATCCTTTTTCTCATCATCAGCTGTTTCTGGCATCTGCTTACTATTAACAATGACATCACTGTCTTTAGTATTAGTATCAGCTATCCCATCTGAAACATCTGCTTTCCCATAATACAATTCATCTTCAGCACCATAACTCATTCCCTCTTTTTGATTTCCTTTTAATTCACATTGGATTGTAAAATTCTCGTATACTTTTTCATTCATTTGTGCAGGCATATTATTAACATATATTGTACCCTTACATTCAATATCCATAAATTCCAGTACCTGTTCCAATGTATAATAATTAAGAATCCTGATTTCGTCCTGATCCTGAATATTATAGAATTCAGACACCAGTTTTCCATTAGCCATAGCAAATTTGGGGCAGGTTATACTTTGCCCATTGAATGTTAAAGATATGGCACCGTTATACTCAGGAAGCTGACTTACTTCAAACACAGCATCTTCACCGACGGTTGATTCAATAATTTCTATTTTATCGTTTTGTATGATAGTATGGCTGATTCCTACCAGCTCTCCATTTAACTTAACTATAGCCGCTTCTCCAAGTTCACCGCGGACTAACCGTTTATTACTGTTCAGGGTATAATTAATCGCCCTTCCTCTTCTTGGAAATAACTTTTCATTTGGAAATCCTACCTGTATGGCAGCATCTACAATAGTCAGTTTATTATTATCATATAATTTTACCCGCTCACCGTTTACATTAACAAAGATAAAATTATTGGTCTGATCATAAAAATTAAGACATATACCAATCGGGGTTACCAGCAACGGATCCTTTTTAATGTTTTCCTGAAGGAACGTAACTTCACCTAATACTTCTTCACCCCGAAGGGCAACACGGTCATTCGGAAGATTTAAATATTCTGCCAGACTGGTGACAAAACCCGGTATTTTACCACCTCCGCCCACAACAAAAACTGCACTGACGGATTTACCTCCATTAAGTTCGATTATTTTTTCTGCCACACATTTCGTAATTTTATGTATGGCCACGGATACAGCATCAATTATCTCTTCTGTGGTGATTTTATGGCTGATACCCATAATATCCTTATAACTTACTTTTTTCTTTCTTAAGCAGGCCAATTTCATGACTTCGGCAGTCTTAAATTCCACCAGATATTTTTGTACAATTGCTTCCGTTATCTCATCTCCTGCAAAGGGGATCATGCCATAAGCAATAATACTTCCGTCTTTTGTAATGGAAATATCCGAGGTTCCGGCACCAACATCAATCATAGCTATATTTAGTAATCTGAATTTCTCCGGTATGGCAACATTAATAGCTGCAATAGGCTCCAGTGTCAGGTTTGCCACCTGCAGTCCCGCCCGTTCTACAGCTGTGTACAAACCATCAATGACTTCATCCGGTAAAAAAGTCGCAAGTAATTCAGTCCCGATTTTATTTGCTTTATGTCCCTCTAATTTGACCATGGTATATCCGTTTAAATAATACCTGATAACAGAGTAACCTACGCAATAAAAGTTAATCTTATCTTCCTTTACTTCGTCCCTTAGGGTATCATAGGCCTTTTCGACTCCGATAAGTTCCAAAGAATGTATATGTTCTTCATTTAAAGTTGTTTCACTTGGAAATTCATATTCCGCATTTACCGTAACCGTCTTTAATACTCGTCCGGCAGCCGCTATACACACATCGTTAAGCTTTCTGCCAATCTGTGCTTCTAATTCTTTTTTCACTTCCAGTATTGTTTCGGATACTTTTAAAATATCATGAATCTGGCCATCCATCATGGCACGGGTCTCATGTTCCCTTACACATTGGGCAACCACTATAAAATTATGGTTGGTCTCCCTATAGCCTACTGTTCCAACGATACTTCTGGTTCCAATGTCTAATCCAAATACTAAGTGCTCCGGATATCTTTTGTTTTCCATAACAAAAACCCCCACAAGGTATGTCTATTCTATTAGTAATGATTCAGTTATAACCCAAACGTTTTTACAATTAACAAGCAAATGTCCGATAATTTATAGTATTATATCATGAACTTTACTTATTTCTCTAGCAAAATCTCGATTTGTTCCATTATTTTTTCTTTGGGACAATCATTTATCAAAATATGGGTACTGGTTCTGCGGTATTCAGAATCACTGATCTGATTTTTAAAGATTTTATCTATTTTTTTTTCATCGTAGTTTCTTGCCTGACTAAGCCGTTTTCTTCTGACTGCTTCCGGTGCAAAGACATACCAGATTGCATCACAGAAACTCTTAAGCCCCGCCTGAATGGGCAATGCCGTTTCGACACAGATTAATTCTTCCTTTTCTTTTCTCTTTTCTTCTATTAAAATCCTTACATAATCCATTACATAGGGATGAGTAAATGAATTCAGCTTTAAAAGTTTGTCTGTGTCATGATATACGATATTCCCCAACGCAGCACGGTCTATTTCACCGGAAGGATTTAATATACCATCTCCAAAATAGTCAACAATAAGATTATAGGAAACCATTCCTTTTTCCATAAGCTTATGGGCAATCTGATCCGTATTAATTAAAAAAGCCTGATAATTATTTTTCATAATATCTGCTATCAGGGATTTACCACTGCCCACTCCACCTGTAATTCCTATTACTTTCATATCCGGGTTATCTCCTATTATGGTGCTGAATACTCTCGGAGACTCTTCCTAATCTACGGTCAGCATCTAATATATCTTCCATAACCTTATCAAGTTTCCGGGAGTACCCTGTACTTTATTTTGCTTCATACCAGTTTATACCTGTCTTTACTTCGACCTCTAAAGGAATACTCATCCTGGCAGCTTTCTGCATCTCATCTTTTAATATGCTGCTTACCTGCTTTATCTCTTCCTTATGAGTTTCAATCAATAACTCATCATGTATCTGCAATATAAGTCTGGAGCGGAGTTTTAAATCTTTTAGCCGTTCATTAACACGTATCATAGCTATTTTAATAATATCCGCTGCCGTACCTTGAATCGGAGAATTCATGGCAACTCTTTCTCCAAAGGAACGCTGCATAAAGTTTGAAGAGTTTAACTCTGGAATGGGTCTTCTTCTTCCAAAGTATGTGGTAACATATCCATTTTCCTTACCCTTTAACACCAAATCATCCAAATATTGTTTTACCCTCGGGTAAGTTTCAAAATATCTGCTGATATAATCCTCTGCTTCTTTTCTTGATATATTTAAGCCCTGTCCCAAACCAAAAGAACTAATACCGTATACTATACCAAAATTAACAGCCTTAGCGTTACTTCTTTGTAAAGATGTAACTTCTTCCAGTGGAGTGTGGAATACCTGGGATGCTGTGATACGATGAATGTCCTGTGCTTCACGGTAAGCAGCAATTAGTCTTTCATCCCCCGACATATGTGCCAGAACCCTGAGTTCAATCTGGGAATAATCGGCATCAAGAAAAATATAATCCTCTTCCGGAATAAAAACTTTTCTGATTTCTCTGCCCAGTTCCATCCGAATCGGGATATTCTGAAGGTTTGGTTCCGTACTGCTGATTCTGCCGGTAGCCGCAATGGTTTGATGAAATTTACCATGGATCCTTTCATCATCACCAATATATACTGCCAGTCCATCCGCGTAAGTGGATTTTAACTTGGTTATCTGTCTGTATTCTAAAATCATGCTGACTACCGGATGTTCATTCACTAATTTATCCAGAATGTCCGCTGAAGTGGAATAACCTGTTTTGGTTTTCTTACCAAAGGGAAGACGGAGTTTATCAAATAGTATAACTCCTAATTGTTTCGGCGAGTTAATATTAAATTTTTCGCCTACTAACTGATATATATTAGATTCCAGACCCGCTATTCCAATTGCAAGCTTGTCACCGTATTTCTTTAATTCCTCACGGTTTATGTGAATGCCACGGGTTTCCATATCATATAAAGTATAAACCAGCGGCATTTCTATCGTATTAAATAATTCATACATATCTGTTTTCTTTAAAGCTTCGACTAATTTATCATATGCTTTAAAACCTACATAACTCTGATAACAACAATATGACCTGAATTCTTTTTCCTTATCAAAACCGATATCCCCAATGGAAACTTTACCAAATAAATCATTCATGGAAGGTATCGTCATTTTTAAGAAATCCCTTGCGATATCATCATAATGATAAGAATCATTTAGTGGGTTCAGCAGATATGCGGCAATCCCCTCATCAAATACCCTGCTTTTTTCTGTAGCTGTTATATAACATAATTGCGGTTTAAGATTTATTGCAGCCAGGCAAATTGGGGAACTTAATAATGCGGATATCTTATCTTTTAGATAATCGATTGTAATAAACCCTTCCACTTGAATAAAGTAAATATCTTTATCACTAAACGTCAGGGACAATCCCAAAATAGTATTTCCTGCTGTTATAAATTGTATCCCCGCCACTGTTTTGTCAGTTGCTGTCTTTAACAATTTATTAAAAACGGTTTCTGCCTGTTCCAAATCCGTGATTATTTTAAAATAATCTTCAACCCCCTCATAATGCGTAACTTCTAATTGAAATCGGTTAAGAAGGCTTCGAAATTCAAGTTTTTTAAAAAAGGAATACGCCCCTTCATTATATAAATTACCGATTACAGCATTCCCTATCTGAAAGTCGATATCACAATCTGTCTTAATTGTTGCTAAAGCTTTACTTAAGGTAGCTAAACCGTGATTATTCTTTAAAGCTTCCCTGGCTTTTGCCGGACCTATTTCATCTATATGCTCATAGGCATTTTCTATAGAATCATATGCTGCTATAATCTTAGATGCTGTTTTTTCACCTATGCCGGGAACCCCCGGTATATTATCCGATGTATCTCCCATAAGACCCTTTAAATCAATAAATTGTTTCGGTGTAACTCCATAAGCTTCCATTACATCCTGAGTATTATAATTTTCTATCTCAGTTCCACCTTTTTTTGTTTTCGGTATACGGATTTTGATGATATCGCTGGCAAGCTGAAGCAAATCACGGTCACCGGATACTAAAGAAACCTGGATTCCCTCCTGTTCACAGGATTTCGCTATGGTTCCTAAAACATCATCTGCTTCAAAACCTGGTTTTTCCATTATAGTGATTCCCATCGCTTTAAGAACCTCTTTCATAATGGGTACCTGCTGACGCAATTCATCCGGCATTGACTTTCTTGTCCCTTTATACTGCTCAAACATTTCATGACGAAACGTCGGCTGATGGACATCAAAAGCAACCGTTAAATATTCTGGCTTTTCCTCATCTAATATTTTAAACATAATATTTAAAAAACCTAATATGGCATTGGTATGAATTCCCTCTGAATTCGTCAAATCCGGTATACCATAAAATGCACGGTTTAATATACTATGTCCATCGATTAATACTATCTTTTTCAATTTTTTTCTCCTTACTTATATTTAATAATTCAATACAATCCAATCGTCAATATCAAATTCCATTCCTACGCTTTTTGATACATTGGTATCCATCCATATCCTGTCTCCAAATTTTTCTTCCATAAGTTTGGCACCTTCCGGGTCATTTGTTTTAAGATAGATATATATATCTGCTAAATTATTTAATATCATTCCGGATAAACTATCATTCACATTCCTTATTTCCTGATTATCAAATTGAGCAGGACTATCCACCAAAAATACATTATCCATTAGGAAATCACTTTTTTTATCATTATTTAATACATCTTCAACAACAAATTCACCAATACGTAAACTAGATATAACAGCTACCAAAGTAATCAATATAATTAATACAATCCGTTTTCTGATATGTAAGAATTTATTATGGATAATACGATCTTCCGACAAACTTATTAAATCCCTTAAATCCTGGTTAAAGTCGTCAGACAGTTCTTTATCCTCATCTAATTGTTTCATACCGGCTAAAAGTACATAATATACCTCTAATTCTTCCATGCAGTTAGGACACGAATGGACATGATGAATAAATTCCTCTAATTGTTCAATATTTAATTCATCATTTATAAATGGCACAATGAGCCTCTGTATATCAATGCAATTCATAAACATCCTCCTGCGCATACAACTAGTAAATATTGTATCCGCTAATAATTCATTTTACCCTTTTTTATGTAATGTTTCAACTAATCTTTTGCATTTTATCAGATTCATACCATAGTTCTTCAAATATTTTGATTTTTTAGAATTTTTTTCAATTCTTTAATTTTTAGACTTGCATTATAATATCAATTATGATAGAATAATCTTCGCTGGTTCATGCGGATGTGGCGGAATGGCAGACGCAGCAGACTCAAAATCTGCCAAGGGTGACCTTGTGAGGGTTCGAGTCCCTCTATCCGCATTAAGGTTGAGTTTCTGAAAACCTTGTAATTCAAGGGTTTTGGGAACTTTTTTTATTGCATAGGAATACTTAATCTTTTGGTATTTACTTAACAGAGTACTTAAAAAGTATAATTTTTATTTTTTAGGGTAATAATTTAATGAAAAAAGTTATTACAATACCTATATAAGGAGGCTTTTCAATGAAATTCAAAGTCATGTTCTTAACTTTATTATTATTCGTAACCTTATTTTCAGGATGTGCGAAAAATGATGACAACACAGATCAAAATACACAGTCAGAAACTACACCTATAGTAACAACGCCTGCAGAAGCAACTACAGATGATGCTACAACTGGTGATGCTACAGCAGATGTTGTAACAACTGCATCTATTGTCGATTCAGAGGATGCTTTTATAAAAGCTATCAGTAAGGAAGGAACCTGGATCATTGCGCTTCTTAACGATTTAACAATTAATCAGGATCTTAACCTCGAAGGTGAATTTAAGAACGGTAAACAAGATGATGCCGGAAACGATATTATCCAACGTAAACTTGCCTTTTATTCACAGGATGAAAATCGTAATATTACGGCAAGATATACCTTAACAGCTCCAAAACTAACGATTAACAGCCCTATGGCCAGCATTCAGCATGGTACTTTTATAGGCGATGTATATGTTAATGTCAGTGATTTTCAATTAGTTGATGCAACGGTTGACGGTAATGTATATTTCACCACGGCAGATGCCCAATCCACATTCAAAATGGATGATACCAGTAAAATTACGGGTAAACAGGAACTACAGAAATAATTATCAGTCTTTAGTCCTATTTTGTACCCAAGCTTATTTATTATATTTATATACCATGATTCACCCGGCAAATAGTACCATTTTTAAATCCGTATGGCAATAGCACAATACATCATTTGAATTCATGTCGGGCGAATCATGCCATGCATTTAACATTTCAGATTTTAATCTTACCATAAAGGCAACGGACGCTGGGAAATTTATTAGTACCACCTATTTCCGTATATCCGCTATATTTTCATTCTTAAATCCAGTATAAATGCATTCCGGATATCTTCTTTAATAATAGCCGCCCCTAAATTAATCCAGCTGCTGCAACTATTTAATACGATGGAATCACTAGTACTACCTTGCATAAATAATGCTTAATATCAGTGGCTGATATTTGCGCCAGGGCAAGACGGCGGAATGAGGCGTAGCGGTTCCTACGCCGATTGACGACAACGCAGCACTGGTGTAAAT
>JBAVPE010000134.1:0-19896 GCA_049692775.1 Anaerocolumna sp. | reverse complement strand
TATGTTTTTACTTGCCTTTCCTTCGCTGCGCTCAGACGGTCTGCGTAAAAACATACATAGGATAGACAGAAAATGGAGATATAATTTTTATCGGTAGCACCTAAAATATCAGTAAAATCAGGCTGTGGGAGTTTACGAGGGCACTCTGATTATAACAAGGAGGCCACTGCTAAAGTTAAGTGGATTAAGAAGCTGCTGCAAATGATCAGACTTTTGGCACTTGTATATAAAAGGTGACATCGTCTTTGTAGTTTGCAGCACTTCTGTTAAAAAGATATTAATATAAAAGGAGGTACTACTATTATGAAAAAAATGTTTAAAAAGCTCATGGCACTTTTACTGATTTGTACCCTGACTATGGTCATGACCGTAGGTTGTAAAAACAATGATGCAGGTAAGACTGATGAAACTGCGGCAAATTCGGCGGCAAAAGATACTGTGGAGGGAGCCGCAGAGACATCTGCAACAGCTTACCCGGATTATTCATCCGGATTCGCTGATCATGTAACGATTGAAATTCCTGTATATGACCGGGCTTTTGAAGGCTGGAATGTAACGGACAATTATTATACCAAATGGATCCAATCCAGGTTCGGCGATAAGTATAATGTAACCGTTAAATTTGTAGCAATCGGAAAGTCGACGGAAGTAACCGATTATACACAGATGCTGGCAGCCGATACTGCACCTGATATTATATTCCACTATGATATGCCCCAGGTTTTAGCCTATTACGGTGAAGGTGCCATGCAAAAACTTGATTTAAATGAAATTGCAAACTATGCCCCAGCTTATTGGGCCTCCATGGGTGAAGCCGATTCTACCTATGGTACAGTAGACGGAGGAAACTATTTTTTCTTTGCAGACAGACCGGATGCTTATAATTGGCTGACCTTAATCCGTCAGGACTGGATTGATGCGGTTGGCATGGATATGCCAACTTCCTTAGAAGAATATAACAAATTACTGGCAGCCTGGAAAGAAGCCGGTCTTGGTAATGGCGGAGGCAATTTAGTACAAAATAATTTCACTTATGATTATCCGTTCCGTTCCTGGCCTATTAATGAAAAAGAAAGAGCCCTGTATTCAGATCTTTCCGTTCCTGCTTTCACCTGGGAACCAACCCATAAATTTTTACAGAATTTAAATTATCAGTATAATAATGGTCTGATTGATCCCGAATTCTATTTAAATACAGATGATGCTTCCACCCAGGCAGACTTTGTATCCGGTAATTCAGGTGTTTATGCCTTATATCTGGCAAGTTCGTCAACTGTAATTGCCAACCTGTTAACCAATGATCCCAGTGCTAAAGTTTCTGTGCTGGATACGAAAGCCTTGTCACCGGCAGGTGGGGAATATGTGCCTGCTTCACGTGCTTATTGGCCTTTTGGAATGATTATGGGTATTAATTCCACCACTGCCCCGGAAGAAAGAGCGGCAGTCTGGATGTATTTAGAATGGATGAGCCAGCCGGATAATCTGTTCTTCCTGCAAAACGGTGTGGAAGGACAAAATTATACGCTGGATGATGAAGGCCTGGCTGTTAAGAATGTTGGTTTCACAGGTGAATCAAATCTTTCCAACAATAACAATAAGGATTACTGGTGTTTAGTAACAGAGAGTGCCAAGTATAAAGATGAAGCTGTGAATTACCAGGCAAACCTTACTAACTGGGCTCCAGCAGGTTACGAATATCTGATTGAGGATTCTTATAAGTATTATAAGGACTATCTAAAGTACGCCACCCCGGATGCCTTATATTCGGTTGTACTTGAATCCGTAGCAGAATACAAATCCGATTTAAATGATTTATGGAAAGAACTTTATGTTAAATGTGCCATGAGTACAGAAGCTGACTTTGAAACAACATATAAGGATGCCTGCCAGGAATTCTTAGATTCCGGCTATCAGGCAATTCTGGATGAAAAAACGAAAGCGATTGCAAATGGAAAATATAATTAAATAGTGTAACTATTCGGTCATACCTCCTAAAAGTTAAGTTTTGCGAAGAAATGCTCCACTCACAAAAAACACCTCGCCGTACCATAGGCTGAACCGTAATAGTTAACAATATCATTTTCACGCATTCCATTACATGATATTAGCGGAATATACAGAACAATAGAATTTAATTGGTAAACTTTATAATACATCTATCAGAAGTCAACAAGCCCTTCTGCTACCGGTGAGCATCTCTTGCTCTTAATGAGTTGAGTTTCTCATCCATTAATCCGGCTGGAATAAATTCATTTTCTTCTTCATCACACAAAGAATATAAGAAATAAATTTCTTCATATTCGACTACTTCATCTTCTACAATTGACTGTGTCATTCTTTTTCTTTGCTCCAATTTATGCACTTTATTGCAAATAGGGCGGTGCATCTAATAGAGGCAAATGTAAATCCAATATTTATAAGAGATTTTTTGGGGCATACCGATTTGAAGGTAACTGGAATCTACTCGAAAACAAGTGTAAAAATGAAGCGCAGAGCATTAGAAAAGATGAATTCAGGAAAGGGAGTTTTTCCAGATAAAAAAGTGAGGAATGGACAGAGGATGCAGAATTGATGGATTGGCTTAAAGGATTCATGAAATAAGAATACAGAGAAACGAATGATTGTGTAAAGAAAAACTGGCGGATTACCGCACAAACATAGTGATTCGCCAGTTAACTTTCCATAAATTTTTTCTTGTCATAAAGTGTACGCTACTCCGTCAGTTGAAATGATACGACAAGCAATGGAAAATATAAACGAAATTCCAGACGAAAAACCATTGTGGGAAGGTCGGGAAGATGAACTTGCAAGACTCTGTAGTCTGAGATAAACCATTATCCTCATGTTTTTATATGCACTCCTTGTATCTATGCAGTTTTAGACAAAACATGAGGATAATGCTAAATTGTTCGTGAATGGTGCCCTGTAATCATGGATGAACAGGAGGTAACTGCCCATGTGATTTTTAACAGTTCCCTAAGTCCTATTAATTCACGCAGGAGATGCTCGCAACAGGCAGCATGTTGTGTACCGTAATTGTAAAACTTGCTCTCATAGCCGTGGGATAGGATACCATGGTACCTTGGCAGGATATCATCGTTCTCCACTCCTTCCATATTCTTCTGCGAATTAACTGTATACAGTGTGCTTCTGGCATTACTGTGGGTGCGGATAGTTGCCTAACAAACTGCAACTAGAAGTGTTCCAGTGTCGCAGGCGATGGTGTCAGTATCCTCCTGCGTAAGGCCACTTACCATGTCAGGGGATTTCGGTCCAGAACTCTCTGCATAGATTAGTAAAAAATAGTTGAGGTGCATTAAACAGTCCCAAAACTATCAATTTATTTGATTTTATAACTTAATTTGCGTTATGGACTATGTGAGGCACTGAACAGTAACGTTACAACGTTTCTTTTATCTCTTGATTAAGATACTGAAATGCCATTGCAGTATGCATTGCAATACCTGTTATCATACACCGCTCATCAATATCAAAGTATTCTGTATGGAGGGGAGCAGTTATGCCCTGTTCCGGGTTTCCACTTCCCAACCAGAAATAGGCGCCTGGAACTTTCTGTGTATAATAGGCAAAGGATTCACATCCCAGCACTGCATGAGGCATTTCCTCAATATGGTCTTTTCCTATCAATTCTTGGGCACAGGATGCCACAAAATCTGTAAGTTCTGAAGTACAGTAAAGCGCCGGAAAGCTTCGTTGTCTTTCTAATTCATAACTGCCTCCGAAGGCTTCTGTAATTCCCTTAAGCAGCCCCTCAATCCGCTGATTTAAAAAATCTCGCATCTCAGGATTTAAAGTACGACAAATTCCATTTAAGGTAACATTATCGCACACGATGTTTCTGGCAGTTCCGCCATGTATCTGTCCAAAGGTAATAACTGCATGCTGGAATGTATCCTTTTCCCGTGCCATCATAGTCTGCACCGCCACTAGAAAATGGCTGGCAATCAAAATTGCATCAATCCCTTTGTGGGGATGAGCACCATGGGCGCTCTTTCCTTTTATCTGGATAACCAGGCGATCCGAGGCTGCCTGCATTTCCCCGTATGAAATACAGATATTTCCGATGGGGTACATGTTTTCCACATGCAGTCCAAATATTGCATCCACCTTCGGATCTTTTAAAACCCCATTGAGTACCATGAACTTGGCACCACCTATATCTTCTTCCGCGGGTTCAAAAATGAATTTCACGTTTCCATGAAGTTCTTCTCTGTGGTTCGCCAGTATCTCTGCGGCACATATAAGCATAGCTGTATGGCAGTCATGTCCACAGGCGTGCATAATCCCATCAACCGTTGAACAATACGGAACCTTATTCTTTTCCTGAAACCGTAACGCATCCATATCTGCCCGAAGAGCAACCGTTTTTCCAGGATATCCACCCTTTAAAAAACCCACAACACTGGGAAGTTCTCCAGCATAATCCCGTCTTACTTCCATACCCAAAGTTTCCAGATGTTTTGCCACAATATCTGCAGTCCGTTTCTCTGATTGGCTGGGTTCCGGGTGCATGTGAAAATCTCTTCGTATTTCTATGGCTTTATCTAATATTACACTAGCTTCTTTTTTTAAATCAATCAAAAATCTCATTCCTTTCTATCATATTAATGCAGAATATCCAGGTCCCATTGGAAGTCCAAAGGTTATCCACAATACCAGAAATATAATCCATACGGCTCCGGTAATCAATGTATAAGGAAGCATATACGCCATTACAGTTCCGGTCTTCGCTCTTGACTCATACTGCTGCGCATATCCTAAGATAATAGCCAAATACGCAAGCGTTGGTGAAATATTATTGGTCAAACCATCTCCCATTCGATAAGCCACCTGAACTGCCGCTGGGTTTAAGCCTGCAATCATGAACATTGGAACAAACATAGTGGAAATTAACGCCCATTTACCAGATGCACCTGTCATGAACAGGTTAACAAATCCTACCAGGATTACGAATGCACCCAAAAGGATGGCCTTCGGAAGTCCCAAACCAACCAAGAAGTTACCACCGATAATTGCAATAATGGAAGCAATATTACTTGCCCCAAAAATGGAAATGAACTGGGATGCAAATAAGCAGACAATGAAGAATCCAGACAGCGTTTTCATCTCCTCATGCATCATTGGTATGGTATCCCCGAATTTGTGAATGGTTCCTACAATTTTTCCATAAACAAAGCCCGGCACAAAGAACATAATCATAATCAGTGCTGGGATACACTTAAACAACATACCGGTAGTTATGCTACCGTCTTCTGGAGCCGCAAACGGCATTCCGTCAAAACAGAACAGAACCACAACTGCAAAGAATAATACCAATGCAATCAGCGCATTCTTCAACCCCTTTTTTTCTGTTGCATTCAGTCCCTGGTATGCAACAACTTCTCCATCGTCTGCTGCCAAACCTGTACGCTCCAATTTTGGTTCAATTACGTGAATAGTAACCCATGATACCACCAATGTAACAATAAATGTGGATACAAACAGGAAATACCATCCCATTGCCGCATTGGCCGTATAAGTTGGGTCAATGACTGAAGCCGCCGCTTCAGTCAATCCTGCTAGCGAAGCGTCTGCCGAACCCATTAAAAGGTTGGCGCCAAATCCAACGGACACACTGGCGAAACCTAAGAACAAACCTGCTAGCGGATTTCGTTTTACACTCTTAAAAAGCATCGCCATCAGCGGCGGGAATATCACGAAAGCAGCATCTCCCACCAGGTTGGCATTGACTCCGATAAAGGCTACAATCAAGGTAACAATCCATTTTCCCTTCACTGCTCCGGCAGTTTTCAGGCAGTTTTCCAACAAACCGCTGCGGCTCGCCACGGCTAAACCAATGGTACATATCGGTACTGTAAGAAGTGGTGCAAAATTCATCCATACACTTCCCATTTTTTGCAAAAAATCTGCTACGCCCTGGGCAGTCAGCAGGTTCACCACAGCAACGATATCTCCCGTTACCGGGTTTTCCACGGCAACCCCTAATCCCCCTAATATAGATGCCGCGATATAAGTGATGATAAATAACCAGATAAACATAAATTCTGGCCTAGGGATTTTATTTCCAATCCGTTCTACCGCTCCGTAAAATCCCTTCAGTTCATTTGAACTATTCTTCTGCTTCTCCTTTTGGCTCATATCCGTTCCTCCTCATTAGCTTTTATGTTTCTTTAACATCTGCTTCAATCTTGGCAGGGCTTCCTCGATATATGCTGTCGGACAGGCCAAGTTCCAGCGTTCAAACCCTTTTCCCTCTTCTCCAAATACATATCCATCATCAAAAAATAATTTTGCTTCTTTCCGAAGCAATTCAGCTAACTCTTTATCCTCAATGCCAAAATCTCTGAAATCCATCCAAAGCAAGTAAGTACCTTCCAGTTCTGCCCATTTCATATCCGGAAGCTCTGTGCGGAAAAATTCCCGAATGATTTGATAATTCCGGTCAATCACTTTCATGCACACCTCTAACCAGAAGTCACATTGGTTATATGCAATGCGAGTTGCCTCGTACCCAAGGATGTTGCATTTGGGGTTAATCTCATGCTTCTTCTGCTGAGAAGAAAACTGTTTCCGAACCTGATCATTTTTGATAATAACCGCAGCAGTTTGTAATCCAGCCAAATTAAAGGTCTTACTGGCAGACACGCAGGTCATGCAATGTTCTGCAAAGATTTCACTAATGGATGCAAAGACCGTATGCTGATATCCTGGCAGAATCAAATCATTATGGATTTCATCTGCACAGACGAACACATCATACTTTAGGCAGAGTTCCCCTAATTTCTGCAATTCTTCCACAGTGAATACCCTGCCGGTCGGATTATGGGGATTGCATAGAATCAGTAATTTTACTTCTTTCAGTTTTTTTTCAAAATCGACAAAGTCGATTTCATAATGACCGTCTCGTAACATAAGCGGAGATTTTACCAGACGCCTTCCATTGGCAACTACGGCATTGTACATCGGATAATAGCAAGGAGTCATAAGCAGTACGCCGTCTCCCTCATCCGTATATACCGTCACAGCCATATGGAACGCATTCACAATCCCTGGCGTTGTCAGAACCCACTCCGGCTTTATACTCCAATAATGGTGCCGCAGTTGCCAGTTACACACTGCCTCCAGATATTCCCCTGTTGGGTTAGCGTATCCCAGAGCGTAGGTGTCTATATATCGCTTCAAACCTTCCTTTATTTCAGGTGCAGTTCCAAACTCCATATCAGCTACAGAAAAGGGGATAATCCCTTCATCGTGGTTTGGGAGATATTTCTCCACCTCCCCCCATTTCCCGGAGCCTACACCATACCTTGGTTCAATCGTTTCAAAATTATATACCATACCAATCCTTTTTCCTCCCTTTTCTTTTTGATTTTTATACTAGATTACGGGACCCAAGCAGTGGATATCAATAGAACTAACATATTGGATTGCCTCATTCTTCGTCATTTCACCGCTTAAGGTACGCAGCATCCTTTGGAATGTTTCTTCACCCACCTCCTCAATGTTTTTTTCTCCTGTAATAATGGTACCAGCATTGATGTCCATATCCTGCTCCATATGCTGATATGTATTGGGGTTTCCGCATATTTTAATTACCGGCATGCTGGGGAAGCCTTGAGGTGCTCCACGTCCGGTAGAAAACAACATACATTGAGCACCTGTAGCAGCCATGCCCGTAAGAATTTCCGGTTCCCGCCCTGGGGTGTCTTTAATCCACAATCCTTTCTGGTTTGTGACCCGTTCAGGATATTCTAGTACGCCCTGAATAGAATGAGTCCCCGATTTTATAATAGCTCCCAGTGATTTTTCTTCAATACTGGAAAGACCTCCGGCGATATTTCCCGGCGTCGGCTGTCCCTTTCGCATATCACATCCCAACGACTTAGCCCGCCGTTCCATGGCTTCTACAATCTCATAAATTTTTTGAGCCGTCTTCTCCGAGGCGGCTCTCCTTGCCAGCAAGTGCTCTCCGCCAATGAACTCGGTGGTCTCCCCGAAAATAACCGTGCCTCCCAGGTCAATCAGCTTATCCGCTACATATCCGATAACACAGTTGGATGCAATACCACTTGTGGTATCGGAAGCACCACATTTGATGGACATCACAATGTTGGAAACATCCACCGGCTTCCTTTGCAGAGAAGAAGTCTCTAAAACCAGTTTCCTCGCAATGTCAGTACCGGCCTGAATTGCTTTACTTACTCCACCCAGTTCCTGGATACGAATGATTTCTACATGTTTTCCGATGGCGGAAATCTCTTTTTCCATTCTCTCACAATCCGTGCCCTCGCATCCCAGACTTACAATTAAAACTGCCGATGTATTGGGACCACAGCCCAGACTGATTAACGTGTCTGTCACCCGGTCAAGATCCGGTGGAAGCTGGCAACAACCCTGATGATGTAAATAGGTAACTGTTCCATGCACCTGGCGACAGATTGCCTGTGCTACATCATTAGCACAAGTCACGCTTGGGATTACAGCCACATCATTCCGTGCCCCGATTGTTCCATTTGATCGAACATACCCTTGAAATTTCATAACGCCCTCCTTACTTTTCTTTCCAATCTCCACGACCTCTCATACTATCCAGATTATGTACATGCACATATTCACCTCTAGCGATGTCCCTGGTAGCAATTCCTATCTCCTCGCCGTACTTTTTTATCAGTTCACCATTTTTTATAGGGACAATGGCAATTTTATGACCGTAGGGAACTGTCCCTATCACCTCAATTAAATCCTGGTTTCCCTTTTTGTCCCGAACTTCCACTTCCGTTCCGTCTGAAATCCCATCAGCAAAAATGGTAGCCACATTGTCCAAATCATGTACTTTTAATGCAATCTTCATCCCGTCTTCTCACCTTCTCTCCAAACTACTACTTTTTACTGCAAGTACACTGACACCGTCAGGTATAACGACAACACTGGCATCACATCCTTTCATCTGATATGCAATCTCCAGTGCCTCATCTGGCGAAGAAGCCGGAATCATATTTGCTTTCTTTACCAATTCATGATCCAAATAAGTGGTTACTAAAATTACCGGATGCTTTTTTAAAATGCGAGCATAAATCTGTGCGCACCACTGTTCGGGTATGGTTTCCTTCGGTGGGATTTTTTCCAGATATCCATCAATTTCATCCGGTTTCCCACTAGTAATTAAACGCTGAAAATTGCTTCCACCAAAGCCGTCATCGCAGGCGCAGCACATGATGATCACGCCGTTTTCTCCTGCACATGCCTCCGCCGTAGTAACAGCTTTGGGGCTCTGATAAAGATTCTGGTCCAGCGGATACCCACCATTGGATGTAATAACGATGTCTCCCGTCACCACTTGACACTGTGACTGGCTTCGGACAAAAGTAACACCCTCCTCGTGAGCCTTCTCCAAATCGCCGGCGAAGGCTGCAATAATCTTTTTCTTTGCATCTAGTGCAACATTTAAAATAAACTGTACGTTAACCGCCCTGGCAGCAACAATCATATCTCTGTGAATCGGATTATCCTTCAACTCTCCAGTGGTGGAGAAAGGACTGGAGATAGCTCTATAACTATGATTTTCATTTACTGTAACCGCATTGCAAATTCCAGGCAGAATGCTTTTTCTTCCTCCTGAGAATCCAGCGAAAAAGTGAGGCTCAATAAATCCTTCAGTAACCAAAAGATCACAATCTACAGCAGCTAGTTTGTTACAATAAAATTCTGCACCAGAGGGAAGATCGCATACTTTTTGGAACTGTTTGGAGTCAAATGCATCATTGGAAATGATACTTTCATGATCTACAATTTCATCACCAAACATATTTCGCTGTTCTTCTTCGCTTGTTGGCCGGTGAAGGCCGGTTGCAATGAGGATTGTTATCTCTGCGTTTGCATTTCCCTTTCTGATCTCCCTTAATAAAATCGGTAATGTAATTTTACTGGGAACAGCCCTGGTATGATCACTGGTAATAAGAACCACCTTTTTCTTTCCTTCTGCCAGTTCTTTTAAGGTTTTGATCCCTATTGGATGAGCCAGCGCATCTTCCACGAAGGAAACTTCACTTTTATCCTGATTCCCATGATTAAGGCTCGCAGTAATGATACCTTTCAGATTTTTTTCCTCCACATGAAGGTCCAGGGTTCCACGATTATATGGAACTTTTATTAAACCCAATTAAGTCCCTCCTTATAATTATTGTATCATGTATACATCATACAATAATTATAGTTAATATTACAGGAATGTCAATAGTATTTTTATAAATTTTGTTACTATTTACACCATGTCCAGTAAAATTTCACCTTGAAATATGTAATTGTGCAAAACATTTGATTTAGTATAATATATTTTGGGCTTCGCCCCAAATTATAATTTCCTCCTCGCCGCTGCCGCCCCCTCTGCCCCTGCTATTTCTTTGACTTTTCTTTCCAGAGAGTTTATAATAAAATTCAAAAGATCTTTTTGAAAGGAATCATTTAAAATGAAATCAGTCAAACAGCCAATTATGACTATTAAAGACCAAGTATATCAGATTATCAAGAATGATATTTGTAATGGTGTTTTCCCTCCAGACTACTGGTTGCAAGAACCGGAATTGGCTCGTAAGTTGGGCGTAAGCCGTTCACCTATAAGAGAAGCCTTACGGCAATTAGTAAATGAGGGTCTAGCCATAGAGTTCCCTAATAAGGGTGTATTTGTAAAAAATTTTACCGCCAATGATATTGGTGAAATATATGATGTGAGAATTATGTTGGAAAGTTATTCGATTAGGCATTCTAGCACACATATGTCTCCAAAAACGATGAAAGAATTGAACGACTTGGTTCAACGGCTGAATGAAATTTACAAAAGCGGTAATGTAAACGCCTACATTGAAGAGGATACCATCCTCCATCAGTCCATTGTTTCTTTAAGCGGCAACAGCCTTGTCATTAATATCTACAATCGGATTTATACGCCGATACAGCAATTCCGGATTTATTCTTTGACGTCAGAAGAGAGGTTTTCAAGTTCTCTAAATGAGCATAAATCTGTCATCGAACATATCATCTCCGGCAATTTAGAAGAGGCTGTTCGGATAAATCAAGTTCACCTGACCCTGGCCAAACAGGAAATCATCCGTCACATAAACTTGATTCAGGAAGAGCATTCTACACGGGATAATGCCTTTGGCGCTTCAACTCCCCTAAATCCTCACTCATGAGGAGAATTAGGGGAGTACTTACTCAAACTTCCTATACCTAAAATGGGATAAGCGCTTGAAAATTAAATATTTCAACCAAATAATTATAGATTCATGTCGTTATCAGAAAGTTCCATTAGCGCCTTGACGGTAAACCATAATGACTCATCTGAAAAGACCGAAATTGTATTTTTTAATCATGGTTTCATATTTTTTAAGCAAAACCCGTCTGTCGAAACAGGGAAACACATACCTGTTTGCTGTGCAACCTGTCTCGGTATGGACGGACGCTTTGTTAAAAGAAAAAGGATGCTTCTGAATTATGGTACTAGAATCAAGATGTTTGGGAATGCCATCACAAATTATGACATGAACATCAAGGTGGACGAAATCACAAAATAATCGTGCTATACCTGTGATACGGGACATTGTGAATAAGACAGAACGACGTATTCCATCCATTAAAAAGATCCCCAATCGGCCCTATCTCAAATATATCAGCGATATTCCAGCAACAAATGAAAAGTTTGATGTCAATGATGATTGTATTTCTTGTGGGATATGCAAGAAAATCTGACCGTCGAAGAATATTACATTGGAGGATGGTATCGCAAGCCAAACTCAAACACAGGAAGCAGTCCAAATGGACAATAAAAGTTTAACAGTTGGTTGGCCTAAAGGCGAGGGTTTTATTTTTTGTTGTAACCTATTTTGAATTACAATTTAAATTTGATCTATATTCTTCCGAACCTATAGTAAATTGAACCAGAAAAAGCAATATGGAAATAATTCAACTTCACATCCTCCAGCTTCCATATATTAATGAATACTTAGTGAACGAACACATTAATATTCCTGGCTTAAAAGAAAGTCGGCCACATGCATCGTCTTTATCCCCTCGTAATTACCGCCAGTAAGTTCATCTGTTCGCAGTACATATTTGGGATAGTTATCTGAAATGGAAAGTAGATTCCCATATTCTCTCTTCCTGGTTTCTTCTCTTTCTATTTTCTCCGACACCTGTATATAAATTTTCTCATCCTGCTTTGTAGCCACGAAATCAATTTCTGTATTATCAAGCTTACCTACATATACATCATATCCTCGTACGCGAAGTTCAAGGTACACGACATTTTCCAGCATACTTGCTACCGTATCCGAATCGTATCCCAAAACACTATAACGCAATGCTGTATCTGTCAGGTAAAATTTCTCCTGGGTTTTTAAAATTTCTTTCCCTTTGATATCATACCTGGAACACCGGTTCAGAATATATGCATTCTCCAACTTATTCAGATAGCTGTATACGGTTTCCGGATCCATGGAACGGTTCTCACTTCTCAGATATTTTGAAAGCGCTAATGCGGAAAATGTCTGACCAACATTAGAAAAAGTATATTTTACCACTCTTTCCAGCTGATCCACCTTTCGAATCTGATTCCGCTTAACAATATCTGTAACTATTGTGGAATTGTAAATATCCCTTACTACCGTATATGCCTCATCCTCTCCATATTCTTTCAGCTGAATTGCGGGAAAACCACCATACCTCAAATACCGGGCAAATTCTGCATGGACAGCTCCGGCTTCTTCATATGCATTACGGAATATTAAGTACTCTTCAAATGTCAATTAAAATATGTGAAAGGATATATATCTTCCAGTCAGATAAGTTGAAATTTCCGATGACATCATTCTGGAGTTAGATCCAGTCACATAAATGTCTACATCAAAATCTAAGTGCTTACTTTACCGTAACTTTTTTAACTATTTTTAATTTGAAACCATAACAAAAGAATATAACAAAGTAAAAAAATAAGACTCCAAAAAGCATCCCCAGACTGTCTATTAAAACATCCGTAAACTGTCCGGAACGCCCCAAAATAAATAATTGGTGAAACTCATCCGTACAGGCATAAAAAAAGCCAAAAGCCATACACCAGAATATTAAACGGCTGCTGACATGATATTTATATAAAGCAAAGGCCATGGTCAGTGCCAATGCAGTATATTCTGTTAAATGACCTGATTTTAGTATCAGTACATAAATTACCTGAGTAGATATTTCCTCCTGTGTGGGACTAATATCTATGAAAAGTACGGCTGTAAAAGCGTTGATAAGCTGATCCGTCAATTCATTACTGACTGCAGCCGATTGTGCGCCATTGACTGCGGAAAAATGATATATTACAAATAATAATAAAATTGTCGGTATTCAAACTAATAATTTTTTTATATGATTCATTTATAGGCCCATTATTACCTTCCATTTTAATTATTGTTTAAAAAGAATTTGATAGTGTTATTCTCTCCAGCTATTTCTATTCTAAACAACAGGAAAAAGTTTGCAAAGTAAAAAAGGGTTCTAAATTGACTATAAATACTTCAAATTCAGACCACTCTAATCCCTGCCATATAAATCTCTTGTGTATACTTTCTCTTCCATTTCACTGATTTCCTCTGACCAGCGGTTTGCTACTATGACATCTGACAGCTGCTTAAATTCATCTAAATCCTTAATTACTTTGGAATTATAAAAGTAATCCTCATTTAAGGCAGGTTCATATACAACTACATCAATTCCTTTTGCTTTTAAACGTTTCATAATACCCTGAATGGAGGATTGCCTGAAATTATCTGAATCCACCTTCATAGTCAGTCTGAAGATTCCTACAACCTTGGGATTTCTTAATATAATTCTCTCTGCTATGTGGTCTTTTCTTGTACGATTGGCGTCTACGATAGCCCCTATAATATTATTGGGTACATCAAAATAATTGGCTAATAATTGTTTTGTATCTTTTGGAAGGCAGTATCCCCCGTAACCAAAAGACGGATTGTTATAATGGCTTCCGATTCTCGGGTCAAGGCATACTCCTTCGATAATTTGTTTTGAATCTAAGCCCCTGACTTCTGCATAAGTATCCAGTTCATTAAAATAGGCAACCCGAAGAGCCAGATAGGTATTGGCAAATAATTTAATTGCTTCTGCTTCGGTTGAATTAGTATATAAGACCGGTATGTCTTCCTTTATTGCACCCTCAGCCAAAAGTCCGGCAAATCTATGGGCTCTTTCCGATTGTTCTCCTACTATAATACGGGAAGGATATAAATTATCGTATAAAGCCCTTCCTTCCCTTAAGAATTCAGGGGAAAACATAATATTATCTGTTTCAAACATTGTTTTTACTTTTTCCGTATAACCAACCGGTACGGTGGATTTAATAACCATGACTGCTTGGGGGTTAATGGATAATACATTGGCAATTACTGCTTCTACCGTCCTTGTATTAAAGTAATTCTTATAGGGATCATAATTGGTCGGTGTTGATATAATTACATAATCAGCATCTTTATAAGCTTTATAAGCATCCGTTGTTGCGGTTAATTTTAAGTCTTTCTCAGCCAGATATTCTTCGATTTCCTTATCAATAATGGGAGATTTCTTATTATTGATCAGATCCACCTTTTCCTGAATAATGTCCAGTGCTGTTACTTCATTTTTTTGTGATAATAACACTGCATTGGATAATCCGACATAACCTGTTCCGGCTATTGTAACTTTCATGTTTTACACCATTGCATACCGCAGACTGACCCGCGATACTGCCACAAATAAAAAGGAGTGAAAGAATCACATCGTGGCAACCTTTCATTATCTATATTTTCTTTCACTCTTTACCTCCTGGATATTGTAAATTATTAGATACTTTTTCGTTAATGGATTTTACAAAATAAACATTTGATCTCTTCTATATCTATTTATTACATCCCTAATTTTCCCATTTCGCAATTATAATTTACATATTTTTACTAATTCATTTCCACATATTATGACATTTACCCTTGGCTTTTATGATACAAAAATATAATACTATTATTTATTTATGTTAGTATTAGGAAAAAGTAAATTTCACTTAAGTATTATCAACAAATCGGATTAATCTCTTACGGATGTAACTCCTTCATATAGTATTTTATGCAACTTCAGGCACCTTATTATCTTATTTTGTAAACCACTTATGATTGTTGCAGCCTGAATTTTCATGTTATAATAATTGTAATTATTTTACATCGCATGGAGGCCGGAATGAACCGGAACAGTCAGATACTTATACATTTATTATCAAAAGCAATTCGTAATCAAAACCCGGATATGATATTCAATGAACCAATTGACTGGAATGCTGTATATGAGGAAGCTGTGGCACATCAGGTTCATACTCTTATATTTCCCGTATTATCTCAATTGCCCCCTGAATATAAACCGGCCCGGGAACTTATGGGTGTCTGGCAGAAGGCAATTAAAATAACCGCTCTTTTTCAGCTTCAGCATATCCACCAGATAAGTATAGTATTAAATGATTTTAACCGGGAGGATATTCCGGTGGTTGTTTTAAAAGGCCTTGTATTAAGGAATTACTATCCCCAGCCTGAATTACGCACCATGGGTGATGCGGATTTATTGGTTCATAAGGAAGATATGATCAGGGCTGAAAAACTTCTTAAAGCCATAGGCTATAAAGCCGGTAAAATTTCAAATAAACACATCAGTTTTTATTATATGAATTATCCTGCAATTGAGCTTCATTGGGCTCTGACCGACAAAGAAAGCAGAGAAGATTCCCTGCAATTCTCGAGTATGATATGGGATAATACGATTGATACAAAGATAAATGGGGTCCCGGCCCTGATCCTTTCTGCAGAAGATCAGATAATGCATCTTCTATTTCATACCGTACACCATCTACTTTCAACCGGTTTTGGTTTACGGCAGTTATGTGATTTCGTTTTATTTCTCGAAGCGAAGGATCACACAATAAACTTAGAGGATATACTTATTAAAGCAGATTTTTATCATATACATAAATACACAATAGCGTTATTACTTGTGTGTAATAAATTATTGGATTACAAAATACCTGATATACTTTATGCTACATCAAATGATTCCTATATTGATCTACTAATTAATGATATCCTGAAAGCAGGCGTGTATGGACGGAAATCACAGGATCGTGATGCCGGTACCCGTTTACTTAAGTATATTGACATTAACGAATCTGCTCATAAATTTAACAGTTTACACAATGTAATCCTGTTTCTATTTCCCTCCGTACACAAACTTAGCCAAAGATATGACTATGCAAAGAAACTCCCTTTATTACTTCCGTTTGCCTGGATTCACCGTTTTGCCAATAACCTTAAGCGGCTGAATACCCTGCAATTGTCAAAAGATATTGAAACTTCAGGTAAGGACCGGGCTAAATTGCTTCAATGGCTTCAACTTCGTTAAAAGCGGTTGGTAACTCCAATAATTCACCATTACTTATCTTCCAAACGCGCTGACAGTATTCAAGCATGGATGGACGATGGGTAATGACGATGCAGGTACGCTGTGGTTTTAGTTCCGTAATTGCTTTTAGCACCTTTCTCTCCGTTTCCGCATCAAGTGCAGAGGTTGCTTCATCCAATAATAAGATTGGAGTTTTTCTCAATAACGCTCTTGCTATGGCAATTCGCTGTGCTTGTCCCTCGGAAAGTCCCAAGCCCCGCTCTCCAATCAGGGTATAAATACCCTCCGGAAGCTTCTCAACAAATTCCCAGGCATCCGCTCCCTGCAAAGCAGCGATTTGCTCCTCCTCCGTTGCCTCTGTACAGCCTAATTTTAAGTTATAGGTTATAGTACCGGAAAATAATGTATTTCCCTGTGGTACATAAGCTATCAAAGTACGTATGGAAGCTTCCGCCATGTGTCTGCTAAAAACATAGGATGCTTTTTCTGAATAAGCCGTATTATTCTTACTATAATGCAGATTTATCTTTCCCTCTGCCGGTTCCAGCAGCTGCATTAAAAGATAAATTAAAGTTGTTTTCCCTTCCCCCGACATTCCAATCAGGCCTATGGTCTCACCAGCCTGTATCTTAGCTGAAACATTCTTAAGCACCGGATTATTCCGGGTATATTCAAAGTTTACCCCTTCCAGTGTAATATCCGTGAAGTCAAAATCCGGTTCCACTTTATCCTGTGCTTCTGTCTCCAGGTTTTCTAATTCCATCAGCCGCTTCGCAGAACCTGCAGTTGCTATTACCTGGGGAAGCGTACCTGCCAGTCCAAGAAACGGGCTTTGAACCTGACCAATTAACTGCAGAAATGCAGTAAGGGTACCAAAGGTAATAGAACCTTTATATAAACGCAGTACACCCCAGCCAAAGGCAAGAAGATAACTAAGTCCAAAACCTCCGGCAATGAATACACCGGATATTGCATTGGCAATATTTTTCCGTATTGCTAAACGCTTTTTATCCTCTTGAAGTTGATTGATTCGTTCTCCGCTTTCCTTCTCATAACAAAAGGTTTTAAGTACAAGCATATGTTCCAGGCATTCCTGCATATAAGAACGGTACTTACTCTCTGCCTCTTGCGCCTCTTCATGTATCTTCATTAATCTTGTACCAAATAAATAACTCATCAGTATTGCAATTGGTCCTAAAACGAAAGCAAATACAGCTAATACAGGGTCATAAACAAAAAGTGCAATAAAGGAAGCCAACAGCCCCACTCCTAAGGCTATCATTTCCGGCATTACACTTGCTGCCCCATCGACTACGATACCCACGTCACTGGTGGTTCTTGTTAATATATCTCCGGTATGGTATTTCGAATATTCGGTCCACTTTACCTTAGTCAGATGCATAAACAGTTTATATCTTATTTTATTCGACATAGATTCAGAAGTACGGACTGTTAAAAAAGAGACACCTCCTTTTAATCCTATCTGCAGCAGGATAGCGGCACCAAAATATAAACAATAATCTACCGCTTTCTGCCACACACCTGCTACAGCCGCATCAATAAGGTACTTTGACACAATTGCCATTCCAACTCTGCATAAAGAAAGAATCGCGCTCATTACAATTAACAGAATTAATGTAACAAGATAGGTCCGGATCTGCACAGCCAGCCATTTAATGATATTCCATATTCTTTTCATGTCAATTTTCTCCCAAACTTTGCTATGGATAAAACCTTTCGCATCTGCCGATACGACTTTATGATTAAATATCTGAATGGAAATAAGATACGCCAAAAAGAAGTCAAGGCTTTCCACCCTTTACCGGAACAGGGTATGCAATTATCCAGCCTCCAAATTGCAATAACTCTTGCAATTATCTGTTCCGGGTAAATTGGTCCCTCACACCACTGCTGCGCATCACCATTAATATAGACATAATTCTTTTTCTTTTTGATGACCCGATGCAGTACATACTGCTTGTTTTCCCTTACAGCCAATACAATATCCCCCCGTTTTATCTCTGAAAAATTAGTCCGGACCAGTTCAACACGATCTTTATTTCCACGCAAAAAAGGATACATACTCATTCCGGTTACGGTGATACGTACTCTTTGGCCTCCATTCAGTAATTCCTCTGCTGCCGGTATTATGCTATTCGTTTTAATAAGTCTTACTTCAAACATTGATATACTAACTCCACCGCTTCCTTATCCGGTCTGCATTGCAATATATAGACAGGAGTAACAGCAATAATTTTTTCTATATTATCTAATGCCAGATTCATAATATCTTCCTGATAATAAGGCAGGAAGCATCTTGGTATAAGCCTCGCTGCCGCTTCTTTATTATCTAACTTCCGTATCTTATTTTCCTTGGCCTGTTCCAGCAAAATGATGGCGGATAGGGGTACCGAACGGTTTCTGTACTTTGAGGAGGATCCATTCCACAATGTACCATACAGGTAAGAGTGATTACCGGCCACTCTTACGGCTGGTCTGTCCGCATTTATTATTTTAGCACCTTTGTTCTTTCGCCATAGATTTGCCTGGGTGGTCTTACCGGTTTCCGACGGGGCAGAAAACATAATTCCCTTCCCTTGCCACTCTATGGCCGCCGCATGGATGACAATGCCTTGATGAAATAAAATACAATTCCGGAACAAAATTTCACCTAAGGATCCTAAAAAGGGTAATAGTATATCTTCCTTGTTTTCGGTATATGTAATTAAGGCATTATTCCAACTTCGATTGACCTTTAACTGATTGACTGCTTTATTTGCTTCCTCTTCGTTAACATAGATTGATATTTCCTGCGCTTTACTATTATTCCGGCCCCATTGCATTTTTTCATCTAACAAAAGCGTATTATCCGGAACCGGTATATCAAGACAGTTTATGAGGGATACATTAAGATCAATTTGGGAGGATTCATTTGAAGAAAAACAGGCCAATTTCCTGCTTATCTTAAATGAAGCTGCTGAACTAATATGAATCCGTATCCCTGCAACATTAATGGTAATCTTCATCCGTATTCCTCCATAGAATATTATGCCTATTCAGTTACAGCGGTACCAACGTACCAATATACACATCGGTTTTAACCACTATTCTTTTAACTACATTTTGTACTGCTTGACCATACTTTCTTGCATTTCGTTTTCCAACCAAAAATCGCAGCTAATATCACACTCATTAAAGAGTTATTTTTATAGCGTAACCCGCAGGTCGCAAGTCTTTCTTCCGGTCGTAATTCAATTATTTCTATAGTTGGTTTTATGTAATCTTTCATAGTTATAGTCCGCCTTTCTGCGAAAGGCACCGATGGGGTTATGAAACCCTTCAACTCCCATCTTCCTTTCGTTCTTTTTTGTGCTATTCTTCTCTTGTAGGTCGCTGGCATACTACAGAACC
>JBAVPE010000133.1:0-238795 GCA_049692775.1 Anaerocolumna sp. | reverse complement strand
CCATGACTATAAAGTAACTTATTAACTATGTAGGTATGACCAACAATTAATCCAATACCTATATCATAAAAATAAGTCTATAGCCTCTATGGTTGAGGTCTATAAACTTATAATACGAGGAGTGAAGTCTATTGGAAAAACTGATTGATTTTGCGGCTGGCCGGTGGGATAGTTTGTTAATAACTTTTTTAGTGGGAAAAAACAAATGGGAATTAGTATTTTTTCTCTGTTACCTATTATAGTAAGATATCTTGATCTTGGTTATCTTGATAGCAAAATATACAGAATTTTGTTTATTCCATATATTGTTTATTTTATTTATGGTATTATCTCAAGAAAAACAAGGAATGATGTCAAATGAAGTTATTAAATAAATTTATGAATATAGTATTAAAGTGTCAGGAAGGTGTAGGAAGTTTTGAAAAGTTAAGCAGAAGCAAAATAAAAATACTTTCTATAGGTGGCATAATGGTTCTAGCATCTATTATGTTCTTTTGTGCAAAGAGTTATTTAATTGCGGAGATCTTAGGAATGCTTCTTTTATTTTTCGCAATTTATATTTATATCCAAAGATGGCATTCATCAGTAATACAATTATTTAAAGTGGTTTTTCTCTTTAACGCTGTATTTATAGCCTGTATTTTAGAAGTAATATTTGCCTACCTAAAGCAAAAAAGTAATTATGATTTTGACTTTTTAGCAATTTTTATGCCGTTATATTTTGTATTATGGTTCTTTACGTCAATGATAGCTAAATGTAAGGTAGCAAGGTTGGTAAATGAAGTAGTATCAGCTATATTGACTATATTATTTACTGCAGGTACTTATATAAGTTCATTAATTTCCAATACTTACCCATCTCTTGATGTGTTAGAAAGGACCTATCGAAATGAGCAGGAGTTAGAGGCTGCTCTTTCGCATAATACTAATCTTGTATGGGACCATATTACCATCAATAATCAATTTTGCTTTAAATAAAATATACCTTTTTATACTACCTTTTTTGTGTATATCGATCTTTAGCTGGGCACTAATTAGTATAAAAAAATATTGGTTTGAGAAAAATGATGTTAAAGAATATTGGGACGAGATCTGTATGAAGGATTCTTTACTATATAAAACAAATGCTATGAATGGGAAGAATAATGAGAATTATTAGATTCTTGCAACATTATAATGATTCTGATTAATTGAGAAACAGATACATAGGCAATCCATCACAAAGGATTGTCTTTTTTAGTTCCTAAGTTAATATTCTTATGGAGATTCTTTAAGTAGGGAGTGTATGTAAATGAAGACATTATTTGATTTTATGGATGAGACCAGAAAAAAATTAAAGGAGAAAAGTGGGGTGGGCGTTATTCATGCAGCTATAATTTTCTTAATATCCATGCTTTTACTTTCTGTTTTGTATGAGTTTATAAGAATTCAGATTGTAGCTAATAACATTAGAGATAGCTATGAAAGAGCTATTTTAACAGTAGGATCCGAAAATTATAACGAGGTCTATTCCGGGTTCCGGGAGTATGACTATACTGGAGGGGAATATCAAGGAGGACCCTATAGCAGGAGTAATATTGATGAGATGCCGGAATGGGAAGCTCTGAACGATTATGGTAATATAAGTGAGGAATTGATGGAACTGCTATTCCTAATCGAAAAGGACAATACTTTGGTGAGTGAAAAAGATGGTTATGAGCTGTCGGATATCCAAGTACTGGTAAATAACGCAGAATATGCAGCCAGTGGGAAGTATGAGATTAAAGGAACCATAACAATGACAGTACCAATTTATTTAAGTAAGGTTCAGGTGACTAATGTAGAAATACCTTTAAGGGTGATGACTGCATATACGCCAAAGTACTAAGGAGAAATACATGAGTAAGTTAATCACAGGGCTTATTGTAATTTGTAAAGTTACTAAGCGAGAATCTTTAGGACTTGACCGCGTTAAAACATTTACAGAAATATCCGATATATAAATATGAGATATTTAAGATTGGATAAAGTTTCCATGAAAGCATTATTTTTAAAAAAATTATCATGTTACTAGTGAAGGTATATTAATGCTACAAAAAAATCTTATAATAACTCAATTTTAAGGGGAAGATAGGGAGGTTTATATGCTATACAAAGAAAGAAGACTGAAACAGTTTATTGCCATACTGTTGGTCGTGGTTATGTCAATTAC
The DNA here is from genome assembly GCA_049692775.1 of Anaerocolumna sp. Taxonomy (GTDB): domain Bacteria; phylum Bacillota; class Clostridia; order Lachnospirales; family Lachnospiraceae; genus Anaerocolumna. Next base: position 236,604 of record JBAVPE010000133.1, on the reverse strand, counting down.
ATCCTTGAATGTGAAACAGGCGCGGGCAGAATCTAATATCAATGCCGGGCAGGGAACGGTATTTACAGGAGATAGGTTTGAAGTTGTTTTTAAAGTGACAAGTCAATGGTCTGGAGCCTTTAATGCAGAAATAACTTAAAAAAACACAAGTGATCAACCCATTGAGAACTGGGCGTTACAATTTTCAATGGGAGATGAAATAACTAATATATGGAATGGGGTTATCAGTTCAAATCAGAACGGTAATTACATTGTGAAGAATGCCGTCTCTAATCAAGACATAGCACCAGGTAAAAGTGTTAGCTTTGGATTTAGTGCAAAGTGTGGAAAACAGATTCAAATACCGAATTCCTTTGAAGTTTTAAGCTCTGAAGAAGAAGTGAAGACAGAAAACTACGAGATATCTTTCAAAAAAACAAGTGATTGGAAAAGTGCGTTTAACGGAGAAATCAGAATTAAAAATATATCAAACGAAACAATAGAAGATTGGAAGCTTCAATTTGATTTTGATACTGATATTACCGGGTTCTGGACGGCCAAAATTGTAGAGCATACAGGAAATCATTATTACATAAATAATGCAGGGTATAATTCCAACATAAAACCAGGAGAAACTTTAGTTCTTGGATTTAGCGGCAGCCCCGGAAATTTAGATATAGAACCTCAAAATTACAAACTGAATCAAATAGTAGCAAATAATATAACTTATGTAGATTTACCGGACGGAAAGATTGAAAAAGATTATTTATACCGTGTTGTTTATACGAATTTGTTAATGAAAGGACTTCCTACGGATAATGTTTTGCTGTCGGATGATAATGACGGAGACGGATTAACTCTCGGGCAGGAGTATGAGTACGATACAAATCCATTTTCAGCAGATACCGATGAGGACGGACTGGAGGACTATAGTGAAATAAATATATACCATACGGACCCCAATAAATGGGATACGGATGGGGACGGAATGAGCGATGGTACGGAGGTGAACAGCGGACTAAATCCATTGATAGCTGATACGGATGGGGACGGGATTCCTGATTCGGAGGAAGTTATAACCCAGGATGTTAGAATTGAATCCGTAAATAAATTTGATATAAAAGAAACTCTGGTTAAACCAAAGGTGGAAATTACGGGAAAGGGTGATTTCAGCAACCAATTATATGCAGAGGATATTAACAATAATAAAGCTTTATCGGAATTGGATTATATGGTTGGCCATCCGTTTGATTTTGTGCATGAAGAAGGACTTGTATTCGAGAGCAGCAAATCAACGTTTTCTATTGACGAATCCATAATGCAGGATAATAAACTCGAGGATCTTGTAATTGCAGGCTATGATACGAAAAGTAATGAAGTGCAGATTTTGGATACCGATCATGACACGGATAACAATTCAATATGGGCAAATGTTAATCACTACAGCATTTACTTTGTATTAAATCTTAACGCCTATTTGGATACAGTTCTATCCGAAAATACAGTCGGAATGAAGGATGGCAAGGCAGATATTGATACCTCATTTTATATGTCAGCGGCAATGGATAATATAAAGGCTAACCTGCAACAATTTATAGATGAATTGGGGGATAACAATGTAGATACCCGATTAGGGTTGGTGGAATTTGGCGGTTTTTATATAAGCATTCCGGAGCAAATTAGGGATTATAATTGGTATCCTGATGTGGATTCCTGTAAAAGTGCAGTTAGTTCTTTAAAGGCGCATGGCATTTATGATGATTATGACGCAATCGGTTTTGATGATGCCATAAAAAATATAAAAAATATGGATTTTCGTCCGGACGCCAGTAAATACGTCATAATGATTACGGATACTGAAATTATACTAAGCTCAATGAATCAGAAAACGTATGAATTACCGACGGAGAAAGAATTCCTTTCATTAACTGCATCCGATAACCTATCTGAGCAATCCGATGACAGCACAATACTTTTAAACACTGAAATACCGATTCAACCTTCCGATGGCATCTGTTTTTCCGCTATAACACAATTTGCCGGTTATAGCCCATATGAATCTTTAGTCTATGAAACAAATGGAGTTAACAGTAATGTCCGTAGTAATTTTGCAAATACACTTAATTCTTTAATTTATGGTACAGGTGGATCGGAAAGCGGAGGGTGTTATGTAAAACTGTCAAATGGATTTACGGTTAGGCTTGATAAGGATCCTTCCTTAGGGGATGAATCCGTGGATACAGATGATGACGGTATTCCGGATGTGGATGATTTGAATTCTTCTGTATTTGATACCGTTATTTTGGAAAATACGGATGACCTTATCAGGTTTAATACAGGGCGTACCTGGAGGAATATCACCTGCAATTCCTTTGATTACTTGGATAATTTATTCGGATTTATAGACAATGTTGTAGACAATCCGATTCCACTTGAAGAATTCAGGATAATTGTTGATAATAATAGTAAAAACAGAGGACAGAATTTTAATATAGATGAGCTTGCCGTAATAGGACTTATAAATAATGAAGGCTCGAAGCTATATATGAATGATAAGTCTAGTTATACCAGAGAAACGGTATTTACCATATTAGCGGGTAGGGAAAGCAAAGATTTTAAACACAGCGGCATTTTATGGTGGTCTGATTGGAAAGTGGTTCCTAAAGGTACAGAAGGCGGATTTTTTAAAGGGACGATATTATCAGAAGCTGATATAAACTTTTCGACAGAGTTATATTATGTTTGCGATGTATATACTGTCCTGGATACGGTAGCGGCGGCAGGGGCCATTGTCATTGCCATTGTTATAGCCGCGGAAGTTACACCTGTTGTACTTGCCAATATACAGGGGATAATCTATTACTGTAAAACATTCGGAGTGGTCGAAGGACTTAAGATGTATCAGTATCTGGGAGTCTGCAACCTGCCGAATAGTGTAATCACCTGGGTACAATGGGATATTGCTGACGGGGATAGTTCTTTGGATGATCTGATAGGCTCTAACATTCCGATATATCAAAGAGGAGAAAGTGGTGAACAGGCATTAGAAAAGCTATATGGTGGTAAGTCACAAGTATATTTTCGAACCTATGTAAATGGAATCAAAGGTGGCAGATATGTTGATCAATATGCTGATGGTATTGCGCATGAAGCAAAAGTTGGGTATACTTGTCTAAGCAGCAGAGTGAAGATACAAATATTAAAGGATGCTTGGTTACTGGAAAATAATAGGGTGGATGAAGTTATTTGGCATTTTTTTAAAAGTGATATTACAGGTAAAGTCGGTGCAAGTCCATCCTTATTAGAATTTTTAGAGACTAACGGGATAGAATATATAATTCATTAGAAAGACAGGTGAGATGAGTGGAATATCCGTTGATGGAACCCCCTTTTGAATTCATATCCTTTAAAGATATGAATAAGAAACAGGTGGAACAGTATTTTCAGTGGTTTATGAAAGAGAAGGATAATAGAGTATTATTACTTGAACAATATTGTAATATGGATTCTGATAGAAAAATAATATTAGACAAGACACCACAGTCTTTAACTCATTTATGGGAATGGTTCGAAAGCCATATCGAATGGGAAGATAAGAAGGAGGAAGAAATACAAAAGGATTTGGAATTACGTCCTCAATGGATGCATGAGTACATATTACAGGCCACAGATAAGATTTCAATAAGAACAATGGCTTTAGCATCTGATATCGCAACTTACTATGGTGAAACATTAATAAAAAATAATCCGCAAATAAAATGGGGATATAAATTAAAACCTGACAAGCTTGACGGAGTAAAGAAGCCAATTCTGTTGGGATACAAGGGAAATCTTAGTTGTGATCCAAGAACAATAATAGATGTTTTGATTAGGAAATCAAGCAGAGAAAAATGTGGTTCCAGATTATATGATGCATATATAAAAGAACTTAAGCTGATAAACTAGCAGTTAATTAACCCTCTTGTTAGAATGGTTTGGAGAAAAAACAGAGTGGGAAGACAAATCAGAAGAGGAAATGCATGATGAATTTCAGCTCCGTTTAAAGAGATAGAGAGGGATAAAGATGAAATTTAAAGCAGTATCTGGAGTCGGCAACCTATGGAATAGTGTAATCACCTGGGTACAAAGGGATACATTATTATTAGAAAGTGCAGGTGAGATGTGTGGAATATCCGTTGATGGAACCACCTTTTGAATTCATACCGATTAAAGATAGGAATAAAAAACAAGTCAAGCAGTATTTTGAATGGTATATGCTTGAAAAGGAAAAGCGAATCAAACAATTGGAGCAGTATGCAAACCAGGAGGAACAGCGTGTGCTTTTGGATAAAAGTCCGGAATCCCTGATTCCTTTGTGGGAATGGTTTGAAGATAAGATAGAATGGACAGAAAAATCAGATGAGAAAATACAGAAAAAACTTGAGGGTGTAAACCAGCCTGTTCTACTAGGTTTTAAGGGAGATATATATGCGAATTCAAGAAGATTAGTTGATGTATGCGCTCGGAGATCTTTCAGAAATCGAAACAAGAAAGAATTATTTGAAACATATACTATATGGTTAAAAAATATATAATAATTAAAATGTAGTTTTTTACCGTATACGTGTCTTAAATGCATAGGAACTTAAGCTGATTATCTAGAATTTTATTATATTGCAATAAGACATTCTGATCCTTTCAACGATGAAGGAAGGTAAATATGAAATTTAAAGCAAAAGTAATAATTTATGGTAGTAAAAGGGCATTTCCTCATGGGACAGGATATAGACCACATTTAGCTGAAAAAAATTCTAATAATTTACTGGGTATTGAATTTATCAGTTTTTCTGATAATAGAATAACTGACGAATATGTAGATTGTGTTATTCGTACATCGTATTCATGGGTGGACTATAAAGAATTAAAGGAAGGACAGGCATATGATATAAGAGAAGGGCTAAGTGTTGTGGGAGAAATTATATTGCTAAAATTAATAGAGTAATAGATTGATATTCCGAATGAAGCAGAGGTACATACTGCCTGCATATGTTAATGAGATTAGAACAGAGTAAAGAACTTGCGAAAACATAAGGTATAGTACTTGTTGACTAAAGGTACGGAGGAAGAGAAGAAAATCCAATGAAGATTATGCTGTAGATAGCAGTGGTAAAGCAGTAGTATATACGGTGGAATTTAATTAAGTACTATAAAATTATTATTTATACATACAATGTCGCTTTTTTTATACCCTTTTTAGGGGTGTCATGGTGACACCCAAATTATACAATAAATACTTTGATATTGAAAAGAAAAAGATAAATTTAACTGTTTATTATAAGTTGAATGAATGTAAATACAAAGAGATTTTGTTTAATTAGTGAGGGAAATTCAATGAGAGATAAACGATGAAGAATATATTCAAATGTACATCAATCCTCACGCTTCCGTTATAAAAAATAAAAATATTAGATAAGTTTCTTGTGATTCATTGTAATAATCTCGAATTACCAGATAAATGGTTATAATTGTTGCTAATAGTCTATTTTATAATTCTGTGGTGAAAATTATGTAAAAACATATTGTAATAATATGGAAGCACGATATAATGAAAATAAATAAATGTTTTAAGTAATTAATTCCCAATATGTTATTTTCTATGAGGTAAATTATGGACAAACGTAACAATAAAAAATTGATTGCATTAGTACTATTTTTGAGTATATGTTGTATTATAGTTAGTTGTAAAACTATTGACAATAATAAAAAAAGTATCTCAATGAAAGAGGCATATATAATTGCAAATAGCGCTGCATGCAAAGAAAATCCCCAAGTATTATTACTTTCAGTAACTAGTACTGATGATTCATCAAATGAGGAAAAAATAATGCAGGAAAAGATGGTACTAGGAAATCTTGGAATTTCGAATTTGCTGTGCCTAACTCTTCAGATCATTGGTATGTAGCAATTAGGGATAATGAGATTGAGGATATCGTAAAAACAGTTGGGATTCCTTATGAAAGTTCATATTTAATAAATGAAAAGGAATTTACTCTTGATTCAAAAGAAGCCTTAGATATTGCTAAAAAAGATTTTATATTAAAGCCAGGTGATGTATGGGCTATTGGATATCATTTTTCAATTAGTAAAGAACAGGGGAATATTTTGTTACAAGTTATATGTAGGGATAACACGGATAAATTTACAAGAATATCTATTGATGCTAGAACAAAACAAATCACAGATGCAACTCATAAAATATCAATTGGTGGTGGCATATTTAACGGAAACGATGGTAGTGCATTAGTTAATAATTATGATATAGATGGTATTACAGGTATTACGAAATTCAACTCTCCTGAAAATTCCAATAACTTATTTGCTTGGGGGGAAAAAATCATAAACATTATTCAATATGAGCCAGTTTTATTGTATAAAAAAGATAATGATAGTAAATGGATTGAATTGCAAATTTGGCATGATATAAATGATGTAATAAATACTATAATTCCTATTAGCGAAAATAGTTATTTTATTATTTGCGATAAAAATATTTATTATTTTAATTCAAAAGATATTATTAAAAAATTAGAACTAAATGATAGTATATTAAAATCGGGATATTATATGGACAAGATTTATATTTTAACAAAATCAGAGTTACATATTTCACCTGATAAAGGTGAATCCTGGAATAAAATTTCGCTACCACCAATTAAAGATTTTACTAATATTTCTTTCGACATAAATGAAGATGATAATATTTTATACTTAGCTATTAATAATAAAATTTATTGTTTTGATAATATAAAATGGACAGAGATTATAAATAATGATGATATAATATTAGATTTTAAATATTTTAATCGTTCCATAATTTATAATACTACAGATAAAAATATATACAATTATAATTTAAATACAAATGAAGCCAAACTTATAGCTAAAAACTTAACGATAAAGAAATTAATTGAGGTTGGACAAGCTTATATTTATGCAATAACTGATGAGGGAAAATTATTTGAACTAAAAAAGGAGAGTGATAAGGATGATTGGATAACTGTTGATTGTAATATAGACAATAAAAAAGGACTAGTTAGTGATGTACTACAAATTGATGAAAATATTTGGTATTATAGTACCATTTCAAAGCCTGAATGGGTAAAATTAGAAAAAGGGGAATGAAAGTATGAAAAAATTAATAGCTTTATCTATGATTATTATTTGTCTAGTATTTATTGGATTACCTGTAACAAATGCAAATGCCGAAACAAACCGGGCGATATCAAGCAAGCTGAAAGCCCACATGTAAATGTTTGCTGTTTATTAGATATCTCTCTTCTATATTTAATATGATACTAATATATATTACTAAAATGAAGAGGTTGCAAGAGTCGATGGCTAATGAAATAAATCCAATTGTCAGTGAAGAGTATGCTGATTTAGTAGTAGAGGCTTCGGGAGTCGAAAAAATATTACAATCCTTTCCTGAAGCTATAGTTCATCCTATAAATTTTATGATGTCATTAGTAAATATTCCAGTGGCAAAGATTACGAATCAATCCATTCAAACCTTCGGATACAGTTTATTTCCAGGTTTAATTGCCGGATTAGCAAGCATGTCAAGTCTGGAGGCGTCTAATATACTGAAGCTGCGCGGCTATCCTTCCTTGAATCTTCGGGGGCAGGGAGTTCTGATAGGTATTCTTGACACGGGTATTGATTATACGAATCCTATCTTTCAAAATGCAGATGGAACCACAAGAATAGCCGCCATCTGGGATCAGACAATTGAAAGCGGGAACCCGCCTGAAAATTTTTCATATGGTACGGAATATACGCAAAATGAGATTAACCAAGCTTTACAGAGTGAAAACTTCTTTGAGGTTGTTCCATCAAAGGATGAAATTGGACACGGAACTATGGTGGCAGGAATAGCAGGAGGCAATGAAGTTCCTGAAAGTGACTTTTATGGTATTGCTACAGAAGCGGAATTTGTAATTGTTAAAATGAAAATTGCCAAGGAACATATAAAAGATTTTTTTTGCATCCCCAAGGATGCAATTGCGTATCAGGAAAATGATATAGCTTTTGCATATAACTATCTGGTTAGTGTTTCAACAAGATTATCAAAACCACTCGCTATCTGCAATGCATTAAGTTCTTCAGAAGGAGCTCATTATGGTCATGGCACATTAAACAGCTATCTTTCTTTAGTTGCTTCTATGCCGGGAATAGCATGTATTATTGCAGCCGGGAATGAAGGCAATTCCCAAAGACATTACTTTGGAATATCCAATGAAGCCACCGGAGCTGATACCGTTGAATTATATGTTGGTGAAAATGCCAGTAATTTTACCATGTATCTATGGGGTACACGTCCGAATTTTTACTCAGTAGATATAATATCTCCATCAGGAGAATACATTTCCGGATATATATCCAGTACAAATTCCTTTCGGGAGATAAGATTTATATTTGAGAAAACAATCATATATTTTGACTACCAAATTTCAGAAACTCAAAGTGCGGATACGTTAATTTTATTCCGTGTCAGGAATCCAGCCTCCGGAATCTGGAAATTTATCGTTCATGAAAAAGGAACAACAAAACTTGGTTTTCATATTTGGCTGCCAGTACAAGGTTTGATCTCGGATAATATATTTTTTATCCGTCCGGATCCATACACAACGGTATCCAATATGGGGACAGCCACCGTACCGATTACAGTAGCTGCATATAATCATGTTGATAATAGCCTGTATTTGGGGAGTGGAAGAGGATATTCCAGAACTGGACTTGTAACTCCGCAAATTGCTGCCCCAGGTGTGAATATTGTTGGTCCAACTATAAATCATACTTTTTCCGGATATACCGGAACCGGTATATCCGCAGCCCATGTAACAGGAGTTGCCGCCATGGTTCTGGAATGGGCAATTGTAAAAGAAAATTTACCAGGTTTATCTTCAATTGAAATGAAAATATTTATGGAAAGGGGAGCACAGAGAGAACTCAGTTTAGAATATCCAAACAGAGAATGGGGATATGGGATACTAGACATATATAATGTATTTGACAGTTTGAGGATTAAGCATATATAGTAAACTATAATTAAAGATTATTTATGAAACTTTACGGGGGGGATATTATGAAAAAGCAAAACGTAGGATTTGCATTTATTTTATTAGGGATTATTTTTGCAATCCCAGTAGAAACCTTTTTGTGGTATATTGGAGTAACGCTAGGAATTGTTGGATTTATTATAGTTGGCTCAAATGCTACAGACAATAATTAACCAGTACACAATGAATAAGTGAGACTACTAATCATCAAAATTAGTTGGTAGTCCTTTGCACTAAAATAAAATATTAGAGAAAATTATATGTAGAATAAATAGAAAGCACTAATGTTTGTTTTTTTGTAATGTAAATATATGGTGGATATTATCAAGCTATCATTGTATAATATCAATAAAGATAATTTGTAATAGCAAAAACTGAGAAGTAAAATTTTTTAATAGATTTTTTGAAAAACGTCTTATGAATACAACTTAGTAATAAATTAGAAGTTGAATAGAGTGATGTAAAATTGGCTTTTCAAAAAGTAAGGAAAAAGAAGGGCGTGGTGTAAAAATGAAATATACTTTAATGAATCATGATAAAGAATTATTAAATTGTGAAGTCAATGAAGAGACAGGCCAGATTGAACAGTTATATGAGCATTATAATTTAAATTATCTTCCACCGGGAATTGTACGGAATCAGATTCCGGATAAGAAATTTTTAAACCGTTGGTGGTTAGAACGATCGATTCCGGACGGCCGAAAAGGGATAAAGGATGCCTTAGAGGAAATGGGATTGGATAATCCCAAAAGTCTTATTACAAAAGGATACGGTTTAAGCTTATCTGACCAATACTGGATACGGCCGGAAGGGCAAAAAATTACATGGAAAGAGATAAATTATTTTGAACATGATTTTACGGATTATGTAGGAAATAAATTGCTTGGCAGAGACACCGGGAACGAGGAAATTGATCTTGCATCTCCTTGTAATACCTCTGGCGGTAACCTTATAAAAAAATGGGTAATAGAAGAGGGTAAACGGTATTTGATTAAGGGGGGAAGCGGAGCATATCTTCAGGAGCCTTTTAATGAGGTATTAGCCAGTATTATACATGAGAGGTTAGTATTATTCACCCTTATGTGAAATATGAGCTGATATGGGAAGAAGATAAGCCTTTTAGTAAGTGTGAGAATATAATAACGAGTAATACAGAATTAGTTTCCGCGTATCAGGTATTAAACTTAGATAAAAAGTTAAATGAAACTTCTTACTATCAGCATTTCATAGAAATGAGCACCAGGCTTGGGATTCCGGATGTACAAGAATATTTAGATTATATGTTAATTACAGACTATATCATTGGTAATGCAGATCGGCATTATAATAACTTTGGATTTATAAGGAATGTTCAGTCTTTACGGTATGAAGGTATCGCTCCGGTGTATGATAGCGGAAATTCTATGTGGTTTGATACTTCTACGGCAAGAATTGACTTTGAAAAGGATATACCATCCATGCCGTTTAAGAAATTTCATTCGGAACAGATTCAATTGGTACACTCCTTTGAAGAAATCGATCTTAATACGCTACAGGGAATTGAAGAAGAATTCAAAACCTTGCTTATCAGTTCCCCGGATATTGACCAACCAAGAACCATTAAGCTTTGTGAAGGGTTAAAGTACCGTACTCATTACTTGGAGGAGATAAAAGAAAAAAGTGTAAAAAAATCACTTTATGTAACCAATGATGAGGCAATCAAGAAAGATATCAAGAAAACCGGTTATAAGGTTACGGCTACTTTAGTAAATAACATCCGGAAACTGAACGAGCTGCAGGGCAAGGATATGACATTAGAAAAGATTAAAGAGTTTTATACTAATGCAGATAATATACCTGGAAAAGAAAAATACCTGATAAAAGCAATCGGTGATGAATGTACACTACAGCTTACCAATCTAGAAGTAAACGCTCCATAGTGGGTATTCCCACAAAGCTAACCGCTCTCATGAGCGGCGCATTTTTATAATGATTTTCTGCAGTGGTTTGGAAGCTTTTCTGACCAAGGGAGCAGATCCTCACAGAAACTGTTGTCCTTTTCATCCAGATGCTTCGGAATCTCTGTCAGTAGATATTCAATAATCATATGGCTTCAGTTTATTCGCTTTCGCTGTCTCCGCTATGCTATAAATAATACACTGGAGTCAGCGAAAGCGATGGTATTTATCATCATCCAGTTTTTCTTTCCCACACAAAAAGACCAAATTGATTGTTCCGCAGAATTGTTATCCATTGGAACTTCTCCGTCTTCAAGGAATACTTTGAGATATTTCTCTTGATTGATGGAATTTATATGAAAGGAGGCGATTGGCATGAGAACATTAACAAATACAATGAGCCGTGCTAAAAATAATAGGGAGGTGAATGCAACACAATAAATCAAGCAGGCATATAGGCCTGTGGGAAGGAAAATATTTATTTGAAAATTATAACTTGGCGAAAGAATGCCTTTCACGTTATGGTTATGATCAAGAATCTGTTAATGATACAATTCGTTGTTTTAGAATTTCTTCCAATGCAATTTATCCATTCAATGAGTTTAAATCTATGTATAATGGCATTGAATTGGCACCTTTACGGATTCAGTATAAAGATTTTGCAGTATGGTAGAACAAGTTTTTAAAGTCAGAGGCTGTGAGGAAGCAAGAAGGTTATTGGATTAACTTGTTCAGTGATGAGATACCGGTATTAAACCTGCCATATGACTATGAAAGATAGTATTATCAGGATAAATGGAGCGAGTTTGAAACTAGAAACCAGAAGAAATAAGGTATCTAAATTTGAGTTGTCTTTAAATGCATTAGAAAAAGATGATGCATTGGAACTTGAGTTTCAGTATTGTGTAAAATTGTTCAGGAAAGAAACTGTTGCAAGGGCAGGCATGCACCTAATAGAGATACTAAAAGGCATATTAAGGGATAAAAAGACGGTTATCTCAAAAATTGAGATGATGACAGAAGGTGAGAGAAAACAAATGCTTTATCAATTTAATGATATGCTGAATACTATAATACTTCTTCAGCTCAAAAGAGAATGTACATACTTAATCAAATTAATAAAAATACAACAGCATATAATTTGCCCTTAGTTTTTGAATCGGAAGGAATTATAGATAGTGTAAAATGCGAAAATGCATTTAAGGAACTAATAAGGAGCACTTACTTACTTTAGTATAGTGGCAAATCATTTTGAGTATTATATAGATATTACTTGAATTGTAACGCAGATAGCGTTATAATGTGGTAAAGGAGATGATATAAATGGCTAATACTACAACTTTAAATTTAAGGGTGAACCCCACACTTAAGAGACAGGCTGAAGAAATTTTATCTGAGCTAGGTATTCCAATGTCTACGGCAATAAATATGTATTTAAGGCAGATTAATTTGACAGGTGGGATTCCTTTTTCAGTTGAATTACCTAAAGTGCCGGATGAAATTAATGCTGAGTTAATGACAGATTTGGAGCTGCGTGACAAGTTGCAAAAAGGGTATGATGATATTGAAGCTGGTAAAGTGACAGATGCATCTGAAGCCTTCAATTTAATTAGAAAGAAATACTCAATATGAAAGAATTTAATATTGAGATAACAAATGAGGCTTTAAGAGATTTAGAAAGAATATATTTGTATATTGCAACTAAATTATTGGCCCCAGAAAATGCCAGTGGACAATACGAACGGATTACACATAGTACAATGAAATTAGATACTATGCCGGAAAGGTATCGTTTAATCGAATCAGAACCAGAGAAATCTAGGGGCTTGAGGATAATGCCGGTAGACAGCTATTCGGTTATATATATTGTTAAGAATCAGAAAGTTATTATTACAAATATTCTTTATAGTGCTTCGGATCTTCATGGTAGACTTAAATGATTGTTTGCAATAGGGCTGTCTGTATTGAATATGAAACAGCGCGATAGATAAAATTTGATAAAAAGATATTGATAATAGTCTTACGAAAAGATAATGGTATTAGTCTTCTAACTGAAATGATATATTTCTCAGTACAGTCAGGGGCAAGGTACTTGAAGTTAAACTTTGCATTCTGCAAAGTGATTCAAGTACCTTGCTTCTTTTCAGAATTCAACTCATTCATATAAGACATAGTAAGCTGTTGTATACTGTCATCTTTTCCTGACATATCATAATTACTCATCCCATTCAAATCTGAAAATACATCATCAATAACATGGTCTTCAACACATAAAACAAGCTTAACCAGATGTGTTTTTAAGCTACTTAATTCATCTGTTACAGGCTTACAATTACGTTCAATACCATACAACGTATTAAAATCAAAACCTAATTCCCTAGAAAATTCTTCTCGGGACATTTTTAATAAATTATAAATAATACCGGCTGCGGTCATTACGATCGCAGCTGGATAATATATCAGTTTTCAATAAAGCATAAGGCTTAAAATATTTTAAAATATACTCCCCTCAAAAATAAATTCATGTCTTATGCTTTATTGAAAGTTGATATAATGAGTAACTAAAAATACCAAACAGAAAAGCTGCCACTTTACCGTGGGCAGTTTTTTTATTTGTTTTTTCTGACATACTGTACGAACAGTCATACATAATTTTTATTATAAATTCGAAAAGGGGGATTTTACATGCAGGAAAACAATATCACATATCAAGTTGAAACATCAGAACTCAACCAGGAAAAGATGCAGTTTACAGTAGTAAATCGTAAACCGCTAAAAACAGAAGCAAATGTTCAGGAAAACATAGAGCAGGAACTATATAAAATATTTCATAAGTATGCTTAAAAGAGTTGCTCTTATACTGCAATATTGTTACAATGCAGTTGTGGGTGGCTCTTCTTATACATCATAATGGAGGTGTAAGATGTACGATACATATATAGCCATATATGGTCGTCAGTCAATAATAAAAGAAGATAGTATCTCAGTAGAAAGTCAAGTTGAATACTGTAAGTATGAGACCCGCGGAGAACCTTATAAAGAGTATATTGATAGAGGATACAGTGGCAAAAATACAAATCGTCCGGCATTTGAAGAAATGTTACGTGATATTGAAGCAGGAAAAGTTTCTACAGTTGTTGTTTACAAACTGGATCGGATCAGTCGTTCCATATTAGATTTTTCTAATATGATGGAGAAATTCCCAAAATTTAATGTTGAATTCATTTCGACTACAGAAAAATTCGATACTACTACACCCATAGGTCGGGCCATGCTTAATATCTGTATTGTATTTGCACAGCTGGAAAGAGAAACCATACAAAAAAGAGTTGCTGATGCCTATTATTCACGCAGCAAAAAGGGTTTCTATATGGGAGGGCGTATCCCTTATGGATTTGGTATAGAAAAGATAATAATTGATGGTGTTAATACCTCAAGATATATTCCTATCCCGGAGGAAAGCGAGCAGATCAGACTGCTCTATGCAATGTATTCGGATACCGATAATTCTTTAGGAGATTTGATTCGTTATATGAATAAGAATAATATAGAAAACCTGCGAGGCGGTATATGGAGTACTGCCAGGATTTCGGAAATGCTACGCAATCCGGTATATGTGAAAGCAGATGCAGATGTTTATGACTTTTTTAAGAGTCAGGGTGCTAATATAATTAATCCTGCAACCGATTTTATCGGAGTAAACGCCTGTTACCTCTATAGGGGTTCCGTCTCAGAAACCAGAAAGCAATGTGATCTGACAGACAAAGAGATTGTGTTAGCACCCCATGAGGGAATCGTATCTTCTAAAGAATGGATTAAATGCAGAGTAAGATGCTTAAATAATAGGCAATCCGCCAAGGTTGGTAAAGCGAAAAATTCTTGGCTTGTGGGTAAGGTGAAATGTGGAAATTGCGGATATGCACTGACTGTTGCAAAATCAAATACAAAATGGGGAAGATACTTTGTGTGCAGCTCTAGGTTGAATATGAAGAAATGCAGAGGTGTTGGTAAAACAATTTATGCTGATTTGTTAGAAAAATATATGCTGGATGCTATTAAAAAGAAACTCTCCCAATTTAGTAAATTAACAGCACAGGATGATTATAGACCTAATCCGAAGTTAAATGAAGATAAAATACATCTATCACAACTTGAAAATGAAATAGAACAATTAATTGCCAAAGTCAATAATGCTAACGAAGTTTTAATGCGGTATATCAATGAGAAAATTGAGAAGCTGGATGCAGATCGTAACCGGTTAAAAGAAGAAATCATAAAGCTTACCAGCTCTGCGAATGACAATGATATGAAGGTGATCAAAAATCATGTGGGAAAATGGGAAGAAATTTCTTTTGCTGATAAGCAAGCGGTGGTAGATGCATTAATCAAAATAATTTATATTGCAGATGATAAAATTGATATCACCTGGAATATATAAAACTTTACTAATAATGGAGTAATAGATATTCACCGTATTATTAAACGTGCCGGTGAATATCTATTACTAACTCCAGAGTGTATGGAGATCGGTGACAGTGTTTGGGTTGATTTTTATCATATATAACCATCTTACATTTAAATTTTACAACAAGTTTTAGGGAGTTATTATATGGTAGGAGATGAAGAACAAATGCATGGACAGATGTCCATTTATGATTGGTAAAAGGAATTTGCATAAGCTAAAATAAAATGATACACTTGTATGAAAGGATTTAAAAAAATTTTAAATCAGGAGAATAAACATGATTATTACATTAAAACCCTATAAATATAATCAATGTGTTACGTATCGAGTAATCGGGGAGCAAGATACTGATGATTCACCAAGTTACTGTCTGCTTTATCCTAATGATGAAGCAACATATTTTAAAGCAACCTGGTATGAAATTTTTGAAGAAAATGAAGATGAAACACTTGAAACAATTGGTTACATAACCGGATACAGAATTTATGGGGAAGATATCTTCAATGAAAGACAAAATGGCAATTCGAGTAGTGTTTTTTTAGATTTTGATGATGTTTCACAATTGTTAAGTGATTTTATCTCTTCAATTGGAAAGAATATCGACAGTGACTTATATCTTTTAACTTCTTTTTCTATTAAAAAAGAATATACTAAGAATTATGATATTATAAATGCAGTTCTTGATATGATTGTAGATAGCAATTATCATATTTACACTTTTTATACTAATCAAATAATTGCTACTGTTGGAAGTACGGAATTATATGATGACACTGTGGCATCAAACATAAATGAAGACACAAAAAATGACTTTACTTGGTTGGTTGATGAATTATTAGCATATGAAACCAAGTTTAAACTTTGGATTAAAGATGAAGCTTATTATATAAAGGATTACTCAGATTATCCATTCGGTAATTGGTTCTAGTAAAATAATTTGGGATATTGTATAAAGAATTATCCTTTTTTACTTTATAAAGGAACTTATGCCGTTCGTATTTCAAATAACTCTGTAAGATGGAACTAATTCAGGGCAAGGGAAATAAGTCTTTAGGAAATTAGAACTTCAAAAAGAGTTATTATTTTTACTTAAGAAGAATTCGGATACCGAAAAGCCGATAAAAGCCGATAAAAGCCGATAAAAGCCGATAAAAAGCCGATAATAACCGATAAAGAGGAGGCCGTTATTCAGTATATTTGGGACTATGGGAGCATTACAAATAAGGAAGCACAAGAACTTTATATGAAAGGGTTGGAATTTTAAAGGATAGTAAAGCAGAGCAGAATAGTAATATAATTGAATTTGGGAGCAGGAGGTGAAATTTTGAAAATATCAGATTTGATTGGTGAAGCCACTGAGTATGATAAAAAAGAAACTTTAGAAGAACGAAAACCAAAAAGCTGGTTGAAAAGTGTAAGTGCATTTGCTAACGGAGTAGGAGGAGCACTCATATTTGGTGTGAATGATGATGAAGAACCGGTTGGACTGGCAGATTCAAAAGACACATCAGAAAAAACAAGTGAAATAATCAAAACAAAAATAGATCCAATTCCTCAGGTGATCATGGACATTCATGAAGAATTGGGTAAAGAATTCGTAATTTTGCGTGTTTCTTCAGGGATGGAGACACCATATTACTATATTGGTGACGGAAACAGGACGGCATATGTTAGAGTTGGAAATCAAAGTGTTCCAGCTGGAGCTATGGATTTGAAGCGTCTGGTACTTCATGGAAGCAACATGACTTACGATAGCCTGACTTCACGTTACAGATACAAAGATTATGCTTTTACCAAATTACGATCTGTTTATAGAAAAAGAGTTGGACAGGAATTAGAGGAATCAGATTTTCTGTCCTTCGGTCTGATTGATAAAGAAGGAATGTTAACCAATGCAGGTGCTCTATTAGCGGATGATTCACCAATAAGGCATTCCAGATTATTCTGCACAAGATGGTATGGATCAGATAAGGCATCAGGTGTTATGGAAGCCATTGATGATAAAGAGTTTAGTGGAAGCCTTGTAACTTTACTTCAAAGTGGCGAAGAATTTGTTATAAATAATTCAAAAAAAAGGTGGAAGAAAACTTCCAATGGCAGATTGGAAATGCCGGATTATCCGGAACGGGCAATTCTTGAATGTATCGTAAACGCACTGATTCACCGTGACTATTTAGATTTGGGAAGCGAAGTCCATATCGATATGTATGATGACCGGCTAGAAATATATTCCCCGGGCGGAATGTATGATGGATCAATTGTCCAAAACCTGGATACAGACAGGATCCCATCGCGAAGAAGAAATCCTATTATTGCTGATATGTTTAATCGGATAAATTATATGGAGCGAAGAGGCAGTGGATTCAAGAAAATAAAAGGCGATTACCGAAAAGAAGTGAATTATAGCGAAAATCTAGAGCCAAAATTTTACTCTGATAACAAGTCGTTTTGGGTAACGCTCTTCAATCTTAATTATGATGTTCCGGTAGAAAAAAATGAAAAAATAGCTATTGAAAATGAAAAAATAGCTATTGAAAATGAAAAAGTAGCTATTGAAAATGAAAAAGTAGCTATTGAAGTAATCCATATAAAATGTGTAAATGCGGGATTAACTAATATTATGAGAGAAAATATTACTGGTTTTTATAATTTTGCTGGAAATACCCAGATATTTGGAAGAAAAGATCTTGCGGATTACTTTAATTTTTCATATGCAAACGCTGGAAAAGTTATAGTTGCTATGAAAAAGGCGGATATAATCATGGAAATAGTTGGAAGGGGAAAAGGAAAGTATAAATTTAAAAAATAGCAATTATTATGCGGATATATCCTCACAGTTGCTAAATCGAATACTTTGTGTGCAGTTCCAGGTTGAATATGAAGGAATGCAGAGGTGTTAGTAAGAACGATTTTAGGGAAAGGGATACTTGTATTAAAATTGGGTGAGGGAGGTTTGTATTATGGATGGTAAAGATTATAACCATGTACAAGCTGAAAGAAAATTGCTGGTCAAATTAAAGGAAGCAGAGAATACTGTTAAAACCGGACAGGAATGGATGACCCTAAAGGTACTTAAAAAAGCGGTAGAGGAATAAAGTCGATTAGGATATAACTCAAGTATCTATAACAAAGGACAAGTTATTTTAATAAATATTTATACCATATATTTTGCTTGATACTGTACGCTTTGGTGAATCCTTAAGAATCGTACAGGATCATCTGGATTCCAGGGATTTCTATGCATTTAACCCGGAATTTGATAAATAGTAATTAAGATAAATTCGGCTAAGATAAAAATTTTATACAATATGGTTTAAACTATATTATTAGATTTATATTATTAAACTTATCAATGGAGTGATTGATTTTTATCACTCCATTTTATATTTATTGTTTATTTGCTTGAATGCCTGTATGGCAGATTCTGATTTATTCCAGAATGAGACTGGAGCATCCAGACGAGACATAAAAAACCGCCGACCGGTCAAAGTGATAAATAAAAAAATGTACTGCCTAAACTTTATTATAAGTGTTCTATGAATCATTCAGTGCATACAAAAAATCTTAAAAATATTCCGTCACCCTAATAACTTTAACTGGTTGACATCAGGTACACCTTATGATATCCTAATAAATGGAATGAAGGAAATTATTATATAATATGAATTATTTATGATGAAGGAATAAAACAATTATCCTAAAATCTGAAAAGGTGACTAATTTGAGCGCAAAACAACATATATTATCTGTATTAGAAAAAAATAAAGGAATCAGTGTATCCGGTGCCAAACTGGCACAGGAACTTTCCATCAGCAGAAATGCAGTATGGAAAGCAATTAAAACACTTGAAAGGGAAGGTTATGCCATCTCGGCGGTTCCGAACAAAGGCTATTGTTTATCAGAAGATAATGACATTTTATCCCGTGAAAGCATAACACCATATTTAGCTGAATATTTAAACGATTTAAGTCTTGAAGTACATAAATCCGTAACCTCTACGAACACCTTGCTGAAAGAAATGGCAAGTGAAGGGGCACCAGAGGGAACAATATTAATAGCCGAAGAACAAACAGGCGGACGGGGACGTTTAGGGCGTAATTTTTATTCGCCTGCCCAAACAGGTATTTATATGAGTATTCTTTTACGTCCCAAATTGACCGTAGAAGATGCCCTTTATATAACCACCTCAGCAGCCACAGCAGTAGCGAAAGCAATTGAAGAAGTGACTGGATGTGATGCCAAAATCAAGTGGGTAAATGATATTTACTGTTATGGAAAAAAGGTTTGTGGGATTCTGACAGAAGCCGGTGTTGACTTTGAAGGGGGAGGACTTGAGTATTGTATCGTAGGAATTGGTATTAATGTTACCAGACCCCGGGAAGATTTTCCGGCAGAGCTTAAGGATATAGCAGCCGGTATTTTTGATACAAGAATGTATTCATCTGATCTTCGAAGTAAATTAGTGGGGGTGATCCTAAATATTTTTTGGAATTATTATAATGAGTTTTCGAATAAAATATTTATTGAAGAGTATCGGATGCGTTCTCTTATAATCGGGAAAGAAATCAACGTCTTAACAGGAGATAAAATGCAGAAGGCATTCGCTTTGGATATTGATGAGAATGCCAGGCTTATTGTAAAATTACCGGACGGTGAGATTAAAGCCCTGTCATCCGGGGAAGTAAGTGTAAGACTGGCACATTAATTATAAGATGATATGCATAATCGTTAACAGGTCAGGAGGATAAAGGTAATGTTAAAATTGGCAGAAAGCATAATAAAAGGTCATCGTATCATTAGGGGAGATGATTTATCTTTCTTTTTAACAGTAGATTTAAAGGAATTGTGTGAGGGTGCTAACAAGATAAGAGAGCATTTTAAGGGTGATAAAGCAGACCTTTGTGCCATTATTAATGGAAGAAGCGGGAAATGCAGTGAGGATTGTAAATTTTGTGCCCAGTCCGCACATCATAAAACGGGAATAGAAGAATATGGTTTTTTGGACCCGGATACTATTTTGGAGGACTGTAAAAAGCATGAAGCGGAAGGCGTTCACCGGTACTCCATTGTAACGGCAGGAAGAACCCTATCCGGTAAAGATTTTACAAGGGCGGTATCAGCGTACCGAAGAATGAAAGATGAGTGTAAGATTAATTTGTGTGCATCACATGGGCTTTTAACAGAAGAAGATTATCTTGCCCTTAAAGCAGCAGGAGTTACCAGGTATCATGAAAATATTGAAACTTCTAAAAGAAATTTCCCGAATATTTGCACTACCCATACTTATGAAGATAAACTTTATTGTATCTGCCTGGCTAAAAAGGCTGGTCTTGAAGTCTGTTCCGGGGGGATTATAGGGATGGGTGAGACTTGGGATGACCGAATTGATATGGCTGTCTGTTTATCAGAACTGAAAGTGAATTCCATACCAATTAATGCACTTATGCCGATAAAAGGAACGCCCCTGGAAGACTTATCAAGAGTATCAGAAGAAGATTTATTAAGGACGATAGCGATATTCCGATATATAAACCCGGAAGCAGATATCAGATTGGCTGCCGGACGGGTAATGATGGAACATTCCGGGGAAAAGGCTTTTTTATCCGGTGCGAATGCAACTATAACAGGAAATATGCTGACTACTTCGGGAAATAACATAAAGCAGGATATGGAGATGCTTACTAATTTAGGATTTGATTTATAAAAGCAGGAGTAGTCCCGGTAAACAGGGTGTAGCTAAAAAAGTTAATTGAAGCTGAAAAACAGTTAGTACATTGGTGTGCAGAACTTAATCACCGATGTACTGGTACTGCCTTGCGCAAATATCAGCCACTGATATTAAGCATTATTTATGCAAGGTAGTACTAGATACATTAGGAAAAGTAATAAAATACATCAGAAAGGTATGCCGCATAAGAAAATTTGACAAGATGCCACTGATAGATTCTTACAATCCGTGAAATTTGTTTCACGTTTTTATCTTATGGCAATTCCACAAGCAAGCTTGCGGTATGCAATGGTATAGACATGAAGAATAGAAAAATAACAACAAAAGAATTAACTTTAATTGGACTGATGACTGCGATTACCTGCATACTGGGGCCGTTATCCATTCCGTTGCCATTTAGTGTAGTTCCTATATCATTTACCAATTTGGCAATCTACTTTACAGTATTTTTACTGGGATGGAAGAAAGGTACCATAAGTTATCTTATATATCTATTGATTGGTTTTGTGGGAGTGCCGGTATTTTCAGGTTTTAGTGCGGGACCGGGAAAGCTTTTGGGACCTACGGGCGGATATCTGGTCGGATTTATATTTCTAGCAGTCATCAGCGGGTTTATGATTGAAAAATTCAAGGGAAAGCTTTATATGTATGCCCTCGGCATGATCTTAGGACTTTTGGTTACCTATGCGCTTGGAACTGCCTGGCTGGCTTATCAGGTGGATTTAACATTTTATCAGGGACTGTTAATGGGAGTTATTCCGTTTATACCTGGGGATATTCTGAAAATTGCGGCAGCTTTAATCCTCGGCCCAATTCTTAGAAAAAACATAGCAGGAATTGTCGGATAAATTACTTGGGATTTTCATACATGATTAATTTCATATTGTTGTTTAACAGGGAGAAAGCAAGGGCAGTCTAAAAGCACAGTGCCAAAGATTAATAAATTAACGGATGCGATAAAGAATAAGGTGGATGAAGCCAGCATAAAAAGTAAAGTTGTTTTGTCTGGTTTTATCATTCGCCAGATGTAATTCCAGTAACTGGTCATCACAAGGGAAAGGAGTTGCTCCTGTTAGCAGCCATTCCATACTGGTGTCCAGATTTTTAGCAATCAGATATAAAACATCTGCTTGAGGTATGGCATCTTTATTTTCGATTCTGCCGATATTAGTATGATGAAGGCCTGATAAACTGCCTAATTCAGCTTGGGTTAACCACTTTTTAATTCGTAATTCTTTCACTCTGCTGCCTATTAAAGACATATAGATACCCCC
Source organism: Anaerocolumna sp. (assembly GCA_049692775.1). Lineage (GTDB taxonomy): Bacteria > Bacillota > Clostridia > Lachnospirales > Lachnospiraceae > Anaerocolumna. The sequence continues at coordinate 214,123 of JBAVPE010000133.1, read as the reverse complement.
TAATTTATTAATATACAATAAACTGGCAAAAAGATAATTAAATATTAACAAATTTATGATATATTTTCTATAGTTAATTCTACTTTTTGATTCATGGGCTAAATATTTTAAGCGTTATCGTTGAAAGTTATAAAATGAACAAAAAAATGGCTAAGGTCTTTAACCTTAACCATTATAAATTATTATGTTGTTTCATATTCAGCTATTCTTAACTTTATCTTACCTGAAACCAAATCGGCAATTTCACCGGATTTCATACTTTGATAGTCTTCATAATAAAGAGGTTGAAGATAATGAATCTGTACGGTTAGTTTTGATATGGAATGAGTATCAAATGCTTTATAGGAATCAATTATGGCTACCGGAACAATAGGACATTTGGCATTCATGGCACATTTAAAACTTCCTCCTTTAAACTCCTGTATAATGTTTTTATTACGTGACCTGGTACCTTCCGGGAATATTAAGTAATTGCGGCCTTCTTTTACTTCTTTTGTAACTTCCATCAAAATCTTCATGGATTGACGGACATCTTCACGGTCGATAAATTTAGATTGAAGTATGTGGAATATCTGTTTTAAAAAGAATATATTTTCAACTTCTTTTTTCGAAACGGTAGCAAAGGGCCGGTCATGGGTTTCTAGTAAAATCAAAGCATCAAACAATCCCTGATGATTGGAATACAAAATATATCCGTTTTCTTTCGGAAGATTCTCAAGTCCATAACATTTAATCTTAATCCGCCCTTTCCGGTTAGCAAGTTTAGTAAGCCGGTGCAGGAGCTCATATCTGGTAGGTTCATCATATTTTTCAATATTACAGTAACTAAATATTTTATATAACCAATAAGGTAATTGAAAGAAGCTTCGAATAACCATCAATATAATTCGTTCCATAGTGTCCTCCATGGGTATATTCACTTTATGAAGTGTTATACATTATTCATTATTCTTTTTATGAATTTATCACATGATGTCATAGCCTTTCAACATTCTTGCTCTGCTTGGGTGTCTTAGCTTTCTTAAAGCTTTCGCTTCGATCTGCCGGATACGCTCGCGTGTTACATTGAACTCTTTACCTACTTCTTCTAAGGTTCTGGTTCTTCCGTCCTTTAAACCAAATCTTAGAATTAAAACACGCTGTTCCCTTTCTGTTAAAGTCTCTAACAACTTAGAAATCTGATCCTGCAGTACAGAATAAGATGCTGCATCTTCCGGACCCATGATTGAATCGTCCTTAATAAAGTCACCTAAATGGCTGTCATCCTCTTCACCAATAGGTGTGTCTAACGAAATAGGATCAGCGGAAACCTTAAGGATTTCCCTAACTTTTTCAATCGGAAGTTTCATTGCATCTGCAATTTCCTGTTCTGAGGGTTCACGCCCTAATTCCTGGAGAAGGCTTCTGGATATACGATATGTCTTATTAATTACCTCGGACATATGTACCGGTATACGAATGGTACGTGACTGATCGGCAATGGATCTGGTAATAGCCTGACGAATCCACCAGGTTGCATAGGTACTGAACTTATATCCCTTGTTATAATCAAATTTATCAACTGCTTTAATAAGACCTAAATTGCCTTCCTGAATCAGGTCCAGAAAGGATAAACCTCTGCCTACATAACGTTTTGCTATACTTACAACCAGACGGAGATTTGATTCAGCCAATACTTGTTTCGCATGGGCATCGCCTTCTTCAATTTTCTTAGCTAGTTCAATTTCTTCTGCTACAGTAAGAAGAGGATAACTGCCGATCTCTTTTAAATATAATTTAACCGGGTCATCGGACATACTACCTGCCACGGAGAAGTCTTCTAACTCGAGCAGCGCAGCTTCATCGCTGTCTTCTAATTCCAAAATAATTTCATCATCCGGGTCATCTTCTTCGATGGGATTTAAAACAACAATATTGTGTGCTTCAAGATATTCATATATTTTATCAATTTGCCTGACATCCAGGTTCATCTCTTTAAAAAAGTCATTTACTTTACCTACATCAACAACACCTTTATTGTCATTGGCATAAGATAATAATTCTCTTAATTTTTCTTCAAAATTATGTGCTACTTCGCTCATCATATTCCTCCATGGGTCTCGCTGCTATTAATGTACAATAAAAAAGAAACTATTTACAAAATTAAGAGTCCCTTTTGCATAGTATGATTATTCCGGGGACATTTCATGCAAAATATTTAGTAAATAAGTTTCCTGGGGACGATATTATCACCAAATATCATTATAGCACAGGCTGTCCGAGAAGAAAAGGAGATTTTTTTTAATTTCGACATATTTCGGTTTGTAAAAAGACGTATAAGCTTATTAACAGCTCAATCGATACTCGTTTTTTAAAAAATTATTAAACCAGCAGGTTATGCATTGGATTAAGCCTGGGATGGTAATTGAGGATATCAACCCGCGGAGGGAAAAAGATTATAATTATAGCTTCCTATAGAATAAAATATGTATAATTATTGTAAAATATCCATGATTTAATAAATGTCATTAATATTATCAGTATTGCTCCACGTAACATTTAAAGGGGAGCAAAATTTACTATTTGTAAGATTTAGTATTGAAAGTACTGTAAATCAGATACACACATATAATATTAATAATAATGTGCGGGCAAATAAATAAATGAATGAAGAAGAAAGATTTAAAATTATCAGTAATGATTACATGGATTTAATAGCTGATGAGTTAACGCTTCAAAATATTTATTCATTAATTTCTGATGTTTCGTTAGAGAAGATTAATAATATATATTCGATAGCGTACCTGCCTGTAAGTTATATCAATCAAAATATAATTTACGAAGTAGGTTATAATGCCATACCTAAAGTTTATGGATTATTGTCAACCAATAGCTATGAAGTATCCGGTGAAATGCATGCATGCCAAAATTCTATGAATCAATTAAGCGGGAGTGGAGTACTAATCGGGATTGTCGATACGGGTATTGATTATAGGAACAGAGTGTTTCAATATGCGGATGGTACTTCAAAGATTATTTCAATTTGGGATCAGACCATAGATAACGGAAATAATTACCCGGAAGGCTTTTATTTCGGTATGGAATACACACGGGAAAGGATAAACACTGCTTTAAACAGTGAAGATCCTTTTTCTGTTGTTCCAAGTACGGATGAAATCGGTCATGGTACGGTTTTGGCGGGTATTGCAGGAGGAACCTACGATACTTCCAATAACTTTAGGGGTATAGCACCCAATGCGGAATTTGTTATTGTTAAGTTAAAGCAGGCAAAAGCTAATATAAAAGATTTTTTTTATTTACCCCAGGATACCATATGCTATCAGGAAAATGACATTATGCTTGGTATAAATTATCTGATACAAACAGCAAATCAATTAAAACGTCCAATTGCCATATGTATAGGACTTGGATCTTCCCAGGGAGCACATTTGGGTGAAGGCATATTGAATAATTATTTATCCGGTATTGGGCAATTAAGTAATGTTTCCATTGTGGTTGCAGCGGGTAATGAAGGCAGCAGCGGGCATCATATTTTTGGGGAAACGAGTCCTGCAAATAATTATAATGATGTATTATTGACAGTCGGTAATGACAATCCCGGTTTTTTTATGGAGTTTTGGGGAAATGCACCAAGTGTCTTTACGGTTGATATATATACACCAGGATTCGAATTAATAGGTCGTATACCATCGGTTTTTATACAAGGAAGCACAATTCATTTAGTTTCTGAAAATACTTCTATCATAGTGGATAATATATTGGAAAGTTCATTGGGCGGTGATCAATTTATGCTATATCGCATTAGATATCCAATAAGTGGAACCTGGAGGTTCCGTATAACTGCCTTAGGTAATTTATCCGCATCTTACCATATGTGGCTGCCTATCAATAATTTTATCAAAGAGGGGACTTATTTTGAAAATTCGAACCCATATACCACAATTACGACTCCTGGCAATGAAAAAACCGTCCTGACTGCAACTGCTTATAATGCTTTAACAGGGGAGTTGTATTATGCGGCGGGCAAAGGTTTTACAAAAAATAATCAACCTAAACCGGATATCACAGCTCCCGGTGTTGATATATTGGCGCCGGGTATAGGAAATCAATATATGTTTAATACAGGAACAAGCGTAGCTGCCGCATATACTGCAGGTACTGTGGCATTGTTGCTGGAATGGGGTATCATAAGAGGAAATCAGATAACGCTGCCAAGTGCTAAGGTAAGAGGTATCATAACCATTGGAGCTGACAGGAGTGAGGATATTATTTATCCGAATCCGGATTGGGGATTTGGTATTATAAATTTAACAAATTCCATAGTCCTGACTATAAGGTTTTAAAATAGAGGATTCATAAGTGGTGATTTTAAATATTAAGAGAAAGAGGCGGATGTACCCTGGAAAACTTTTAACCTGTTTTATTGACATTTTAGAGGGGCACTAATATAATTGCATTTCCGTTTTCACGCAATTAACTTATAAATTGCTTGACAAATGAGTGAACTAACAATAAATTATTCTTATAAGTAAATAAAAGATATACCCCAGGAGGTAGCATATGCCATATATAAATACGCAGACGAATGTAAACATTACCAAAGGAAAAGAGATAGAGATTAAGAAAAAGTTAGGAAAAGCAATTGAATTAATTCCGGGTAAAAGTGAAAACTGGCTGATGGTTTCTTTTGAAGAACAATGTTCCATGTATTTTAAAGGAGAGTCGGATTTTGGGATTGCTTTTGTTGAAGTAAAATTGTTTGGAAGTGCCGATACAGGTTCTTATAATAAGCTTACTGCAGCTATTACAAAAATCTTAGGGGAAGAACTGGAGATTACTCCTGACCATGTCTATGTGAAATATGAAGAAATAAGTAATTGGGGCTGGAATGGAAGCAATTTTTAATTCATTCGATAAAACAGAAAAACAGAATACAAAAGCAAAATCAAATAAAGATATACGAAAAACAAGCTTAAATAAATACCAGTTGGATAATCGTTTAAAAAGAAAGTGTGATGAATATGATTCATATAAAAAGAGTGACTATAAGTATAATGACTGCAATAGTTTTATCTACGGCAATACCCTTTTCTACGCCTTTATACAGTAATGTGACAGCAGCAGAGGCAGCAACAGTTAAGCTGAATATTATCAATACCTCCGTCTATATAGGGGAAACAGTTAAGCTGAAAATGATTGGAACCACAAAAACAGTAAAATGGACCAGCAGTGACATGAATATCGCGAAAGTATCAACTGCCGGAACTGTAACAGGACTAAAAAAAGGGACTGTAAATATCACTGCTTCCGTGGGAACAAAAGAATATCTTAGTACAATTGAAGTAAAACCCAAAGAACTTACGGCGGAGGAAGTTTATGAAAAATGTTCTAAAGCTACGGTAGAAATCATTGCGGAAATAGCAGGGGATAAATATAATCTGGGTTCCGGTTTCTTTTTAGATAACGGGAAAGTAGTAACTAATTTCCATGTGATAGGAGGAGCCGACCGGATTCAGGTTATAACCAATGATGGCACGGCACATGAAGTGGAACAGGTTTTAGGATACGATCAGAACATTGACCTTGCAATATTAGGGATTAATACCCAAAATGAAGCTTTAATTGAAAACGAGGAAGGTATTACAGTAGGCGAAGCGGTATATATCCTTGGAAGTCCCTTGGGATTAACCGGAACCTTTGCAGACGGAATGGTATCCTCTGCATCCAGAAAAATAGAAAATGTTGATTACATACAGGTAACAGCACCAATGTCACCGGGTAATAGCGGCGGTCCGCTTCTTAATATATATGGGGAGGTGATGGGGATAAATACCTGGCAGTATGCAGACGGGCAGAATCTTAATTTTTCCATTAACATAGACGAAGTTGATAATATAAAGACGGACAGCCCCTTAAGTGTGGCGGAATTTTATACATTAACAGTAGATTATACGAGTGATTCGGCTGATAGTGATACATCCTTAAATTTCTTTGACAGCCAGGAGATACAAAAAGATCAGATATCCGGCAGCCAGGCAAATATAAATTCTATTGATAGATATTTCAATTCAAGTCTTTATTATGCGGTAATCCTTTTAATACCTGATCAGGACGGAAAATCTTATAAATGTCTATTACCGCAATAATAAAGGTTGGCTTGGATGTCGAAAGTCCATATTTATCACTATCATGGACTTTAGACATCCAAACCAATATTGGTAAATGAAAGTTTAAACATTAAATCCAAAGTAGTCCAAAATTCCTTCATAGATGGCGTAAGCAAAATCGTATTGTCTGGTACCTGGTTTCTATCATATCTATTGACAAAATAATATCAAGTAGTATAATTCTTTATGTGCATATGCACACTAAAAGGGCGAAGAGAAAATATAGTTCACTCTTCTGATTTAATGTGTTCTGGGCACAATATATATCTATGCCGGAAAGGAGATACTTTATGCCAAGAATTCCGAAATGCAGAAAAGTATGTGCTGAATTTGAACATAAAGTATTTACACCACAAGACTGTGACAAAGGGTATGTAATCCTAAGTGTGGATGAATTAGAAGCACTCCGTCTTTGTGACTTTGAAGATCTGGAGCAGGAAGCAGCTGCACAGAAAATGGGTGTATCCAGAGGAACCTTTCAAAGAATCCTTTATTCGGGCAGACATAAATCCGTGGAAGCTCTGTGTGAAGGAAAAGGTGTATTAATACAGGGTGGTAATTATGAAATTACAAAAAAAGACTGTCCTTGTGAATTCAGTTGCAAACGGTGTAATAGTAACTTAAAAGCATAAAATGATAAGAATAGGAGTAAAAGAATGAGTGAAACTTATGAAACACAAAGCAGTTGTTCCAGTGATTGTTCCAGTTGCGGGGAAGAATGTTCTACAAGAAAACCTTCGAAAGAGGATTTTTTAGCTCCCCTTAATCCGTACAGTAAAGTTAAGAAGGTAATTGGAGTAGTAAGCGGTAAGGGAGGGGTTGGTAAATCCTTTATTACCTCCTATCTTTCTGTCCTTATGAACCGGAAAGGATATAATACCGGAATATTAGACGCCGATATAACAGGGCCATCCATCCCCAAAGCCTTTGGAATCCACAGTAAAGCGGTTGCTAATGAGTTGGGTATCCTGCCGGCAGTAAGTAAGAATGGCATTAAGATTATGTCGGTAAACTTATTGCTTGAAACAGAAGACACCCCTGTTATCTGGCGAGGTCCTATCATTGCGGGGACAGTAAAACAATTCTGGTCAGAAGTTCTTTGGGAAGATGTAGATTATATGTTTGTAGATATGCCTCCGGGAACCGGTGATGTACCATTAACGGTGTTTCAGTCCCTTCCTGTAGATGGCCTCATTATTGTTGCCTCACCCCAGGAATTGGTGTCTATGATTGTATCAAAAGCTGTCAATATGGCAAATGCCATGGAAATTCCTATACTGGGTCTGATTGAAAACTACAGTTATATAAAGTGCGGCAATTGCGGTGAAAAATTAAGTGTTTTTGGTACCAGTCACATTGATGAAATTGCCAATAAATATGATCTGCCGGTACTTGCCAAGGTACCCATTGATCCTGCAATTTCAGCTGCTATTGATGGGGAAAGTGTTGAAGAATTAAAAGGTGAGTGGCTGGATCTGGCAGCTGAAACCATAGAAATTGTCCATAAAGTAAAAGAAGATACATCGGAAGCTGCACACAGCGAAGTTACTGCTGCACAGGATAAGACAGCTGTAATTAAAATAGCTGTTACAGCGGATGAAAATAATAACGTATTCCAACATTTTGGTAAAACAGAGAACTTTAACATCTATGAAATATGCGGTGATGAATTGATCAGTAAATCTGCAATAAGCAGTAACGGAAGCGGACATTCCGAACTTGTAACCTTATTGGCTGAGCAAAAGGTCAACGTTCTCATTTGCGGCGGAATTGGTATGGGGGCGATGGGAGGCCTGATGGAAGCAGGAATATTAGTTGTCCCCGGAGCAGAGGGAGATGCGGATGTAGTTACGGCAGCTTATCTTGACGGAAGTTTAGCAGAAGGAAATAGTCCAACCTGTGACCATCATGATCATAATGAGGAAGGCTGCAGCAGTGACTGTCATTGCCATTAAAAAATAATAGAACTGCCCTTAACCATTTATTATCAAATTAAAAATATCAAAAACATAAAAATAAGCCTGCTGATTATAGCAGGCTTATTTTTAATAATATAAGATAATTCCCTTGGGCAGGTGTCGTTTATAACCCGTCTGGACTTTTTTTATTCGATTCGGCATCGATAAACCTTGCGCGTTTTATTGCATCCGAACCGAATCGGTTCCGTATACTGTCAAGAGCCTTATCTAATTTCTCAAGCTTCTCATTTTTAACCATATCAAATAAGTTCATTTGAGTATAATCCTCCGAACCTAATTTTGTAGTACGGATACCTAATAGTCTTAAAGGAGTACCGTTCCAAAATTCTTTTAATAACCGGCAGGAAGTTTCATGGATGATATTTGTGGTATTGGTAGGAGATAATAAGGTGGTCTGATGGGTCTGATGGTTGAAATCACAATCCGTTAGTTCAACCGTAATACAGCTGCATTTTACATCACTGGACCGAAGTCTGGCAGCCACGGTTTCGCTTAAGGATAATAACACCAGGCCCGCAGTTTCAAAGTCGGCAACATCCTGTGATAAAGTGGTGCTGTTGCCATATCCTTTATTCGGAGACTCTCTTGATTCGACCGAATCATCATTAATTCCATGGGCATACTGATATATGATCTGACCGTGTTTATTTCCTAAATGGGCTTTTAGTATGTTGATATCCGTATTCGCGATATCACCTATGGTTTTTAACCCTAATCCATATAATATTTTACTGGTTGACCTGCCGACGAAATATAATTCGTTCAATGGCAGCGGCCACATCTTAACGGGGATCTCATCTGTAAATAAGGTATGGACCATATCAGGCTTTTGAAAATCAGAAGCCATTTTAGCTAAGAGCTTATTTGAAGAAACACCTATATTGACGGTAAAGCCCAACTCATTTTTAATACAATCCTTCATTTTACAGGCAGCCTGGGTTGGGGAAGAAAAGCCGATACATGCGCCGGTCATATCCAGGAAAGCCTCATCAATGGAAAACGGTTCAATATCAGGTGTATATTGATATAACAGATTTAGTAAACCTTGGGAACTCTGCTCATATAAGTTATGGTTTGGCGGTACCAGTACCAGTTCGGGGCATTTCTGGAGGGCTTGAATGATGGGTTCTCCGGTCTGGATATTATATTTTTTGGCAGGGGTGGATTTAGCAAGGACGATACCATGACGTTTGGAACTGTCTCCGCCGACGGCAGAGGGTATCGTCCGCAGATCCAGGGCTTCACCTAAAACATCTTTGCGATAGACTGCCTCCCAGCTTAAAAATGCAGAATTGACGTCTACGTGAAAAATAATTTTTTCCTGCAATGTAATCCCTCCTAAATTATTATTTTGATAATCCCTTTTTATTGTAGGATCCGCCCCACAAAAGTCCGGCTGAGGCTGTACTTTAACTTTAGGTTAAACATATCATATTATTGTTATTTTACAGTATGGACAGGTTATTATCAACATAATTACCTGTAAAATAAAAACATATATTCGCCATCCCACAAAACGCAAAACCAGCGTTTTAGTGCTGCTATACTCCGGTTTTTTTGTGACTTTCGCTTCGCTGCACTCACAAAAAACACGTCGGGTATATCGGATGTGAATAGTAACAAAAACATAACAAAAAAGGTTTATATGGAATTTTGTATTTCTTTTTCTATGGAAATAGGTTATAATAACAAAAAGTTGTATAACAGCTTGGCCAATAAAATAGAATAAAATGGAGGTATAATATGTTAGTATCAGCTAAAGAGATGCTTAATAAAGCAAAAGCAGGCCACTATGCAGTCGGCCAATTTAACATCAACAACCTTGAATGGACTAAGGCAGTATTATTAACAGCCCAGGAATTAAATTCACCTGTTATTCTTGGTGTATCTGAGGGTGCTGGAAAATATATGTGTGGTTATAAGACCGTAGTAGGTATGGTTACTGCTATGTTAGGGGAATTAAATATAACGGTACCGGTTGCATTACATCTTGACCACGGCAGCTATGAAGGTGCATATAAATGTATCGAAGCAGGATTTTCATCCATCATGTTCGATGGTTCCCATTATCCAATTGAAGAAAATATTGCAAAGACCAAAGAATTAGTTAAAGTTTGTGCTGAAAAAGGAATATCCATAGAAGCAGAAGTAGGTTCTATCGGTGGTGAAGAAGATGGTGTTATAGGCGCTGGTGAAGTAGCAGATCCTAAAGAATGTAAAGCGATTGCTGATCTTGGTGTAACCATGCTTGCAGCAGGTATCGGTAATATTCACGGAAAATATCCTGATAACTGGGCTGGTCTCAGCTTTGATACCTTAGCAGCAATTCAGGAATTAACAGGATCCATGCCTTTAGTCCTTCACGGCGGAACCGGTATTCCTGATGATATGATTAAGAAAGCAATTAACCTTGGTGTTGCGAAGATTAACGTTAACACAGAATGCCAATTGACTTTTGCAGCTGCTACCCGTAAATATATTGAAGAAGGTAAAGATTTAGCCAGTAAAGGTTTTGACCCCCGTAAACTTTTAGCTCCTGGTTTAGAAGCTATCAAGGGTACTGTTAAAGAGAAGATGGAATTATTCGGCTCTGTAGGGAAGGCTTAATCAATCTTTGAAATCTGATAAATGATTTTAATAATTTATTCAATAAGAATTCCTCTAAAGATAAATATATGAAAATATTTCACGGAAGATACATTTTTGGGGTTTGAAACTATGTGGGCATATACGTATATATGAATCAAAAGAGATGAAAAATAAGGGCTGTTGTACCAGAGATTTTACAAACACGGTACAAAGCCCTTTTTCCTTACTTAAAGGTATTTTATCAACTTCTTTCCGCTTTCAGCAAAAGCATGAACTATAAGTTTTCTCCATTTGTTTCAATTATCTTTTTATACCAAAAAAAAGAATCTTTTTTATATCTTTTATGTAAACTATTTCCAAAATCATCTTGATCTACATAGATAAAGCCGTATCGTTTACTCATTTCGGAAGTACCAGATAGTCTATTCTATACGGGTCATGAACTGTCCCATCTTCATTTAAGGTATCAAAGAAACCTGAACTTTTTTCCAGTATAAAAATTGGTTTTAGATAACGGTCATAAACATGGTTAAGTGTATATCTTAATCCAATCGGATCTATCTGCCATCCCCAATCATTCGCCGGGAACCATTAATTAATACGAATTTCATAGCTTCCGTTGCCTTTAGGCAAGATTCAGCGCTGAAATTGTATTAATTGCATGGTATATAAATATAATAAGCTTAGCTTGTTGCGCAATTACCTGAATAAAATAATAAGATGGCATAAAGAAATAAACACAGAAATTTTTATCAGTATTAAAAAATGCATTGCAAGATATAGTGAAATTCAGTACAATAATGTAAAATGATAAGAATTGAGTACTCTCGGAAACTAATAGTAGTAATTGAAGATATTTTAGTTGCTGAATATAGGCTGAGGACATTTTCGCGATATCATAGGTATGTTTTTACTTGCCTTTCCTTCGCGGTGCTCAGACGGTCTGCGTAAAAACATACCTATGACATCACGAAAATGGAGGTGAAATTTTATCGGACAGCCTCTAAAATATCAGTAAATACAGGCTGCGAGAGTTTCTGAGAGTACTCGAATTATGAAAGGAGAATGCATTTTGGACTATTTAGAGAAATATAAACAGTGGACTTCAGACGAATATTTTGATGAAGCAACAAGAAAAGAATTAAAGGATTTATCTGAAAGTGATACAGAAATAAAGGATCGTTTTTATAAAGATTTGGAATTTGGTACAGGAGGGCTTCGTGGCGTGTTAGGTGCCGGAAGTAACCGAATGAATTTGTATACGGTCAGAAAAGCTACACAAGGACTGGCTAATTATATAATTAAGCAGGGAGGATCAGGTAAAGGTGTTGCAATCGCTTATGATTCCAGGAGAATGTCTCCGGAATTTGCAGCGGATGCCGCTCTTTGCTTAAACGCCAATGGGATTAAAGCCTATGTATTCGAAGCCTTAAGGCCTACACCGGAGTTATCCTTTACCGTAAGGGAACTGGGTTGTACTGCCGGTATCGTAGTTACCGCGAGCCATAATCCGGCGGAGTATAATGGATACAAGGTATATTGGGAAGATGGTGCCCAGATTACCTATCCCAGGGATGAGGAAATTATTAATGAGGTAAATGCGATAACCGATTATGCAACGGTTAAAACCATGAAAAAGGAAGACGCACAGGCTCAGGGGTTATTTAATCTGGTTGGTTCCGAGATTGATGATAAATATATTGGTGAACTTAAAAATTTAGTGGTTAATCCTATAGCAGATGAGTGCAAAGATATGAAAATCGTTTATACACCACTTCATGGAACCGGTAACCTTCCTGTTCGAAGAATTTTAAAAGAACTTGGCTTTACCAATGTATATGTTGTTCCGGAACAGGAACTTCCGGATTCTAACTTTACAACGGTTGGTTATCCGAATCCGGAAGACCCTAAGGTATTTACACTGGCTAAGAAGTTAGCAGATGAAGTAGGTGCGGACTTAATTCTTGCAACAGACCCGGATGCAGACAGACTTGGTGTACAGGTACGCAATGAAAAGGGTGAATTCGTGTTATTAACCGGTAATATGTCCGGTGCATTAATAGCAGAATATGTATTTTCCCAAAAGGCAGAACATAATACCCTGCCTTCCAATGCAGCCCTGGTTAAGACAATTGTAACCGGTAATATGGCAGATCAGATTGCAAAGTATTATGGTGCAGACTTAATTGAAGTGTTAACCGGATTTAAATATATTGGAGAACAGATTAAATTATTTAAAGAAACCGGATCACATGAGTATGTGTTTGGATTTGAGGAAAGTTATGGCTGCTTAATAGGTACCCATTCCAGGGATAAGGATGCGGTAGTTGCCGTTATGACCTTATGTGAGGCTGCAGCTTATTATAAACAAAAGGGTATTACTCTTTTTAAGCAGATGAATAAAATATTTGAAAAATACGGATATTTTAAGGAAGATTTAGTATCTGTAACTTTAAAAGGCATTGAAGGAATGCAAAAAATACAAGAAATTATGGATAGTTACAGGAAGAATCCACCTACATCTGCCGGCGGTAAGAAAGTGCTTAAATTCAGGGATTATGAAGAGAATACTATTACGGATTTAACAGATAAAACCGTTACGCCAACTGGATTACCGAAGTCTGATGTTTTATACTTTGAATTGGAAGAGGATGCCTGGTGTGCAGTCAGACCATCCGGAACAGAACCAAAGATTAAATTCTATTTTGGAGTAAAAGGCAGCAATTTAAAAGATGCAGAAGAGAAAATTACGAAATTGGTGAAGGATCCGGTTTTTCAGGTACAATAAAGGATAGAAATGGAATCGCTAAATAATTAAAAATAATTTGGAAAAAGACCACAGCAAAATAATTTTGCGGCGGTCTTTTCTCATGGAGGTGCAGTAAAGATATGACATATCGATCAAACAATCCAGTTAATCAGCTTGTCTATTTCTTCGATAGCACTATTTCAAAAGCCTCGGCGTAACACCATTACGCCGAGGCTTTTGAAACAGCACTCCCGAAAAAATATCCTGAGCTTAACTATGCAGAACTTAATCACCGATGTACTAGTACTGCCTTGCGTAAATAACACTTAATTCAGCATCTGCTATTTACACCAGTGCTGCGTTGTCGTCAATCGGCGTAGGAAGCGCTACGCCTCATTCCGCCGTCTTGCCCTGGCGCAAATATCAGCCACTGATATTAAGCATTATTTATACAAGGTAGTACTAGATTAACTTCTGTCCGCAATTCGGGCAGAAATTCGCATCACTTGTTTTTTGTCCGCAGTTAGGGCAGAAGTTTGGTTTTTTTCCGCCACTTACGGATTGATTATTAGGCTGGGGGGAATTCGTCTGGTTCATATTCTGCATCATCTGATTTGCCATATTCATTCCCATCATCATACCCGCCATATCGGAAGCCATACCACCGCCGCTTACCCTGCCGGAGGCAATTCCGTCGGTCATGACAGCCTGCTGATATCTTCCCATATCTCCAATCATACTATTAGAAGCATTTCTGTTAATCATCTCCTGAATTTCTTCCGGATAAGTAAAGCTCATAATGTTAAAGCCGGTCACGGAAATACCGGTGTCAAATAACTGCATATCCAGGTCGGTTTTAATACCGTTACTGATATCAAAGGAATTAGCCTGCAGATTAAACATATCTTTACCTTCCTTGGCAATCCACTTCATGATTAACTGATCCAAAAGTGAGGTAATACGGAGTTTAACATCATCTACTAAATAACTGTCTTTCACTCCTGCAATTTTATCGATTAATTTAATATAATCATTTACTTTAAAGTTAAAGGTACCGTTTGCACGGATTGGCATTCCGCCCGGTAATTGGGGGGTAGGAATATTAATGGCACTTCGGGTTCCCCATTTTACGGTAAATTCCTTGGTGTTAATAAATAATACTTCAGCCCGCATACCGCTGTTAAAGCCGAAGCGAAATCCTTTCAGGGTAGAGAGGAAGGGGATGATTTCGGATTCAATATCATAGTTGCCATCATCTTTAAAGATTCCTTCTACTTTGCCGTTAAATAAAAATATAGCATCCTGTCCGGGACGTATAATTAATTTACTGCCTTTTTTAAGCTCTTCATTATGCCATTTATAGAAGATCATATCTTCCCTAAATTCTTCCCATTCTACTACATTTGATAATTGTCCTGAAAAAAATCCCATCGTTTCATACATCCTTTCTGTTAGCAATAGACTTTTTACTGAGCTGTTATGCCATTATGCTGCCGTCTGGTCAATCAGGTACGGACAGTATCCGGTTTCATTTAAAAACTCCGGCCGCCGCCGCTGTGGGAGTGCCCGCCGCTTGATATTCCGCCGCCGCTGCTTCGGCCGCCGCCATTATTATTGGTTGGCTTTTTTACCCTGGTGGTGGTGGTCCTGATATAATCATCACGGTTTGCAACTACTCCTGAATGCTGTTCATCCAGATAGGTCCTGTTATGGACGGTAACCCTGCCTCCGGAATTGGCTGCCATGACACCTACGGTAACTGCTCCTATTATAACAGCAATTGCTAATTGAAGAAAGGTGTTATAGAAAATATTATCATCCTTTTCACCATAATAATCACTGGGGCCGGCATAACCGGATTCGCCGTAATAATTACCGGAGTCCGCATCTTCAGAAGGGATGTTAGTAGTATCAACACCTTTTTCTTCATTCATATAATACGCGGATTGTTTGGCGAACTCTTCCATGGCATTGTAGTAATTACCATCTGATAACATAGCTGCAATATCATCTAACATATACTCAATGCGGTCGTTATTCAGATAATACTCAGCATTACCGTATCCTTGAATTTCCACCCCCCGGTCATCACGATCCATATTAACCAGAATTATGGCAGCATCACCAAATTCCTGATTATATCCAAAACCGTATTCATCATAGAAATCTTCTAAATACTTCGTTCTGGATTTACCCTGTAAAGCATCCGTAATAACCATGACAATATCAATTTTGCCTTCTTCGCCATATTTTGCACAGTCAGCTTCTAAATCTGTAACTTCCGCTTCACTGAAAAGTCCGTAAAAATCGTATACCTTCTGATCTTCGGGGGCAGCAGATGCTTTTAAAGGAGCGAAGGTAAAACCAGTAGAAAGTACTGCAAACAACAGTAACATAATAAAAGCTGCCGGTATCAAAGAAAAATGCAATCTATCGCGGGTTTTATATTTACTTCGTTCTATCATATAATTGGACCTCCCGTCAGAACAGCAATTATTTTAATTACGAAAAAGGCACCGGCAGTGATACCTGCGAACCAGGCAGCAATCTTTCCCTTACTAAGCGGCGGCTTCCCGACAATCTTACCGGTCTGGCCATTCATGGCAAAGGTATGCTCCGATTGTTTAAAATCATAGCAAACCATCCAGACCGGGAGTAGTACATAGTCTGCATTTCGTTCTTTTACGCTAATGTTCTTCTGATTATAAGTGGTGGTGGTATAGCCGTTAATCGTTGATTTGATATAAGCATCCACAAAATCCGTGACTCTTTCTTTGACCCTGGAGAATAAGGTTTTATCATCGTAATTATATTTTTCTGCAAGATACCCTGCTAAATAAGGCATGTTAAAATCCTTCAGGTCGTCATAATGAAACGGTTCTAATTTATCCATCAGATCATCATTCATTTGTTCGGAAGCATCTGCAGGAACTTTTAAATAATTCAAATTAACCTGACGGTATACGTGATAAAAACTGGTTTCGGTATAAATGTATTCGCCTTGTGGGTAAGTCCTTACCCTGGTACAGGTAGCATCTGCTTCTCCCTGTCCGTTTAAATCATAAAGCCAGAAAGGTACATACAGGCCGGTTATACTTTTAATGCGGTCTGCTGTCATAAAACCTTTTGGTGTAAGAAGCCCTTTTCTGCACCATTTTTTAAAAGCTTCCTGTGCCTGTTGTTTATTAATTGAAAACGGGATAACTTTTGCCGGTGCCATATTTCCGCTTAGACGGTCAGCCAAAACAACACCGGCCCCGCAGAAACTACAGGTTGTCGCAGTTGTATTTTTATCTGTAATTAGTACGGCCCCGCAATTCGTGCAGTGATATTCCACTGTTTCATTTTCATCAAACGAATGGGAGTGACCGGTATTCCCCGTATAGCCCTCCCCGTGTGGGGAATTGTCCGATCCTGTATTATGGTTATGGTCTGAACCGGGTTTTTCAAATGATTCGATACTGTCGTTCCTGCCGCAGCTATCGCAATGCAGCATACCGGAGGTACTGTCATATGCCATGTCAGCTCCGCAATTTGGACATTTATATTGTATTACCATTAAACCTTACCTCTTTCTGCCAGGGGCTGTTCCTTAGCGCGAAAAACAGCGGCTTTATTTTCCTGCCGCTATTCCCGTATTCAGTATGAATCTGTTCTTATTTATTTAAACTT
This sequence comes from Anaerocolumna sp., assembly GCA_049692775.1. Lineage (GTDB taxonomy): Bacteria > Bacillota > Clostridia > Lachnospirales > Lachnospiraceae > Anaerocolumna. Next base: position 196,967 of record JBAVPE010000133.1, on the reverse strand, counting down.
GCTTTCAATGCTGCTAATTCCTCATCCACATCTGCACCGGCAGAATACTTCTTAGTAAGATCATCAATAGAATTTTCAGAAGTGGACTGGTTAAGTTCAGCCATTGCATTTGCCTTATCAAGGGCTTTGTCAGCCATATCTTCGTATTTCTCAAAGCTTGCCATGGAATCATTGGCATTGGCAACGGAGGAGGTCATTTTGTTAATGCGTTCCTGTGCTTTTGCAACAGATAACTTGCCTTTTATCATATCCTTGCGGGACTCTAATTCATTAATATCACCCACTAATTTATCATGCATCTCCCTCATATGAAGTGCATTGGCGTGGGCTAAATCATAAGCTTCCTGTAAGCCGTTTAACTTATTGGTTAAGGTTGCCTTCTGTCCTAAGAATTTCTTGGCATCCTCTTCATTATTTGCTTCAAGGGCCTTTATGGCATAAGTCTGCATTTTTGCGATCTCTTCATTGCAGTCATCCAATACTCTCCTGGCACGTTGTTCTTCTGCCATGACAGTTGCAGTTTCTGATTTTACTTTACCCAGATCAGTGTTTAGATTTCTTAAGCATTGATCAATCATCTTTTCCGGATCCTCTGCTTTGTCGAGTAATGCATTGATGTTGCTTGACATAATGTCTTTAAATCTTGTTAATATTCCCATGTATAATCCCTCCAAATTTTAATAACTAAGGCGTCTGAACTGATAGGCGTCAATGTTTAAATGATAATTTCCATGTTTTGTCTGCACTTTTAGTTTATATTTTTTTGACGCTTACGTCAAGTTAAAAAACGGTTAAAATAATAATGAACAGATTAAAATGGTATAATAAAATTAATAAATATTTATATTTATTTTAAGTATTAAAAAAGCCGGCAAAATACAATTGACATCTGAAACCTGCTGTTGTAAATTAAACATGTAAGAAATATGCTTATATGGTTTTGCACATTGGTGTATTTAGTGTGCAAAATGAATGCTTTATTAAAACACAGATAAGTTTTAGAATAGTTATTAAGATGTTACAAGGATATGCAGGTTGTAACAAAAAGTATAGGGCTAAAAACGGGTGAGGTGGAGCAGGTGAAGAAAATTACGATACAGGATGTGGCAAAAGAACTTAATTTATCTCGTAACACGGTAGCAAAGGCTCTGAATAACAGCGATATGGTTGCATATGAAACCAGATATGCAGTAATCAAAAAAGCTTATGAAATGGGATATACTAAATTATCACCGGTGATCTTAAACGATTTTAAGATTAAAGACAAACTGGAAAAAACGAAAACAATAGTGGTATTTGCAAGAAGAGAACTGTCATCTTTCTGGAACCGGATTATTATGGGTATTTCAGACGAATTGAATAAAAATAACTGCAGGCTTCAATTTAATTTTATCAGTGAAGAAGATGAGACGAACCATGTCCTTCCTTTGGATATGCAGACGGATATGAGCGGGATTATTATATTAAGTGTTTTCAGTAAATCTTTTCTGGAATTAATAATAAAAAAGGATGTTCCTGTGGTTTTCCTGGATGGCCCCAGTGATGTCCATGAAATTTCTAATTTAGGGGATGTATTGGTATTTGAAGGTAATAACAGTACCAGAATACTGACAGAACATCTGATTAACCAGGGTATGAAGAAAATTGCATTTCTTGGTGATACCAGTTATTGCAGGACAATTAAGGAGCGTTATGAAGGGTACCTGTCCGCACTTAACAGTCACGGAATACAGCCGGAAGACCCATTCGTAATCAATCAGCATGCGGAACATAAGTATTATAGGCAGGAAGAGATAGCCGCAGTGTTGGAGAACCTCCCCCATATGCCTGAAGCCTTTGTATGTGCTAATGATGATATCGCTAAGGATGTTATGCTCTGGCTTAAGAAAAAAGGTATCCGTATACCGGAAGATGTGGCGGTGACCGGATTTGATGATAAGGAAGAAGCAGGGTTATTATCCCCGTCCCTAACAACCGTACACATTGGTAATCAAAGGATGGGCAGAAGATTAGTTCAAATATTAATCTGGCGTATTGAAAATATGGAGCTGCCCAAGGAAGTTGTAAGTATCAATACAGAGGTTGTTATACGTGAATCTTCCATAAAGTATAAAAATTGAAATTAAATAATCGAAAGAGAGAAACAATATGTGGATTGCAGATGGATGGAAAGACTATGAAGTAATAGATACTTCTTTAGGGGAAAAATTAGAACGCTGGGGTAACTATATATTGGTCCGTCCCGATCCGCAGGTTCTTTGGGATACACCAAAAACGAATCCTGGATGGAATAAAAAAAATGCCCATTATCACAGGAGCAGTAAAGGTGGCGGAGAATGGGAGTTTTTTGATTTACCTAAGCAATGGCAGATAAATTATAAGGATTTAAGGTTTAATCTTCAGCCCTTTAGTTTTAAACACACGGGAATATTTCCGGAACAGGCGGCAAATTGGGAGTGGTTTGGTGAAATCATCCGTAAGCAGAAGCTGCAAAATCCGGAACGTGAAATAAAAGTATTAAATTTATTTGCTTATACCGGCGGTGCTACTATTGCAGCAGCAAAAGCGGGAGCCAGTGTCACTCATGTGGATGCATCTAAGGGAATGGTTACCTGGGCGAAAGAAAATGCCTCACTTTCAGGACTTTTAGAAGCACCAATACGTTATATTGTAGATGATTGCAGTAAATTTGTGGAACGGGAAATTCGCAGGGAAAGTTTTTATGATGCCATAATTATGGATCCCCCTTCCTATGGCAGGGGGCCTAAAGGAGAAATCTGGAAGATAGAAGATAATATTCATCCCTTTGTTAAGCTATGTTCACAGGCATTAACAAAAAACCCATTATTTTTCCTGATCAATTCTTATACAACCGGTCTGCAGCCTGCGGTACTGGCTTATCTGCTGGGAATAGAGATAAAGTCCAAATTCGGGGGCAGTGTCCTTGCTGATGAAGTTGGTTTGCCGGTATCTTCAAATAATTTGGTTTTACCTTGTGGAGCTTCCGGACGCTGGTCCGGCCGAAACGAATAGTAGCAATTGAAGATATTTTAGATGCTGAATAAAACTATGGACATTTTCTGTCTATCATATGTATGTTTTTACTTGCCTTTCCTTCACTATGTTCAGACGGTCTGCGTAAAAACATACTTGCGATTAACGAAAATGGAGGTAAAATTTTATCGACAGCCTCTAAAATATCTGCAAATACAGGCTGTGAGAATTTCCTAAAGCAGTCTAACATGAAAAGGAATGAGCCAATGAATATTAAATATGTACATGTGAATCTCATTGCAAAGGATTGGAAAAAATTATCTTTGTTTTATCAAGAAGTTTTTGAATGTAAACCAATACCGCCGGAAAGAAATTTAAGAGGGGAATGGGTTGATAAATTGACGGGAATTAAAAATGCACATATAGCCGGGGAGCATTTAGCCTTACCAGGATATGAGAATACACTGCCAACCATAGAGATATTTTCATATGAAAATATGGATGAAAGCAATTCTAAAAAAATTAACGGAATTGGTTTTGGACACCTGGCATTTCAAACAGATAATGTTGAAGGCCTGTTGGAAAAGGTAAAAAGGGCAGGAGGGGGACAAATAGGTGAGTTGGTTAAAACAATATACCCGGATAAGGGAACAGCTACCTTTGTCTACGCTGCTGATCCAGAAGGAAATATTATAGAACTGCAAAGCTGGGAAAAATAAATGAGTTCTTGAAATAGGGGTGTGTATAATTGACATCTAATATAACAAAAGGAGCTGTTGCAAAATTTGAAAAATTATCCTAGGCCCAAATGCAGTAAATTATAATTTTGCAACAGTCATTTTTAGAGATTTAATATCTCAGTAACAGTTATAACAGTTTTGCAAGTTCAGTATTCTTAATAAATTCTCCCAGGGGGATGCTTTTTAAAGGTAATTTATCGATACCAAGACAGGTCTTTGCCGCACTGGTTAAAACACGGATGTCATACTGGCTTGGATATACCGGATCCACTGCTTTCCCTAAATGCATAAGGCCATAGACTGCCATCATGGCACTGCGTACCGAATATTCAACCGTAAATACACAGTCATCTGCAACTTCTGCAAATTGACCTAAGAAACCGAAATTCCTGCTTCCTTCCGGTATTACTTCCGGTCTGTCCCCTTTCACCCGGGGCATAAACTGGGATGTGATATACGGCATCATGCTTGGAATCACATTTACAGTATGGGAAAGAATCTCAGGAATCCGATCCTTTAATCCCATGTGATATAAAAGTTCTTCAAACATTTCGCGTCCGGTACACTCTGACATGGTCTTAGGGATATAATCGCCTTTTACATCCAAATTTAAGGCATAAGCCCAAAGGACTTTTACATTATCCGGCTGTCCGATAAAATGCGGATGTTTTGGGATAACCCAGCTCATGAACCAGCTGGAATCCTTAATAGTAACAAGACCGCCCATACCGGGTTTATCCCCTGTTAATTGAAGAATATGAGGGAACACAATATCATCATCTTTTAAGGTTACGGTAAAGGATAACCATTTTGTCTTATCAATATCGCTGCAAAAAGCTTCTGGATGGCCAAAATCCGCTGACTTCCCGGCGAGTTTTTCCCATACGCTAAAACATCCTTTTTCTGTTGAACGGTTAATAATTGCCGGATGGTCCAAATCACCCCGGGTGGTATTTTCAGTCATAGAACCATTGGTAAACAAAACGATATCGTCAGGAGTTACAGCTATAAGCTCTTCTTTTCCATTTTTGATATAGTGTATCGCAGCTGCTGTCTTTTCATTAGCAGAAAAATCAAAATCAATATCGGTAACCTTGCAACCGTTATCAAAACAAACCGCTTGTTCCTTTAACCAGGTAATAAGGGGCAATATTAATGAATCATACTGATTATACTCTGTATGGAGGATTCCCTCTAACTTATTCATACCTCCGATCAAATGCATAAATCTTTCCATATAGCGTTTTACTTCTGCTACACTATGCCATTTTTCAAATGCAAACATGGATGCCCAGAAAAACCAGAAATTTGTTTCAAAGAAACCCGGATCAAAATACTCTTCAATGGTAGCGGCTCCGAGGACTTCTTCTGTCGTCATATGAAGCTTAGCAAGTTCCATTGCATTTCTCTTTGACAGACCAAGACTTGAAAAATCCACTTTTTCCCCTTGATTTACGACTAATCTGCAATGGGATTCAATGGGCTCTATCAGATTTAATTCGCGGAATTCATCCAGTACAGTTCTCGATTTATCTGTTAAGGATGGAATGAAACTGAATAACTCCATAAAGCATTCAAAATGCTCTTCGATTTCCCTGCCGCCCCTTGCTGTATATCCCTTTTCTGCAATACCTGCCCCATCCATGGAGCCTCCTAAAATATCTAACTGCTCCAATACGTGTATATTCTTACCTTTCATATGTGCATCCCTGATTAAAAAAGCAGCAGAAGCCAGGGAGGCAATCCCGCCTCCAATTAAATATGCATTCCTTGCATCTATATTGTGCGGAGCAAGGGGATTAATCTTTTGATAATTACCCATGATATCATTCCTTTCTTATCATAATAAATTTTGGATCAAATACTTATTTTGTTGATAACCAGATGATACTTCCGCGCGGATCGTTATTCAATGAACAAAAAAATGCATCTGTGCAGAAATTGCACAAATGCTTATATTTGTGTAATAGAAATTGGCATAGCCAATTCTTCGGATCAATAATTTTAAGGAATGTACCCAAAACGATAGATATGCCTTGGAAGGAAATGACTATGTATTTAAAAATTTTTTTAGAATAAGATCAATTATTAATTTTAGGGAAGACTTTATTAGCGGTATTATTTTTTGACATTATCCCCAAAATTGTTCCGTCCAATAACTTCTCAATTCTGTTTGCAATATCATTGGGATTTTCCTTTAATCCGTTATTAAGCCATGCAAGGAACTGTCCGGAAATCCCGTAGGAAAAGAAATCAGCTGTTTCTTTTTTTATATTATCATCAACAATCATATTTTTAGTGATATCTTTCATAACTCCCTGCAAGACTTCATAAAAGGTTTTATACAAAAACATTTCAAGATGCTCCCGCCCCAAAGAGCGGAAAGTATTTAAACATATGGTTTTATTATTCAGTGTATATTGAAGCACAATAAGCACTCCTGACTTCCAGCTGGTGAGACTGCAGCATTTCTCAAGATCGTCGATAACCTCATTTTCAAAAATCCATCCAAGAAGTTCATATACATCCCTAAAATGATTATAAAAAGTATGACGGGTAAGATGACAGTCATCCGTAATCATCTTTACAGTAATTTTTTTAATCGGATGAAGTGCCATTAATTTCTTTAAAGAATCGGCAAGAGCATTTTCTGTAATATATGAAGCTGACATAATAACCTTCTTTCCTATCTGAAATATGGAATAAATTAAATAAAACCACCGATGAAAGGCGGTGTACTTTATTGCCGTGCCTCCGTGGCATTTTACGGGACTATATCCAATGAAAGGAAAATATAGTATTCCTTATAATTTAATAATTCTATTTTAACACTGTTCCACCTATTATTATATGCTCATCTACATAAACGATCAATGTTAAATTATATTGTTAAATTAATACAAGCAGGATAATAATAATTATCAAGGTTAATGTTAAGCACTTTAATATAACCTTATTCCCTGCTAAAATCATTCGTCATTAAATATAAAAAAAAATTTAAAAAATTATAAAAAAATACTTGCAATAATGATTCCACTGTAGTATACTAATTAATGCTGTGACATTGATAGCGTAGAAACGTGAGGTTGCTACATAATAATGTAGGTTTTCCGTGGAGCGAATGTCAAGTTATGAAACTGGCGACAAGTCACTGTACAAAACAAATCTTTCTGCCTTGGGCAGATAAACGTGGGTAAGTCCTGCAATGGAACATAAGTAGATTGCTTTAAGCAATTTATGTAAATAGTTTTAATGCAATGACACGCACGGTTGAGTGTACAGTCACCGCTTGTCGTACTGCAATTAAGTGCGAAAAGGAGGCGACTTTTTTTATGGCAAGTCAAGTAATGAGAATTACATTGAAAGCGTATGATCATCAATTAATCGATCAATCAGCTGCAAAAATTATCGAAACTGTAAAAAAGACAGGATCAAAGGTGAGCGGACCGGTACCACTACCTACTAAGAAGGAAGTAATAACTATCCTCAGGGCGGTACACAAGTATAAGGATTCCAGAGAGCAGTTCGAACAGAGAACTCATAAGAGATTAATCGATATCATCACACCTACACAAAAAACAGTTGATGCATTATCTAGATTAGAAATGCCTGCTGGTGTGTACATTGACATCAAAATGAAGTAATTCATTTGATGGCATAATCTATCTGAATGAAATGATTCATCTGGCCAATTGAAACAAAAAAGAAGAAATCCTTTAGGGTTTATATATAGGGAAAAGGTTCAATACAGCAACCGGCACCTAAGGTAGACCATCTAGGATGATTACACGGTTTGTGTAATCCGCTGTAGATTAAACAGGAGGTGCAAGAAGCAATGAAAAAAGCAATTTTAGCTATTAAAGTTGGAATGACTCAGATTTTCAATGAAAACGGTGCGTTAATCCCGGTAACTGTATTACAGGCTGGTCCTTGTGCAGTAACACAGGTTAAAACCGCCCAAAATGACGGATATAGCGCCGTTCAGGTTGGCTTTGGCGATATCCGCGAAGTATTAGTAAATAAGCCAAGAAAAGGACACTTTGCTAAAGCAGGTGTTGCAAACAAAAAGTATCTTAAAGAGTTCAGGTTTGAAAATACCGCTGATTATACAGTAGGACAAGAAATAGGAGCTGACATTTTTACAGAAGGCGAAAGAGTTGATGCTACTGCTAAATCAAAAGGTAAAGGGTTCCAAGGTGCAATTAAGAGATATAACCAGTCAAGAGGACCGATGGCCCATGGCTCCAAATTCCACAGACATGCAGGTTCCAATGGTGCGGCTACAAGTCCGGGCAGAGTATTTAAAGGAAAGCACATGCCGGGACATATGGGACATGTAAAAGTAACCGTACAGAATCTTGAAGTTGTCAGAATTGACACCGCAAATAACATTATCCTGGTTAAAGGTGCTGTACCAGGCCCTAAGAAATCTTTGGTAATGTTAAAGAATACCGTAAAAGCAAACTAGAAGCTTTGAGAAAGGAGGAACACACAGATGGCAAACGTATCTGTTTATAATATGGATGGCAAAGCCGTTGGTTCTATTGAATTAAACGATGCTATCTTCGGAGTAGAAGTAAATGAACATTTAGTTCACTTAGCAGTTGTTCAGCAACTTGCTAACAAACGTCAGGGAACACAAAGCGCTAAGACACGTGCTGAAGTAAGCGGCGGCGGAAGAAAACCCTGGAGACAAAAAGGAACTGGTCACGCAAGACAAGGTTCAACCAGATCACCACAATGGAAAGGCGGCGGCGTTGTATTTGCTCCAAAGCCAAGAGATTATTCCTTCAAGTTAAACAGGAAGGAAAAAAGAATTGCATTAAAATCAGCTTTAACTTCAAGGGTAGCAGCTGAGAAGATTATAGTACTGGATGAACTTAACTTTGATGAAATCAAAACAAAGAAAATGGCAGCAGTACTTGATAATTTAAAAGTAAGCAAGGCATTAGTAGTTGTTGGGGAGAAAAATGATAACGTTATATTTTCTGCAAAAAACATTCCTTCTATTAGAACCGCATTACCTAATTCTATTAATGTATATGACGTTTTAAAATATGATACCTTGGTTCTGACTAAGGATGCAGTGACAAAGATTGAGGAGGTGTACGCATAATGGCTGATATAAAATATTATGATGTTATACTCAAACCGATTGTTACTGAAAAGAGCATGAACTCCATGAGTGAGAAAAAATACACATTTTCAGTTCATCCGGATGCAACAAAGAATCAAATCAAAGAAGCTGTTGAAAAAATGTTTGCAGGATCAAAGGTAGTAAGCGTTAACACTATGAACTTAGAAGGTAAAACCCGCAGACGTGGAAAAACAAGCGGTAAAACTTCAGCTACTAAGAAAGCAATCGTTAAATTAACAGCAGATAGTCCTGAAATTGAAATTTTTGCAGGCTTATAATATACAGAATAGCAAACAATTATGGTTGTTTATTCGCCGATAACAGAATAAAATAATTGCTCGAAAGGAGTGCAAATAATGGGAATCAAAAAGTTTAACCCATATACACCTTCCAGAAGACATATGACCTCATCTGATTTTGCAGAAATTACAACATCAACCCCTGAAAAATCATTACTCGTTTCAATTAATAAAAATGCAGGTCGTAATAATCAAGGAAAGATTACTGTAAGACATCAGGGCGGCGGCTCTAGAAGAAAATATAGAATAATCGATTTTAAAAGAAAAAAGGATGGTATTCCTGCAACAGTATTAACAATTGAATATGATCCGAACAGAACTGCCAATATCGCTTTAATCTGCTATGCAGATGGTGAAAAAACATACATTCTTGCTCCTAACGGATTAACTGTTGGAACAACAATTATGAATGGTGATAGCGCAGAAGTAAGAGTAGGCAACTGCTTACCACTTCAAAACATTCCGGTTGGTACCCAGGTACACAACATTGAATTATATCCTGGTAAAGGTGGACAGTTAGTTCGTTCCGCAGGTAATTCAGCGCAGTTAATGGCGAAGGAAGGCAAATTCGCAACACTTCGCTTACCATCAGGTGAAATGAGATTAGTTCCGATTATCTGCCGTGCAACGATTGGTCAGGTTGGTAACATTGATCACGAATTAATTAACCTTGGTAAAGCTGGCCGTAAACGCCATATGGGTATCAGACCTACTGTCCGCGGTTCCGTAATGAACCCGAATGACCATCCTCACGGCGGTGGTGAAGGTAAGACTGGTATTGGCCGTCCAGGCCCTGTTACACCTTGGGGTAAACCTGCTCTTGGCTTAAAGACAAGAAAGACCAACAAGAAGTCTAACAAACTGATCGTAAGAAGAAGAGACGGTAAAACTGTTAAATAATTAAGGAGGTTAAACCTATGGCTCGTTCATTAAAAAAAGGACCATTTGCTGATGATCATTTATTAAAGAAAATAGATACTATGAACAAAACGGGTGATAAGTCAGTTATTAAGACTTGGTCACGTCGTTCTACTATTTTCCCTCAGATGGTTGGACATACAATCGCAGTTCATGATGGAAGAAGACATGTACCGGTGTATGTAACGGAAGATATGGTTGGACACAAACTTGGTGAGTTTGTAGCAACCAGAACCTATAGAGGACATGGAAAAGACGAAAAGAAGACGAAGAGATAGATAAGTATGGAATTGAAAGGAGGTTTCATCCATGGCGAAAGGACATAGATCCCAGATTAAGAGAGAAAGAAATGAGAATAAAGATACAAGACCAAGTGCGAAAGTTACTTATGCAAGAGTGTCTGTACAGAAAGCTTGTTTCGTTTTAGACGCCATCCGAGGTAAAGATGTTGAAACAGCTCTTGGTATTTTAGCATATAACCCAAGATATGCATCAACTGTTATAGAGAAGGTATTAAAATCAGCGATTGCGAATGCTGAAAATAATAATGGCATGGACGTTACAAAATTATATGTTCAAGAGTGCTACGCAAATCAGGCACCGACAATGAAGAGAATCAGACCTAGGGCACAGGGAAGGGCTTATAGAATTTTAAAGAGATTAAGCCACATCTCTGTTGTACTAAATGAAAGATAAGGAGGGCAATAATGGGACAGAAAGTTAATCCTCATGGCTTAAGGGTCGGAGTTATCAGTGACTGGGACTCAAGATGGTATGCTGAAGCTGATTTTGCAGATAACCTAGTTGAAGACTACAATATCAGAACATATCTGAAAAAGAAATTATACAATGCAGGTGTTGCAAAGATTGAAATAGAACGAGCATCTGATCGTTTAAAAGTTATCATTTTCACTGCGAAACCCGGTGTAGTAATCGGTAAAGGCGGTTCAGAAATTGAGAAATTAAAAGTAGAAATCCAAAGATTTACTACTAAGAAATTAATGGTAGATATCAAAGAAATCAAGAAACCGGATATGAACGCTCAATTAGTAGCTGAAAATATTGCCGCTCAACTTGAAAACCGTATTTCATTCAGAAGGGCGATGAAATCAACCATGTCAAGAACGATGAAATCAGGAGCAAAAGGAATTAAAGCTGCTGTTGCCGGACGTCTTGGTGGTGCTGATATGGCTCGTACTGAATTCTATAGTGACGGAACTATTCCGTTACAGACATTACGTGCAGATATTGATTATGGATTTGCAGAAGCAAATACCACTTATGGTAAATTAGGCGTTAAAGTTTGGATTTACCAAGGTGAAGTACTTCCAACGAAAGCAAAAAAGGAAGGGAGCGATAAATAATGTTAATGCCAAAAAGAGTAAAACGTCGTAAACAGTTTCGTGGCTCCATGGCCGGAAAAGCTTTGAGGGGTAATACAATCTCTAACGGTGAATTTGGTCTGGTATCATTAGAACCAGCTTGGATTAAATCAAACCAAATTGAAGCAGCCCGTATTGCTATGACTCGTTATATCAAACGTGGTGGTAAAGTTTGGATTAAAATATTCCCTGATAAACCTGTAACTACGAAACCAGCTGAAACTCGTATGGGTTCCGGAAAGGGCTCATTAGAATACTGGGTAGCCGTTGTTAAACCAGGACGTGTAATGTTTGAAATTTCAGGAGTTCCTGAAGAATTAGCAAGAGAAGCATTGCGTCTTGCTATGCACAAACTGCCGGTTAAATGTAAAGTAGTTTCTCGCGCAGACTTAGAAGGAGGTGCGGGCAGTGAAAACTAATAAATATGTAGAAGACTTAAAGGCAAAATCCGCTGCAGAATTAAATGAAGAATTGGTAGCTGCTAAAAAGGAACTTTTTAATTTAAGGTTCCAAAACGCAACAAATCAGTTAGATAACACCAGCAGAATTAAAGATGTTAGAAAGAATATCGCAAGAATTCAAACAGTGATTTCTGAAAAAGCTAAGGCTTCTAATTAATCACAAGTTTCGATGATTTTGGAAAGGAGAAATTGTTGTGGAAAGAAATCTAAGAAAAGTTCGTACTGGCAAAGTAGTAAGCGATAAGATGGATAAAACAATCACAGTGGCAGTTATTGATCATGTGAAGCATCCTTTATACAACAAGATTGTTAAGAGAACTTACAAATTAAAAGCTCATGATGAGAATAATGAATGCAATATTGGCGATAGAGTAAAAGTTATGGAAACAAGACCTTTATCTAAAGACAAAAGATGGAGACTTGTTGAAGTTGTTGAAAAAGCGAAATAAGAAGTGCTGAAAGGAGTAAAGTCATGATACAACAAGAATCAAGACTTAGAGTTGCTGATAATACCGGCGCTAAAGAATTACTTTGCATCAGAGTATTAGGCGGATCTACCAGAAGATATGCCGCTATCGGCGATATCATTGTTGCTGCCGTTAAAGATGCAACACCAGGTGGTGTTGTTAAAAAGGGTGACGTTGTAAAAGCTGTTGTCGTTCGCACTGTAAAAGGGGCACGTCGTAAAGATGGTTCCTATATCAAATTTGATGAAAATGCAGCTGTTATTATAAAAGAAGATAAAAACCCAAAGGGAACTCGTATCTTCGGACCGGTAGCAAGGGAATTAAGAGAAAAACAATTCATGAAAATCGTTTCATTAGCACCAGAAGTATTATAAGGAGGTGTCGACTGTGTCTACTAATAAAATCAAAAAAGGTGATAATGTTAAGATTATAACCGGTAAAGATAAAGGCAAAGAAGGCAAAGTAATCGCTGTTATGGATAGCAAGGTATTAGTTGAAGGCATTAATATGGTAACAAAACATAGCAAAGCAAGCCAGACTAATCCTAAAGGTGGAATTATCCATCAAGAATCACCGATTGATGTTTCAAATGTTATGTACGTTCACAAGGGCAAAGTTACCAGAATTGGTTTAACAACCACTGAAGGTAAAAAAGGTGCTGCAAAAGTGCGTATTGCGAAATCAACCGGCGAAGTAATCGACTAATTCTAAGAGAGGAGGTCTCATAAGTTGACTAGATTAAAAGAAACTTATATGAAAGATATTGTTGAGGGTATGACTAAAAAATTCGGATATCGGAATGTTATGGAAGTACCTAAATTAAATAAAATCGTAATTAACATGGGCGTTGGTGAAGCAAAAGAAAATGCTAAGCTTTTAGATGCAGCAGTTAAAGATTTAGAAATCATAGCAGGGCAGAAGGCGATTGTTACGAAAGCAAAGAAATCCGTCGCTAACTTTAAATTAAGAGCTGGTATGCCTATCGGATGCAAAGTAACCCTTAGAGGCGAGAAAATGTATGAGTTTGCAGATCGTCTCATAAATTTAGCTTTACCTCGTGTACGTGACTTTAGAGGCGTTAATGGCAATGCATTTGACGGAAGAGGAAATTACTCCCTTGGTATCAAAGAGCAGGTTATTTTCCCTGAAATCGAATACGACAAAATTGATAAGGTTAGAGGAATGGATATTATCTTCGTAACCACAGCTAAAACAGATGAAGAAGCTCGTGAATTATTGACATTATTCGGTATGCCATTCAAAAAATAGTTAGGAGGGAATTCCATGGCTAAAACGTCTATGAAGATTAAGCAACAACGTACAGCTAAATTTTCAACACAAGAGTACAACCGTTGCAGAATCTGTGGTCGTCCACATGCATATTTAAGAAAATACGGAATTTGCAGAATCTGCTTCCGTGAATTAGCTTATAAAGGACAAATACCAGGTGTTAAGAAAGCAAGCTGGTAGGAACAAGGAAGGAGGCAAATGACATGACAATGAGTGATCCAATTGCAGATATGCTTACAAGAATCCGTAATGCAAGTACTGCAAAACATGATACGGTAGATATACCTGCTTCAAAGATGAAGGTAGCGATTGCTGATATTCTTCTTAAAGAAGGTTATATCAAGAAATACGATATTGAAGAAGTTGATAACTTTAAAACAATCCATATTACATTAAAATATGGTAAAGATAAAAATGTTAAGATCATAACAGGTCTTAAGAGAATCTCTAAGCCAGGTCTTCGTGTTTATGCTAACAAGGAAGAGCTTCCCAAAGTACTTGGAGGTCTTGGTGTGGCTGTTATATCTACAAACAAAGGTGTTGTTACTGATAAAGAAGCTAGAAAGCTTAACGTAGGTGGAGAGGTATTAGCATTCATCTGGTAGTATCCAAAATTGATTCGAAGAATCGGTTTTAGTGCTCGAAGAGCACGTACTGACGAAGTCAGTGGTTACGGACAACGAGGAAAAACATAAGTTTTTCTGAGTCTGGGCGTCTTATAAAAACTGAATGGATAAATTGTTTAGTCTGGGCGTTATCAGAAGTGTTATACAATTCACCAACCATCAATCATAGGAGGTGCGGGCATGTCACGTATAGGAAGAATGCCTATCGCTGTACCAGCAGGAGTAACTGTTGATATTGCAGAAAATAATAGTGTAACCGTAAAAGGTCCTAAGGGAACTCTGCAGAGAGTTTTACCTTCAGAAATGAATATTAAATTAGAAGGTGCTGAAATTGTTGTTACAAGACCGAATGAATTAAAGAAGATGAAGTCTTTACATGGCCTTACAAGAACTTTAGTTGCCAACATGGTAACCGGTGTTACGGCTGGATATGAGAAAGTGCTTGAAATCAACGGTGTTGGTTACAGAGCGGCAAAAGCAGGTAAGGAATTAACATTAACATTAGGATACTCACATCCTGTAATAATGGTTGATCCTGAAGGTGTTGAGTCTATATTAGAGGGACAAAACAAGATTACAGTAAAAGGTATCGATAAAGAAAAGGTTGGCCAATACGCTGCTGAAATCAGAGATAAGAAGAGACCTGAACCATATAAGGGCAAGGGTATTAAATATGCTGATGAAGTGATTAGACGTAAAGTTGGTAAGACTGGTAAGAAATAATTGGAGGTGAAATACAAATGGTTAGTAAACAATCAAAAACCGAAATTCGTTTAAATAAACATAGAAAATTACGTAATCGTTTCACCGGAACTCCTGAAAGACCACGTTTAGCTGTGTTTAGAAGTAATAATCATATGTACGCTCAAATTATTGACGATACAGTTGGTAATACTTTGGTATCAGCTTCTACACTTCAAAAGGATGTTAAGGCTGAACTCGATAAAACAAACGATGTAGCTGCGGCAGCATATTTAGGTACTGCTATTGCAAAGAAAGCATTGGAAAAAGGTATTACAGCAGTAGTCTTTGATAGAGGCGGTTTTATATATCAGGGAAAAGTAAAAGCATTAGCAGAAGCAGCCAGAGAAGCTGGTCTTAAATTCTAAGCAAGGAGGAAAACACATGAAACGTACAATCGTTGATGCTAGTCAACTAGGTGAGTTAGAAGATAAAGTAGTATCAATTAAACGTGTTACTAAAGTAGTTAAAGGTGGACGTAATTTCAGATTTACAGCTTTAGTAGTAGTTGGTGACAAAAATGGACACGTTGGTGCAGGTTTAGGAAAAGCAGCAGAAATTCCGGAAGCTATTCGTAAGGGAAAAGAAGACGCGATGAAGAAATTAATCACCCTTCCAATCGATGAGAACGGCAGTGTACCACATGATTACATTGGTAAATTCGGCAGCGCATCTGTATTATTAAAGCGTTCCCCTGAAGGTACCGGTGTTATCGCAGGAGGTCCGGCACGTAATGTTCTGGAACTTGCTGGTTTCAAAAATATCCGTACAAAGTCACTTGGCTCTAACAATAAGCAAAACGTGGTTCTTGCTACTATTGAAGGATTAAGTCAGTTAAAGACGCCTGAAGAAGTAGCTAAGCTTCGCGGTATTTCTGTAGAAGAGATGTTAGGATAGGAGGGGCTAAAAATGGCAGACAAATTAAAAATAACTTTAGTAAAATCTACAATTGGCTCAATCCCAAAGCATAAGAAAACAGTTGAAGCATTAGGACTTAGAAAACCTAATAAAACTGTTGAGATGCCGGACAATGCAGCAATTAGAGGCATGGTTGAGCAAGTTAGACATTTAGTAAAGGTTGAAGAGATATAATTACTAAACAAGTAAGGAGGTGTAATCGATGAATTTATCAGAATTAAGACCAGCTGACGGTTCTAAACAAAGTGCGAACTTTAGAAGAGGACGCGGACATGGTTCAGGAAATGGTAAAACTGCAGGTAAGGGACATAAAGGCCAAAAAGCTCGTTCAGGAGCACCCAGAGTAGGCTTTGAAGGTGGTCAGACACCATTTATCAGAACATTACCCAAAAGAGGTTTTACGAATAGAAATACAAAAGAAATTATTGCAGTGAATGTAGACAGATTAAACAGATTTGAAGATGGTGCCCTTGTTACCGTAGAATCATTAATGGAGATTGGTATTATCAACAATCCCAAAGATGGTGTTAAGATTCTAGGAAATGGAGAACTTACTAAGAAGCTTGATGTTAAAGTTAATGCATTTAGTGAAAGTGCAATTGAGAAAATCAAAGCTCTTGGTGGAAATGCTGAGGTGATTTAGGATATGTTTAAAACGTTCCGAAATGCTTTTAAGATTAAAGATATAAGAAGTAAATTAGTGTTTACTTTTATAGCACTGATTTTAGTAAGACTTGGCTCTCAACTTCCTGTACCACGTATCGATAGAGAATATTTCTCCCAGTGGATTGGAACTCAGACTTCTTTAGGATTCTTTGATACTTTAACAGGTGGTTCTTTTACACGGATGTCAATATTTGCATTAAATATTACGCCATATATTACATCATCCATTATTATGCAGTTGCTCACAATAGCGATACCAAAACTTGAGGAACTTCAAAAAGATGGAGAAGATGGAAGAAAGAAAATAGCGGAGATTACCCGTTATGTGACAATAGGTCTATCTCTTATTGAATCCATTGCTATGGCAATTGGTTTCGGAAGTTCAGGATTATTAGAGGGTGGCACTACATTTAGTAATGTTGCAATAATTGTTGCATCCTTAACTGCCGGTTCTGCATTCTTAATGTGGTTGGGCGAAAGAATTACGGAAAAGGGCGTTGGAAATGGTATCTCAATTATCCTTTTAATTAATATCATTGCAAGAATGCCTAGTGATATTACAAATCTCTATAAAAAATTTGTCCTTGGTGCAAATAATGTAATCAATGGCCTCATTGGAGTTGTTGTTATAATTGCTGTTATAGGAGCTGTAGTGGCTTTCATTGTTTTATTACAGAATGCACAAAGAAGAATTCCGGTACAATATGCTAAGAAGGTACAAGGAAGGAAAATGGTTGGCGGTCAGTCTTCCCATATTCCTTTAAAGGTAAATACTGCCGGTGTTATTCCGGTAATTTTTGCTGGGTCATTAATGCAATTCCCGATCGTTATCTCATCGTTTTTCCAGGTAAGTCCGGCAAGAGCATATGTCTGGCCTAAAGTGTTGTACTTATTAAACCAGAATACCTGGTGTAATTTTACAAGTTTAGGTGAATTCAAATACTCAATAGGATTATTAATTTATATTGTATTGGTAATTTTCTTTGCATATTTCTATACTTCGATTACATTTAATCCGATTGAGGTATCAAATAATATGAAGAAGCAAGGTGGATTTATCCCAGGTATCCGTCCAGGAAAGCCAACTACTGAATATTTGACAAAAGTATTGAATTATATCATTTTTATAGGTGCTGTTGGCCTAACCATCGTGGCCGTAATTCCAATCTTCTTTTCAGGCGCTTTTAGTGCAGATGTATCATTTGGCGGAACATCTTTAATTATTATAGTAGGTGTTATTCTTGATACGATTAAACAGATTGAATCGCAGATGTTAGTCCGTCACTATAAAGGATTTCTCAACGATTAACAGACATAATGCAATTTGTGAAGGCGGAGCCCCTGCTCCGCCATTTGCAGATTATACATTTTTGAATAAAATATATAACCGGTAAATCATTTACCATCAGATGATTTATTAAATAGGAGTTAATGTGTATTAGGAATATAGTAATAAATCTGAAAACAGATGTTATATGCACATGGAGGTCAGAATGAAGATAATTATGTTAGGCGCACCTGGTGCCGGCAAGGGTACACAGGCTAAAAGAATAGCTGAAAAGTATAGTATTCCGCATATTTCAACGGGAGATATTTTCAGGGCCAACATTAAAAATGGCACGGAACTTGGCAATAAAGCAAAATCCTATATGGATCAGGGCTTATTGGTTCCTGATGAATTAGTGGTTGACTTAGTAGTTGACAGGGTTAAGCAGGAAGATTGTACCAATGGTTATGTATTTGATGGATTTCCGAGGACAATACCGCAGGCAGAAGCTTTAGATGCTGCGCTTAAAGCAATCAGTGAAAAAATTGATTATGCCGTAAACGTAGAAGTACCGGATGCTAATATTGTAGATAGGATGTCAGGACGCAGAGCTTGTTTAAATTGCGGTGCTACGTATCACCTGGAACACATTCCTACCAAGGTTGAGGGGATTTGTGATGTTTGCGGGTCTGAACTGGTTTTAAGGGACGATGACAGGCCGGAGACAGTTTTGAAGAGATTAAAGGTATATCATGAACAGACGCAGCCTTTAATTGATTTTTACAAAAATCAGGGTATTCTGGCAGAGGTTGATGGGACTAAGGACATGGCGGTGGTTTTCAAAGCAATTATAAGTGCTTTAGAACAATAAACAGATATAAAAGTATAAGTATATAAAACAGTGACATGCAATGTATGTCAATGCATAGGAGAGGTTATGTCAGTAATTATTAAATCAGAAAGAGAAATTGAATTAATGCGGGAAGCTGGCAACATCCTGGCTATTGTACATGAAGAGCTTGAGAAAGTACTTAGGCCTGGCATATCTACCCTGGATATTGACAAAAAGGCAGATGAAATTATCAGAAGCTATGATTGTATACCATCCTTTTTAAACTATAATGGTTTTCCGGCTTCTATTTGTATTTCCATTAACGAACAGGTAGTACATGGAATTCCTGATAAAGATACATTTTTAAGAGATGGAGATATTGTCAGTTTAGATGCAGGAGTTATTTATAAAGGCTATCAATCTGATGCTGCAAGGACCTGGGCCGTTGGAGAGATCAGTGAAGAAGCCTCAAAGATTATCGAAGTTACAAAACAAAGCTTTTATGAAGGTATTAAATATGCAAAAACTGGCAATCATCTATATGAAATCTCTGCTGCAATTCAAGATTATGTTGAATCTTTTGGTTTTTCAGTAGTCAGGGATCTGGTAGGTCATGGAATTGGTAAAGATTTGCATGAAGAGCCCCAGATACCGAATTTTCGTCAAAAAAGAAGAGGTATCCGATTAGAGCCTGGAATGACTTTTGCAATTGAGCCTATGGTAAATGTCGGAAGATATGATGTATACTGGGAAGAAGATGATTGGACCGTGGTAACCGAAGACGGCTCCTTATCAGCACATTATGAGAATACTATTCTTATAACAGAGGGTGAACCGGAGATATTATCCATACGGAAATAAAGAGTCTTAATAAGTTGAATAAAATGGAGATCCAATATGTTGTTATATGAATTCGGCAGTTTAGCAGTATCAAAGGCCGGCCATGATAAAGGCGAGATATTTGTCATACTTAAATCTGACTCAGAATATGTTTATCTAATGGATGGCAAACTAAGAACGTTTGAAAAACCAAAGAAAAAGAATATCAAACATGTTCAGTGCATTCATTACACAGATATAAATTTGACAGAAAGAAAAGTGAAACAAGAGAAGATAATCAATGAAGATATCAAAAGAGCAATTAAGCTCTATAAAAACAGTAAAATGTAATCATTGTTAAAATGTAGTGATGATTAGTGGAGAAATGTCAATTGATTAACATTTCTTCAAATCATGGAGGTGACATATGTCAAAATCAGATGTAGTAGAAATCGAAGGAACCGTAATCGAAAAATTACCCAATGCGATGTTTCAGGTAGAATTAGAAAATGGACATAGAGTATTAGCACATATAAGTGGTAAGCTCCGCATGAATTTTATTAAAATAGTACCGGGTGATAAAGTTACCCTGGAATTATCTCCATATGATTTAACTAAAGGTAGAATTATTTGGCGTGACAAATAATTTAGATAAATTTTGAGTAAAAATATAAAAATGTTATAATTTTACTTGATTTAATGTAATTGCAGTGTTATAATGATAAACGGACTTTTTTTGAAAGGAGTGAATTACTGTGAAAGTAAGGTCATCAGTAAAACCCATCTGTGAAAAGTGTAAGATTATTAAAAGAAAGGGTAGCATCAGAGTAATCTGTGAAAATCCCAGACACAAACAAAGACAAGGCTAATATTCAATAGAAGAGTCGGGGCCACATAATTGGCGGTCTTTTATTGTTTTATATAAGAATAGTTTTTGCTTTTTGTGTTACAATCTGCATTTTTGCAATTGTGATATTGTGGACAATTTTTAAGAAGTTGTTTTGAAAACACAAGGCGTTTACCAAACCGGCAGCGTTATTTCATGTCATTATCATGATTTCAGCAAACAGGGGGAATAATTTCTCTGTTTGTCACAATTTAAAGCGGCTGTGCAATGAAACACTTGGAAGAGTTGTTCATTGCGGAAAATGAAAATGTTTTAGAAGAGTAACATTCAATCCCAAAGGGTGATGAGAAAAGTATACATTTCACGTATAAAAGCAGTAAGTTTTTATATGATACTCATTTAGTCACTCTTATTAAAATTCAACGGAGGTGTAATACGCACATGGCTCGTATCAGTGGTGTAGATTTACCAAGAGAGAAACGTGTAGAAATCGGACTTACTTATATATATGGTATCGGCAGAGTAAGTTCAAATCGCATTCTTGCAGAAGCTAATGTTAATCCTGACACACGTGTCAGAGATTTAACTGATGAAGAAGTAGGTAGAATTCGCGATATAATTGACGCAACCCAACAGGTTGAAGGTGATTTACGTAGAGAAATCGCACTTAACATTAAGAGACTTCAGGAAATCGGTTGCTATAGAGGAATCCGTCATAGAAAGGGTCTGCCGGTTCGTGGTCAGAAAACTAAGACAAACGCTAGAACTAGAAAAGGACCAAAGCGTACAGTTGCAAATAGGAAGAAATAAATAAGTAGTTAAAAATCCAATAGGAGGGTTTGTTAAATGGCTAAAAAGATAACAAAAAAAGTGACTAAGAAACGTGTTAAGAAAAACGTCGATCGTGGACAGGCACATATCCAGTCATCTTTTAATAATACAATTGTTACTCTGACTGATGCAGAAGGCAATGCTCTTTCATGGGCTAGTGCTGGTGGATTGGGATTTAGGGGTTCCAGGAAATCGACACCATATGCAGCTCAGATGGCAGCAGAGACAGCAGCTAAAGCAGCGTTAGTACATGGTTTAAAATCAGTGGATGTTATGGTAAAAGGCCCAGGTTCAGGAAGAGAAGCAGCAATTCGTGCGCTTCAAGCTTGCGGTATTGAAGTAACAAGTATTAAGGATGTCACACCGGTTCCACATAACGGATGTAGACCTCCTAAACGCAGAAGAGTCTAATAGGAGGTAATTAACAATGGCAAGAGACATGGGTCCTGTTTTAAAGAAATGTAGATCACTTGGTCTGGAACCTGCATACTTAGGTATTGATAAGAAGTCCAACAGAACTTCTTCAAGGGCTGGAAAGAAATTAAGTGAGTATGGTACACAGTTAAGAGAAAAGCAAAAAGCTAAATTTATATACGGAATTCTGGAAAAACCTTTCAGAAATAATTTTGATAAAGCGAAAAAAATGAAATACGGTACTACTGGTGAAAATCTTATGATTCTTCTTGAACTTAGACTGGATAATGTTTTATTCCGTTTAGGACTTGGTAGAACCAGAAGCGAAGCAAGACAGATCGTTGATCATAAACATGTTTTAGTGAATGGAAAATGCATTAATATTCCATCTTATGTAGTAAAAACAGGGGATGTTATTGAAATCAAAGAAAAATTCAAAAGCGCCCAAAGATATAAAGACGTATTAGAAGTAACAGCTGGAAGAACATCACCAGCTTGGCTTGAAGTAAATCACGAAACTCTTACTGGTACAGTAAAAGAGGTTCCTTCAAGAGACCAAATCGATGTTCCGGTAAATGAAATGCTTATCGTCGAGTTGTATTCTAAGTAATCATTAATCGTATCATAATAACCCAAAAGGAGGGTCCTATTGTGTTTGATTTTGAGAAACCAAAAATTGAAATTGCAGAAATTTCTGAAGATAAAAAATTTGGACGTTTTGTAGTAGAACCTTTGGAACGAGGATACGGTACAACCTTGGGTAATTCTTTAAGAAGAATTATGCTTTCATCCTTACCCGGTGCTGCAGTCAGTCAAGTTAAGATTGATGGCGTTGTTCATGAATTCAGTGCTATTCCTGGCGTTAAAGAGGATGTAACTGAAATTATCATGAATCTAAAGAGTTTAGCGATCAAAAATACCAGTGAGACAAATGAACCGAAGACAGCTTATATAGAATTCGAAGGTGAAGGAGTTGTAACAGCAGGTGATATCCAGGCTGACCCGGATATTGAGGTTCTTAATCCTGAATTAGCGATTGCAACACTTAATGGCGGCAACGACAGTAAATTGTATATGGAAATAACCATTACAAAGGGCAGAGGATACATTAGTGCAGATAAAAACAAGAATGATGATTTACCAATTGGTGTTATACCGATTGATTCTATCTACACTCCTGTTGAACGTGTTAATTTAACTGTTGAGAATACCCGTGTTGGTCAAATAACAGATTTTGATAAGCTGACACTAGACGTGTATACAAACGGAACTTTAGCTCCGGATGAAGCTGTAAGCTTGGCTGCTAAGGTTTTAAGTGAACATCTGAATTCGTTTATAGATTTATCTGAAAATGCTAAAACCGCTGAAATTATGGTAGAAAAAGAAGATAATGAAAAAGAAAAAGTTCTGGAAATGAACATTGATGAATTAGAATTATCAGTTCGTTCTTATAATTGTCTGAAGAGAGCCGGAATTAATACGGTTGAAGAATTAACAAATAAAACTTCTGAAGATATGATGAAGGTAAGAAATCTTGGTCGTAAGTCATTAGAAGAAGTTCTTGCAAAGCTGAAAGAGCTTGGCTTGTCACTTAATGTAAGCGATGACTAAAAACAGAAGTTAAAGGAGGGAAAAAAATGGCAGGCTATAGAAAACTTGGAAGAACATCCAACCAGAGGAAAGCGTTGCTTAGAAACCAAGTAACAAATTTATTATACCACGGTAAAATAGTAACGACTGAAGCAAAAGCAAAAGAAATCCGCAGAATTGCTGAAGGTATGATAGCATTAGCTGTGAAAGAGAAAGATAATTTCGAAACAGTAACAGTAAAGGCTAAAGTAGCTCGTAAAGATAAAGATGGTAATAAAGTGAAAGAAGTTGTTAACGGTAAAAAGGTTACAGTATATGATGATGTTGAAAAAACAATCAAAAAAGATAGTGCAACCCGCCTTCATGCAAGAAGACAAATGTTAAAATTCCTTTATTCTGTAACAGAGGTTCCTACAGAAGCAGCTGGAAGAAAGAAAAATACTAAGACAGTTGATGTTACAGATAAATTATTTGATGATATCGCTCCTAAGTATGTCAGCCGTAACGGTGGTTATACAAGAATCGTAAAGATTGGCCAGCGTAAAGGTGATGCAGCTTTGGAAGTATTAATTGAATTAGTGTAATTGACAATATTATTACCCAACATTATAAAATAAATAATAGGGAGCAGTTTCAATTCAATTTGAAACTGCTCCCTATTATTTATTAATACATTTTAAATATGGTGAACGATTAAGGCGCTGCCAACGCTTTTTACAAACATTATCCTGGTCTGGTTCTGCGGTTTTTAGTTATATATTCTTTAGCTTATATTCTATTTAAATAACTTTATGGACGGATAATATCTTATTTTTACTTTACCCATTATCTTATCACGTTTTACATATGGATTCTCCCAGTATCTGGAATCTTTGGATATATTCCTGTTATCCCCTAACATAAAATAGGAGTCATCCGGGACCTTATAAGGACCATAGGAACCTATTGGTGTTTCTTTTAAATAATCTTCTTCTAAGGGTTCCTTACTATTATTTATGTATACTTTGCCGTCCTTAATTTCGACTGTTTCACCGGGAAGTCCAATGATTCTTTTCAGATAATTTACACTCTCATCATCCGGAAATGGAAATACTATAATATCTCCACGTTTTGGATCTTCAAAAAGATAGGATAACCGGAGGGCAAAAACCCGGTCATTCGTCATTACGGTGTTTTCCATAGAACCCGATGGTACCTGTGCATTAACAATAACAAAATTATTTAAAATAAATGCGATTGCAAGTGCTGCCAAAACTACTTTGACCCAATCCAGAATTTCTTTCTTTTTATCAATCATATTAATATACTATCCTTTCTACTTTTGTAATTGACTTCTATCATTGGCAGGAGGTTAATAAAAGATAATTAATCATTATGTTATATACAAATAGACACTTAAAACAGAATATCCGGCGATAAATGAAAAAACAATAAAATTTAAAATTGGATATTCAAATACTAAGGCTACTATATTACTTAAATATAAAATTGTCAAACTTAAAAATCTTAAAAATTTATTACGATATTGTTATTACATGGATCGCCCGGCAAATGGTGCCACTTTTAATCCGTGTGGCAAATTGCACAATACATCATTTGAATTCATAGCTGAAAATTGCCGGCCGTGGGAACTGCTTATATTTTTCAAGACTCTGGCCGGTAAATCAAGTCAGACGGCCTAATTTACCGGTCGACAGAGGCTTGTAAAAATATAGTGTTTGAGGGAAAAGCAGCTAAATTGTATTTCGATATATCAATTGTTGAAGCATAGAATAGCTTCATAATTAAGAAAAATACGTTGCAAATCTTTATATTATACTTTACAATGTAGAAAGTTAAGAAATTAAGTCATTATATTAAAGAAGGTTAGATCCATGGGAATGATAAAAGCACAAAATTTAATATTTGAATATATAAGACGGAATGAAGAAGGAAATGTAGAATCCATAAACCGCGCCATTGACAATGTGGACCTTGAGGTTTCAAAGGGAGATTTCGTTGCTATTTTAGGGCATAATGGTTCTGGCAAATCTACAATGGCTAAGCATATTAATGCAATTTTAACGCCAACCGAAGGAACAGTCTGGGTTAATGGAATGGACACGAAGGACGAAGATAAAGTATGGGAAATACGCCAAACTGCCGGAATGGTATTCCAGAATCCAGATAATCAGATTATTGCTACAGTAGTAGAAGAAGATGTAGGATTTGGAGCTGAAAACCTAGGTATTCCTACGAATGAAATCTGGGTACGGGTTGAAGAAAGCTTAAGGGCAGTAGGTATGTTAGAATACCGCAAACATTCACCCAATAAGTTATCAGGTGGTCAGAAACAAAGAGTAGCCATTGCCGGTATTATGGCAATGAAGCCGGAATGTATTATACTGGATGAGCCAACTGCTATGTTAGATCCCATAGGACGTAAAGAAGTTATTCAAACTATTAGGGAACTGAATCAAAGGGAGAAGGTAACAGTCCTTTTAATTACCCATTACATGGAAGAGGTTATCCATGCGGATAAGGTTATTGTTATGGATAATGGGAAAGTTGTTATGCAGGGTACCCCGAGAGAAATATTCTCCAGGGTAGATGAATTAAAAGAATATAGGCTGGCAGTACCTCAGGTTACTGAATTGGCATATGAACTAAGCAGAGAAGGTCTTAACATACCAAGGGGCATACTTTCGGTGGAGGAACTGGTAGAGGCTATTCATCATATTGCGTAGGGAATTAATTCTGAAACGCAGATGTTTAAACGTATCAGGGAGGTTATTATGTTAATTATTATAGATAAATTAAATTATGTATATAGCCAGGGTAATGCTTATGAAAAGCATGCCTTAAAGGATATTGATCTCGTAATTGAAGAAGGGGATTTTATTGGGTTAATCGGACATACCGGTTCTGGTAAATCCACCTTAGCGCAACATTTAAACGGGTTAATGAAAGCAACGAGCGGAACTATTTATTATAAAGGCCAGGATATTTATGAAAAAAACTATAATATGAAAGGATTAAGGAGTAAAGTCGGGCTGGTATTTCAATATCCGGAACATCAATTATTTGAAACTACTGTTTATAAAGATGTAAGCTTTGGACCTAAGAATTTAGGCCTTGAACAATTAGAAGTAGATTTAAGGACCTATGGGGCCATAAAAATGGTAAGTTTAGGTGATGATATACTAGACGTTTCGCCTTTTGAACTGTCCGGCGGACAAAAGAGAAGAGTTGCCATTGCCGGAGTATTGGCAATGAAACCGGAAGTTTTGATATTAGATGAACCTACTGCCGGACTAGATCCGAAAGGCCGTGATGAAATATTAGAGCAAATTGCCAAACTTCATAAGGAAAGTAATATTACTATAATTTTAGTTTCACATAGTATGGAGGATGTTGCCAAATATGCAAATCGGCTTGTGGTTATGAATAAAGGGGCAGTTGTTTATAATGATACACCCCATAATGTTTTCAAGTATTATAAAGAATTAGAGAAAATAGGACTTGCGGCACCCCAGGTTACTTATGTGATGAATGAACTAAAAAGTAAAGGATTTTC
Source organism: Anaerocolumna sp. (assembly GCA_049692775.1). Taxonomy (GTDB): domain Bacteria; phylum Bacillota; class Clostridia; order Lachnospirales; family Lachnospiraceae; genus Anaerocolumna. The sequence continues at coordinate 170,172 of JBAVPE010000133.1, read as the reverse complement.
AGTAAATACTTCAGCAACAACGGTTATAGAAGCAAAAGAAGAAATCCTTCGTGTTTTAAAACAAACGTTATTTATGATGAAGAAGGAAGAGAGAAAATGATCAGAGATATTACAATAGGACAATATTATCCGGCAGATTCCATTCTTCACAGACTGGATCCAAGAGTGAAATTAATTGGGACAATCATTTATATTATTTCACTATTTACGTTTCATAATTATTATGGATATATACTTGCGGTCTTATTTTTATTTTTCATTATAGTAATTTCAAAAGTACCCTTTAAATTCATTATACGGGGATTAAAACCTATAATAATGCTATTGTTGTTTACTGTAGTCTTTAACTTGTTCTTAACACCAGGTACAGAAGTCTTCCGTTTTTTCTTTATTAGAATAACAAGGGAAGGAATAAAGTCATCTACCATGATGGGAATCCGTTTGATATTTTTAATTTTGGGATCTTCACTTATGACTTTTACAACAACACCGAACCATTTAACAGATGGCCTTGAAAGTGTAATGTGGCCGCTTAGAAAAATTAAGTTACCGGTACATGAAATATCCATGATGATGTCCATAGCACTTCGGTTTATTCCAATATTGATGGAGGAAACGGACAAAATAATGAAAGCACAGATGGCAAGGGGGGCTGATTTTGAGTCTGGAGGATTAATCAAAAGGGCTAAGAGCCTGATACCTCTATTAGTTCCGTTATTTGTATCTGCTTTCCGCCGGGCCAATGATTTAGCTATGGCCATGGAAGCCAGATGTTACCGCGGTGGTGAGGGGCGGACAAAGATGAAGCCCCTGAAATATGTCTCAAGGGATATGTTTGCTTATCTGGTATTAATTTTGTACGTAGCTTCCATATTTGTTTTAAATCTCTTTACAAAGTAAATTATAAAAGCATAATTCACTTAGGAAGAACTCCGAAATGAGCACAGAAGGTGCCCATTCCGAATTTCTTCCCCAACTATTTGAGATGCCGCTTATGTGGCATCATGTTTGAAAGAGTGAAAGAAAATATAGATAAAGAAAGGGTGCCATGTTGTGATCCTTTCACGTTATTTAATTGTAGGTAATTGCGAAACTCTATAGTTTTCTGAATATACCATACTATTGAATTTTATCGCTTCCGTTGTCTTTAGGGCAAGATTCAGCTCTGAAATTGCATTATTTGCATGGTATATAAATACAATAATCTTGTTTCGCAATTACCTATATTTAATTGGGCAGTATCGCATACTGGTCTGCGACATGTGAGGGGAGTTATTATGAAAAGAATTATGATGATTGTTGCATATGACGGAACAAGCTATTGTGGCTGGCAGATACAGCCCAATGGAGTAACCGTTGAAGAAATACTAAACTGCCATCTGAGAGATCTCTTAAGGGAGCCTGTCGCAGTTATAGGTGCAAGCAGAACAGATTCCGGTGTTCATGCTTTGGGAAATGTTGCAGTTTTTGATTCGCAAACTCAGATTCCTGGTGAAAAGATATCTTATGCCTTAAATCAAAGACTTCCGAAAGACATCGTAATACAGTACTCCAGGGAAGTTCCCCAGGATTTCCATCCTCGATTCTGCAACAGTACAAAAACTTATCAATATAAGATATTAAACAGCAGGTTTCCATTACCGACCCAAAGGTTATATTCCCATTTCGTATATTATCCGCTCCAAACGGAAGATATGTCCCAGGCGGCAGAGTTTCTCGTTGGAGAACATGATTTTAAAAGTTTCTGCTCAACCAGAACCCAGGTGACTGATACCGTCCGCAGGATTTATGGCATAAATGTTGATAGAATCGGAGAAATGATTACGATAACCATATCCGGTAACGGTTTCTTATACAATATGGTCCGTATCATCGTAGGTACCCTGATTAAAGTCGGATTTGGTGTATATCCGCCTGTCCATGTTAAAGAGATATTGGAAAAGAAAGATCGTATAGCAGCCGGCCCGAAAGCACCGGCCCAAGGCCTAACATTGCTAAATATAGAATATCCGGATTTTCATGTGCCATTTGTGGCTGCCGGGGGCAGCCATGCCGCGAAGTGTGAATAATCCGACTTTAACAATAAAAGCTGATAGGATTCCATGCCGGTAGTATGAGAAGGATATAATTGTAGAATAATGAATAGGTATAGAAGTTATTTTTTGATAAAATGATTAAGTTATTAAATAAAAATATAAAAATAAGGGAAATCGAAGTAAAATTGAAGTAAACCGCAGAAAATCTATTGACACGCCAGGCGGAATGTATTATAATATTTAGACGTGACGTGAGAATACTTAAGCCAAGCCCCGGTAAGAAGTATTTTAACATATAACTATGAATTATTGAGATTTTAATTAATCTAAGGAGGGTAACCAATGAAAAGCTTTATGGCTAGTCCAGCAACGATAGAAAGAAAATGGTATGTAGTAGATGCTACAGGTCATACTTTAGGACGTCTTTCATCCGAACTTGCAAAGATATTAAGAGGCAAAAATAAACCGACTTACACACCACACATTGATACCGGTGATTATGTAATAATTGTAAATGCTGATAAGATAAAAGTAACTGGAAAGAAATTAGATCAAAAAATTTATTACAATCACTCTGACTATGTAGGTGGTATGAGAGAAACTACATTAAGAGAATTAATGGCTAAAAAACCTGGCGAAGCAATCAACCTCGCTGTTAAGGGAATGCTTCCCAAAGGACCTTTAGGAAGACAGATGATAACAAAATTACACGTATACGCTGGCCCGGAGCATGATAATGCAGCTCAGAAACCAGAAGTATTAGAGATTAAATATTAATCAAAGAGGTTGAAAGGAGGAAATTACATTGGCTAAAGCAAAATATTACGGAACCGGAAGAAGAAAAAGCAGTATTGCTAGAGTATATTTAGTTCCTGGTACTGGTAAAGTAACAATAAATAAAAGAAGTATGGATGAATACTTTGGACTTGAAACATTAAAGTTAATCGTTCGTCAACCATTGGTTATTACAGATACAGCTGATAAATTTGATATACTTGTAAATGTACGTGGAGGTGGTTTCACCGGCCAGGCAGGTGCAATCAGGCACGGAATTTCCAGAGCATTATTACATGCTGATTTGGATTACCGTCCATCTTTAAAAAAAGCTGGTTTCTTAACAAGAGATCCAAGAATGAAGGAAAGAAAGAAGTACGGTCTCAAAGCCGCACGTCGTGCTCCTCAGTTTTCAAAGAGGTAATATGTGGTCGGTTTGGAACTTCGGAAAGTGGCTTATTTACTGGGTTTCAAGAGAGTTGGGTAGTTGTGAAATGTGCTTAATATGAGTGGATAAGTAACACACAAGTATCAAGTAAGTAACACATACGCAACTTAAAAGACACAAATATTAGAATTTTATTAGGATGTTTTTCAGATGGAGTTATCTGTCTGGGAGACATCCTTTTTTAATGCAATAATAGTCATTTGATAACTACCTCTCTGTCAATGTAAGAAACATATAAGTAACAATCACTTCTAAAATCATGTTAATTGCTTTTACTAATTCATTGATATTCATATGAGTATAAACCTTTTCAGTCAAAGTCATTGCTCCTGAATGTCCTACAATTTTTTTAACAGTTGTTTGGTCAATATGTGCATCGGCTAACATGGAGATACAGGTATGCCTGCAACAGTGTGGAGTTTTCTCAATATCCAGGTTTGTCATCAAAGGCTTGAAATAGCTGTCATAGTAATTACGGTAGGAAAACTTCTTTCCATCTTCTGTATGGAGTTGCAGATATGGGCTGTCCTTTTGTAAAAAAACTTCAAAACATTGATTTGTTGATAAAGTTTTGGTATACTTATCAAAACAAGTGTAGCAAAACAAAATTTTGTTGATAAAGTTTTGGAGGAAATATGATGGAACGAAAAGATTTGAAAAAATTTTATGAAATAATAGATGAGTTGTTTAACAACTCGGTTGAAGTAGCTATTAAGCAGATATATGAAAGATTTCCAGAAACGAATCAAAATACAATATCTTGGAGGATATATAATTTATGTAAGCAAGGGAAATTATACAAATCTGGGCATGGTCTATATTCATTATCAAAAATGGATACACATCTTGCTGTAGGCTATGAATACATGCAAAAAAAAGCGCAGGAAATATATGATATAGTTATGGAATATGGTTATGAATTTTATGTTTCAGGATTAGATGCATTGGTAGGTGAAGTGTTACATGTTCCAGAGCAGTATCCAGTCATTTTGGAAATTGAAGAAGATGGAATAAATGAAATAAGTGAAGTTTTGAATGCAAAAGAATTTTTGGCTGTTAAAGCAAGTGAAAAGGAATTGCTATCAAATCTTACATTAAAATCTAAAGTCGACGTTATATTAATTCCAAGCAAAAATTTTACGTTGTCTTATGAGAATATTGCTATTAAGGAAAAGGCATTTGTAGATTTATATTATGCTGTTACCCGAGTGAATTATGGGATTTCAATTCAAGAACTTTCTAGAATATACGAAAATTTGAATCGTAATAAAATGATATCTATTGCAAAAATAAGAGAAGCAGCAAAAGTGGTAGGGGTTGTGGATGAAATAGGATGGTTATTGGACGTTAAAAAAATGTTGCCGAAGGTTAAAGAATTTATGATGCACCAATTGCAGGAGGATAAATGAATTTTATTAAAGAAGAAAATCTACTTTTAGAAAAAGAAGTATTTTCAAGAGAATCCATAGAATTAGATCGACATGCACCGTACTGGTGTCAGATAACTGAAAAGGAGAGTTTTGCAGGCAATTTGGATTTGGGACAAGGTCAATGGTCAGCGTGTAAACCATAACATAAATGATAGAGGAGAAAATGAATGGAAATAAATATTAAAAACCAAATTAATTTAAGTGATGAATTTATTTGGAAAAACAATGCAGGTCTTATTACAAAGTATTTAGGAAGTGCGGCAGGAAGTCAAAAGTTATATGTAAATATTGATAAAGTCCCCTCTCAAGCCTTCAGCACAAAATATCATAGTCATTCACAACAGGAAGAATTCTTTTTAATATTAGAAGGGCAGGGAATACTACGCCTGAATGACAATGAATATTCTATTAAAAAGGGAGATTTTATTGCAAAACCGGCAGGACGGAATATAGCGCATACATTTTATAATTCAAGTGATGAAATTCTGGAAATATTGGATGTTGGAACGGTAGAAAAAGAAGATACATGTTATTACCCTGATGAAGAAATATTTTTAGTTAAATCAAATGGTGATGCAAACGTATTTAAAAAGGACTCTAATATTACTGAATGGAAATCTGACCCCAATAATCAGGATATTTGAATACATTTAATTTACATAAGGTACCCTGCATGGTGTATGGAGGTAATATATGAAAATAAAAGATTCTGACTGGTATAAATATAACTGGTCACTTGATAAGAAAAATGAATCCTGGGTAGAGGATACTGAAAATCAAGTGGATTTTGTAACGAAATAAAAAAATAACTAAATTGTCAAAGACCTTATAAAGCTTACGTTTTGTGAGGCTTTTTGTGTATGATAAAATGGTAAATAGAATCAAACAATGATAATCAACACGGAATGAGTGGATAGAAATAGAATAGAGAACATTTACCTGGAGTATTTTTATAAAAATGTAAAAAAATGGTGGATTTTATTTTCTGATTGATATATAATTAAGACGATATTTGCCTTCAAATTGAATTGAGAATAAAAATCCTAAGAATTTGAGCTGACAACAAATATGGCATACATAAAGAACGAAGTTATTTAAAAGCAGTGCCAAGCGGTCAGTACACTAGTTTGGTTGAATAGTATGTTCCACAACATAAATATCTAAAAGATTTGTTGATAATGTATATAAAATGTTTTATTATTTATATAAGTTAAAAATAATTATAATTGGAGGTATTAGTTTATGAACGCAATTTATTTTGTTGCAGTGGGATCATTGCTGGCACTTATCTTTGCTTTGTTTATGTTCCTGCGTGTTAAAAAGCAACCGGAGGGCACCCCGGAAATGGTTCGTATTTCAAAAGCCGTAAGAAAAGGTGCGAATGCTTATCTGAAACGTCAGTATTCAGGGGTGGCAATATTTTTTGCTGTAGTTTTTTGTATTTTATTAATTATGGCATTTAGTGGATTCTTGAGCTTTTTTACTCCGTTTGCCTTTTTGACAGGTGGTTTTTTCTCCGGTCTGTCGGGATTTATAGGCATGCGTACCGCTACTATGGCTAACGACAGAACTGCGGAAGGAGCTTCAAAGAGTTTGAATAGGGGGCTCAGGGTGGCATTCTCAGCAGGTTCGGTTATGGGATTTACCGTAGTTGGTCTTGGTCTTCTGGATCTTTCAATATGGTATTGCATTTTGAGCGCGGCCTTCCATAATCTTCCCGAAGGTGAACGTATTACAGAAATAACGGCAAATATGCTGACCTTCGGAATGGGTGCATCCAGTATGGCCCTCTTCGCCAGGGTCGGAGGAGGTATTTTTACTAAGGCCGCTGATGTAGGCGCTGATCTTGTTGGTAAGGTAGAGGCAGGAATTCCGGAAGATGATCCACGTAATCCGGCAGTTATTGCTGATAATGTAGGCGATAATGTAGGTGATGTAGCTGGGATGGGTGCCGATCTTTATGAATCTTATGTGGGTTCTATTGTATCAACGGCAGCGCTTGCTGTTGCTGCAGGATATGGTATAAAAGGTGTCTCTGTACCAATGCTGCTGGCAGCAATTGGTGTAATTGCATCAATCATTGGTACATTTTTTGTTAAGACAAAGGAGGGTGCATCCCAGAAGAATCTTCTCAAGGCACTAAGAACCGGTACCTATATCAGTGCTGCAATCATTATTATTGCCGCATTCTTTATAATTAAGTTGCTGCTTCCTGATCAGATGGGGCTTTATGCTGCAATTCTTTCAGGTTTGGTTGCGGGAGTTTTAATAGGAGCCATTACAGAATATTTCACATCTGATACGTATAAGCCAACTAAAAAACTGGCCGGTTCCAGTGAAACAGGAGCGGCTACCGTAATTATCAGCGGATTATCCCTTGGTATGCTTTCTACTGTTGCGCCGGTTGCAATCGTAGGAATTTCTGTCCTCGTAAGTTACTACTGTTCTGGAGGTACAAGTGATTTTAATGTCGGACTTTATGGTATAGGCTTATCGGCTGTTGGTATGTTATCCACTTTGGGTATTACACTGGCTACGGATGCATATGGTCCAATCGCTGATAATGCCGGTGGTATTGCAGAGATGACACATATGGATTCATCCGTAAGAGAAAGAACAGACGCTCTGGATTCCCTTGGTAATACAACGGCTGCTACAGGAAAAGGATTTGCTATTGGTTCAGCAGCCTTGACCGCTCTTGCACTGATTGCATCCTATATTGATAAAGTATATCAAATTAATCCGGATCTGAATCTGAATCTGGCTATAACCAATCCCAAAGTACTTGTAGGATTGTTTATTGGAGGTATGTTACCTTTCTTATTTGCAGCTCTTACCATGGATGCAGTAGGTAGGGCGGCACAGTCAATTGTATTAGAAGTCAGGCGGCAGTTTAAAACCATAGTTGGAATTATGGAAGGAAAGGCAGAGCCCGATTATGCTACCTGTGTTGATATGTGTGCAAGATCGGCTCAAAAGCTGATGATTGCACCAGCGATGGTAGCCGTAATTATTCCTATTGTTATTGGACTTCTGATGGGACCTGAAGGTGTTTGCGGTCTTCTTGCCGGAAATACGGTTACGGGTTTTGTTCTTGCCATTATGATGGCTAATTCAGGTGGTGCATGGGACAATGCCAAGAAGTTTATTGAGCAGGGCGCACATGGCGGAAAAGGAAGTGACCAGCATAAAGCATCAGTGGTAGGTGATACAGTAGGAGATCCTTTCAAGGACACATCAGGACCATCTATTAATATCCTAATTAAACTTACTTCCATGGTTTCCATTGTTTTTGCATCACTTATTGTGGCTTTCCATTTATTATAATGTGTACCTTTTGGGGATATTAATTCTATTATTTAGATAGGAGCTTTTGCAAAGCGGGTGAAATCACTTACTGGGTAAGAGCTCCTTTGTTTTATCCGGAAACGTGGTCTTATGATGTAAAGGGGTACAGAACTTTCAAAAGAGCAAGAATGAAAGAGTTGGAACTGACAGGGGAGAACTCTGCCGTAAATCATGGTGATATTGAAGCCTTAATGAAAGAATCTGAAAAGGAATATTACCAGACCTGCAGTTCCATAGAAGTTCATTTTGCTGAGGAATCAATAAAAGAGCGCCTATATCATTTAGGGGCAGACATGTGCGGAATCGCAGGTTTAGATAGATTTTCAGAAGCACCGGAAGGATATCATCCATCCGATGTTTTGCCTACCTGCAAATCTGTGATCGTATTTGTAAACCGTTTTCTGACAGGGACGCTTGCCTGTAGAACAGCAGTCCCTTATACTGTCGTACGAAATATTCTTAGTGATAAGATGGACAAAATGGCAGTTCAATTTTGCATTGATTTAGAAAAAGAGGGAATTCTGGCAATTCCGGCCAGGACCAATGGCTCAGAATGGGATGAAAATACGGGGCGGTTCAGAAGCATTGTATCTGCAAAACATGCAGCGCAAGCAGCGGGTTTGGGAACCATTGGACGGCATTCTTTACTTATTACGCCGGAATATGGAAGTATGGTTTGGCTTAGTCAATTGGATCAGCTATTGCAGATTACCGTTATTATGCTATAATAAAATCCTAAGTTTATTAAATCTTAAAAAACGAAGGTATAGTGATTAATACAAGTGAGGAAAATGAAATGAAAAGAAATTGCAGCCTTAGTGAAATATCTGATGGAAATCTATATGATAAAAATGATCTGGTAGAAGCAAATTGTAACGGGTGCCAGGGAAACGCTGCTTGTTGTCATGGAATGGGGAATTCCATTATTTTAGATCCTTTTGATATATATCGATTATCATCTAATCTCGATACACCATTTGAAAAATTGTTAGCAGATAAAATCGAGCTAAACGTGGTGGATGGTATTATCTTACCAAATCTTAAGATGACAGATGCCTCCGGGGCCTGTGCTTTTCTTAATAATGTGGGTAAATGCAGTATCCATGCTTATCGGCCTGGAATTTGCAGGATTTTTCCACTTGGAAGATATTATGATAACAATGATTTTAAATATTTTCTGCAGATTAATGAATGCAATAATAAAAGTAAAACGAAAAGAAAAGTGAATAAATGGGTTGATACACCTGACTTAAAGAATAATGAACAGTTTGTCATAGCCTGGCATTATTTTTTAAATGATGTGGAGGATATAATAAAAAATATCCAAGATGAGAATCTGATAAAAAATATTAATATGTATATATTAAACAGCTTTTACTTAAAGAAATATGATATAGGGATGGACTTCTATTTACAATTTAATGAACGATTAAGAGAGGCTAAGACAATACTAAAACAATAAGAAGAGGGCAGAAACAATCTTTTAATAGGAGAAATATACAATAATAAGGGAAATAATTGTAATGTAAGATTTGTTGTGCTAAAATATCAATATACTACTTGCTAAAACATTACGGTATCACATTCTTGAAAGTGTGTGATGAGAAAAAGGTTTAAGAAAGGATTTTGAAACAGGAGATGAAACAGTTGCCACTTTATGAACAGATTTATATGGACATAGCCGATGCAATTACGGGAGGAAAGTATAAACCGGGAGAGAGAATCCCTTCTGAAAAGGAGTTGGCAGAGTTATATGAGGTCAGCAGGATAACTAGCAAAAAGGCATTGGAAATGCTGGCAGAAGAAGGAAAGATTGTTCGGATGGCCGGTAAGGGTTCTTTTGTAATTGGGCATGATGAAAAAGAAACGGCTATAATAAAAACGAATACAATATATGGAGATCCAGGGAAAATACGCTTGATAGGAGTTGTTTTAGAAGGTTTCGGAACCGGTTTCGGTACCTTGCTGTTAAACAGCATTGAACGTGAATGCCGGAGGAAGGAACTTACAATGGTTTTACGTTGTAGTGACGGCTCTATTGAAAGTGAATCCCGGGCGATTGATGACTTTTTGAAGCTGGGGGCAGAAGGAATGATTATTATGTGTTCCCAGGACGAGAATTATAATCCGAAAATTTTGCAGATGGTGGTAGAACACTTCCCGGTTGTTACAGTGGACCGGCAGATGAAAGGAATTCCGGTTCCTTATGTGGGAACTGACAATATAGCAGCAGCGAAGGAACTTACAAAATGCCTTCTGGATAAAGGGTATCGTAGGGTTTGCTTTGTAAAACCAGATGCCGATGGGACCTCCACTCTGCAGGAACGGCAGAAAGGGTTTGTGTCAGCTATGAATGAATTCGGCATCATTACAGATGATAGTAACTGGATTATGGATTTAAGAGCTACATTACCCAGCAAGCATTTTGAAGAACTGATAGGGGAAGATATGGGAAAGGTATCCCTCCATCTGGAAAGCCATCCGGGAGTTGAGGCATTTCTGGCAGCTGAATACGGAATAGCGCTTATTCTACACAAATGTCTTCTTGAAAAAGGCTTGGATAAAAAATACCCCATTGTATGTTTTGACTGCGCGGATGACATTATCGGTCAATACTTATTTACTCATGTGAAGCAGGGAGAAGCCAAAATCGGGCAGCTTGCAGTAGAGACGTTGTTTGAAGTAATGAATGGAAACGGAAGTTCCAAGACTATTATGGTGCCATATCAGATTGTGGAACGAGAGTGCAAATTTCCTGTGCCCGGTACTGAAATTCGGTAAAAATACCAGCTATCCGGTAAGAGTTAAATATGTATTTCGATGTCGAAATATATCTATATTAATAACATATACATTTAATGGATATGTATTCAATTTGTTTTTATATTTTAATGCATCATAATGAAATATGAGTTCTGCCTACACCCGGCCGTGGGAATAATTATGAGGTTATCGGCAATAATTATAATGCCGGCGGAATAATTGTAAGCGGCGTAGTGGTTCGGATTTACTGAAGCTTACGCCGATTCTCTTTTCCCATTTTCTTTCAATGCCTCCAGTTCTTTAATACCGGATACATCCGTCCGATATTTCGGTATAATCTTTGGTTCAAACTCACCATTTTTATGCCTGGAAATATCCACTTCAGTTTCACCATAGTGACTCTTTAACGTCTTAGGGTATAACCATTTCTTTTATTATCAATGACAAATCTCCCTTTTTTTGTTTTTTAGGATAACCAATAGAAACATCCATCTCTGCTTCTGGCATTTCTTGAATTATATCTTTGAAACTGCCTTTGAGTAAGTTGATATCACCTGCATTCTGAATTTTGTTTTCTTTGATAATCTGTCGTAATTATTCTTCTTGTATGCATGAAATCTTTCTTATCTACTGTGTTTTTTCACTGCTTTACTCTAATATCAATCGAAATATTCTTTTACTTCTATAACGATAAATTTCTCCATTAAGTACGGTCTACATTGAGGTTAAAAATCTCTGCCATTAAAGGAAAATCTTTAGGGCGGTTTATAACTTCAGGTTTATACAGAGGTGACTTTAACCGCTAATAGTTCTGTAAATGTGATTAAATGATATGCTATGGTAATAAAAAAATGATATATAAAAAAATAAATGATATTAATATATTAATACCTATATAAAATTATACATAAAGTATAAAAATAAATTAATAATAATAATAAAAATTGAATTTATACTGTGAAAATATTGATAAAAATCAAATAATTAACATATAAATTGTGCGTTATGTATTGACATAATATTAAATAATATATATAATATATCTATACTAATCAAGGAAATGATATAAAGTTATTTATGAAAGGAGCCGGTTGAGATTGGAGGAGAAGAAGAAAATGAAAAGAAAAGGGAACCCTTTTTGGGAAAAAGAGGGATTTCAGGCATATTTGTTTATGATACCGACTTTGATAGGGTTTCCTGTACTGTGTGCATATCCAATGCTTTATTCCTTGTACAGTGCCTTTTGCGATTGGGATGGTATCAATGCACCTGTCTGGCGGGGGTTGAAAAATTTCAAGTATTTATTGACGGTGGATCCGGTATTTTGGAAATCCATTAAGGTGACATTCCTGTATGCGTTAATTAATGTACCTGTTACATTGGCTCTGGGGCTTGCCCTGGCGGTGTTGTTAAATAAAAAAGTGCCGGGAATTAAGCTGTTTCGCGTAATTTATTATTTGCCTACCATAGTGCCCGGAGTGGCAGCCATTATTTTGTGGCAGTTTATTTTTAAGTCTGATGTGGGATTGCTGAATGGAGTTCTGGGACAATTTGGGATTACACCGGTTGGATGGCTTACCAGCGAAAAAGTAGTACTATTTTCCTTAAGTATGATAAAGTGGTGGGGGGTAGGCGGCATGATGATTATTTTCTTAAGCGGTCTGCAATCCGTGCCTGCGGATGTATTTGAAGCAGCATCCCTGGATGGTGCGACAGGATGGTCACAGTTTAAATTTATCACTCTTCCTATGATTACACCGGTTATTTTTTTACAATTGATTACAGGTTTAATTGGCTGCATGCAGTCTTTTGCCGAAGCACAGATTATGACTTTGGGGGGACCTAATTTCTCATCAAATTTTATTAATTACGATATTTATGTAAATGCATTCACAAATCAGAAGTATGGACGTGCCTGTGCGGAATCATGGATACTCTTTTTGATTATTCTGGTCTTTACAGTTTTAATTTTTAGAAAGTCTGAATCTTTTGTATATTACGAAAATGATTAACGGAGGTGTCTGAAATGGGAAAGAAACAAAAGCAGAGAATAAATAAAACTGCTCGATATGTATTGATATTGGTATTCTGCATACCCATGCTGTTTCCGTTGCTCTGGATGCTGACTACCGCTCTAAAAGACAATGCCGCTGTGTTTAAAGTTCCGCCTCAATGGATACCTTCCGCTTTTCATTGGGAAAACTTTACGAGTGGACTGGCTAAAGTGGGCTTTGGAAGAAAGTTCTTCAATTCCATGTTTATTTCAATTGTTGTCAGTATTGGACAGATATGCAGTTGCATGAGCGTAGGATATGCTCTTGCCAGATTGAAATTTAAGGGAAAAAAGCTGTGGTTTTACCTGATCATAGGATCCATGATGATTCCAGGAATGGTAGCAGTCATTCCGGTATTTCGTTTATGGGCAGTGCTGGGGGCTTATGGAACCTGGTGGCCATTGATTATTCCAAGCTTTTTGGGTGCACCTTTTCAAACCTTCCTGGCAAGGCAGTTTATGACTACCATACCGAAATCATATGATGATGCGGCAAGAATTGATGGAGCGAACAGACTGCAGATTTTGGTTCATATTATAGCACCTATGTCAAAGCCGCTGATTACAGTAATTGCGATACAGGCGTTTCAGGGAGCATGGAATGATTATTTGACACCCCTCCTGTATGTGATCAGCAAGCCGGAGAAATGGACCCTGGCATTGGGGGTAGGACGAATGACCAGCAGTACATACGGCACTCAATGGAATTTATTTATGGCTGCAGACATTATGTATATGCTGCCGATACTAATCATTTTCTTCTTCTGCCAGAATTATTTTATGGAGGGACTTGGCTCTATGAATAATTCCGGAGTAAAGTAAACGGCTTTCATGCGGACGGAATAAGCATTTTTGCTAGTTAAAATAAAAGTAAATTGGAGGGTTCATTATGAAAAAAGGAAAAATGAAAAAAGCAATCGCACTCGGATTGTGTGCGGCTATGACAGCGGCTATGATGACAGGCTGCAAAGGAAATGGAAATGAAAAAGCTATAGGTAACGACAATTCTTCTGACAAGGGTGGAACATCGGATGCAAAACAGGTTACTTTAAAAGTGGTAGACTGGGAAAGCGATGAAATGAATACCGCCATACAGGATGCATTCGATAATGTGTTTACCAAAGAACATCCTAATATTAAAGTTGAAATCGTAAAGGGTTCCTATTCGGATTATACACAGCAGCTGGCGGGCATGATTACTGCCGGTGAAGCTCCGGATGTATTCCAGGGCGGATATGATATGGCGGCTTCTTTTTACCAGAAAAACCTGCTGACAGACTGGACTGATAATGTGGCAGCGGAGCCGGAATTCATAGAATCTCTTTACGAAGGTACTATGGGTGGATGGCAGCTTGATGGAAAAACTTACGGCTTTCCAAGTCTGGTGAATGTATATGGTGTTTTTTATAACAAGGATTTACTGGTAGCTGCCGGGGTTGCAGAGCCTGCAGCAGATTGGACATGGGATGATTTGTGGGCAATGGCTGAAAAGCTGAAAAAACCGGCAGAAGACAAGTATGGTCTTTATGGCCTGGATACCTCCGGTTTTGGTGTTGCCAATATCAGTACTTCTTATGGCGGTGCACCTTTAATGGATAAGATAATGGGAACTACAAAAGTAACAGTAGATGATAAGTTTATCGAGCAGGCTGCGAAAATTCAGGGAATGATAGCAGACGGTACCCTGCCGAAAAGAACGTATGAGGTGGCGAACCAGCAGTCTATGTTTGAAGCCGGTGAAATGGCATTATTATATTACGGACAGTGGGAGGTTGATTCTCTGATCAAGAACTGCCCTGATTTGAAATGGGGTTATGCACCTACGCCCCAAGGTCCAAACGGAAGAACTACGACCTATGATACAGTAGGCTGGATGTCTCCTAAGAATCTGGCGAATCCGGAAGAAACCTGGGAATTGATTAAGTTTATGTCCAGTGATTTATATCAGACAGTATTAAAAGCTACACCTGTAGCACCTTGTGCACATTCTGCTTCCGCTTCTGTTTTCTATGATGAAATGAATGAAAAAGGACATCCGGAGGTAGCAGAAGCCGTTAAAACTATGATGGAAACAAAGACAAAAAATGGGATACGTTATGCGGCTGACTGGTCTTCTGATGCCGGAAAGGTTTGGGATCCCACATACAATAATATACTGGATGGTGAAAGCAAAGATCCGGTAACGAAACTTCAGGAGGTCGCGGAACAGATTAATGGAATTATTGCAGGCAATTAATGAAATAACCGGGTAATAAGTGTAGCTAAGATATTTCTAAGGCCAACAATGAAACACCCGGCAGCAAGGTAAACGGGCTGCCGGGTGCTCTTTTAATATGAAAAAGGAAGTGAGAAACGTTATGAAAAATATACATTTAATAGCTAATGCCCATCTTGATCCAGTATGGTTGTGGAAGTGGCAGGAGGGGTGCTCAGAAGCACTTTCTACTTTTAAAACAGTAGAGGAGATGACAGAAGAATTTGAAGGATTTGTATTTAACCACAACGAAGCTATTTTATATGAATGGGTGAAAGATAACAGCCCGGGCTTGTTTCAAAAATTGCAAAAAGCAGTACAGGAAGGCAGGTGGAATATTATGGGGGGCTGGTATCTGCAGCCTGACTGTAATATGCCGTCCGGTGAATCCGTTGTTCGTAATATAGAAAGAGGCAGGAGGTTTTTTGAAGAATATTTTAATGCCCTTCCTTCTACAGCAGTTAATTTTGATTCCTTCGGGCATTCCAGGGGACTTGTGCAGATATTAAAAAAAGCGGGTTATGATTCTTATATTGTATGCAGGCCAGCCAAAGGCAGTTTTTCATTTGAAGAACAGGATTTTGAATGGGAGGGACTGGATGGTTCGACTATTCTGGTACACCGGTCTGATGAAAATTATAATAGTGTATGGGGGCAGGCTACAAAAGAATTAATGGAATTTCTGCCTGGAAAAGGAAAAGAGGAAGTTACACTTTTCTTATGGGGGGTAGGAGATCATGGCGGCGGTCCTTCCAGAAAAGATTTACAGGATTTGAAAGAGCTTGCAAAAAATAAGAATAATTATAACTTTCTTCATTCAACGCCGGAAGCTTATTTTAAAGAACGGATTGCGAAGCTTAATGAATTTCCGAGAGTAACTGCTGGGCTGAATCCGGTAGCAGAGGGGTGTTATACATCCCAAATCCGTATAAAGCAAAAGCACCGTGAACTGGAAAATGAATTTTATTCTGCGGAAAGAATGGTAGCGGCAGCTTGCTTTCAGTGCGGTAGAAGTTATCCGGAAAAAGATATGAATGATGCTGAGCGGGCATTGATTTTCAGTGAATTTCATGATGCACTGCCGGGCACTGGCAGCCCATTGGTAGAGGAGGATACCTTACGTCTGCTTAATTATGGACTGGAACTGATGAGCCGTGTTAAGCACTCGGCGGCACTTGCTCTGGCTCATGGGGAGAAGCGTGTGCAGGAAGGCAGTTCTGTTGTTTTATTCTATAATCCCCATCCTTATGATATTACAGGTGTATTTTCCTGTGAAACAGGGCTGCTGCAACAGAACTGGTCTACCGATTTTATGTATCCGAAAGTAATGTCCCAGGGAAAGCAGATACCGGCACAGGCAGAGAAGGAATCCAGTAATTTCAATTTAGACTGGAGAAAGAAAATAGTAGTGCAGGCCACGCTGAAAGCAAGTTCCATGAACCGTTTGGACGTTTACTTTGAACCGTTACCAAAGCGTCCGGTATTTTCTGAAATTGTATCCCAACCGGAATATATTTTTAACAATGGTAGGATGAAGATCATAATTGATACGACAACCGGTCTGCTAAAGGAGTATTCCGTAAACGGTAAGCGTTATCTGGATAAAGAGAGTTTGCAGCTGGATTGTTTTGACGATACCCATAATCCTTGGGGATTTGGGAAAGGTAAATCCCATGGCAGAAGAACTTTTCAACTTTTGACACCTCACGAAACTGCCGAATACTGCGGATTAGGTGAAAAAATAATACCGGCGGTACGAATTATTGAAGACGGTGAGGTACGTACTACGGTAGAAGCTGTTTTCGGTTTACATGGCAGCAAGGCTTATATACGGTATCAGATGCCGAAAAAGGGAAACTGCTTTGATATTGAAATCGGTGTCCATTTTCAGGAAAAAGAGAAGTATCTGAAGGCTATTCTCAAGACGCCGGAGGATTGCGAAGCTTTTCGCGGACAGATTATGTTTGGAAGGGAAGAACTGGAGAAAGGGAAGGAAACGGTATCCCAAAAATGGATAATGACAAAAGATGGAACCACCGATAAAGCCCTGGCTGTTATCAATAACGGTACTTATGGAGCCGGTTATACCGGACGGGAGCTGGGTATTACACTGCTTCGCAGTGCAGGGTATACATCCTCTGACTTTATAATGGGGAAGGCGCTTCAGGAAGAGCAATGGGCACCGAGAATGGAACAGGGAGAGCGATTTTACCGTTTCCGTATACAGGGTGGTTCTGTAGGGGAAGTAGAAAAGATGATTGACAGGGAAGCACTGGCATTTAACGAAGAACCATATGGCTTTTCATTTTGTCCTCCACAAGAAGGAGAAGCAGCCGGTCAGTTTATAACCGTTGATAACCCTCAGGTGATAATCTCAGCCATAAAGAAGGCTGAAAACTTTAGCGGATATATTCTTCGAGTTTATGAAAGCACGGGAAAAAGTGCAAAAGCCAATATCAGGGTGTTGGACGGAAGAATAGACCAAAAAATATCATTAGAAGGATTTGAAGTGAAGACCTACAAAATAGACATGGAGGAGGCCTGTCTCACGGAAACCGGACTAATTGAAGAATTCGAGGCGGAAGGCCGTAAGAACTTTGCTGAGAATTCATAAAACAGGAGAATATATCTACAATTGATAATGAAATTGGGTATCTTTAAAGAAGTTTACATTTCAAAGCAAGCTGTGTCTAAAGCAATTGACAATAATAAAGAATTATGATAGCATTTGCTAATAAAATATTTCTAAAGGCAATGAAAAGAAAAGTAGATAATGAGATATGTCACAGAGAGCCTCGTTAGGTGTGAAGAGGTACAAATAATACTCGTACTAGCAGAGGTTTATATCGCGAGATATAGATGAAACAGGGTGGTATCACGAAGCAATACTCTCGTCCTTGAATAAAAATCAAGGAAGGGGGCTTTTTTTATACCTGTTTTCGACCGGAAAGCAGAGCTTAATTATACTTTAGAGTCTTAAAATACAATGCGTAAATAGATATCAGAAGTGACAGAAAGCCCAGCAATTGATAAAGCATAAAACTATAAAAACACGAATAGCAAAAAGCAAATTATGGAGGTAAATCTTATGGAAATATCGTTAGAACAAATCAGAAGTAATAAATTAAATATAATAACAGAAATAACCAATCCATATCCGGAACGGTTTGAAATAACTCATCAATTAGCAGAGTTATCCCACCTGCCGGATGGCACAGATAATATTAGGGCAGCAGGTAGAATCACATTGATACGTAAAATGGGCAAGCTGACTTTTATAACCATAGCAGATATTAATGGACGTATACAGGCAGCGCTTAAAAAAGATGTAATAGGTGAGGAACAATATGATTTCTTTAAGAAAGGTTTTGATATTGGAGATTTTATCGGAGTAACCGGCGAGTTATTTACCACCCAGACCGGTGAAAAGACCATCAGGGTAAAGGAATTTCAGTTTTTAGGAAAAGCACTGAGACCTTTACCGGAAAAGTTTCATGGAATCAATAATATAGATAGCTGTTATAGGCAAAGGTATCTGGATTTAATCATGAATGAGGATACGAGAAAGAGATTTCTGGCAAGTATCCTTCCGGGATCTGATACAGAAAGATTGCGGGATTGATATTGATACAATCTTAACTGCAGAGGAATTAAGGAATGAAATAAAGAAAAAAGGAATAACTTTAGAATCTGAAACAGATATAAACCTATTAGGCCGAGGAAATTTAATTGACCTGCTTTACAAAAAGGTAAGCAGGCCCAAAATGATTGAACCTACATTTTTAACGCAGCATCCAATTGCATTATCCCCCTTAGCAAGGGCAAATGATAATAACAAGGATATAACCGACCGTTTTCAACTGGTTATCAATGGAGTAGAAGTAATTAATGCTTATTCGGAACTGGTAGATCCCGAAGAACAGGCTAAACGGTTGCTGGAACAGGCAGACCTGAAGGCAAAAGGGGATGAAGATGCCATGGTAATGGATAAGGATTATATTACCGCTATGGAATATGGCATGCCGCCAATATCGGGCTGGGGTATGGGAATTGACAGATTAATTCAGGTATTGTTAGGAACGAACAATATTAAAGATTCTGTACTATTTCCCATTATGCGGCCTATTGAGAAGGACTAAAAAATGCTAAATCCACGCTCCATCCAAATGAATAACCTGCCCGTTTAAATAGTCATTACCGGACGCCAGCAAAAATACGAAATCTGCAACTTCTTCTGTACGCCCGAAACGGTTTGCAGGGATATCTTCAATTAGGGAAGAGAGTTCTTCTTTACTTAAAAACTGATTCATCTGGGTATCAATGGCACCGCAGGCTACTGCGTTTACCTGAATATTACTTGGCGCAAGTTCCCTGGCCAGGGCTTTGGTAAACGCATTGATACCCCCTTTTGAAGCAGAATAGGCCACCTCACAGGAAGTACCTGCGCTTCCCCAGACGGAGGATATATTGATAATCTTTCCTTTCTGCCGGGCAATCATATCAGGTGTTACTAATTTACAGCAGTTAAATACGGAGGTTAAATTTGTATTGATTATTTTATTCCATAATTGGATATCCATATCGGTAAATAAACCTACATAAGAAATTCCGGCATTATTGACAAGTACGTCAATGGTCCCGAATTGCTGTTTGGCTAAAGTAATCATATTCAGGACTTCATCATAATTACCCACATCTCCCACATAAGCCATACAGGGCACCTGATAGCTTTCTATTTCTTCCTTTGTAAGGAGCAGTTCTTTTTCCTTATGGGAACAATTAATAATCACATTAAAACCTTCTCTGGCAAATCTGACGGCGATGGCTTTGCCGATTCCCCTGGAAGAACCGGTAATTAATACGGTATTTCGTTTCATAATAACTCCAATCTGACTATATTCAAAACTTTTAATTTCCGTATATGAAAACTAATTAATTATATCATAATTAACAAAGTAAGAAAATAGAAAATACTTATCATACCACGGCAAGCGCATTTTATGTTATTGTCCACACCCCTGCCCAAAGCAGTGTTGTGAACAATAACACGCTTCGCGATGCACAGAAACGGTAAAAAACACCGTTTCGTGCCGTGTAACTCGGGATTTTCGTGTAAATTACACACGAAAACGCCTCGCGTGATAACGGCTGTGAACAGTAACCATTTTATTCTGTCATGTTTTTTCTTCCTTCTTTTTACGACATAAGAAATCTAATCAATACGAATTAAGAATTACAAATAAATGAAACCGCTCATTTTTACAATATTCTAAAAATTGATAATCTCAATATGCCAAATTCTAAGAAATGATAATATACAATCCTGTTTAAAATAAGTAAAATGGACAGGGGCAATTTACAATGAAATCAAACCACAAATGAATATGAGGTTACAAGGGGGTAGCGCAATGAAAGCGAAAATAAAAACGTTATTAATTAAATGGTTTTTATCGTATCTGTTCATTCTGGTCATTCCAATCATCTTAAGCATTGGAATCTATATGTATTCGCTGCAGATCACAAAAAGCCAGTCCAATAAAATGAATGATGCATTAATGGGATCGGTCAAAGTGGAAATTGATAATCATATTAATGAGATCAAGAAGTTGTTTACACGTATTGCATTGGATTCGGATGTACAGTCAGCGACCATTATTAAAGAAAAGTTTACTTCAAAAGAACAGATATTAATATATCATTTAGTAAACACATTGAAGAATCTGAATATGGCGGATGATTTTATTGAGGATATATTCGTTTATTTTAACAATACCGGGACTGTTTCCAGTATAAAAGGAAATATGTCTGGGGAATTGTTTTATCACTTATATTACGAAAATAGTGAATATGATTTTGTACGGTTTCAGGAGCTTATGAAAGAAAAATACGTACAGGGTGTACTGCCAATCCATAAATTAAATGGGGAAAATGTCTTACTGTTTACCATGACGACACTGGAATCGGCAGTTGGACTGGATTCCGGAACCATAGTAATTAGTGTAAATGTAAGAAATCTTCAGAAAATAGTAGATAATATGAAATGGGATGATAATTTAAAGATATATGTATTAAACAGCAAAAATGAAATCGTGAATAAGAATCCGGACATTAAATTAGATGATGACATAGAATATGAGAAGCTTACAGAAGGCAATCACTTTTATAAAACTTTCATGGACAGGCGGTATATGGTATCAAGTGATGGGTCCGCAGCAATTGACTGGAAATATGTATGTCTGACACCGGACTTCCTGATCGAGAAAAATGCAAAAAGCATTCGTTATTTTAGCTTAGCCGGCTTATTTATCTGTATATTTGTAGGTTCCTATTTTTCATATTTCCTTGCTAAGACAAATTATAATCCTTTAAAATGTATATTGGATCTTTTTAAAGGACAGGGAAACCGGATAATTAATTACGAAAAGAATGAATATCAATGGCTTATGGAGGAAGCACAGCATATCTTTAAGGAACGTACGGATACAAACCGTATACTTTGGAACAACAAAAAAGTTCTGAAAGACTATTATATCTTCCGGCTGTTAGAATATCCTTTTGATAAACAAAACGGACTGGAAGAATATCAAAAATTTAATATAAAATTAAATTCGAATTATAACGTTGCAGTTCTCTTTTCCATTGCTCCACCTAATAGAGATAATGCCAATGAAGAGTCTTTTGAAGAAAACATAAATCTGTATAAATTCATCGTAGCCAATATATTTGCTGAAGTGGCCAGTGATCATTTTAACATTGAAATCACTGACATGGGAGGCAGGGTGGCGGCTATTGTGAGTTTACCATCAGACAGTATGGAGTTCATAGATATCTTAAAGGAATCCATATATTTTGTGCAGCAGGAAGTGTCAGAAAGCTTCAGATTTCAGACAGTTACTTCCATCGGCAGCATACAGTATCAATTGGAGGGTATTCACAGTTCTTATATCGCTGCAAATGAAGCAGCGGAATATATTCAATTACTGGATGCGGATATCATCATGTACGATGATATTAAAAACCTTCAGACAAAGTATTATTATCCAATGGAATTGGAGCAAAAAGTGATTAATGCCATAAAGACAGGGGATAACTTAGTGGCAGCAGAGTATATCTTTCAAGTACTGGACATTAATTATAGTGAAAATAATTTATCGATCGATATCTGCAGATGTCTTATTTTCGATATGATGGGAACGCTGATAAAAGGTGCCGATATCAGCGGCTGCGGAAATGTGCTGGTTAATATGGATATCTCAAAGAAATTGTCTGCCAGGCTTCCGCTTTCTGATATTAAGAATCGGTTTCGTGATATTGTTGACCTGATCTGCAATGAGATTCTGTTAAAACAGAGTGCAAATGAAAGCAATAAACAGCTCAGCAGAAAAATCAGGGAATATATCGAGGATAATTATCAAAACCCGGATTTAAATATTTCATTGACCGGCCTGCATTTTGATATTACACCGGCCTACATTTCTACCTTATTTAAAAAACAAACCGGAGACAGCCTTTTAGAATACATTAATGCAGTTAGGGTTAAGGAAGCGCAGAATTTACTGGAACAGGGAATCAGCGTTGTGGAAACCGCTGAGAGAGTCGGTTTTCGTAACAGCGGAGCCTTTATCCGGGTTTTTAAAAAACAGACAGGGATAACTCCGGGACAGATGAGAAAAACCTTATAAATGACAGCATTTTACACAGCCATTTTAATAATTGATCATGTAACCGTAAAATTAAGCATACCGGAGTTTAAGTTTTCATCATACTTTTAAAGTTTTAAATATATATAATGCAGTCAGGAGGTACTATAATGTGCTTACGTGATCACGGATTAAACATTACATGCCTGCAAGGAGTGAAGAGTTATAATCGCACTTCATAAATTGTGCTGAAATAAAGACGGCAGTAATTTCAGGTAAGTAATAACAGGAAAGCAATAAAATAATATGAAATATCAAGAGGAGGTAAATTATTTTATGGTAAAAAGAAAATTGCTGGCATTGGCAACAGTTGCGGCAACAGTTATGTCATTGCTTGCAGGCTGCAGTAACGGCAGTAAGGAAACAAGCAGTAATAAAGAGACAGTTTCAAACACCCAGAGTGTAAGTACAGCATCAGGGGAAGCTGGCAGCGGGGAATTTACATATCCTATGACCTCAGGGAAAAGCGTAACCTATTGGACCGGTTTAAATGGCAATGTTTCTGCTAATTTTACCAATCTGGGAGATACCCCATTCGCAAAAGCATGGATGGAACAAACCGGAGTGCAGATTGAATTTGAGCATCCGCCGGCAGGGCAGGACCAGGAACAATTCAGTTTATTATTAGCTGATGGTAATCTGCCGGATATGATTGAATACCCTTGGATGACTTATCCCGGAGGACCGGAAAAGGCAATCAATGATAATGCCATCCTTCCATTAAATGATGCATTTGAGAAATATTGCCCTAACTTAATGGCTTATTTAAAAGCAAATCCGGATATTGATAAGATGATTAAAACCGATGACGGACATTATTATGTATTTCCTTTTATAAGGGGTGACGAGAGTCTGTGTAATACCATAGGTTTGATGGTACGTCAGGACTGGCTTCAGGATTTGAATCTGGAAGTGCCTACTACTATAGATGAATGGCATAATGTACTTATGAAATTCAAAGAAGAAAAAGGTGCAGCCGCACCATTTACCTTTGAATATACAATGGGTGTTTTAACGGAAGAAAACCCGTTTACCTATGCATTTAATACCTCCAAAACTTTTTACTTAAATTCTGACGGCAAGATCCATTTCGGTGCTGTTGAGGATGGTTACAAGCAGTTCCTTGGCACGTTCGCACAGTGGTATAAAGAAGGACTGATTGACCAGGATTTAGCTACCTTAGGCAAAGACCAGGTCAGCGCCGAAATGACCAACGGAAGTGCCGGTGCGTCCATGGGATGGGCAGGCAGCAGCATGGGGGTATGGATTAATGCTGCACTTGCTACAGACCCTAACTATATGTTAGAGGCAGCTCCGGTTCCTACCCTGAATAAGGGAGATCATCCTGAAATGGGACAAATCGAGAACAGATATCCGAACCAGGGAGGTGTAGCCATTACAACAAGTTGTAAAGACGTTGAAACAGCAGCAAGATTACTGGACTATGCTTACAGTGATGCGGGGCATATGCTATTTAACTTTGGTATAGAAGGAGAATCCTATACCATGGTGGACGGTTATCCTACTTATACGGACAAAATATTGAACAACCCGGACGGATGGCCTCTTGCACAGTCACTTTCTGCTTATATCCGCGGTAATTATAATGGGCCGTTTGTTCAGGATAAACGTTACCTGGAACAATATTACACCATTGATTCCCAGAAAAAAGCCAATCCAATCTGGGGTGACACCAATGCAAAAGCCCATAAAATTCCGCCGGTTACCCCTACTTCCGAAGAAAGCCAGGAGTTCTCACTTATTATGAATGAGATTAATACCTACAGAGACGAAATGACCTTAAAGTTCATTTTTGGCGAAGAAAGTCTTGATAATTTTGATGATTATGTTAACACCATTGAAGGCATGGGGTTAGACCGTGCTTTAGAAATTGAAAATGCTGCATTAGGACGTTATAATTCCCGTTAATAATTTTTTCAAAAGACGCTGCCCCAATACCTGGTATCTTCTAGGAAACCGGGTTTTGGGGCAGAAGTCTGAGCTTCACCTGGAAAGGATGATTTAATTTATGAAGCCAAGAGGCTTGTTCTATAAAATCAAAAGGGATTTCCGCAAGAATTATACTTTATATCTTCTTGTAATACCTGTTCTTTTATTTTACTTACTATTCAGTTACAAACCAATGTATGGCGCAATCATTGCATTTAAAAACTACACGCCGGCACTTGGTATCGAGGGCAGCCCCTGGGCAGGGATTGATAACTTCATCCGTTTTTTTAAGAGTGTATATTTTTTCAGGCTGATTAAAAATACGCTGCTGTTAAGTGTTTATTCCTTGATTTTTGGATTCCCGGCACCCATTATACTGGCACTTCTGTTAAATGAACTTAGAAATAAAAAATTCAAAAGCCTGGCACAGACCTTAACCTATTTACCGCATTTTATTTCCTTAATCGTAGTAACCGGTATGATTGTTAACTTTACGATGACTTCAGGTTTAATTAATGATATTATTATATTTTTTGGCGGGGAAAGGTCACCCCTTTTGCAAAATCCCCACCTTTACCGGACGATTTATATAATGTCCAGCATCTGGCAGGAAGTGGGATGGGGTTCCATTATTTATCTGGCGGCATTGTCCGGTGTGGACAGTCAGTTATATGAAGCCGCCATGATTGACGGGGCAGGTAAATTCAAACAATTGATTTTTGTGACTCTTCCGTCCATTATGCCTACCATTGTTATTATGCTTATTTTAAAGATGGGTTCTTTAATGAGCATAGGATATGAAAAAACCATACTTTTGTATAATCCCGCTACCTATGAAACGGCAGATATCATATCCTCTTACGTTTACCGTGTTGGTTTGCTGGAACAGAATTGGAGTTATTCCACTGCCATCGGCCTGTTCAATTCTGTTATAAATCTATTTTTACTGCTGATCACAAATAAATTAAGCAAGCGGCTTAGTGAAACCAGTTTATGGTAAGGAGGATGGCATGAAGATGAAACGATCAAAAGGAGAATTTATATTTTCAGGATTTAATTATTTTGTATTAACTTGTATCATGCTTATGTGTCTATATCCGGTTTTATATGTAGCTGTAGCGTCTGTCAGTGACAGTAACCTGCTGACCCAGCACAGTGGAATTTTATTAAAGCCCTTGGGCTTCAGTCTGGATGCTTACAAAAAAGTATTTCAAAACCCCATGATTTTAAAAGGGTATGGGAATACCTTGTTCATATTAATCATAGGAGTATTTTTAGATATTTTAATGACTTCCATCGGAGCGTACTTTTTATCCCGTAAAGATGTATTCTTAAAAAACCCTATCATGCTTATGATTATATTTACGATGTTTTTTTCCGGCGGTATGATACCCTTTTACCTGACGTTAAAGGACTTACATATGACCAATACCTTGTGGGGACTGATTATACCATTTATGATTAATACCTATAATCTGATTATATTACGGACATCCTTTGAAAGTATACCCGATAGTTTAGTAGAAGCAGCTGAAATTGACGGTGCAGGACATGTCAGGATTTTATTTTCTGTAATCCTGCCGCTTTCTAAGGCAATTTTAGCCGTTATGGTATTATATTACGGAGTGGGAATCTGGAACGGATGGTTCTGGGCATCTACAATTATACGGAAACGGGAATTGTATCCTTTGCAGGTCATACTGCGGGAAATTTTAATGCAGAACGATGTCGGGTCCATGACTGCGGGGGTAAATGCAGCCGATCAGGAATCCGTAGGAATGACGATAAAATATGCAACTATTATTGTGGCAACCGTACCGATTTTATGTGTGTATCCCTTTTTACAGAAGTATTTCACAAAGGGTGTTTTAATTGGAGCGGTAAAAGAATAAAGGGAATGAAGAGCGTGAGAAGGCACGCAGATGGGAGTTTTTATGAATACTGATAAGATTACTGATAAAAAGATTTATGAAGCAGCATTACAGGAAATTCTTAAGAAAGTTGACTCAGGACTGGATGTATTTGTAGAGAAATATCCGCACGTCAGCAAAAATAATATTTATTCAGGTGAAACTAATACATTATGGACGTCTTCTTTTTTTCCGGGAATCTGTTATCTGGCATATGAAATGACCGGTGATAAAAAATATCTGGTACATACGAAAGCCTATTTAGACAGTTTCGAAGACAGACTTGTAAACAGAAAGCATATCAGCCATGATCTTGGTTTTTTATATTCCTTAACCTGTGTGGCGGATTATAAACTGACCGGCAATAAAAGAGCCTGTGATTTAGCCGTCCGGGCAGCAAAAGTGCTTAGCGGACGGTATAACGAAAAAGGAAAGTACATCCAGGCCTGGGGAGAGATGGGAATTCCTTACCCGGAGGTGAAGATAATTATTGATACCATGTTAAATTTGCCTTTACTTTATTGGACGGGAGAGGATAAAAATTACGAAATTGCACGAAATCACGCCAAAACAGCGGCAAAATACCTGGTGCGGAAAGATTATTCCACCTATCACACCTATCTTATGAGACCGGAAACCGGAGAGGCGGTCTGCGGGAAAACCCACCAGGGATATGCCGATGAATCCACCTGGGCCAGAGGGCAGGCCTGGGCAGTATATGGGTTTGCATTATCCTATCGCTATACCGGAGATAAAGAATTTTTACATATAGCCAGGGAGACAGCCAGGGTATTTATTAGTCATTTACCAAAAGACCCGGTTCCTTATTGGGATTTTCATTTTACGGATAAGAATCCGGATATCCGGGACACCTCAGCTGCATCAATTTTTTGCTGCGGGTTACTGGAAGTATGTCAATTTTCAGGGGAAGAAGAAAAGAAAATTTATCAGGATATTGTACATAGAATTATGAAATCCCTTTATGAAAAATACAGTACAAAAAAACTGGAGGAATCCAACGGATTCTTAACAGAGGGGGTATATCACCGCAATGACGGGGCAGAAGAGTGTGTAATCTGGGGCGATTATTTTTATTTTGAAGCGATTGCAAGACTGCTGAAAGATTTCAAAACCTTCTGGTAAAAGTATTCGCTGCAGGAGAATTATAAAATCTATGCGGTTAAGGTTTGAAATTCCTTTCGGACGCAGCCAGGTAATCGTAAATTTATAGGGAGTTTTAATATAAAACTACTGGAAGAATCAAGTTTTAATGGAATAAAAATTGAGTATTGAAGGAAACACAAATAGGAGTGAGGGATATGTATTATGAATTATTAAAAGAATGGTGTGACGCTTTAATAAACCTTCAGATTACCGATATCAGGAGAAAAGAAATCTACGGGGGAATTATGTGCCCTTCCTGTGCAAGAATCCACGGCCGCTGTGGGGATGCCATCTACCCCATGATGTTTATGGCGGCAAAGACCGGAGGGGATAAGTATCTCGAATGTGCCAAATTACTTTTTGCCTGGACAGAAAATATGGTAAGGCCGGATGGAAGTTATAATAACGATACCAACAGCGATTGGAAGGGAATTACGGTATTTGCCACAATCCAATTGGGGGAAGCACTCTATTACCACGGAGATCTGTTAGACCGGAAAACAAAAACCTTATGGCTGGAACGGTTTCAAATATCTTCGGATTACCTTTATCGAAATATTGAAAAGCTAGGCGGTAATATTAACTACCCGGTAACCTGTGCAGCAGCAATGGCTATAGCATCAAGATTATTGCCGAATGGAATATATGCAGACAAGGCACGTAAGCTTGCCAGGGAATCTCTTCAATATTTTACAGAGGACGGACTTTTGTATGGGGAAGGAAAACCTCATGACGGGATTTCAAAAAAAGGATGCAGGCCGGTGGACTTAGGGTACAATGTGGAAGAATCCCTGCCGGGGCTGGTTACCTATGCCTTATTGCTTCATGATGGGGAAGTTCTTGAAATTATTATGAAATCCATGGAGACCCACCTTTTATTTATGCTTCCGGACGGGGCCTGGGATAACAGCTGGGGAACCAGAAATAATAAATGGAGTTACTGGGGGAGCCGTACCTCCGATGGATGTCAGGCAGGCTATGGATTACTGGCGGATAGGAACCCGCTGTTTAGCGAAGCAGTTTACCGTAATACCCTGTTGTTAAAGCAGTGCACCTACAATGGGCTGTTACACGGTGGTCCTATGTACCACACCGCGGGAGAGCCTCCCTGCGCACATCATACGTTCTGTCATGCGAAAGCCCTGGCTATTATGCTGGAACACGGTATAGAACCAAAGCCCTGTATGAAACTGCCCAGGGAAACGGCAGCAGGAATCAAGTATTTTCCTTCCGTACACGTTAATTTAATCGCTAAGGGAGAATGGCGGATGACCGTATCGGATTATGACTTTGAATACAGTGAAGAAGGTCATGCTACAGGCGGTGCCGTAACCATGTTATGGAATAAAACCTGGGGGCCGGTATTAGCAGGAACCATGAGTAAATATTATCTGGTGGAACCCAACAATATGCAATTGCCCCAATATACAAAGGGCATCTGTTTAACACCACGGATTGAATTATGCAGGGAAGATAAATATTATCGCAGCATTAATGATAAATCCGCAGCGGTAGAATGTACGGATGGTAAGAAGATTATTGTAAGTACGGAAGGTAAACTGGCAGATGGTAAGCAGCAGGGAAGTGGGACTTTTTCTTTACAGTACAAATTAGAAGATACGGAGTTTTTTATGAAAGGAATTACAAGTGCAGAAGAAGCCAGGTTTTACCTCCCGGTTATATCTTGCGGGAGGGATGGGGTAGAAAAAGTAAGTGATGACAGTTTCCTTATTCAGGGTAAAAACGGGACAATTCAAGTACAGGCAGACAGAAATATTAAAATTGCAGAGGGATTTGCAAAAAAGATTTCTTTAGAAGACGAAGAACCGGCTGTAAAAGAAATTAACCGGATTTTTAATCCGGTGGGAGGATTTGAAGCGGTACCCTTTTACATAGAGCTTGTACCAGAAAATGAATTCCGGATTAAAATTAAAATACGGGAAACAGATAAATAAATTTATAATCTAAAAATGCTGGAGGTGTATTAATACGTCAGCATTTTTTGTGCCTATAGCATCGTTTCTGGGATGCCGGCATTACTTAACCGGTCAAGTAGTAATATACGAACATTTCTGATAAATATCGAATGAATCAGTTATGCAACTACTCTGGTTTGGTAATAATACCAGATAGAATAAATTTATGGATTTTATTATTTTATAAAACAAGTTCTTTAAGCAGCCTTGCGGTGTCTTGTCTTTCCATAAATTCTTTGTTATACTATTTAATGGAAAGTTGGCTGCGTTACGGTGTAACACAAGGAATATAACATAAATGGTACGTCCTGTACTTGTTACGGGAATAAGTACTAATTTTATAAGAAAAGGTGAAAAGAAAATGGAAAAAATCATTAAGAAAACAAAAGCAGGCCATTATTTACTAATTATAGTCGGGACGTTTTTAATGGCAGCTTCTGTCAATCTGGTATATGATCCATTGGATATGGTAACCGGAGGGGTCACGGGTCTGGCCATTGTCATTAAAAAAGTAACCAGCATATGGATTGACGGAGGTGTGCCGATCTGGTTATCCAATCTCTTACTCAATATCCCATTATTTATAACGGCATGGCTTGTCCGTGGTAAGACATTTTTAAAAAATACTTTTTTTGCGACCATTAGTTTAACCATAGCCTTATATATCGTACCCAACTTCGACATCGTATACAAGGATTATCTGCTGGCGGCAGTTTTCGGCGGAGTACTTGGCGGAGCCGGTTTAGGAATGGTTTTTATGACTTTATCATCCACAGGCGGAACTGACTTATTAGCCATGGTAATTCATAAATTTAAGCCGTATTATACAGTACCGCAGATTTTAACGGTAATTGACGGATTAATCGTACTGGCCGGTGTAATCAGTTTTGGTTTAACCAAAGCGTTATATGCTATCATTTCCGTATATATCACGGCTAAAATCTCTGACAGTATATTAGAAGGCTTGAAATTTGCCAAAATGGCATATGTCATCTCTGACTACTATGATGAAATCGCAAAGCAGGTCATGAAAGAACTGGACAGGGGAGTAACCGGAATATCTGCTACCGGTATGTATTCTAATAAAGATAAAAAAATGCTTTTTTGTGTAGTATCCAAAAAGGAGATTGTCGAATTAACAGATATTGTAGCGGGTATAGATCCAAAAGCCTTCATCATTGTAAGTGATGCCAGAGAGGTCATGGGAGAGGGCTTTAGAGAATATAGACAGTAAATTTGGACAAAAATATAAGAAAAATCGGTAAAAATACTTATTTTAGAAATGAATATACAAATTATACAAAAGGGCAAAAATTTATTTGTTGAATTGGGATATGGCTTTCATAGTGCTAATGGTGTATTATTAGTCATATAGTAATAGTACAAGGTAGTGTACTCAATAAGACATAGAATTTAGGGAGGAAATGAGAAATGGCAAGTGTATCATTAAAAAATATCAACAAGGCATATCCTAATGGTTTTGTAGCTGTTAAAGATTTTAATCTTGAAGTAGCTGATAAGGAGTTCATCATATTTGTAGGACCATCTGGTTGTGGTAAATCAACAACTCTTCGTATGATTGCAGGTTTGGAAGAAATTACATCAGGTGAATTATGGATAGGTGATAGATTAGTTAATGACGTAGAACCTAAGGACAGGGATATTGCGATGGTATTCCAGAACTACGCTTTATACCCACATATGTCAGTATATGATAATATGGCATTTGGTCTTAAATTAAGAAAAACCCCCAAGGATCAAATAGAGAAGTTAGTACATGAAGCTGCAAAAATCCTTGATATTGAACACCTTTTAGACCGTAAACCAAAGGCTTTATCCGGTGGTCAGAGACAGCGTGTTGCCATGGGCCGTGCAATTGTACGTAATCCTAAGGTATTCCTTATGGATGAACCTTTATCAAACCTGGATGCTAAGTTAAGGGTACAGATGCGTATCGAGATTTCTAAGTTACATCAGAATTTACAGACTACGATTATTTATGTAACACATGATCAGACAGAAGCCATGACTCTTGGTACCAGAATCGTTGTTATGAAGGACGGTGTAATCCAGCAGGTAGATTCCCCCCAGAATCTTTACAACATGCCTAATAATTTATTTGTTGCCGGATTCATTGGTTCTCCCCAGATGAATATGGTTGAAGCAAAAGTTGTTAAGTCCGGTTCTGAAGTAACATTAACATTTGGTACACACTCCATAAAAATTCCGGAAGCAAGAGCTAAGAAGTTAATTGATGGCGGATATGACGGCAAAACGATTATCTTTGGAATTCGTCCGGAAGATGTAAAAGATGAAGAAATGTTCATCAGCAGTTCTCCTGAAAGTGTCATTGAGGCTACCGTTAAAGTATACGAATTATTAGGTGCAGAAGTTAACTTATACTTTGCAGTTGATCAATTTGATGTTACGGCACGTGTTAATCCACGCACTACGGCAAGACCTGGAGATACAATTAAAATTGCATTCGACTTAACAAAGATGCATCTTTTTGATAAAGAAACAGAACAGGTTATTTCACATTAATTAAAATTGAAAATAATTTCATTTATATTTAGGCAGGGCATATGGTTTTCGTATTCCCTGCCTTTTTTATCGATTATTTTAACTATAATATAGTTTTGTCATTAAACTAATTGAGAAATGAATGATTTTGACAGTATTGTACTAAAATTATCATAAAATTTCTATAAAGTTAGTTTACTTTCGACGAAAACAATGTTAAAATTAACGTATATAAAATTGATTTTTGAAAATAATTAAAAAAGTTTACAAAAAGGAGTGTACTATATGATCTCGAATCAAATTCTACAGAATACAATTGAAGGACTGAAAGCAATTACCAGAGTTGACCTTTGCGTTATGGATACAGAAGGTAAAGCGTTGGCAACTACAATAAATAATGCGGAAGAATATGAAAATGCAGTATTAACATTTGTAGAATCCCCTGCTGACAGTCAGGTATTACAGGGATATCAATTTTTTAAAGTATTTGATGAACATCAGCTTGAATATGTTATATTAGCTAAAGGTGACAGTGATGACGTATATATGGTAGGCAAGATAGCGTCGTTCCAGATACAGAATTTATTGGTTGCTTATAAGGAAAGATATGACAAGGATAATTTTATTAAAAATTTATTGTTAGATAATCTATTATTGGTGGATATCTATAATCGTGCGAAGAAGCTTCACATTGAAACCGATGTAAGAAGAGTCGTGTTTATCATTGAAACTAAGAACGAGAAAGATGTGAATGCGCTTGAGACGGTCAGAGGATTATTTTCCGGCAAGACGAAAGATTTCATCACTGCGGTTGATGAAAAGAATATTATATTGGTAAAAGAACTAAAACAAAACGAATCCTATGAAGATATGCATAAGACAGCAAGGGTAATCCTAGACATGCTGAATACGGAAGCTATGACTAAGGTTCATGTTTCCTTTGGTACGATTGTCAATGAAATAAAAGACGTATCCAGATCCTATAAGGAAGCTAAGATGGCACTGGATGTAGGGAAGATATTCTATAGCAGCCGTAATGTAGTGGCTTACAGTAACTTAGGAATCGGCCGTTTGATTTATCAATTACCAATGCCTTTATGTAAGATGTTTATCAAAGAAATCTTTGACGGTAAATCACCGGATGAATTTGATGATGAGACTTTATCTACAATCAATAAATTCTTTGAGAACAGCCTGAATGTATCAGAGACTTCAAGACAGCTTTATATCCATCGTAATACTTTAGTATACCGTTTAGATAAACTTCAGAAAAGCACGAATCTCGACCTTAGGGTATTTGAAGATGCGATAACCTTTAAAATTGCACTGATGGTAGTTAAATACATGAAATATATGGAGACTTTGGAGTATTAAAATGGCTTATGATTTAAAAAAACAGTTAAAAGACATCGATGCTCCGGTTATTATCTTTGAACAGGTGTCTAAAACATATCAAAAGGGTACCCCTGCTATCAACAATATCAGTCTGCAAATTCGCAAAGGCGAATTTGTATTCATTGTTGGCAGCAGCGGTTCCGGTAAATCAACCATGATAAAGCTTATGTTAAAAGAAATTGAACCGACAAGCGGCAAAGTTTATGTTAACTATAAGGACTTATCAAGATTACGGCATGGCCAGATTGCTAAATACCGCAGGAACATCGGTGTAGTTTTTCAGAACTTCAGACTGCTTAAGGACCGTAATGTTTTTGAGAATGTTGCTTTTGCCCAAAGAGTAATTGAAATGCCGAATCGTATCATTCGAAGGCAGGTACCTGCCATGCTTTCTGTTATGGGGCTTTCCGATAAACACAAAGCCCTTCCCGGCCAATTGTCCGGCGGGGAACAACAAAGAGTAGCACTTGCAAGGGCATTAGTTAATAACCCTGTTATTTTGCTTGCAGATGAACCTACCGGTAATTTGGATCCGAAGAATTCATGGGAGATTATGCGTCTTCTGGATGAAATAAATAAAAGGGGTACTACAGTAGTCGTTGTTACACACAACAGTGATATAGTAAATAAGATGCAGAAGAGAGTAATTACGATGAGTAAAGGCATTTTAATTAGTGATGAACAAAAAGGTGGGTATACCCATGCGTATTAGTACATTTTTTTACAGTTTAAAGCAAGGTATAAAAAATATACGGAGAAACCGGATGTTTTCCCTTGCCTCCATAGGTACGATAACAGCATGTTTGTTTTTATTTGGCATTTTTTATTTTGTTGTAGCTAATTTTCAATATATGGTAAAAACGGCCGAGACTTCTGTTGGGGTAACGGTTTTTTTTGATGCCGGAATCAGTGAAGAACAAATTAAAAATATCGGAGATGAAATTAAATCCAGGGCGGAAGTGGCTTCCATTGAATATGTATCCGCCGAAGAGACCTGGAAAAATTATAAAGAAAAATATTTAAACCCGGAATTGGCTGAAACGTTTGGAGATGATAATCCATTGGCAGATTCAGCGTCTTATAATGTGTATGTGAACAATATATCCATGCAGAAGTCCCTGGTTAGTTATATCGAAGGTTTAGATGGGGTAAGACAGGTAAATCATTCCGATTCCATTGCGAATACATTTAAGACTTTTAATGCACTGGTGGGTTACGTGTCGGCAGCTATTATTATAATTCTGCTGTCGGTAGCGGTATTCTTAATCAGTACAACGGTTACAATGGGAATTGCAATACGAAAAGAAGAAATTTCTATTATGAAATTAATAGGGGCTACCGATACTTTTATAAGGGCTCCATTTATTGTAGAAGGAGTCATAATCGGTATTATAGGTGCAATCCTTCCCATTGCAGGATTATATTTCATTTATCATAAAGTAATATCATATATTACTGAAAAATACATAAATATATTTCATGCGTTTAGTTTTTTGGAGGCCGGAGATATATTTTCCAAGCTTATTCCCATATCATTATGTATAGGTATCGGTATTGGATTTATTGGAAGTTTTGTGACAGTAAGAAGACATTTAAGACATAATGAAGCAATGTAAATACGAAAACATTGATTTGTGATTCACTTATGAGAAATCATACAAACGGGAGATGAACAGAATGGATAAAACGCACCTTAAATTTCCTTTAAAGGATGCAGATAAAAACTTCATTACCAGAGTAAAAAAGCTGACCGCAAAAAAGAAATTACAAGGTATACTTATATTAATGTCGGTAATAATGTTAGTAGGCGTATTAAGCTTACCTTCCTTTGCCAATGAAATCGACCAGGCGAAGGATGCGAAATCTGACTTGGAGAAAAAGAAACAGGAAACAGAATTAAGATTATCGGAATTAGAAAAGGAAAAGGACGATATACTTAAATATATCGAAGAATTAGATAAAGAATTAACTAATTTAAATGATGAAATTGATTCGCTGAATACTGATATAAAAAAGACGGATGCCTCTTTGGATAAAGCGAAAGAGGACTTAGAGGCTGCAAAGGCTGTAGAGGAAGATCAATACAGCGTTATGAAAAAACGGATTCAATATATGTACGAAAATGGAAATACGGATTATATTGAGATAATCATGAAATCTGATAATTTATCCGATGTATTCAACCAAGTCGAATACATGTCTAAAATTACAGAATATGATAATGGTCTTTTAGATAAGTATAAAAAGCTGAAACAGGATGTAACGGATAAAGAAAAAATTCTGGAAGCAAAAGCAGCAGAATTAAAGGCCCTAAAGGAAGAACTGACTTATGAACAGGATACGGTTAAACAGTTAGCTTCAGATAAAAATAAAGAACTGATCAAATATGAAGCCAGTATTAATGATACACAGGCCCTTTCCAATGAATATAGTTCTAAACTGGAGGAACAGGAAGATCTGATTGAAGATTTATTAGAGGCCGAAAGAAAACGGATTGAAGAAGAGGAACGTAAGAAGAAGGAAGCAGAGGAAAAAAAGAGACAGGAAGAAGCTGCTGCGGCTGCTAATAACAACACACCGCAGGATACCAATACGGATACCGGAAGTCATGTTAAGGTAGACGGATTTATATGGCCGTGCCCATCCAGTACCCGTATCACATCAACTTTTGGGAGCAGGGAACAGCCTACGGAAGGTGCAAGTACATTTCATAAAGGAATTGATATAGGTGCAAGTACCGGAAGTAATATTGTGGCAGCAGCGGGAGGCTCCGTTGTAACGGCAGCTTACAGTGTTTCTGCAGGTAATTATATCATGATATACCATGGAGATGGAATATATACCGTATATATGCATTGCTCTAAATTATTAGTTTCTGTAGGAGACGAGGTCAGCCAGGGTCAAGTCATCGGCTTAGTTGGTTCTACAGGTGTTTCAACCGGATCCCATTTACACTTTGGTCTATCGGTAAATGGTACATATGTAAATCCTCTGAATTATGTGAGCTATTAAAACAGAATAAATTTTGCCTGGGGTATCGTACACGCAGATGGGAGTTCAGGTGAAAAGTGGTAAAACGTATTTTTTCATCATCTTGGTATGTATGCGTGCCGCAGCACGCAGATGGGAGTTAACATGAAAAATAAATTTATGTCGGGATTTTTATCGGGATTAGCAGGCGCATTAATTATTTTTACAATCGTACTGACAATTTATGTTACCCGGGTAGAAGGCAATGATTCCAGTAATAAGGAAACGAATATATCCAGTGAACAAAATAATACTGCAGGTACTTCTGATGATAGTACAGGTTCAAGTGATGCAGTCATTCAAAAGATAAGTAAATTGGAAACGTTAATTGACCGGTTTTACATGGAAGATGTAGATAAGGATAAATTAGCGGAAGGAATTTATAAAGGTCTTTTGGCAAGCCTTGGGGATCCTTATTCCTGTTATTATACGGAAGAAGAGTATAAAGCTTTGATGGAATCTTCCAGTGGTGTTTAT
Source organism: Anaerocolumna sp. (assembly GCA_049692775.1). Taxonomy (GTDB): domain Bacteria; phylum Bacillota; class Clostridia; order Lachnospirales; family Lachnospiraceae; genus Anaerocolumna. The sequence goes on along the minus strand of JBAVPE010000133.1, from coordinate 132,941 downwards.
TGTGGAATCGGTGCTACCGTAAGCCAGAATGTAACTACCGGTATCATTTCGATTGTAAAGCCTTTTGTGAATGGACCTGCCCATGCAGCCGGTCTTTTGCCTGGTGATATTGTTTATAAGGTAAACGGGGAGGAAGTAACAGGACAGGATTTAACGGAAGTAGTAAGCAAGATCAAAGGAGCTGAAGGAACCGATGCGGAAATTACGATTATCCGTGAAGGGGAATCAGGACCAATTGAATTATCCATCCAAAGAAAAACGGTTGAAGTCCCCACGATTGAATATGAAATGATGGATAATAAAATAGGTTATATTGCTGTTTCAGAATTTGATGAAGTTACGGCTGAGCAGTTCCGCAAAGCAATTGACGATTTAGAGAAACAGGGTGAAAAAGGACTGGTAGTAGATATTCGAAATAATCCGGGCGGATTACTCGATACAGTTGTGGATATGCTTGACAGAATGATTCCGAAAGGTTTAATTGTTTATACAGAAGATAAATACGGATCCAGGGAAGAGAAATACTCTGATGCCAAGGAAGAATTTGATAAACCACTGGCTGTACTGATCAACGGTAACAGCGCCAGCGCTTCTGAAATTTTTGCCGGTGCAATCCAGGATTATAAACGCGGTACTATTGTTGGAACTACCAGTTTTGGCAAGGGTATTGTACAATCCATTATTCCACTGTTTGATGGAACTGCTATTAAAGTAACTGTTTCTAAATATTACACTCCTAATGGTAAAAACATCCATGGTATCGGTATCAAACCGGATGTAACCGTAGAGCTGGATGATAAGCTGAAACAGCAGGTGGTTATCAAAAAAGAGGAAGATAATCAGTTACAGAAGGCAATTGAAATTATTATGGATAAAATTAATAAATAAAAACCATAAAGAAATTATAAAGAAGGTTTTCAGATATTAATAAGATAGTATGAAGAAAGTTCTCAGACACTAACAAGAAATTATTGAAATAAAATAACAGGTATGGTATTTAAGACAATCCGTGATCTTTATAGGAATAAACCCGATATTTAAACTTTCGTGATTATTCATTTGGAAGAACCGGGTTAATTGAATACCTGCCTGTTTTTAATACTATAGAAAACTCTCGTGGTACTAACAGCCCCGAATCAGAAATAGAACAGACATTCGAAAATGTATTGATTTTAAAATTGAGATATGATATAATGACAAACGATTAGTATAATTTTATAAAAATGAAAAGGTATTTTATATATAAATAATAAAAATTCGTACAATGTAAATTCTATTTGATTATTGCTGGAAAGGAAGAAAAGATGAGTGAATTCAAGCTTGTTTCGGAATATGCACCGACAGGGGACCAGCCGGAAGCAATTGCCCAGCTGGTTCAGGGCTTTAAGGAGGGCAATCAGTTTGAGACCCTGCTTGGTGTTACAGGTTCCGGTAAAACATTTACTATGGCTAATGTAATCCAGGCCTTAAATAAACCTACGTTGGTAATTGCCCACAACAAGACTTTGGCAGCTCAGTTGTACGGAGAATTCAAGGAGTTCTTTCCTGAGAATGCAGTTGAGTATTTTGTAAGCTATTATGATTACTATCAGCCGGAAGCATATGTTCCTTCGACCGACACTTATATAGAGAAGGACTCTGCAATTAATGATGAGATTGATAAATTAAGACATTCAGCCACCGCTGCCTTATCTGAACGAAAAGATGTCATTATTATCGCCAGTGTATCCTGTATCTATGGATTAGGTGATCCGATTGATTATCAGGAGATGGTAATCTCCTTAAGGCCGGGTATGATTAAGGACCGGGATGATGTTTTAAGGAAATTGGTAGATCTTCAATATACAAGAAACAATATGGACTTTAAACGTGGCACCTTTCGGGTACGTGGTGATGTGGTTGAAATATTTCCTGTTACTTCGGATGACCGGGCAATCCGTGTGGAGTTCTTTGGCGATGAAATTGAACGTATTGCTGAGATTGATGTATTAACAGGTGAAATTAAGAGCAGCCTGGAACATATAGCCATATTTCCGGCATCCCATTATGCAGTTTCAAAGGACAAGCTGGAAGCAGCAATTAAAACGATTGAAGTTGAACTGGAGGAACGGATCCGGTACTTTAAAAGTGAGGATAAATTACTGGAAGCCCAGAGAATCTCTGAGCGGACGAATTTTGACATAGAGATGTTAAGGGAAACCGGATTTTGTTCCGGTATAGAGAATTATTCCAGGCATTTATCCGGTTTGGAACCGGGAAGTACACCCCATACTTTAATTGATTATTTTCCTGAGGACTTTCTAATTATTGTTGATGAATCCCATATAACCATTCCACAGGTAAGGGGTATGTATGCGGGAGACCAGGCCAGAAAAAGTACACTGGTGGATTTTGGTTTCCGGTTACCGTCTGCGAAGGATAACCGCCCCTTAAATTTTGGGGAGTTCGAAAACAAGATTAATCAAATGATGTTTGTATCCGCCACACCGTCCATTTATGAAGCCGAACATGAACTCATGCGTACGGAACAGATTATCAGACCTACCGGACTTTTGGACCCGGAGGTTACGGTAAGACCGGTAAGCGGACAAATTGACGATTTAATCGGTGAAATTAATAAAGAAGTAGCCGCTAAGAATAAAATTCTTGTAACCACCTTAACAAAGAGGATGGCGGAAGATTTAACTGCTTATATGCGGGAAGTTGGTATTCGGGTAAAATATCTGCATTCCGATATTGATACCCTGGAACGATCTGAAATCATAAGGGATATGAGACTGGACGTATTTGATGTCCTTGTCGGCATTAATTTATTACGTGAAGGACTCGATATCCCTGAAATCACCCTGGTTGCCATTCTTGATGCAGATAAAGAAGGATTCTTACGTTCTGAAACTTCCTTAATTCAGACCATAGGCCGTGCTGCACGTAATTCAGAAGGAAGGGTAACCATGTATGCGGACCGTATAACAGATTCCATGAATAAAGCTATCTCTGAGACAAACCGTAGAAGGGCAATTCAAAACCAGTATAATGTGGAACATGGAATCACTCCGACAACTATACAGAAAAAGGTACGTGATTTAATCCGCATCTCCAAAAAAGCAGATAAAGATTATTATAAGATGGAGAAAGACCCGGAATCCATGAGTAAGAATGAGCTTGAAGCAGTGGTTAAGAAGATAAACAAAGATATGCATACGGCAGCAGCAGAATTAAACTTTGAATTGGCAGCAGAATTAAGAGATAGATTACTTGAACTTAAAAAACAACTGAATGATATGGATTAAACCATCAGTTTTGAATACAAGAATCAAAGGCTGTCAGGATTGGACAGGCCTTGGATTTTGAAAGGTACAGGTGTTAAAATGTCTGAAAAGAAACATTATATTAAAATCAGGGGAGCGAAAGAACATAACCTTAAGAATATCAGCGTTAATATTCCCAGGGATGAATTCGTCGTATTAACCGGGTTAAGCGGTTCCGGAAAGTCTTCATTGGCTTTCGATACAATCTATGCGGAAGGACAGAGAAGATATATGGAGTCCCTATCTTCTTATGCCAGGCAGTTTTTAGGACAGATGGAAAAACCCAATGTAGAAAGCATTGAAGGTTTATCTCCTGCCATTTCCATTGACCAGAAGTCAACGAACAGAAATCCCCGTTCCACAGTAGGAACGGTAACGGAGATATATGATTATTTCCGATTATTATATGCCAGAATTGGCATTCCCCATTGCCCTAAATGTGGCAAAGAGATAAAAAAGCAGACAGTAGACCAGATGGTAGATGAGATAATGCGTCTTGAGGGCGGCAGCAGAATACAAATACTGGCACCGGTTGTAAGGGGAAGAAAAGGGGAACATGTTAAGTTATTCGAACAGGCGAAGAAAAGCGGATATGTTCGTGTTATGGTAGATGGACATCTTTATGAATTATCTGAGGAAATTAAATTAGAGAAAAATAATAAGCATAATATTGAAATCATCGTTGACCGTCTCATAATAAAAGACGGTATTGAAAAGAGACTTTCTGATTCGGTAGAGAGTGCCTTAAAACTTGCAGAAGGCTTATTAATTGTTGATATTCAGGACAAAGCACCTTTAACCTTCAGCCAGAATTTTGCCTGCCCGGATTGTGGAATCAGCATTGATGAGATTGAACCTAGAATCTTTTCTTTTAATAATCCCTTTGGAGCCTGCCCGGAATGCCATGGTATCGGTATTAAGATGGAATTTGATGAAGAACTACTGATACCGGATCAGTCCCTTAGCTTGGCGGATGGAGCCATTGCGGTTCTGGGCTGGCAGTCAGCGACGGACAAATCCAGCTATACCAGATGTACATTAGAAGCCCTGGCTAAGGAATATAAGTTTAGCTTGAATACTCCTTACAAAGATCTTCCGCAGAAGATTAAATATGTGATTATGCACGGTACGGATGGAAAATCCGTAAAGGTTCATTATAAGGGTCAGCGCGGTGAAGGGGTATATGATGTAGAATTTGAAGGTTTAATCCGTAATGTTGAGAGACGTTATCGGGAAACAGCTTCGGAAACAACCAGACAGGAATATGAAACATTTATGAGAACCACACCTTGTAAAGAGTGTGGCGGAAGACGTCTTAAGAGGGAATCCCTTGCGGTTACGATCGGAGGAAAAAATATTTCTGAGGTTACGGATTATTCGATCCGTGATTTGAATGATTTTATGCAGAAACTGGAACTGACAACTACCCAGATGAAGATTGGGGAATTAATTTTAAAGGAAATAAAAGCAAGAGTTGGTTTTTTAATAAATGTCGGTTTAGATTATCTGTCCTTATCCAGGGCGACCGGTTCCTTATCCGGTGGAGAAGCCCAAAGAATCCGTCTGGCAACCCAGATAGGTTCTGGTTTAGTAGGTGTTGCTTATATCTTGGATGAACCAAGTATCGGCCTGCATCAGAGAGACAATGATAAATTATTAAAAACCTTGAAAAATTTAAAAGACTTAGGAAATACATTAATTGTAGTAGAACATGATGAAGATACCATGTTTGCGGCCGATTATATTATAGACATCGGTCCGGGTGCCGGTGAGCACGGCGGTGAAGTGATTGCTGCCGGAACTGCAGAGGAAATCATGATGGTAGAAGAATCTATAACCGGAGCATATCTAAGCGGAAGAATTAAAATTCCGGTTCCGGATGAAAGAAGACAGCCCAATGGTTATTTAACCATTAAAGGTGCAAAGGAGAACAATCTTAAGAATGTTACGGTAGATATTCCTCTTGGTATTATGACCTGCATAACCGGGGTATCTGGTTCCGGTAAGAGTTCACTGATAACGGAGATTCTTTATAAGCGTTTAGCCAGAGATCTTAATAGGGCGAGATGTATCCCGGGTAAACATGACGAAATGATTGGAATTGATAGATTAGATAAGGTTATCAATATAGACCAGTCACCCATCGGACGGACCCCAAGATCGAATCCGGCTACTTATACCGGTGTATTTGATCAAATCAGGGACTTATTTTCTGCTACTCCGGATGCTAAAATGAAAGGCTATTCCAAGGGACGTTTCAGCTTTAATGTAAAGGGCGGACGTTGTGAAGCCTGCAGTGGTGACGGTATTATCAAGATAGAGATGAATTTCCTGCCGGATGTCTATGTCCCTTGCGAAGTATGCGGTGGAAAACGCTATAACCGTGAGACCTTAGAAGTCAGATATAAGGGAAAGAATATATACGATGTACTGGATATGACGGTGGAAGAAGCCATGAAGTTCTTTGAGAATATGCCTTCCATCCGCAGAAAGATAGAGACACTTTATGATGTGGGGTTATCCTATATCAGACTTGGACAACCCTCCACTACACTTTCCGGCGGCGAAGCACAGCGAATTAAACTGGCTACCGAACTTAGCAAACGCAGCACCGGTAAAACAATCTATATCCTGGATGAACCTACCACCGGTCTTCATTTTGCAGACGTCCATAAATTAATTGAAATCTTAAGAAGACTTTCTGAAGGGGGCAATTCGGTTGTGGTCATTGAACACAATCTGGATGTAATTAAAACTGCTGATTATATTATTGACATGGGACCGGAAGGCGGAGACAAAGGAGGTACAGTTATTGCCCAGGGTACACCGGAAGAGATTGCAGAGGATAAAAATTCTTATACCGGAATCTATGTTAAAAGGCAGTTAGAAGATTATCAAAAGGATAGTTTAAAGGTAATATAGAGGATATGAAGGATATAGGCGATATTAGATTTCACCCATTAAGTAATTTAATACTACGAATGAATATTGGTAATGTATTCATAGTACTATGTAAAAAGACTTTTTGGGTGATATTTGTATCATTTAGTGGCTTCATAAGCTGTTTTAGGTTAGTGATTATGAGGTTTAGGATAAAACAAAAAATAGTGCAGAATGGAAATTAACAAAAGAGCAGCATAGATTGGAGAATATATGGAAAGTCATTTCTTTGCCATGATGGCAAGAATGAAATATATCGAACGCTGGGCACTGATGAGGAATTCCCAAACAGAGAATATCTCAGAACATTCCCTTGAGGTAAGTATGCTGGCGCATGCATTAGCTGTTATCAGCAATACGCGTCTGCATAATCAACTGAATGCAGAGAAAGCAGCCTTGATCGGTTTATATCATGATTCTACGGAGATTATAACAGGAGATATGCCCACTCCGGTTAAGTATTACAATAAAGAGATAAATGGTGCCTTTAAAGAGATTGAAAAGATTGCTGCCAAGCGACTATTAAATATGCTGCCGGAAGATTTAAGAAAATCCTATGAGACCATATTTTTTACCCTGGAAGGCGAGGAGTATCTCTGGAAACTGGTCAAAGCAGCAGATAAGCTTTCGGCCCTGATTAAATGCATTCAGGAAGAGAATGCAGGTAATGTTGAGTTTGCCAGCGCCAAAAAGAGTCTGACTGAAACATTAATTAATATGAAACTAAACGAAGTTGATATCTTTATGGAGGAGTTCCTGCCGTCGTATTATAAAACATTAGATGAATTAAATTAAATATCCGGTCAAATTAAACGGATGAATAATACTGCAATACTTCCCGGTGTGGTTGTGAAACTTTTGTATTGGAAAGGTTCACCGGGAACTGCCGTAAACATTTATAGATTATTCCTTTCTGCGTTTGCCGTGAAATTATATTTTGATTATATAGATATGTTGCACAGATTTTGATATAATAATAAAATATTTTGTACTGGTGTTCATGAAAAAAATGTAGTAGAATAGGCTATATGTTTAATTTAGGCCAAATAAAAGGTAATGATGAATCAATCAGGAGGACAAACGAGTGGATAAGGAAATTGTAATCGTCTTGGATTTTGGCGGTCAATATAATCAGTTGATAGCCAGAAGAGTGAGGGAATGTAATGTATATTGCGAAGTACTGCCTTACAACACAAGTTTAGAAAGAATTAAAGAAATGAACCCGAAAGGGATTATATTTACAGGTGGACCTGCCAGTGTGTATGCAGAGGATGCACCAACCTGTGATAAAGAGATTTTTGACCTTGGCATTCCGGTACTTGGTATATGTTACGGATGCCAGTTAATGACATATTTATTAGATGGTAATGTATCTAAGGCTCCCGTTAGGGAGTATGGAAAAACAGAAATAACCGTTGAAACTACATCAAAATTATTTAAAGATGTAAAAGAGGATTCTATTTGCTGGATGAGCCATACAGATTATATCGCAGAACTGCCAAAAGGTTTTAAAGTCGCAGCCCACTCAGATTCCTGTCCGGTTGCCGGAATGGAGAATCCTTTAAAAAGTTTATACGGCGTACAATTTCACCCTGAAGTAGTTCATACCCAGGAAGGTTCTAAAATGCTTCATAATTTCTTATATGAAGTATGTGAATGTGCAGGGGATTGGAAAATGGACTCTTTCACTGACGAATCCATAAAAGCAATTCGTGAAAAAGTAGGTGACGGTAAAGTACTTTGTGCATTATCAGGTGGTGTTGATTCCTCTGTTGCTGCCGTATTATTATCTAAAGCTATCGGTAAACAACTTACCTGTGTATTTGTAGACCATGGTCTGCTTAGAAAAAATGAAGGGGATGAAGTAGAAGTAGTATTCGGTCCAGAAGGTCCATACGATCTTAATTTTATCCGTGTAAATGCTCAGGACAGGTTCTATGATAAGTTAAAAGATATAGAAGAACCAGAAGCAAAAAGAAAAATTATCGGCGAGGAATTCATCCGTGTATTTGAAGAAGAGGCAAAGAAAATCGGAGTTGTTGATTTCTTAGTACAGGGAACAATCTATCCAGACGTTATTGAAAGCGGACTTGGAAAAAGTGCTGTCATTAAATCTCACCATAATGTTGGAGGTCTTCCGGATTATGTTGATTTTAAAGAAATCATCGAACCACTTCGTCTTCTTTTCAAGGATGAAGTAAGAAAAGCTGGATTAGAGCTTGGCATTCCCGATTATTTAGTATATAGACAACCATTCCCGGGACCGGGTCTTGGTATCCGCATCATCGGTGCTGTTACAGCAGAAAAAGTTCGCATCGTTCAGGATGCAGATTTCATTTACCGTGAAGAAATCGTAAAAGCCGGTGTTGATAAACAAATCGGTCAATACTTTGCAGCACTTACTAATATGCGCTCTGTTGGTGTAATGGGGGATGAAAGAACTTACGATTATGCCATCGCACTTAGGGCAGTAACAACAAGTGATTTTATGACCGCAGAGGCTGCGGAACTTCCTTGGGAGGTTCTTGGCAAAGTCACTACCAGAATTGTGAATGAAGTTAAGGGAGTTAACCGCGTTATGTATGATTGTACGGGAAAACCACCGGCTACTATTGAGTTTGAATAGCAGCAACGAGTCTGGGAAGCCTTATAAATAGGGCGTTCCCGGACTTTTCTTTTGTTTCTGCTACTACTTTGCTACTAACCGCAACTATCCTTTTTCTTAGTTCTTATGTGGCTTATAGTAGAATTTAGTGACAATACAGCGCATGATTTTAGTGCATGGCTGATATTAAAGTTGATATATAGAGAATAATGATGAGGTAAAAAAATTTCTAGACACATTGGGAATAACACTAGAAGAATATATTCAGAATATTGGTACAAAACTAAGGTTTAATAGTGTGAAAGTACTGTATATGTATTTTCAAAATAGAAAGAATGATTTGCGACAAAGTCTTACGGAAATAAAAGAGAATGAGCAAAAAGGAAGATATCCATTAGTAAGATTATTGAAAGAGATATGTGATGGAAGGGATAAGAAATTAGAAGCATACATTATTAATGCATTACTAAATAAGCAACGCCCAAAGATTAAGAAAGTTGTTGATGACACAAAAAAATATTATTCTAGTGTTGATATTAATACGCTTATTTCTACAACAATTAAAATGAAAAATAGCTACATTGAGCACACTTTTTTTAATCGGGTAGGTGTAATTAAATTCTTTTGCATATTAGAAGGATGGGACAGTGAGATAATAAAGACGATAGACGAAAAAGTTTTGAATCCAATTGAATATTTATATTTTTTGAATTTAAAGAATAAGAAAATGTTATTAGATCTAGGAATTTATGAGAGGGACATTGAAAAGATTATTAAAATCATTGGTGATGATTTTGATGATGCTCTTGATCTGAAAAATAGATTATTAACATCATATGATAAGCTGAAAAATATTTCATTTATTTCTAAATATGTTATCAGAAGTCTCAATTAAAAAATGGATTAGAGGTGATTTAGTTGGAAAAATTATTCGACATAACACAATTTGACAAATACAAAGAAGATAACCGCCGCGAAGTGAAGAAAGCAAATGGTGGTCTACCAAATGATATGTGGGAAACATATTCCGCTTATGCCAACACATATGGTGGAGTTATCATCCTTGATGTAAAAGAATTGGACGATAAACACTGGAAAACCACAGGATTAAAAGTTACAGATAAAGAGAAATTACTGGATAACCTATGGAATCTTTTGCACAATCCTAATAAAGTAAACATCAACCTTTTATCAGAATCAGATGTCGAAATCTATGAGGTAGATGAGGATATTATCATTGTTATTGAAGTTCCAATGGTAAAGCGTAGTCAGAAGCCTGTGTATATCAACAATGATATGTTTAACCAAACTTTTCGCAGGACATATTCTGGTGATTATAAGTTTAGCATTCAATTCTTTCGGAAGAGCTTAGGCATGTGAAAAAGTGCATCGATAATGGCAGAACTCCAGTTGTTTTATCAAAATATGTGGATCACTCCAAGTGGCTGTATGAAAGATTGATTGGTTATGCAGAGAAAACATTCTTGTTGTCGGGCAGTAATTCGAAAAAGGAACATAGTGAAATATTGCAACAGATGAATTAAGTTCAATCGGATGAAAGCATGATTCTTATTGCCACTGGAAAATTAATAGGTGAAGGATTTGATTTTCCAAGACTTGATACGTTAATTATGGCAACACCTGTTGCATGGAAGGGCGTCGTGGAGCAGTATGCAGGAAGATTAAACAGAGATTATGAAGGCAAGGAGCGAGTTTGAAAAACAGACAAAAACCTCGAAATGCCAATTTTATGGCTTCCGAGGTTTCTGTCTGTTTTTTGGCTCTAATTGATAGAAGGAATAGATTCAGAAGAATTATATTATGTGGTTTATAGGAATTTTATTGTGATACTATTATGACATTATACGGATTCAAGTTGATAGTTATCTTAAGCAAGGCAGAGGGTTCTTGCATATTTGTGTTCTGAATCTTCTATAATTTGAATGTATCCAGCACGAATCATATCTTCAATTCTTGAGGCATACCACCAGTCGCCGATACCAATCGGATATTTTCCTAATATATCTCCTATCAACCGGGCTTCTTTAACGGGTTTCTTAGAAAGGCGCTTTTCAATTATAAAATCATAAAAATCGATCGGAACCCCAATTAACTGCCCATTTACAACTGTTCTAAGAGGACTGTTATCCTCTACTAACTCTGCCCATTGATTATCAAATATTTTTCTTTCATATGGAGTGAGTGTTTTTTCATAAATAAGAAATTTGCTAAATTCATTAGGAGATATTTCACCCCAATGACAATACTCCGTGATTATATTTTCCGTAGTTTGAATATGTTCTGGCAGTTTTATGACAGTTATATTGGTCGGATACTCTTTTAGATGATTACATAAAAAGTAAAGCCCGCATAAGGAATAAGGCTTATTACTACACCATATCCGTATTGATTCTCCGTTATCTATAAATTCAGTAAATCTATCCAGTTCATTTATATATAATTTCCCGGCTGATTTCAGTTCTTCTATTACTTCTGGTCTATTATCCCATCCATTTTGTGTATACATAGAGAATATTAAATCCTGTCTGGTTTGGCTGGTGACCGCTTCTTTAATATTTCCAATATCAAGCATAAACCCAAGGCAGATTACTTCGTTTGAAGTGCCGGAAAGTCCTTTTGTTTCATGGCTAATAGGCGAATCCCCAGTATATGGGGCAGGAACATTGTTACCACCAATTATTTTAACAGAATTACTTTTTGCTGCCTTCATTGATCCGGCTTCACTTTCTCCAAATAATACTTCTATCATAAGAACACCTCCGTCAATCTATTATTGCTTAAAACGCATAAAAAGTTTTAGGATCAATATTTCGCTTTTATCCTTTTCTTCATCAATCATCATATCGATTTGCTGATTCCCAGGGCATTCGTTTTTATTATTCATTGATCCGGCTTAAGAAAGATAAGACAGTGTCTGTCCGCGGATGATATCCCGCATGTCTGTAACCAGGTCACTTTTTCCGTTGTGCAGACACCAGTCAAAAATGACCCCTCTTGCGACAACAAACAGCTTTTCCATAATTATTTCAGGGGAAAGGGAATCGGTCAGTTCACCCTGCTCCTGCCCAAGGTGCAAAATATCGGTCAGCAGATTCTGCATGGCTCGGCCATGGCTGAGAAACATTTCATTAGTGGGCAGATAAAGATTGCGAACCATTTCAATCCCATTTTGAATCGAAAGCAGTGCATAGAGGCAGAAATATTCAACTACCCTTTCAATGCAGCTCTCATATTGCAGCAGCAATTCCGGAACACGCTCTTTAAAAAACACATCTCCTATACGATAAATTTCGGCCAGCAAGTCGAATTTGGATTGGAAGTGGTGGTAGAACGTCCCTATGGATACATCTGCTTTCTTTGCAATCTGCGCGACGGTTATATTTTCGTAGCCATGCTGTTTTATCAGGCGTATACCGCTGTTATAAATTCTTTTTTTTGTGGCAAGCGCCTGTTTGCCACGGCTAGTCATCTTATTTGCCATAGTCATCCCTCCTCTGCGTCCCTTATTATAACAAGACCTGTGCCGTGAATCAACCGGTTTTACTGAATATAACGTATTTCTGTGCAGTGCCGATGATCTTTTACCCGAGACGGCTGGCAACTTCATATGCATCCCAGATCGCATACATGATGTTGGCAACCTGACGTGCGTCACCTAACAGATGAATTTCAGGAACATCATTTTTGAGCTGTTCGTACAGATGATTCTCTGAGGCGTAACCGACCGCTAAGACCACAGTATCAGCCTTAATACTCCGGGTGCCTTCCGGGGTTTCAGCCACAAGAACTTTACCGTCATACTGTGTTGCTTTTGCCGAAGTTATGGTTTCGACGCCCTTGAAGGGGATAAGCGCCGCAAGCATCTCACTGTTCGCATGGCATAGAGGTCCATTCACAGCCAGAATTTTTGGGAGTGCCTCCACAATGGAGACGTTTTTGCCCTTATCCTGCAACCAGAGTGCAGTCTCACAGCCTACCAGCCCGCCGCCGATAATGACAACGTTTTCACCCGCCTTTTGTTTACCTAGTAAAATATCGGCAGCAGGGTAAACCGAAACCGAACCCGAACCCAACCGGAAGGTTTTCGGCATTGAACCTGTAGCTATAATGATGGCGTCCGCTCCGGATTTTTGCACGGTTTCAACATCTGCAAGAGTATTTAGGTGAATGGCAACGCCAAGGGCTTTCAGTTCGTGCGTATACCATGCAGCAAGGGCATGGTCATCCTCTTTGAAAGAGGGTATTCCGCCTGGAATCAAATTTCCGCCCAGCTGATCCGATTTTTCATAAAGTACCGGCTCGTGGCCACGAAGGGCTAGAACGCGTGCTGCTTCGCAGCCGGCTACTCCGCCACCGATGATCAGTACTTTCTTTTTATGAAGCGTAGGGATAAGACGTTGGGAACGTTCCCGGCAAGCTTCAGGGTTAACGGCGCAATTGAGTGCCGAGTACTCCTGAATACGGCCCATGCAGCCCTCATGGCAGGAAAGGCAGGGACGGATAGACTCCAGTTTATCAGACCTTAGTTTATTTACATAGTCGGAATCGGCAAGCAGGGGTCTGCCGAGAGATATGATGTCACATGCGCCGTCCCGGACAGCAGTTGAAGCCAGTTCAGGATTATCCATACGGCCGGCGCAGATGACAGGAACATTGACTGCTTCCTTAACCATCTTGGCATAGGGAATATACAGACCTTTTTCCTGATACATCGGCGGATGGTTCCACCACCATGCGTCATAGCAGCCCACATCCACATCCAGCGAGTCGTAACCGTATTCTGCGAGCAGCTTTGCAGCCTCAATGCCCTCTTCAATATCCTTGCCTTTTTCAACAAATTCTTCACCCGGAAGTGCGCCAATACGCCAATCTTTAATAAAGCTCTTTACACTGTAACGCAATGTAACCGGGAAATCCTGTCCGCAGGTTTTCTTAATTTCTTCCAGCACTTCCCGTGCGAAACGCAGGCGGTTTTCAAGACTGCCACCATATTCATCGGTGCGGGTATTGAAAAGCGAGATGGCAAACTGGTCTAAAAGATAGCCTTCGTGTACTGCATGTATCTGTACACCGTCGAATCCTGCTCGTTTCGCGTTATAAGCGCCTTTCCCGAATTGGATAACAATTTCCCTTATTTCTTCTTTGGTAAGGGGGCGGCAGGTCTTATCAATCCAACGGTGTGGGATAGGCGAAGGTGCAACCGGGGGATGCTCTCCCAGATTGGTAGGGATAGTAACCCTGCCGAAACCGCCGGAAAGCTGGATAAACACCTTTGCGTCATAAGCATGAATTCTTTCGGTCATTTCGCGGGCGGTACGGATAAAATGAGTGGGATTCCACGTTGAACAGGGGCAGCTTGGCATATCGTGCTGTTCTACTTTGTTATCTACAAAGGTTACACCAGTAATAATCAGACCGGTGCCACCTTTTGCCCGTTCTGTATAGTAATCTGCACCGCGCTGATTAAAGCCGCCTTCTGCGTCGCCAAGTCCCAGTGGACCCATTGGTGCCATGGCAAAACGGTTTTTGATTTTGCAGTTTCCGATGGAAACCGGCTCAAATAAATTAGAATATTCTTTTTTCAATTTAGATGCTCCATTTCAATTTAATAAATTTAGAATGAATTCGCCGAATACGTTCTATAAAATCATAGTATCATTTTGTTAAAAATCTGTCAATATAATACTATTATATTTAATGAACCATAACAATTTTTGATGACGAAAACATTAGTACTTTGTAAAGCAGAAAATACAGTTTTTGAATCTTTTTTTTGATTTTTATTATTTTGACATAAATTTAAAAATGAAAATTGAATAATTATTTAATTCCGGATAGCTGAAATGCAATTTTTGTGTTATACTATATATATAGCAGACTACTTAGATAACATAATAGCGTTGTCGGAGTAGTTTTTTCCCTTTGTAAAGCACAGAAAGCAGGTAATAATATGTATCAAATTAATGATATGGTTGTTTATAAGAACGGTGGTGTATGTAAAATTGAAGATATTGGTATACCCTATTTTGTAGAAACCAAAGAGCAATACTATAAGATGATACCATTATGTGATGAAAACGGTAAATTATATGTAAAAATGAGCAATGATAAGCTAATGTTCCGTTCCCTTATATCCACATCAGAAGCGGAATCGTATTTGGAGCAACTTTCTGACATGGATGGCTTATATAATATAAATGACAAGGCTAGAGAAAAAGAATATCGGGATGTATTAAGGTCTTGCGAATGTATGCAGTGTCTATGTATGTTAAAAGGAATATTACGTGAACATAACAAGAAAATTAAGACTGGTAAAAATCTGAATATGATGGATGAAAAAAACTTGCAGCAGGTAGAAAAATTATTAAATACAGAATTTGCTGTAGTTTTTAATATATCCACGGAACAAGCAAAGCTTAGAATCGAAGATGCAATGTTTTAGCACTAAAAATTAATTGCATATTTTCAGTTAAAGAAATTAAAAAGATGCTTGACTTATGTAATTAGATGTGTTATCATTGAATAATAATCAATTTGAATTTTGAAGCTGACCTGTATTTGTAAGTCATTGTTGATGATTTGTAAATGTGGTCAGCTTTTTTATTAACATAAATCGTCTGCTAAAAACAGGTGAAGTTGTTTCCACAGGGCATTGCTCTAGTGTTTTAATTGATATTAATAATATTATGGAGGTACTGACAATGAATAGCGGTACAGTAAAATGGTTTAACTCACAAAAAGGTTTTGGATTTATAACAAATGATGATGGCGGAGAAGATGTATTTGTACATTTCTCAGCAATTACTTCAAGTGGTTTTAAGAATCTGGAAGATGGTCAGAAAGTAACTTTTGACATCGAAAAAGATCCTAAGGATAGCAGAAAACTCAAAGCAGTCAATGTTTGTGTAGCTTAATTCCGAATTAAAACGTAGATTGTTTCATATATAATATTCAAATTTAATACATTAAAGCAGAATGATTTAAGATTTAAGTAGTTGATTGCCGTTTGAATCATTATATCAAAATAGTATGGATACGTTTATAGGGTAGCCTTTGTGCTATCCTTTTTTTATTGAATAGGAAATTGCGTCCTATTCAATAAAAAACCCTCCGGGAGGATGCACATGACGCGCAAGAGAAATTTGTCACTGAGGTGACAGTGCGTCAGCGCCAGAGTCTGGCAAAACAGATTTTTTTTTGTTACATAGGAAACTCCCCTGAATTTTCAATGGAATAAAAAAGCCCTACCGGCAGTTGCAGGGCACCCTTTGGGTCGATGAACTTAAGCAAAACCACCTTTACAATAAAACTTAACTTATACTGCACTTGGCATATTTCTTCGGAGATATGCCAACTGTTTTTGTGAAGGCTTTTACAAAATTACTATAGTTGTTATAGCCGCATTGTTCGCATACTTCATTTAAACTGATGCTGTCGGCCAGCAATGACTTAGCGATACTGATTCTTCTGGCTGTAATATACTTATTAATTGTCATACCGGTTGCGGTTTTAAATATCCTGCAGAGGTAAGATTCACTTATATAAAAATGTGCGGAGATCTCTTCCAGGGAAATCGCCTGGCTTATATTTTGATTAATAAAGATTAGAATATCATCTACCTGTTTATTATATTTAAAGTTTGTCATATTTTCCTGGGGAACATTCTCATTTATAAAATAAGCTTGATTCAGCAGCAGCATTAATTCGATAAAGGCAGCACGCTCCATTAAATCACTTCCATAATCATTTGCAGAAGTAATTTTATTTATAAAATACAAAAAACGCTGCTGTTGTTCTTTATTAAAAGCTAATTTATGAGAGAAATTTGCAGGGCGGCGAGTAAAGCAATAACTTAAATCGGTGTATTCTGTTGATAGGGACTTCACAAAATCAGGATGAATGGTAATTAAAATTCTTTCGTGGGCTTCACGGTCGACCTGGGAGATATAATGGCTTTCATACTGATTAATGACAAAAATATCGCCGGGATTTATCACATATACCTTATTATCGATAAGAAATTGCTTTCCCCCGAAAACCGAATAGTAGATTTCATAACAGTCATGTATATGCATATCCATGACCTTTTCTTCTTTATAAAGATGTGCCAGGGCAAAATATTTATATTTCACTGAATCTTCAATTGCTTTTTTACAGGAAGAAAGCTCTACCATAGGAATACTCCTTTCGTAATTTGAGTACTTCCGGAAACTTTCATAGCCTGTTTTTAACGATATTTTGGATGCTGTCATAAAAATTATCTCCATTCCCGTGTTATCCTATGTGTGTTTTACGCAGACCGTCAGAGCATGGCGCAGGAAAATCCTTTAACAAAGATTACAGGTAAAAACATACATAGGATAGATAAAAAATGTCCTCAGCCTATATTCAGCATCTAAAATATCTTCTATGATATCTATTAGTTTCCGAAAGAACTCAATTTATAAGCCCAGTATAAAACAACTGTTCAGGATTTGCAATATTTTATAGAATATTTGATAAGAAATATAATATTTAGAATGTTATACTAAGAATATAAAAACATCACAGAAAGCCGGATTAACGTAACAGTTCAGCCTATGGTGCTGCGAGGTGTTTTTTGTGAGTGGAGCGAAGCGAAAGTCACAGAAAACCCGAGATATACATGTGCGAAATTATGCATTCTGTATAATTTCTGTGCATCATTTGTTACAATTCAGCCGTAAGGCTGAACTGTAACGGATTAACAGTATAAATAGTCCTATTTATATTCTGTGTATCTTAAGAAAAGCAAAAAAGAGATAGCGAACCAGGAAGAAGCGTATAGTTAGTGGCGATGTAAGGTAATCGCCCGATTGATCAGAAGGAGGATAAACCAGATGGAACTTAGAACAGCAGTGTCACCAAAAGATGTAAAAAATTATACAACAGAAAGACTTAGAGAAGAATTTTTAATTCAGGATTTATTTGTACCCGGGGAAATTAAGTTAGTGTATAGCCACATTGACCGTATTATTACAGGAGCTGCCGTACCGATAGCGCCGATTGCATTAACCATGGGAAGTGAGCTAAGGGCGGAGTACTTTTTACAAAGAAGGGAAATGGGTATTATTAATATTGGGGGAACAGGTACCATTTCGATTGATGGAAAAGTTTATACCCTTGCTTATAAAGATGGAATCTATATCGGAATGGGTGCAAAAGACATTATTTTCACAAGTGATGATGTAAACAATCCGGCTAAATTCTATCTGAATAGTGCACCTGCCCATAAGTCTTATCCCACCGTTTTAATTAAACCGGAAGGGGAAGCCGCTGAAGGGGTAGTCATAATTAAAGATTGTAATAAAGTTGAACTTGGTTCCTTAGAAGCGTCGAATCACCGGACGATCTGCAAATATATATTACCGGGCCAGGTACAGAGCTGTCAGTTAGTAATGGGCATGACAAAATTAGAGCCGGGCAGTGTATGGAATACCATGCCAAGTCATACTCATGACAGAAGAATGGAAGTATATTTGTATTTTGATATGCCGGAAGATACCCTTGTAATGCATTATATGGGGGAACCAGCCGAGACCAGACATATTATCTTAAGGAATGAAGAAGCAGTAATATCGCCAAGCTGGTCAATCCATTCCGGATGTGGAACAAAAGCCTATACTTTTATCTGGGGTATGGTTGGAGAAAATCAGGATTTTGACGATATGGATGCTGTCGCTATGAAAGATTTAAGGTAAATGAAATTAAGGAGGATGAAGGAATGAGTGTTTTAAAAAGTTTTTCACTGGAAGGCAAAGTCGCATTAATTACAGGTGCATCCTACGGCATTGGGTTTGCAATTGCCAGTGCATATGCAGAAGCCGGAGCAACTATCGTATTTAACGATATTAAACAGGAATTGGTGGATAAAGGTGTGGCATCCTATAAGGAATTGGGGATAAAAGCCCACGGTTATGTTTGTGATGTTACCAATGAGGATATGGTAAATAAATTGATAGCCAAAGTGGAAAAAGAAGTAGGGATTATCGATATTTTGGTTAACAATGCAGGAATAATCAAACGTATCCCTATGTGTGATATGTCAGCTGCAGACTTCAGGCAGGTGATTGACGTTGATTTAAATGCACCTTTTATCGTTTCCAAAGCAGTTATCCCAAGTATGATAAAAAAAGGTCATGGCAAAATCATTAACATCTGTTCCATGATGAGTGAACTCGGAAGAGAAACCGTATCTGCTTATGCAGCAGCGAAAGGCGGATTAAAAATGTTAACTAAAAACATAGCCTCTGAATATGGTGAGTTTAATATTCAGTGCAACGGCATTGGACCCGGCTATATTGCAACACCGCAGACAGCTCCTCTAAGAGAAGTGCAGCCGGATGGTAAAAAGCATCCTTTTGATCAGTTTATTATCTCTAAAACTCCAGCGGCCCGTTGGGGAGAGGCAGAAGACTTACAGGGACCGGCTATATTTTTAGCTTCTGATGCGTCTGATTTTGTAAATGGTCATGTGCTATATGTAGACGGTGGCATTTTGGCTTATATAGGAAAGCAGCCGCAATAACTTTGGAGGAGACTGCCTAAGCGCCGGCTTAAGCTAAACATTCATTATAACGTGGGGAAGGGTGGCTAGTATGATTTTGACTCTTAAAATCATGGATGGGAAGGATCAGATTTTAGGTATAAACCAAGGGGGGGACGAGACCTCTTTCGTTTATACAAGAGAGTATAAAGAAGGAGATCGGATTATTATAGAATCTTCTGAAAGAAATATATATTTGGTAGTGCAAATAGATGATGCACTTGGACCGGCATTTGTCTATGTAACCGGGCCGATTATTTACACAGTACCTTTTGGTGAGAAGAAAATCTGCTATTCCCCAAAAACATTTTATGGAAGCAGACATTTCATCACGGCAAGGCTAGCTACCAGGGAAGAGATTAACACTTATAAAAATCTGGCGCAAAATGTAATCGATCAGCATGGTGATACAGACTGTTATCCTCATGCAACTGCCAATGTGGAAACCCGGGGCGAATCTGTTTTTGCTGCGAGAAATGCCATTGACGGAGTAAGGGAGAATCATTCCCATGGAGAATGGCCTTACGAATCCTGGGGAATCAATCAACAGGAGGATGCCAAAATGAAAGTGGATTTTGGCAGAAGTGTTGAAATTGACAAAATAGCTCTATATACAAGAGCAGATTTTCCTCATGATAACTGGTGGACGAAGGTTACGATATCCTTTTCTGATGGTACTTCAATGGATTGGGAATTAGACAAGAGTGATAGGGCCCATATAATCACGTTTGAGAAGAAACAAGTCTACTGGGTTAAACTTAATAAATTAATTAAATCAGAGGATCCATCACCTTTTCCTGCTTTAAGTCAAATTGAAGTGTATGGAAATGAAATTCATACAGTTTAGTTAATGTTCGGTATTCTGCCAAAGTTAAGATTTATACATTAAATACTATCTATCATTACATGTGCCCCTTCTGTTAGCAAGGTTATTGGTATCGCTTTTTAATACCATTTTAAATTGTGAATGGAGGGGGCAGATTTAATTATCCTCCAAATAAAGGCTTTGGCATGTTCCTCGGCTGGTCGACGCAAAATTGATTATATACACTGTATTCATAAAATACATTGAAGTTGGTTTTACGATACCAGATATAATGTGATTTTCGACGATTCTATTACTTTTTTCCATTCCGGCGGAATGGACACATCCGTTATAATCACATCGAAATCTTCCAGATTTGCAAAATAAGCCGGTTTGACCTGATCAAACTTACTGGAGTCTAATAGAAGAATTTTCTCAACAGAGGAATGCATAATAGCTTTTTTGGTCGGAATTTCATAATGATAAACACAGGTAACACCAAAATTACTATGAATACCTGCAGCGGAAATAAATGCCTTGGTAAACCGCATGCTTTGAATTAATTCAATTCCTTCCGCACTTTCCACCATCTGCGTTTTAGCATGGTATCTGCCGCCGGAAAAGATTAGGGAAAGATTTTCTTTGAGCCTTAACGAATTTAAAATGTTAGCATTATAACATAATATAGTGGCTTCCAGATCTTCATTAATATTTTCTGCTAACCTTTCAGTGGTAGAGCCCGTATCAATTACGACGATATCGCCGGGTTCAATTAGGGAAGCGGCGTAGGCTCCAATTTTGCTTTTTTCTAAATCCTGGGAATTTTTAGCGCTGGACAGTTCATAAGCCGTATCGGTTTGTTCCTGTTTATAGGCAGGATTATAGATAGCTGCCCCATATACATTGTTTACGATATTACTCTGCTCTAAAACAATTAAATCGCGCCTTATTGTCATCTCGGAAACATCTAGAAGGGTGGCAAGTTCCTTAACGGAGGCACCATTTTTAGACTTGATTATATCGACTAATCGATTTATTCGGTCTGCCTTTTTGCTCATTATTTTCTCCTGATTCCTGGTTTTGAGAACTCCCATGACATAAAATTTACAAAACTATTTTAATTCATATGTTAGTATTATAACATTTTGCGGATATATATTCAATAATTATCTAACGTTTTTAGAAATGTAACAAAAAATCCAAAATAATGATAAAATATGACAATATAAACAAATAAAATGTGAAAAGTAAAACAAAAATTTATTGACCGTTATAACGAAAAGTGATAGTATATAACTAGAAAAAGAATCATTTAATCAGACTATTTTTCTATCATTATAGGATATAAATAGGGAAGTATGAAATGTTTTTAGGGTTTTGAAGCGACTTTATAAAAATACGGTCACTCAACAATACGAGTAGCCCACTCACCCCTCCGTGATTTGTAGTTAACTGATATCCCTATGACTTGATTATAAACAAAAAAACCACTCAAAGCCAATGTATTTCATTACGTTTTGTGCCTTGAGCGAAGCGAAAGGAATGGATATAAATATGAAAGAATTAGAAATGTTACATTATGTTGACCATACACTGTTAAAAACCATTGCCGGCTGGGAAGATATCCAGATCTTATGTGAGGAAGCAATGGAATACAATACGGCATCTGTATGTATACCCCCTTGTTATATAAAAAGGGTCCATGATAAATATGGTGATAAAATAAATATTTGTACTGTAATCGGTTTCCCGTTAGGATACAGTACTACCATAGCAAAAGCAGCAGAATGTGAACAGGCATTAAAGGATGGTGCTAGAGAAATTGACATGGTTATTAATATAACGGACGTTAAGAATGGGGATATTAAAAAAGTAGAAGATGAAATCGCGTTTTTAAAGAAAATTGCAGGAGAAAAAATCTTAAAAGTGATTATTGAAACCTGCTATCTGACCAGGGAAGAAAAGATAGCCCTGTGCCATGCAGTTACGAATGCAGGAGCGGATTTTATTAAAACTTCAACTGGTTTTGGTACAGGCGGAGCGACGCTGGAAGATATTAAGTTATTTAAGGAAAACATCGGACCTGGTGTAAGAATAAAAGCAGCGGGCGGCGTTAAGAGTCTTGAGGATCTGGAAGCTTTTATAAATGAAGGCTGCTCTAGGATAGGAACCAGTTCCGCAGTTAATCTTATGAAAGGAAAATTAGTGAAAGACTATTAGTATCTAAGATAAAAAACGGACGAACGGTTTAATGAGAAGTTATTATGCATATTATCACAGGAGGAATATTATGAGTATACCAACACCACACATATCTGCGAAAGCAGGAGAGTTTGCTAAAACGGTATTAATGCCCGGAGATCCGCTTCGGGCTAAATTTGTAGCAGATAATTATTTAGAAGATGCAGTATTAGTTAATTCGGTACGCGGTATTAACGGATATACAGGAAAATATAAAGGTAAAACGGTTTCTGTTATGGCAAGCGGTATGGGAATGCCATCAATCGGTATTTATTCTTATGAATTATTTAATTTTTATGATGTAGATAATATCATACGAATCGGTACGGCAGGTTCCCTCCAGGAAGATTTAAAAGTCAGGGATGTGGCATTTGCCATGGGGGCCTGTACCAATTCGAATTATGCCAGTCAGTTTGAAATGCCGGGAACCTTTGCCCCCATCGCTTCTTATGATTTACTTAAAAAAGCCATTGATATAACGGAAAAGATGGATATTCATTATAAAGCAGGCAATTTCCTGTCTTCTGATACTTTTTATGATGATTCAAAGGGCACTATGAAGTGGACTAAGATGGGTATATTATGTGTAGAAATGGAAGCTGCCGCCCTTTATATGAATGCGGCAAGAGCAGGAAAGAAAGCTCTGGCTATTTGTACAATTTCCGATTCTTTAGTAACCGGTGAAGCGACAACCTCAGAGGAGAGACAAAACAGCTTTCATAATATGATGAAAATAGCATTAGAGACAGCTTAACCTTCAAACAGGAAAAAAGAGGGTGATAAACTATAATTCCGGGATAAAATAATATGATAAAACCTGGATGTATCATAGTAAGAAACGAAATAGAATTGCCAGGATTAAAATTAGAGTACTCTCGGAAACTAATAGTAGCAATTGAAGATATTTTAGATGCTGAATAAAGCTACGAACATTTTCTGTCTATCATAGGTATGTTTTTACTTGCCTTGCCTTCGCTATGCTCAGACGGTCTGCGTAAAAACATACCTATGACATCACGAAAATGGAGGTGAAATTTTATTGACAGCCTCTAAAATATCAGTAAATACAGGCTGTGGGAGTTTCCGAGAGTACTCAATTCAATTATTAAAGGGAGGAAGAAAATGAAGTTATCAAAAAAATTATTAAGTTTAGTATTAACTGCAATCTTAGTGCTTTCCTTAGGAGCGTGCGGCAGCAAAGCAGATAATACAGGTAATGCAGGAAATACCGCTGCGGATGAAAGCGGTGTTAAGTATGGTATTGCAGCTGATACTGTTGATGATGCAGCGAATGCCACTGATACGGCAGCCAATAATGGCGGAGACGAATCAGGCAAATATGAAATTGCTTTAATTACAGATATCGGTACCATCGATGATAAGTCCTTTAACCAGGGTGCCTGGGAAGGCGTAGAAGCTTATGCAAAAGCAAATAGTTTAACTTATAAATATTATAAACCGACAGAAAAATCTGACGATGCTTACCTTGTATCTATTGACCTGGCAGTAAAAGCAGGCGCTAAGATTATCGTATGCCCAGGTTATTTATTTGAGGTTCCTGTTCATACCGCACAAACAAAATATCCTGACGTAAACTTTATTATATTGGATGGTGTACCTCATACCGCAGAAGACTATAATCCTGATATTGCAAAAAATACTTATTCTATTTTCTATGCAGAAGAAGAAGCTGGTTTTCTTGCAGGTTATGCAATTGTTAAAGAAGGGTATACTAAGTTAGGCTTTATGGGTGGTGTAGCAGTTCCGGCTGTTATCCGTTATGGATATGGCTTCATCCAGGGAGCAGATTACGCTGCGAAAGAATTAGGTTTATCAGATGATGCAGTACAGGTTCAATATACCTATGTAGGCAATTTTGATGCTACCCCGGATAATCAGGCCAAAGCAGCAGCTTGGTATAACGAAGGAACAGAAGTTATATTTGCCTGCGGCGGTGCTGTTGGTAACTCCGTAATGAAAGCGGCTGAAACAGCAGGTAAGAAAGTAATTGGTGTTGATGTAGACCAGTCTTCTGAATCTGATACCGTTATAACTTCCTCCATGAAGAACTTAAGCAAGTCTGTAACCGATGCCCTTACCAGCATCTATAGCAATAATTTCCCAGGCGGGACAACGGCTGCTTTAAATGCCGGCAGTGAAGGGGTACAGCTTCCTATGGCTTCTTCTAAATTTACTAAATTTACACAGGCAGACTACGATGCTATTTATGCTAAAATAGTAGATAAAGAAATTACAATTGGGAATGATAGCGTAGCTACCGATGCAAAAGGTGTTCCGGCTGATAAAGTTACAGTTAATGTTGTTCAATAATTTCAATAATTAATAGTTATAAAAGTATAATGGAATACAATGAGGGTGCTGGCAAGTACCCTCATTTTTAAAAGGATGCTTAGGAGGACTTCAATGGAATATATTATTGAAATGAATCATATTACCAAAGAATTTGGTAATTTTAAAGCTTTGGATGATGTCACCTTGTGTATAAAAAAAGGTGAAATCCATGCACTTTTAGGAGAGAATGGTGCGGGAAAATCTACTTTAATGAGTGTATTATTCGGCTTATACCAGGCAGAGGGCGGCGAGATTAAATTAAACGGTAAGCCGGTCAAAATTAATAATCCCAATGATGCCAATAACCTAAGTATCGGTATGGTGCATCAGCATTTTAAACTGGTGCATAATTTTACAGTACTGGAGAGTATAGTACTTGGCAGGGAAACAGTGAGAGGCGGCTTCCTTAGGATGGAGGAAGCAAGAAAGAAGATAGTAGAATTAAGCAATCACTATAAATTAAAAATTGACCCGGATGCCTATATCTCAGATATAACCGTAGGTATGCAGCAGAGAGTTGAAATTCTAAAAATGCTATATTGTAATAATAATATTTTAATATTTGACGAACCAACTGCGGTACTGACACCACAGGAAATTGATGAATTAATGAAAATTATGAAGGATTTAGTAGGCGAAGGAAAGTCTATTATCTTTATTTCCCATAAATTAAATGAAATCAAAGCGGTAGCGAACCGATGTACCGTTCTTAGAAAAGGAAAATATATTGGTACCATAGATGTGGAAAAGACCACAAAAGAAGAGATGTCTGAGATGATGGTTGGACGAAAGATTAACTTTCATCTGGATAAGACAGCATTAAAAACCGGAGGGACCGCTCTTGAGGTAAAAAACCTTACGGTAGTATCAAAGACTTCCCACAAAAATATAGTAAATAACGTATCCTTTCAGGTAAAAAAAGGCGAAATTGTGTGTATTGCAGGTATTGACGGGAATGGTCAGTCGGAACTGGTTTATGGCATTACGGGCCTGACACCCTTACAGAACGGACAGGTTATATTAAATGGTAATGATATCACAAAAAAATCCATTCGCAGAAAATGTATTGATGGTATGGCGCATATACCGGAAGACAGGCACAAGCATGGTTTGGTTTTAGATTACAATATGCAGGAGAATATTGTACTGCAGACCTATTTTGAGCCAAGATTCCAGAATAAAGGTATGATACGGTTTCATGCTGTCCGGGAATATGCAAAGAAATTAATCGATCAATATGATATACGAAGCGGACAAGGGGAAGATTCCATTGTACGGGACATGTCAGGCGGTAATCAACAGAAAGTTATAATAGCCAGGGAATTGGACCGTAACCCGGATATCGTTATCGCAGTCCAGCCTACAAGGGGTCTTGATATAGGTGCTACAGAATATATTCACAGGCAGTTAATTAGCCAGAGAGATAAGGGGAAAGCGGTCTTATTGGTATCCCTTGAACTTGATGAAGTTATGGAAGTAAGTGACCGCATCCTGGTTATTTATGAGGGCGAAATTGTAGCGGATATGGATACAGGGACGGTATCTGTCCAGGAATTAGGACTTTATATGTCCGGCTCAAAAAGGAGTGTAACGCATGAAAAAGAAGCATAATTTAACGAATAGTAAAGACAGTAAAAGCTTTCTTGCTTCCATTATGGCCATTGCTGCCGGTCTTCTCTTTGGATTATTAATCTTATTGTCCAGTAATGCCAAACAAGCATTCCCGGCATTTTGGATGATTTTAATGGGTGGGTTTACGGATGGAATGGCGGGAATCGGACAAGTGTTATATCTGGCAACACCGATTATCCTTACGGGACTTTCTGTTGGTTTTGCTTTTAAAACCGGATTATTTAACATAGGTTCATCCGGACAATTTACCTTTGGAGCTTTCTGGGCTGTTTATATTGGCGTAAAATGGACCTTTTTGCCGTTCGGAATACATTGGATCGTAGCTTTGCTGGGTGCTGCACTGGCAGGTGCATTATGGGGTATGGTACCGGGTATCTTAAAAGCCGTCTCCAATGTAAATGAAGTTATTACTTCGATTATGATGAATTATATCGGTATGTATCTGGTCAATATATTAATTGTAAAATTCGTCCATGATCCTATTAAGAACCAATCTGTACCAGTTGCAAAATCAGCCATCATACCCAAAGCCGGACTCGATCAGCTGTTCCATACGAACAATATGAATATCAGCATTTTTATTGCAATTTTAATGGTTATTGTTATTTACATTATATTAAATAAAACCATATTCGGGTATGAATTAAAAGCCTGCGGCCACAGTCCCAGTGCAAGTAAATATGCGGGCATAAATGCCAGGAGAAAC
Source organism: Anaerocolumna sp. (assembly GCA_049692775.1). Taxonomy (GTDB): domain Bacteria; phylum Bacillota; class Clostridia; order Lachnospirales; family Lachnospiraceae; genus Anaerocolumna. Next base: position 105,767 of record JBAVPE010000133.1, on the reverse strand, counting down.
ATTGTTATGTCCATGGTAATTGCCGGTGCACTCTCCGGTCTTGGAGGCGGATTATTATACCTTGCCGGATCCGGGAAATATCTGCAGGTGCTGGATATACTGGCACCTCAAGGCTTTAACGGCATATCAGTTGCGTTACTTGGTATGTCCAATCCGATTGGAATTCTGTTCGCTGGTTTATTTATTGCCCACATCACGGTAGGAGGAAATAATACCCAGTTGTATAATTTTGTTCCTGAAGTTATTGATATCATTATTTCAGCGATCATTTACTGCGGTGCATTCGCACTTTTATTCAAGAACATTATTGGAAAGTTAAGTCGTAAAACAGCAAGAGAAGCAAAGGAGGAAGGCTGATGGATATTTTATACTTTATAGTTCAGCAGACTATGTTTTTTGCCATTCCGCTGTTAATAGTAGCACTCGGGGGAATGTTTTCAGAACGAAGCGGTGTCGTTAACATTGCCTTGGAAGGCATAATGATAATTGGCGGTTTCATCAGTATCGCGTTTATCCATATTTTCGAAAACCGTATGGGCGGACAGCTATTATTACTTTTAGCTGTGGTAATCGCCGGATTAGCAGGAGCGATTTTCTCCTTACTCCATGCATTTGCATCCATTAACCTGAAAGCAGATCAGACGATCAGCGGTACAGCCCTCAATCTGTTTGCTCCGGCTTTTGCAATCTTTGTAGCCAGAATGGTGCAGGGGCTGCAGCAGATTCCGTTTAAAGATACGTTTCATATTGCAAAGGTACCAGTGTTAGGAGATATGCCGGTAATAGGCCCCCTGTTGTTTCAAAATAGTTATATCACTACTTACTTCGGGATTGGAATAGCAATTTTATCCGAAGTGGTCATTAACCGCACCAGGTTTGGTTTAAGGCTGCGTGCTTGCGGGGAACATCCCCAGGCAGCCGATTCCGTAGGTATCAATGTGTATAAAATCCGCTATGCAGGTGTCATGATATCAGGTGTATTAGCCGGTATCGGTGGTCTGGTATTTATTGTACCGACTTCCACCAACTTTAATGCAAGTGTTGCCGGTTACGGGTTCCTGGCGTTGGCAGTTTTAATCTTTGGACAGTGGAGAACGAAACGCATCATTGTTGCAGCGTTTTTCTTCGGTGTCATGAAGACCTTTGCTTCTGCATATTCAGGAATACCGGTATTAAAGGAGCTGCCTATATCCAACGAGGTATATAAAATGATTCCTTATATTGCAACCTTAATCATCCTGGCATTTTCATCAAGGAATTCACAGGCTCCAAGAGCAGAGGGAATTCCTTATGACAAGGGGAGCAGATAATCAGTACTTTCCTCAGGCTCACGCGAAATTGAATACTTATCCTGAGTCCGTAAATTTACTAAAAGATGCTTTCACTTCAGAAACGGGGAGGTGAAAGCATCTTTTATTATAAAGCCCTTTAAAGTCAGTTGATAACTATAATTGAGCTTTCTGCCCTTTTTGTCCCCGTTTACGGTTACGGACTTTCTTAATACTTAATTCCTTCCCGTTATATAAAAATGTCTCATCGGAAGAATTAACGATAGCAGTAAATGCGACGGTATCATTTTTCTCTAAGTCAATGGATTTCACACCACGGCCGGTTTTCTTCATTTCACTGATTTCATCCAAAGAAAATCCAAGGGATAATCCTTTCTCTGTTAATAGGATTACCTTACGGTCACAGGATAAGATTTCTCCTGCACTAAGCATAATAATAGTTACCAGCTGATCACCGTCATCTAATTTTGTTGCCGCAATCATGGAGCGGTTGGTTTCAAATTCTACTCCGGATACCTGCTTTATATAGCCTGATTTTGTAGAAAATACTAATTGGGATTCAAATAACTGTTCAAAAGAGGTATAGACTAGTATGGTTTCTTTATCTACTTTACAAAGGGTATGAATCAAAGCACCTTTATCCTTAATCTTACATTTGGGGATAGCGGCAGCTTTGACCTGATACATATTACCTTCGGCCGTAAATAAACATAATTTGTCCGTGTTTTTCATAAGTATTATATAAGGAAATTCTTTCAGATTTTCTTCTGAAACACGTGAAAAGCTGGAGGTATCCAAGGATTTCGTGTAACCGAACCGGTCAATTAACACATAGATATCTTCTATCTTGACTTCTTCTATATACCCTGCATTATTTTCCACATTTTCTAAAAGGGTTCTTCTTGGAATATTAAATGCCTTTCTATACTCTTTCAGACGATTTTTAATGACTTTATACAGTTCATTCACATCTCCTAGAATAAGCTTATATTCAGCAATGTTGTTTGCTAAAGAATCATTCTCCTCGTGTAGTTTCAATATTTCCAGTCCAATTAATTTACTTAATGGCATAGCCAGAATGGCTTCTGCCTGACGTTCCGTAAATTTCAGGCTGGTGGCCTCTTTCTCGGATTTTTTGGATTTAAACTTAATGTTTGTAATATCACCGCTTATTAAACATGCTTTTGCCTGTTTGATGGAAGAGCTTCCACGGAGGATTTCAATAATCAGATCGATTACATCTGTAGCACGGATTAATCCGTCAACAATTTCCAGCCGGTTTTCAGCTTTTTCTAAAAGATGTTTAAATTCTTTTGTATACAGTTCTTCCTGGAACCGGACAAACTCTTCTAAAATACTTTTTAAGTTAAAAACGATAGGCTGCTGTTCCTTTACTGCAAGGAGGTTTACCCCGTAAGTATCTTCCAGGGGTGTTTTCTTATACAGACCATTTAATAGATTTTCAATATCCCTGTCTTTTTTCACCTCTACAACAACGCGGATACCCTCTTTGGAAGATTCATCCCTTACATCAAAAATTTCATCAAATACTTTGTCCTTCATCATGGAAACTAAGCTTTCGACCAATTTCGTTTTATTGCCGGCAATCGTATAGGGAATTTCAGTAATTACAATATTTTTCCGTCCGTTTTCCCCGGTTTCAATTTCGACCTTAGAACGGAGGCGGATTTTCCCTTCGCCGGTTTCGTAAATCTGCCGAATATCACTATAATTGATAATGGATCCCCCTGTTGGGAAATCCGGTGCAGGAATATACTTCATTAATTTTTCAACCGTAATATCAGGATTTTCCATATAAGCAATTGCGCCATCGATTACCTCGCCCGGGTTATGGGGTGGGATATTAGTTGCCATACCGACTGCAATACCAGTGGTACCGTTGATCAGCAGATTAGGGATCATGGCAGGAAGTACCGTAGGCTCTTTTTCACTGTCATCAAAGTTAGGGATAAATTCTACCAGCCCTTTCTCTAAATGATCCAGCATTGTCATGGCAGCATCGGATAAACGGGCCTCGGTATAACGCATGGCAGCAGCTCCGTCACCATCTATGGAACCAAAGTTGCCATGACCGTCTACCAAAGGAATCGACAGGGAATAATCTTCCGTCATCCTAACCAGGGCATCATATATGGAGCTGTCCCCATGGGGATGAAATTTACCCATGGTATCACCGACAATACGCGCACTCTTTCTATGAGGCTTTTTCGGATCCAGTCCAAGCTCACGCATGGCATACAGGATACGCCTCTGAACCGGTTTCAAACCGTCCCTCACATCCGGTAATGCCCTGGCAATAATAACGCTCACCGCATAATCCCTATAAGAATTTTTCATCTCCTCTGAAAAATCCAACTGTACAATATTCTCTGTATTTTTGCTCATAAAATTCTCCTTCTAAAAATAAATACTCACAGAAACCCCATAACTTATTAATTAAATTTTTAATGCAAACCAAAGAATTCTAAACGGCAGTTGTATAAATTTGTAAACATAATTCCCATAAAAAACATGAAAAAAATATCTCAACCAACGCTTAGATGTCAGATGCTGTAAAACCTACATAATATATGTAGAAAATAGATGCCTATTAAATCAGCATCATGTAGTAAACTCCACAGCCAGCAATTAAAGTACAAGGTTTTCATACTGTAAAATTCCCAAATATAACTATATAATTATAAGTTTTAAATTCGTTTTCTTTTTCAATAAATTTCACAACCTGCCTTTTAGATATTTTAGATGCTGTAAAAAACTATATTGCATTTTCGTGATATCATAGGTATGTTTTTGCGCCGACCGTCTGAACGAAGTGAAGGAAAGGCAAGCAACAACATACCTATGATAGACAGAAAATGTTCACAACTTATTATCAGCATCTAAAATATCTTCAACTCACATATGTTTTCTATAGAAAACCAAAACTAAATATCCAAATTAGCATATTTCGCTTCTTCCAATATAAAGTTTTTTCTTGGAGGAACGTTGCTGCTCATTAAGATAGTAGTTACTTCATCGGCTTCCACCGTATCACTTATGGATATCTGGGCGAGAATCCTGGTTTCGGGATTCAGTGTGGTTTCCCATAACTGGTTTGCATCCATTTCCCCAAGTCCTTTGTAACGCTGCAGATTTAAAATCTTATTGTCGGGTTTTTTACGGAATTTCTCGAGTTCAAAATCATTAAATAAATATTCAGATTGCTTTTTCTTTTTGCCTCTCACGATAGTTTCAAATTCTACCTTATATAGGGGGGGGAGGCCGCGGAAAACCTTTCCTTCTAATATCAGCTCCGGCATAAAACGATAAAAGAAAGTAAGCAAAAGAGTGCTTATATGGGCACCGTCTACGTCCGCATCGGTTAAAATAATGATTTTACCAAATCGAAGTTTAGTAATGTCAAAATCATCGCCAATACCACAGCCGAAAGAGGCAATCATGGATTTAATCTCATTATTTAATAAAATTTTATCTAAAGTTGACTTCTCCACATTTAAAATTTTGCCCCGTAGGGGAAGCACTGCCTGCGTCCTGCGGTTTCTTGCTGTTTTAACGGTACCGCCGGCGGAATCACCCTCGACAATATAAACTTCACATTCTTCCGGTTTCTTGGAAGAACAGGACGCAAGTTTACTTCTGGTATCAACATCGGATAATTGTTTTAACACAGCGGTGCGGGCTTTATCCCCGGCCCTCCTTGCTGCATAAGATTTCATGGAATTATCCAGAATATTTTTCAGTACTTCAACATTTTTATCAAAATAACGCTGTACTTCCGCTGCAAATACTTCATCTACAGCACTTTTCGCATCCGTATTGCCAAGTTTCGTTTTGGTCTGGCCTTCAAATTGGGGATCCGGATGTTTTATGGATATAATGGCAACTAAACCATTACGGATATCCTTACCGTCAAAATTTTCGTCTTTATCTTTTAAGACACCTAATTCCCTGGCATATTGATTCATTATCCTGGTTAGGGCGGTTTTAAATCCGGTAACAAGAGTACCTCCGTCAACCACATTAATGCGGTTGCAATAAGCATTAATCTGTTCCGTGTAAGAGCCGGTATATTGGAAGGCAACCTCAACCTCTATTTCACCGCTTACACCTTCCACATAGACAGGCTCATCATGCAGCGGTGCAGCTTCCCGATTCAGATAAGCTACAAAGCTTTTAATACCGAACTCTTCCTGATAAGAAACTTCTTCCCGGGTATTAGCGTCAGTAAAACACATTAGTAAGTTTTTATTTAAAAATGCAATTTCTTTTAATTTTTTCTTAATTGTATCCGCTTTAAATTCAACAGTTTCAAAGATAGTTTCGTCCGGATAAAAAGTGACTTTTGTCCCGGTATCACTTTTGTTGCATTTACCTACTACCGGAAGTAATCCATCCACAAGTTGTGCAACAGCATATCCGCCATTCTGGTATTCATCACGATATATTTTACCATCCCGTCTGATTTCAATAATCATCCGGCTTGAGAGTGCATTAACGACAGAAGCCCCTACCCCATGCAGACCTCCGGATACTTTATAAACAGAACCACCGAACTTACCCCCGGCATGCAGGATAGTATAAACGACACGGGCCGTCGGTATTTTTTTGGTGGGGTGAATATCGACCGGAACACCTCTGCCGTTATCCTGTATGGTAATACCTCCGTCTTTTTGCAGAAGGATGTTAATTTGCGTACAAAAACCTGCCAGATGCTCATCGATAGCATTGTCGATAATCTCCCATATCAAATGATGCAGTCCTCTGGAACCAGTACTTCCTATGTACATACCCGGACGTTTTCTTACAGCCTCCAATCCTTCCAAAACTACAATTTGACTTCCTGTATATTGTTCCATTATTCGATCCTTTCCTAAACAATTGTAATAAATAAAGCAATCAGGCATATTGTAACATATTATCAGCTGGAAATCCAGTGATTTGAACAATCATACGTTCGTAGACCAGGTGCCTGATTGTTACTGTTCACTCCACTGCAAAAAACAGCAGTTCCGTTAACAATAACACGCTTCGCGATGCACACAAAACTAGGAGGCAGCGTTTTGGCGCTGCAATTCTCCGGTTTTCTGTGACTTTCGCTTCGCTACACTCACAAAAAACACGTCGCGTATACAGGCTGTGAACAGTAACGCCTGATTTACTGCAACCTATAAAATTCTGCCCATGGATTGAATTAATGATACGGTTATGCTAAACTAATTCCGGCGGGTGTTAAGTGAAATGACAGAGTACGCTCAGAAACGAATGTAGTTACAGTAGATATCTTAGAAGCAGAAGACAGAATATGAAGATAATTATTTATGACAGCATCCATAAATCAGTAACAACAGGCTTTTAAGAATTACCGGGGGTACTTTTATACAGAAAGAAGAAAGAAAAATGTACAAATATGATACCCATGTTCATACATCAGAAGCAAGTGCCTGCGCTTCCTTAAGCGGAGCAGGACAGGTTAAATTATATAAGAAATTGGGATATTCGGGTATTATTGTGACAGACCATTTTTTTAATGGAAATTCTACTGTTCCGAAAAAACTGCTTTGGGAAGAAAGAGTTCAAAGGTTTTCCATGGGATATGAACATGCCTTAGAGGCAGGAAAAAGAAACGGACTTTCTGTTTTCTTTGGTTGGGAAGAAAGTATTCAGGGAGCGGATTTTCTGGTATATGGTTTAAGTAAGGAGTGGCTTTTAAAACATCCGGAAATCTTAAGCTGGAATATAGGGGAACACTATACCAGAATACATTCTGAGGGGGGATATATTGTGCATGCCCATCCGTTCCGTAATTCAGATATTATAGCTGATATCCGGCTATATCCGGAATATGAGGATGCTATCGAAATTATAAATGCAAGCCATAAGAACCCGGAATATAATCAAAGAGCGATAGAATATGCAAAATTGCATCACAAGCCGGTAACCGGAGGTTCCGATGCCCATCATGCCGATACGGACCATGCAGGAATGATTTTTAACCACGAATTAAAAGATATAAGAGATTTCATTAATTGTGTGGAGTGTAAGAAAGATATTACAGTCATATCAATTTAATGAAGGAGCTATGTTATTAAAAGTATAAATAGTAAGCTGGTACAACGTATTTAAATTAACTGGATCATTAAACTTGTCTGCGTTTTCTGGCCAGTTATTTAGAATAGGTTGTACTATTATAAGAAATTATTATCTATAAAATAGGTAAGAAAAGCAATTGACAACTTTTTAATTATATATTATAGTGATTTCTATAATTTAAAATGAATAAATATACGAAAAACCAATGAAGGTATTAAGGGACCTTCATTATTTTTAATATCAAAGTAAACATTGCTGCTATTGCTGGATATTCGCGAAGGGCGGCTATCAATATTTAAGCCTGTCAGATAGGCGGATTGGAGCAAAAGATGAAAAAACCATTTGTTACATTAGAACAGTTAAACGGGATAACAGGACAACATCCAACACCCTTTCATATTTATGATGAAAAAGGAATACGTGAAAATGCAAGAAAACTAAAAGAGGCATTTTCCTGGAATAAAGGATTTAAAGAATATTTTGCAGTAAAAGCTACCCCTAACCCGTATATTATAAAAATATTAAATGAAGAGGGCTGCGGTACGGACTGTTCTTCCTTAACGGAATTAATGCTTTCTGAAGCACTTGGAATTAAAGGTACTGATATTATGTTCTCCTCTAATGCAACCCCTGCGGAAGAGTTTATTAAGGCAAAAGAATTAGAATCAATCATTAATTTGGATGACTTTACCCATATTGATTTTCTGGAGAGGACGGCAGGAATTCCGGAAACTATCTGCTGCAGATTTAATCCGGGCGGATTATTTACAATCAGCAATGGCATTATGGATAACCCGGGAGACGCAAAATATGGTTTTACCAAAGAACAGATGTTGGAAGGTTATAAAAAATTAATGAAGCTTGGAGCCAAACACTTTGGAATCCATTCATTTCTGGCAAGTAACACAGTTACGAATGAATATTATCCCATCCTGGCTAAAATTTTATTTGAACTTGCAGTAGAGTTAAAGGAGAAAACCGGTGCCCATATTAAGTTTATTAATTTATCCGGCGGTATAGGAATCCCATATAAACCGGACCAGCCCTCCAATGATATTATGGCAATTGGTGAAGGCGTACGGAAAGCCTACGAAGAAGTACTTATTCCCGCCGGTATGGGTGATGTTGAAATCTATACGGAACTAGGACGTTATATGCTGGCACCTTACGGACATCTGGTAGCAACCGTCCTTCATGAAAAACATATTTATAAGGAATACATCGGACTGGATGCCAGTGCCGTTAATCTTATGAGACCCGCCATGTATGGCGCATATCACCATATTACCGTTATGGGAAAAGAAAATGAGCCCTGTGATCATAAATACGATGTAACCGGTTCTTTATGCGAGAATAACGATAAATTTGCAATCGACCGTATGCTTCCTAAAATTGATATTGGAGATCTTGTTGTCATTCATGATACCGGGGCGCATGGATTTTCAATGGGTTATAATTACAATGGAAAATTGAAATCTGCTGAGCTTCTGCTGAAAGAAGACGGGGGCGTTCAATTAATCCGCCGGGCAGAAGAGCCGAAGGATTATTTTGCCACTTTTGATTTCAGTGATATCTTAAAAGATATGAAGCAGGAATAGAAAAACGTATTTAATAGAATAATGATTGTATATTCCAATTACAAGCTATGGAAGGACTGTTGTAAATTTTGCGACAGTCTTTTATTGCGCATATTGCCAAAGCCGGACGTGTTTGGCATAAGATTGGCAAGCCTGACTCTATGCTTCATTTCTTTACGCGTCAGTAAAATATTTCCATGAAAATTAAAAAAAAGGTAGTTTCATCTATAATATAAAGTATAAAACATCCGATAAATAGAATATAAGAAATATATTAACAAGGTTAAGACAGGTGGTGGATACAATGCGTGTAGATGCATATAACAAAATTTCACAGGTATATCAAACCAATGCAGTGAAAAAAATAGCGAAAACTTCAGGGAATTCAACTACGGATCAGCTGGAAATGTCAAGGACCGCGAAGGATTACCAGGTTGCCAGGCAGGCAGTTGCCGGTACGCAAGAAGTCAGGACAGATAAAATAAATGATATTAAGAGCCGTTTAGAATCAGGTACTTATAATATAAGCATGGAAGAAGTTGCTGATAAAATGGTGGAAAGTTATTTTGAAAAGTTAATTTAACCAGGATTTATTGATCATTAAAATTTAATTGAAAAAGGGGGGGTTTAGGTGGCAAGTTTAATTGAAGAATTAATCCATACTTTAGAATATGAGTGTGAACTATACAGGCAGATGATTCCTATTGCCGATAATAAGACTGGATTTATTATAAAAAATGATCTGGAAGCCCTACAGGATATTACCAAACAGGAACAAGTGATGATTGAAAATATTAACGCATTGGAACGAAAACGGATGGAAGTCATCACGAATATAGGTACTGTAATAAGCAGGGATCCCCAAATAATCCATATCAAAACAATTATTCAGATATTGGATAAACAACCCCGGGAACAGAAACAACTATCTGAAGTACATGATAATCTGACAAAGAGCATACAAAGACTTGTTGAAATCAACAATCACAACAAATCGTTAATACAGCAATCCCTGGAGATGATAGAATTTAATATGAATTTTATTCAGAGTACAAGGATGTCACCGGGGAATTTAAGCTATAACAAGGGCGCTTCACAACTTGATACGCCCTCTTTACAAACAGGGATGTTTGATGCAAAGCAGTAGTACGGGAGAAGTAAATTTAAGGCAGGTGAAATTCCATGAGTTTAATGAGCAGTTTATATATAGGTGTTTCGGGCTTGAATGCCAGCCAGAATTCATTAAATACAACGGCACACAATTTAGCGAATGTAGGCACAACCGGTTACGTAAGGCAGCAGGTAGTGCAGTCAGACAGTACCTACTTAGAATGGGGCGTAACACACCATTCTACGCTTCAGACCGGATTAGGTACAGACATTGAAACAGTCAGGCAGGTAAGGGATGCATTTTTAGATAAAGCTTACCGTCGGGAAATAGGAAGACAAGGCTTTTATGAGGTACAGTATGAAGCTGTGCAGGAAGTTGAAAGCATGTTTGGTGAAACGGAAGGTGTTGCCTTTCAGGATTCAATGTCCGATTTATGGACTTCATTGGAGGAATTGTCTAAAACCCCAAGTCTTATTGATGCACGTTCGACGGTAGTCAGTAATGCGGAAGCATTTCTGGAACGCGCTGAAATTATCCAGAATCAGCTAAAAGCATATCAGGTTAATTTAAATACCCAGATTTCGGATAAAGTAGACAGGGTAAATGAAATAGCAGATGAAATAAGCGAATTGAATGATAAAATCTGCCGGTATGAAAGCAGTGGAGTAGAAAATGCAAATGATTTGCGTGATGAAAGGAACAACCTTCTTGACGAATTAGGGCAAATCATGAGTATTACCTATAAAGAAAACTCCAACGGCGTTGTCACCGTTAATGCAGAAGGTGTACCCTTGGTTACGGAAAGCAACGTATTTAAAATGGGGACAGCGAAAGTAAGTGATACCTCGGATCTTTTAAAACCGGTATGGATGGATTTTGGAAATGTAGACGTATATAATTTAGACAAAGCAACTTCCTCTGAAAATGATTCTGATATTGGCTCCTTAAAAGGGCTGCTGGTTTCCAGAGGTGATGATACAGCCAATTATACCGATATGTTTTTGTCCTCAGATGAATATAATAACTCAATTAACACTTCAGTTATAATGACGGTCCAGGCCCAGTTTGATCAGTTAATACACGGCATAGTTACTGCGGTTAACGACATTCTTTGTCCGAATAAAGAAATAACCTTATCGGATGGAACTAAAATGACAGTATTGGATGAAGAAAATGCGCCGGTAGGTATGGACAGCGATTATACGATGGGAGAAGCGTTATTTAACCGCAAATCCATGGACAGATATGAGACTGTTGACGTGGAAGCAGATGTATTAGATGACGATGGTAATCCTGTACTGGATGGATTAGGAAATCCGGTAACCGAAATTATAACTGTGCAGAAATATAACGAAGAAGATCCGGATAACAATTATTCTTTATTCACTTTAGGCGAGATTGAGATAAATGAGAATATTAAAAACAATTATTCCCTGATGCCCCTAAGCAGCAATGACTGCACCGGGGAAGTTGATGTTAAAACGGCAGAAGCTTTAATATCAAAATGGCAGGAAGATTTTGCAACACTTTCACCTAATACACTAACCATGAATAGTTTTACGGAATATTATACGGCATTTATCGGTGAATTGGGAACCCGCGGCAGTGAACTAAACAGTATAAGTACCAATCAGGCAACCTTGGTAAGCAATATTGATGATGAGAGGCAATCGGTTGCCGGTGTATCTTCTGATGAAGAACTGACCAATTTAATTAAATTTCAACATGCTTATAATGCTTCATCCAGATACATTAATGTAATTAATGAGATGCTTGAAGATGTAATATCAAAACTTGGAAGATAAATAATCTATTTTAAGAATGCAGAGGTGAATATATGCCATCAACTTTTTTTGGATTAAGCATAGGAACCACAGGTTTGTATACCTACCAGGCTGCCCTGAATACGACAGCGCACAATGTATCGAATGCAGAAACAACAGGATACACCAGACAGATATTGAATCAAAAGGCAGGAGTTCCGATTAAAGTCAACAGTTCTTACGGTATGGCCGGCTCAGGCGTTGACGTGACAGGAATTACACAAACCAGAAATGAGTATTATGATTTAAAATACCGAAGTAATAATACAATATATGGTGAATATTCCGCAAAGCAATATTTCATGACTGAAATAGAAAATTATTTTAATGAAGTTTCGTTAGAAGGTTTTACTACTACGTTTAACCAACTCTTTACCAGTATGCAGGGATTGTCAACAAGCAGTGCCGATTTAACCAAAAGAACAGAAGTAACAAATTATGCGGAAAGTCTGACCGAATATTTCAACAGTATGTCTAATAATCTACAAAGCTCCCAGGAAGAATGTAATTTTGAAGTTAAAAATCAGGTAGATAAAATTAATTCCCTGGCAGAACAAATTGCGGCCGTTACCAAGCAGATTAATACGTTAGAATCCAATGGAGGAACTGCAAATGATTTAAGAGATCAGAGACAGGTGTTATTAGATGATTTATCTGAAGTCGTAGATATTTCTTACAGCGAAAATGTAGTTGGGGATGATGTGGGCGTTACTAGTTTTAAGGTTAAAATCAATGGACAGACTTTAGTTGATACCAATAATTATAACACCTTAGAAGTTGTTCCCAGGACGGAAAAAGTAAATCAAAATGACATCGACGGACTTTATGATATCCAGTGGAGTAATGGAAATACATTTGATACCCAAAGCGCAACTTTAGGAGGATACCTAAAATCCCTAATCGAAGTACGGGATGGTAACAATAATGAAAACTTAACAGGTTCGGCAGAGAATATTAGTTCAGTAACAAAAGCGGATGGAACTGTTACGAACGAAGTTGTTGTCTCGAGTGCAAATATTAACGAAATTGAGAAATTAAATATCCCAAGTGAAGGTGTAATTAAAATAGGAAATAAAGAATATAAATATGATAGTTTTAAAGTTGAATATGACGAATCAACAGAAACTTGTAAATATACTTTTGACATAGCGGATGATGATGTTTTAACAGAGAGTGTTCCCAGTAATATATCCATTGGTGACAGCATTGATTATAAAGGTATACCATATTATCAGAGTCAATTGAATGAGCTGATAAGAACTTTTTCCAAGGCATTTAATGACCTTCATAAAAGCGGGGAAGATTTAAACGGAGATCCAGGCTTAGACTTTTTCAACGGAACCGATCCGGAAACGGGAGATAATTATACCTTGTCTACTTATGAAAGCTATTATAATCTGACCGCAGCTAATTTTACGATCACAGATGAGATAGCGAATGATCCCAGTAAGTTTGTCACAACTTCTGACGGTGAAATTGTTGACGGAGTGGAAAATAATGATGTATTAACTTCTCTGCTGGACTTAAAAGATGATGTTTCCATGTTTAAACAGGGAACCCCGGCATCCTTCTTCCAGACCCTGGTAGGAGAGGTAGGCGTTAATGCCGGCAAGGCAAACGATTTTGCAAAAAACCAGGGTGACATTTTAGATATGATTAAAAACCAGAGATTATCTGTATCCGGTGTGGATGTAGATGAAGAAGCCATGAATCTGGTAAAATTCCAGAATGCATATAATTTATCGGCTAAGGTAATACAGGTGATGAATGAAATATACGATAAATTAATTAATGGTACAGGGGTATAAGGTTGATAGAAAATTTAAATATTGAAAGGATGCCACTTATAGATTCTTTCAACCTGTTCTATTTGTGGCAGTACCGCAAGCAGGCTTGCGGTATGCAATGGGTATAAATATGAGAATTACAAATCAGATGATGACGAATAATATGATGAATAATATTAATAAAAATAAGAATAACTTATCAATATTAGATCAGCAATATTCTTCAGGAAAGAAAATACAACGTCCTTCTGAGGATCCGATTGTTGCAGTCCGGGCTTTAAAGTTAAGAACCAATCTCACGGAATTAAATCAATATTACGAAAAAAATATACCGGATGCTAAATCCTGGATGGATGTAACGGAAAGTGCAATGGATAATATGAATGATATTCTGACCCTGATCAATACAGCCTGTGTACAAGGTGCCAGTGACCCATTGTCTGTGGATGACCGGGAAAGTATAGTCCAAAATCTGGAACAGTATAAAGAACAGATTTATCAGGAAGGTGATGCCAATTATGCAGGCAGATATGTTTTTACAGGTTATAAGACCGACACCAGCTTAATATTTGGTGATGAATCAACAGACCTGGAATATACGATAACAGAGAATTTATCCGGAAATGATATTGAAACCATATCAAAAGTAGTTGGAACCTATTCTGTGGATGATTACACATCCACTACGGATTATAGTGATTCTCCTACTGTGGATACTTCTTACCGGTTAAGGCTTTCTTATGATGATTTGGATTTAACAAATTCCGATGGTACCGATGTTGATTTAAACAGTTCTTTAGTAATAGTAGATAAAGACGGAAATACTGTTCCGGCAGCAAGTTTGCCTTATATAACAACGGTAAGTGTTACGGATGATGATGCTTACAATCCGGCAGCGGATGGAATTAATTATATACCTGAAACAGGGGAACTTATTATTGGGCAGGATGCTTATGAACAATTCAGGACTGCATCCAGTATTTCTGTTGCTTATAAAAAGTCAACCTTTGAAGCCGGGGATTTAAGACCGGAACATTATTTCGATTGTACGGTACATGTATCCGGCGATCCTGTGACGGAATTTAAGAAATACACGAAGCAAGACCAGGATATTCAATATGAAATTAATTTCAATCAGAGTTTAACGGTGAACACCCAGGGAAGTGATGCCTTACAGCATGACATCGGGCGTGATATTGATGAAATATTAAGCGCTGTACAGGATGTAACTGCTACGGAAGCAAAAATTTCTGAAGTGGAAAAAATGTTAGAGGATCCTACTTATGCAGATGAAACCGATCAGCTTACTCAGTTAAAGGAACAACTGGAAAAAGAGCTTACCCTGAAAAGCGATATCATGCAGGAAAAGTTTGAAAAGGGAATTACCGGTTCAAACGATGCCCAGGATACTTTAAATGTTGCAATTGCTGATCTGGGCAGTAGATATAAAAGGCTGGAACTTACAGAAAGCAGGTTAGCTGATCAACAGGTAGAGTATGAAGATTTATTATCCAATAACGAAGATGCTGATATGGTAGACACTTATATAAAATTAAGTTCTGCAGAAGTTATCTATAATGCATCCCTTTCTGCTGCTTCTAAAGTAGTACAGAATACATTACTGGATTTTCTATAAAATAAAATATATCTTATGATAGTATTTATGGCATATTCGAATTTTTAGCTCGAATATGCCATAAATAAAACAAATGAATTTAAGAAGGGAGAAATAATGTTAGTTAAAACTAAATATTTTGGGGATATCGACCTGGATGAAGATAAAATTATAACTTTTGACCAAGGAATCATGGGCTTTGAGGATTATAAAAAATACACCATATTATTTGATGTAGAAGAAGGAGATAAATCTAGTATTTCCTGGCTCCAAAGTCTGGATGAGCAGGGACTTGCCCTTCCGGTCATCAATCCTTTCCATGTTAAGCATGATTATAATCCAATCGTAGAAGATGAGATATTAAAACCAATCGGTGAAATTAATGAACAGAATCTGGTTATTTTATTATCGCTTACCGTTCCAACAGACCTTACAAAAATGTCGGCAAATTTAAAAGCACCGTTTATTATAAATTCAGATACCAGAAAAGGTTGTCAGATCATAGTGGAAAATCAGGATTATGAAGTGAAATATAATGTATATGACGCCCTGAAACAGCTTAAAGAAGAGAAGGGAGAGGAATAAATGCTAGCCCTTACCAGAAAACTGAATGAATCCATAATGATTGGCAATGATGTAGAGGTCACCATATTGGAGATTAAAGGAGATCAGGTTAAAATAGGAATCAGCGCACCAAAGTCAGTTCCTATTTACAGGAAAGAAATATATATACAGATACAGGAAGCAAATAAAGAAGCTGCGGACAGTACCGCATCCCTGGAAGAAATCAAGAAATTATTCCAATAATAACAATAACATTTTTAATAGTACAGATACAAGCAGCACAAGAGTAGCCGCCAGATATGGCAAGGAAGCTGATTTGGGGCTTTTGTAGGATAGTTATCCGCTTAAGAATATAAACATTTTATAAAAAAATGCCGATATATTAACTAAAATACAAAGGAATGGGTTGAATACCCACATCACACGGAGGTGGCAACATGGCAATCGATTCAATTTCAGGCGCAGTACCATATACAGATTATAAACCGGAACAAAGAGTTCAGCCGGTTACGGTACCAACTGGGGTTAACTTAACGGGGGCAGATACTTCCGGTAAATTAAATACCGGAAAACAGGATGGTACCAGGGAAGAAGAAAAACAAAAGGATGCACAGGCAAATGCAAACCGCTTAAAGAGTATTTTGAACGAAACCAACAACAAAATTAAACCTGCAAGGACCCGCTGCGAATTCTCCTACCATGAGGATGTTAACAGAGTATCCATTAAAGTGATGGATGTGGATACGGACAAAGTAATAAGGGAAATACCGCCGGAAGAGACCCTGGAGATGCTTCAAAAGCTCTGGGAGGTTGCCGGATTACTTGTGGATGAAAAAAGATAAGATACAAAGGAGGAAATAATATGTCTACGATAAGAATGACGGGATTAATATCCGGATTGGATACGGAATCAATTGTTCAACAGTTAGTCAGTGCACAGCAACTTAAGAACAAAAAAACATCAGATAAATTGACTTTATCAGAGTGGAAGGAAGATAAGTGGAAAGAGCTTAATACAAAATTATATAAATTATATACGGAAGATTTAAGTAAATTGAGGCTGCAGGGTAGCTATCTAACGAAAAAGGTCACTACTTCCAATGATGATTTAGTCGAAGTAACTGGTAACTCAAGTGCACCGGACGGAACCAGTACCCTTGAAATAGATAATCTGGCTACCTCCCAATATGTTACAGGTGGTATTGTATATGATAGTGATGGAAATAAAGCTACAGATGATACACTATTAACGGATTTAGCGGACACTGGCGGATCTAGCATTGGAGTAGGCACAGTATTTAGCTTTGGTGATGATAATACACTTACAGTTACAGCAACTACTACGATATCTGATTTTGTGGCTGCAGCAAAGTCAGCAGGTATTAATGCCAGTTATGATGAAACCCAGGGACGTTTATATCTGAGCTCTAAAGAAAGTGGTGAAGCAAATTCTTTTCAATTATCGGTGACATCTGCAGATGGAAACAGCTCATTGAATTGCCTGGGGTTAGATGCATTAAATGCGGATGGAAGTAAAGTTGATTCAACTTCAACTATATCGACAGTTGTTGAAGCGGAAGACAGTGAATTTATATTTAATGGGGTATCATATACCGATTCTTCCAATTCAATTACAATAAATGGTCTGACACTAAATTTAAAGTCTGAAGCTGTGGGAGAGACAATTAATTTAAATGTAAGTAATGATTCTCAGGCAAACTATGATAAGGTAAAAGACTTCCTTGCTTCTTATAATGAAATTCTGGAAGAAATGAATGACCTATATTATGCAGATTCAGCCAGCGATTATGAACCTCTTAGCGATGATGAAAAAGAGTCGATGTCGGATGACCAGATTGAAAAATGGGAGACGAAAATCACAGATTCCATATTAAGGCGTGATAGTACGTTAGGTTCTGTTATTGATTCCATGAAGAACGCAATGATGTCCTCTGTAACAGTAGATGGTAAAAGTTATTCGTTATCAACCTTTGGGATTCAGACTTCAACAGATTATACAGAGAAAGGGTTATTACATATCTATGGGGATGAGGATGATTCTACCTATTCCGATAAGGATGATAAATTGCTGGCAGCATTTACAGATGATCCGGATGCTACAATCGAGGCTTTATCCGGGATATTTACGAATCTGTACGATACTATGGGCGATAAGATGAGTTCCATTCCTAATGTAAGAAGTGTTTATACATTTTATAATGATAAACTAATGGATGATGAACAAACCGAATTAACGAAGAAAGTTTCCGACTTAGAAGATAAACTATCTGATATGGAAGATAGTTATTATGCAAAATTTTCAGCAATGGAAACTGCCTTAGCAAAATTACAGTCCCAAAGCAGTGCATTATCAGGATTACTTGGTACATCATCAAGTTAATAAAATGTAGAATGAAAAATATGTATATGTGTTACATATTTTAAAATAATTATAAAGTAAACATTAAAATGAATATTATTTGTATTTATTTTTCTTACATAACAGGATATAATGAATATATACATAACAAGTTAATAGAAGCTTTCATATGGAAAGCTTTTATTGAATGTTATAAAATATTCAGTAGGAGGAAATAAGATGCCAATCAATGCTGCTGCAGCTTATCAGAATAATAAAATATCAACAGCCTCACCAGCCGAGTTAACTTTAATGCTTTACGAAGGTGCAATTAAGTTTTGTAACATTTCGATTGCCGGAATCGAAGAAGAGGATATTAATAAAAGTAATACGAATATTATTAAAACTGAAAAAATAGTAGATTATCTGCGTTCTACGCTTGATTCAAAATATTCAGTTTCAGAGGACTTCAATAATGTCTATGAATATATTTATGGGAGATTAATAACAGCAAATATACATAAGGATAAAGATATCCTGGAAGAGGTCCTTAGCCATTTAAGAGAAATGAGGGATACTTGGAAAGAAGTCATGAAACATGCAAAATAACTCATTGAGTAGGGAGTTCTTGGAAACTAAATGAAGTTATAGAAGATATTTTTACTGACAGCTGCTAAAATATCAGTAAAAGCAGGAAATAAGAGTTTATGAGAGTGCTCTGAGCAGTAAAAGGAGGATAGACATGGATAACAATACTTATTTACATATTCTGAAAGATACATTAATCAAAAAAAATATCCTACTGGACAAACTATTGATTATAACAACGAAGCAGGAAGAATATCTTAATAAACCAAATCCTGATCTGGAAGTATTTGACCAGACTTTTACTGATAAGGATGAATATATTCAACAAATCAACCCGTTGGATGATGGTTTTGAAAAAATTTATAATCATGTGAAAGAGGAGCTTAGTACCCAAAGGAGCGGGCATAAGGAAGAAATAGAGGCTTTACAGGAATTAATCCGTCAGATTACGGATAAAAGTACTAAACTTCAAGTAAACGAAATGCGTAATAAGAATAAAATAGAAGCTTGCCTTCTGGCGAAAAAGAAAGAAATTAAAAACATTAAAATAAGCAGACGGACAGCTTCAAATTATTATAAAAATATGCATAACAAGAGTATGGCAGAATCATTTTTTCTCGACAAAAAAAAATAAAATTTTTGTAATTACTATAAAGTTTAAAAAAATTTATCCGATATATAAGTTAAGTAAAGCAAATATGTTCTTTTTTAATCGGTGGTACGTACGGCCTTAGATAAGAAAAGAAGATATTGGTTACTATATAACTAATACGGTAGCATGGATGCTACTGCACTTTCAAGGAGGAAACACATATGATAATTCAACACAATATGGCATCAGCCAACACAAACAGACAATTAGGTATCACTACAGGACAACTTGCTAAATCAACAGAAAAGTTATCATCCGGTTACAGAATTAACCGTGCAGGTGATGACGCTGCCGGCCTTTCCATTTCTGAAAAGATGAGAGGACAGATCAGAGGTCTTGATCAGGCTTCTACGAATGCACAGGATGGCATTTCTTTAATACAGACAGCTGAAGGTGCGTTAAATGAAACTCAATCCATTCTTCAAAGAATGAGGGAATTAACTGTTCAGGCAGCCAATGATACCAATGTTACTGCTGACCGTGTTGCTATTGCAAAGGAAGTTTCAGCATTAACAAGCGAAGTAACCCGTATTGCAACCCAAACTGAATTCAATACAATGAGCTTATTAGACGGTACATTAACCGGAAAGAACTTCCAGGTTGGTGCAAATGGAAATCAGTTAATCGCATTTTCCATTGGCAATATGGATGCTGCAACTTTAGGTGTAGATAAAGCAACTATTGCAGATCAAATTAGTGATAGTACAGCTACTAGTACATCAATAACAGCTTTAATCAGTGTTGTTAATACGGCGATTACATCAGTTTCCACACAGAGATCATATTTAGGTGCTCTTCAGAATCGTTTAGAGCATACCATTGCTAATGCTGATAATACTTCAGAAAACTTACAGTCTGCAGAATCCCGTATCCGTGACGTTGATATGGCTTCTGAAATGGTTGAGTACTCAAAGAATAATATTCTTCAACAGGCTGCTCAATCCATGCTTGCTCAGGCTAATCAGTCTACACAAGGTGTTTTATCATTGTTACAATAATTGTAATAAAATTAAAAAGGTTGGCCGAAAGGTCAACCTTTTTTCTGTATAAAGGATTATAGCTATATAACCGCTGGTATTCACAGCAGCGCCAAAACGCTGGTTTTGCGTTTTGTGTGCATCGCGAAGCGTGTTACGGTTCAAAGATAAAGATCTGCTGATTTTTGCAGAGCGGTGAATCGTAACATATAACCCAAATTTCCTATATAATAAATTACAATAAAAATAGACTATTTACGACATTTGATATAAAATAGATGATATAGATGTTTTGATATAGATAAACATGAATTAATATCTGAACAATGGAAAAGGGAATGTGTACAGTAGGGTCATTTCTATATCTTACTATTCTAGTTGGTGCGGATAAGCAACACAAACGGAAAGATGGAAGAAATATAGGAAAAAGGATTAGATTGCATCTGCCTCTATCTTCCAACTTATATGGCAGTACTGCAAAGTTTGCAGATACAGTATGCAATAGGTATTATTATGAGCAATTTGCAAATACAGGTAAATCAGGTTATAAACGAAATAAATGATATTACGGAGTTATTATACCAACAAAAAGCAAAAGAAGGATATGCGTTATTAAATAATACAATAGGTAAAATCATGAATATTATTGATTCCATATATCAATTAAGAATAGAGAGAGAAATTCTTTTTGATGATAACAGAATGATAAACAATCTTAAGACAGCTATGGAAGCTATGGAAAAGAAAGATAATGTAATGTTAGCAGATATATTAAGTTATGAAATTGCAGAACAATTAAAAGAATCAATAGAATTATTTTAAAGTTAAGGAGCCACATTATGTCTTTATTGGATAATAACATAAAAGCACTTGAAGTTTATCAGAATATTTTATTCCATAAATTAAATAAAGTATTAAAAGAAGGGACATATAGTAAAGCAGACCATATTGAGTTTGTGGAAACGAAAGATGGAAATTCGGCGATTTCCCTAACGATTGAAGCGCATAAATACAATCTGAATAGTCTCTACAACCCTGTTATGGAAGCCAAAAGATGGGCAAATCAATTTGAATTTAAAAATTTGAATATTGTGGTTTCCATGTTTGGTTTTGGTAATGGCCTTTTCATAAAAGAAATTATGAAAAAACTAAAAAATGAAGATAAGCTTTTTATTTATGAACCAAGTGCAGAAATATTTTTAAAAGTTCTCGAACAGTACGATTTAACTGACATTATTTGTAATGGCAACATTATTATCTTTGTAGAAGGCGTAAATGCTGAAGACTTTAAACTTGCTTTAAAACAGTATGCAAATTGGATGAATTTTAATTCACAGATAAGGTGTAATCATCCTCAATATGATAGTGCTTTTAAAAATAGCTACAAGGCATTCCTTAAAATAATTCAGGATAATAATAATAATATAATTGTGAATCAGAATACCAATGCAGCATTAAGTAAACTTATTACTAAAAATACATTAAATAATTTAAAATATTTAAAGGATTGCAATATTGTTACCGATTTAATCGGTAAAATACCTCAGGATATACCTGCCATAATCGTTGCAGCAGGTCCTTCCCTGGATAAAAACATACTTGAATTAAAAAAGGCAAAGGGAAAAGCGTTTATTTTTGCTGTCGATACTGCAGTTAAGTATCTGCTTAGAAATGATATACTTCCGGATTTTATAGTTACTTTGGATCCTAAAAAGTCGCTGCATCATTTGGCAGACCCCAGATGCAATCATATACCAATGTTTAGCAGGATAGAGGCAAGGCCGGAAAATCTGCAAAAAAACACAAAAAAGATAATTTTTTATAATATTGAAGGCTATTCATCATTGTTATTGCAAATAGTTGGCAAAGATATCGGCATATTGAATTCAGGCGGGTCCGTTACTACCGGAGCTTTCTCAATCTGTAAGACCCTCGGGTTTCAAACGATTATTTTAGTTGGCTGCGACCTGGCCTATTCCGGGAACAGCACCCATGCCGGTGGAATCAGTGTTGATGTAAATAATGCTGCAAGGTATTTAGAAACGGTAGAAGATATATATGGGAATAAAATAGAAACCAGATATGACTGGTTTGTTTACATAAAATGGTTTGAAGAAGCAATTGAATTACTGGAATATGGTGAAGTGATTGATGCTACCGAAGGAGGAGCCAGAATTAAAGGGACAAAGCTTCTTACCTTAAGAGAGAGCATAAGCGAGTATTGCATCAGGGAAATAGATTGTGACAAAATCATTACAGGACTGTCACCGGCATTAACAAGGGGGCAAATAAAACAGATACAGGATTCCATAAAGGGAGATTTGGATGATATAAAAGAAATACAGGAAAAAGTGATTCAAGGCATTGACATTTGCAGCAGGCTGCTAAATAAATATAATAAGTCAATTTTTGAAACAGAAAGCAGTATTTCAAAGAATAAACAATTAACCCAGATTAATGCCTTTATTGAATCAAAACAGATCTATAAATTAATTGACTGGGATATTTCACAGGATACATTTTCTTATTTATCAGATTTATATGTTTATGTTGAAAATGAAAAAGAAAACAAAATTGCTACTTATGAACGGGCCCAAAATTTATACACTTCGATCACGAACGCAGTTGACAGGATCTGTCCGATGATAGAAAACGCATTGTGCAATTTAAAGGAATAAATAGTAAGAAAACTTATTCCCGGAAATTGATTAGTTTTTTGATGATATTCCTGGGTGCTGAATATCATCTGAGAACATTTTCTGTCTATCATATGTATGTTTTTACTTGTAATCTTATCAGTAAAGTCAGTCTGTGGGAGTTCACGAGAGTACTTATTTATAACAAGGAGGAAAAAATGGATATAGTAGCAATTATACCGGCAAGAAGCGGTTCCAAATCTGTTCCTAATAAGAACATCCGATTACTTGCCGGAAAACCCATGCTGGCTTATTCTATTGAACATGCGCAGAAGTCCAAGTACATAAACCGTATCATCCTGAGTACGGACAGTAAGGAGTATGCCGATATAGGACTAAAATATGGTGCAGAAGTTCCGTTCATCCGTCCTAAAGAGTATGCACAAGATGAATCTTTAGATTTTGATGTGTTTTATCATTGTCTTGATTATCTGCTAAGAGAAGAAAATTATTTTCCTGATATAGTTGTTCAATTAAGGCCGACATATCCGATACGTAATATTGATGATATCGACAATATGATTGAACTTTTAATAAATAATAGTGAAGCAGATTCAGTTCGAAGTATTGCACCGGCAAAAGAACTGGTATATAAAATGTGGGTTAAAGATGAGCAGGGTTTTATAAAACCAATTCTAAATGACATACCAGAAGCCTATAATATGCCAAGGCAAAAACTACCGTTAATATATTATCAGAATGCATGTATTGACGTTATTAGAGGAAATACAATATGGGAGAAACATTCAATGACTGGTAGCTGTATTTTGGGATATGAGATGAATAAGAATTATGATATAGATTCAGAAGAAGAATTTAAAAGGGCTGAATTATATGTATCACTTATACATGGTGGGAAGCGGTTTGTTTTTGATCTTGATGGAGTTATCGCTAAATTACGTTCTGATAATAACTACAGCCTGGCAGAGCCGAATTGGGGAATCATTCATATTGTCAATAGGCTATATGAGTTAAATCATGAGATAATCTTGCTGACAGCACGAGGTTATGTCACGGGGATAGACTGGGAAGCAGAAACCATAAGGCAATTGAAGAGCTGGGAAGTATCTTATCATGAACTGCATTTTGGTAAACCTAATGCAGATTATTATGTCGACGACAAAATGCTCGCCATGAATCAATTACGGGATATTTTGGGGTGAGATTTTGATGAAAAGTTAGTATTAATGTGTAGATCATGTGAGTTGACAGGAGGACGCCACTTTGGATAACAAAATAAAAGAAGTTTATTTTCTAAACATACAGCTGTTAGGTCAAATGGATAAATTAATTTACTATTTTCGAATACAAAATTTTGATTATGCTCTTCGATTATCAGGTCTTGTGCTTCAACAATTAGATCATTATACGGAACTCCTTAATGAATGCAACGAATATTTTAATGAAGAGGAAGAGGTAATTACACCACATTCTTTTTTATATATAACACAAGAACTGTTTAAAGCGCTAGAAATGAATGATTACATTTTACTATCTGACTACTATGAATTATTACTTATGCCTTTACTCTTAAAACTCCAAGAAATTATAATAAAAAAAGAAAGGTATTGCTTTAATCAAGAACTTTATAATCAAAACATTAATTACTTAGAAAGCAAAGATAAGTCTTTAACTGATAAAGTCAGACAATTGCCTTCAATTTCGGATTCTTGCCAGGGACATTATGAATTAGAGTTTACTACAAGTGGACTGATGACATTGGCAATTAATGAGGATAATAAAAAATATTATTTCCACAGTAATAACAGGCCTGACCATGAAGCAATGCTGCTGGCACATTCTTGGTATGAGGAAGATAAGAGGACATATATTGTATACGGCTTAGGTTTGGGTTACCACATATACGAGTTGTATGCCATGGATAATAATGTTGTTATAGAAGTTTATGAAAGTGATTTGAAAATTATACAATTAGCTTGTACGCTGCCGGTTATGAAAAGTATTTTATCTGCTGATAATATAAAATTATGCTATGATCCCAATTTTGTTTTATTAAAGTATAAGTTAATGAATATAGAAAAAAATAGCGAATTTGTTATACATTATCCGTCTCTTAGGAATATTAAAAATTACACAGAGAAAGAGAAATTGGAAAGCTATTTTATTCAATATAGTTCGGTGAAAAATCAACTACATTTACTAAATGGAAATTTCTATTCTAATATCGAAAATTATGATACATCGGCTGATCAATTAAGAAATATTTTTAGAGAGAAAGATTTATATATTGTTGCAGCGGGTCCCTCTTTGGATAAAAATTATATGCAGCTAAAAGAAGTTTCCGCAAAGGGGATTATATTATCAACGGGAACGGTTCTCCGAAAATTAGTGAAGGCTGGCATTACACCGGATTACGTTATTGTAACAGATGCCAATCAAAGAGTGTATGGGCAGATAGCTGGTTTGGAAGATTTAGGAATCCCGATGCTGTTTTTATCCACAGCATATAAGGGTTTTGCACAAAATTATCAAGGGTCAAAGTATATCATCTTACAAAAAGACTATCCCAATGCAGAAAAATTTGCTCATCAAAATGGTATGGAACTTTTTTGTACAGGAGGGTCTGTCAGCACTACTGCTTTAGATCTGGGAATTCGATTGGGTTGTAAGAAGATTATATTTTTAGGGCTGGATCTGGCGTTTACGGATAATTATGTGCATGCAACAGCTACCTCAAAGAGGGACCTTGCGGGAACAGAGGGGTTAAAGTTAATAGAGGATAATAAGGGAAACATGATTTATACAAGTAGGAGTTTAGATATTTATCGTAGTTGGATAGAGAATAGAATAAAAGGAGAAAAGGGAATCGAATTTATAAATGCTACGGAAGGCGGAGCGAAGATTATGGGTATGCGTGCAGCCAGATTATCAGAGGTAGTATCATAAAGTGATTTCTGACTTTTATTTATAATCGCTTAAGTATAGATTGCTTTAAATAAAAGTAACTGTAAGTATTAATAAAAACACGTAAAATGTCGATAAACAGTTTAAGGAAACGCAATAAAACTTTATTATATTTTACATGATAATTGCTAATATGCATAACTTGTTAGGTGTATTATTTGAAATAGACAAGTATAATAAACATTTTAACTTTTGAACATTACAAATATCCTCTGGAGAAACATATGAAAAATACATTTGATAATTTATTTATATTTGAAATGGCGAACAGCCATCAAGGTAGTGTAGAACATGGCATTGACATCATAAAGGTGATGGGTAGAATTGCCAGGAAACATAATATTAATGCTGCAGTGAAACTACAATATCGTAACTTGGATACATTTATTCATCCTGATTATAAAAACAGGACGGACGTTCCTCATATACCACGTTTTATGGGTACAAGGTTAGGCTATGAGCAATTCACTCTACTTGTGGATTCAATTCATGATGAAGGTATGCTTGCGATGAGCACACCTTTTGATGAGGATAGTGTGGAATGGTGTATGGATCAAGGAATAGATATTATTAAGGTGGCAAGCTGTAGTGCACTTGATTGGCCGCTTTTAACTAAAATTGCAATGACGCAAAAGCCAATTATTATATCAACAGGTGGAAAGATTTTGTCAGACATTGATAAGTTGTACAATTTCTTTACCCATAAGAGCTGTGAATTCGCATTCCTTCACTGTATTGCAGAATATCCGGCTCCACTAGAGCAACTTCAGCTAGATTTTATCGACCGTATGAATCGTCGTTATCCTGAGGTAACGATTGGATACTCTGGACATGAGAATCCTGATGATAATATTGTCCCGATGCTTGCAATTGCGAAAGGTGCAAGAATATTTGAACGTCACGTCGGACTACCTACCGAGACTATTATGCTAAATTCCTATTCCATGAATCCGGAGCAGGCAGATCGTTGGGTGAAAGCGATATTAGATGCAAAAACTATCTGTAGAACGAAGAAGGAGAATGATAAATATGTAAGCCAAGAAGAAATAGATTCCCTTCATTCTCTGATGAGAGGTGTCTATTTAAAAAGGCAAGTTAAAAAGGGCAATCCGATTATGCAGGATGATGTATTTTTTGCGATGCCATTACATGAAAAGCAAATGACCAGTGGTGAATTTACTGAAGGAATTGAAGCTAGGAGTGATTATGATATCAATGAACCCCTTATGGAGAAGAAGAAGATTACAGATATTGGTTTGGTAAGAAGCGTTGTACATGATGCCAAAGGTATGCTTTACGAGGCGGGAATCGCACTTGGCAAAGAATTTGAAGTGGAGTTATCTCATCATTATGGGATGAAACATTTTAGACAGACTGGTGCTATCATTATAAGTATCATTAACCGTGAGTATTGCAAAAAGCTTCTGGTCATACTTCCAGGGCAGAAGCATCCGGTGCATATGCATAAGGTAAAGGAAGAAACATTTCAGCTTTTATATGGGGATTTGACGGTTAATATAGAGGGAAAAGATATATTTTTAAAACAGGGTGATATTCAGACTGTACTGAGGGAAGAGAGGCATTCTTTTATGTCTACAAAGGGAGCCATCTTTGAAGAAATTTCTACAACACATATCAAGAACGATTCTTACTATGACGATCCGATAGTAAGAGCATTAGATCCGATTGAGCGAAAGACAATATTGAAAAAATGGTAAGAAATGGGGAAAGAATATTAGTATGGATAAAGTTTTGAAAGATATTGAATATTGGAGCCAGATTTTTATATTACCAATTTATGCAATATCCACTTTTTTCCCCAGAGACAAAAAATTATGGGCTTTTGGAAGCACTTTTGGTCATAGATTTGCGGATAACCCAAAGTATTTTTATCTATATATAAACCAACTGAAAGCGAAAGAAATTAGGGCAGTTTGGATTTCAAAAAATAAGAATGTAGTAAATCTCCTAAAAGAAAATAATCTAGAGGCTTACAGTGTTTATTCTGTCAGGGGATTATGGTATTCCTTAAGGGCTAAGGTATATATTTATGATAATTATTCAAAAGATATATGTTTCTGGTTGTCCGGGGGCGCTGTTAAAATTAACTTGTGGCATGGTATACCTCTAAAGAAGATTAATATGGATAATAAGTTTGATCCTGTAAGAAACCCAAATACAAAGTGGAAAAAGGTTAAATATGCCCTACGAAGAATATCTGACGAAAAGCCATCACATTATGTGTTAACGACATCAAAATTTCTGGTACCGATATTTTCATCAGCATTTGCAACAAAAAAAGTAATAAGCTGTGGATATCCCAGAAATGATATATTAACATCAACGGAAATAGAAAATGTACTGACCCAGATAGAGAATGATATATTAAACGAAATAATCGCAAGAATGAATCAATTAAAAAATGCGAAGATAATATTATATATGCCGACTTTTCGGGAAAGTGAAAGTGATTTTTTCGATATGTTGGATGAGCAAGCTTTTGATGATTTTATAAAACAGAAGAATATTATTTTATGTATTAAACCCCATCCAAAATCAAAAGTAAAGATGGAATATTCGAAATTAGAAAGTGCAAATATTATCATGATAGATGCAGAAGCAGATCCATACGTTTATCTTAGTTATACGGATGCGCTAATTACAGATTATTCTTCTATTTATTTTGACTATTTACTTCTTGATAAGCCGATTATTTTTTTCTGTTATGATTTGGATAAATATCTAAACTCTTCTAGGGAGATGTACTTCAATTATGATGAGTTTACCCCAGGTATAAAAGCAAATTCAATGGAAGAACTGGAAAATATATTATCGGATGTTGAAAGCTCATCAGATAATACCGCTTTGAAAAATAAAAGGGTAAAGATGAGCAAACGGGTATTTGATAAAGGAAATGTTAAGGCGAGCGAGACGCTCTATCATTATATACAAAACGATATATTGTAACATAAGTCATAAGTTATCCGGCTTTTTGTATATGTATGAATGTGTTAAGCCAATACAGTTATTTTAATCAAATAGATAATAGGGAGTGGAATTATGTATTTACAGATAGAGGACAGATCACTGGAAGATTTCAGAGATAAGGAAATCATATTATTTGGTGCGGGATCCTGTGGACTAAGGGTGATTGAAGAATTTGAACATATAGGAGCTAAGATTATCTGCATTTGTGATAATAATAAAAATTTAGATGGAACATTATTAAAGGGATATACTATACGCCACCCTGAAATATTAATAAACCATCCCAATATTCCCATCATCCTTTCCAGTACATTTGGTAAAGAGATAAAAGAACAATTGAGTCAAATGGGGATAAATAATACCTATAAAACAAAAGTAGGGGTGCATAAGGCCAATTTACCCAAGGAAGAGTTTGCAAATCGTTTTATTGAACCTGAAGAGGCTAATAAATCGTTATATACTGCGATTTTAGGCAATAAGCCTTTCTTTATTGGAAGGTTAGGATCTGTAGAAATGGAATGCATGTGCCACTACTTTTATTTTTTAGACAGGGTTAATGGAAGTAATAAGCCATATCCACCCAATATAAAAATGATTATGAGTATAAATGCTGGATTTTTCCCTTCGGAAGATGATTATCTTGATGAGTTTGCGATATTATATTTAGAAGATATGAAGGAAATGGACGTCATATGGTGTCGGTTTCTATCCCAATTTGAGAATAAAATTTATAGCGATTTTTATGCTGATAAAGTTGTCACAGAATATAAGCATACCTGCCTGCCAAATTTATATAATGACCCTTGGACGGGGGCTTTAAAAGGAAAGAGAGTATTGGTAATCCACCCATTTGCAACTTCTATCAGGAAGAATTATGAAATTAGGGATAAGTTATATGATAATAAACGATTTATGCCTGATTTTGAGTTGCTAACCTATAAACCGGTTCAAAGTATCGCAGGCAATAAGACAGAATATAACACCTGGTTTGATGCTTTAGAGGCAATGAAGCAAGATATCAGCGAGATTGATTTTGATGTTGCACTAATTGGAGCAGGGGCCTACGGTTTAGTTTTAGGAGCATATATAAAGAAGCTTGGGAAAAAAGCTATTCATATCGGTGGCATATTACAGCTTTATTTTGGAATCAGGGGGAAGGCTTGGGATAAGTACAATATTCATAATGACTATTGGACAAGACCAACTGTAGAAGAAGTTCCTAACGGACATGATAAAGTGGAAGCAGGGAGGTACTGGTAATGTCAGAACAGATTGTCATCTTCGGAGCTTCTGGTGGTGGAGAGAGGGTTGCCAGAACCTTGTTAAGTTTAAATATAGATTTTTCTTTTTTAGTTGATAATGATAAGAAAAAATGGGGTCAGGAATTAGAGGGCAAATTAATCTGCTCCCCGGAACAATTATTGTCAGATGGTTGTAACTATAGAATAATCATAGCTAGTGAATATCAAAAAGAGATAGAAGCACAGCTGGAAGAAATGGGATTAGTAGATAGAATAGTAGAAAAAGAGAAGTATATTACCGCATATGTCGATACACATTTATCTGATTATGAATATCTAAGAAATAAAGATATTATTATTCATGAAGAAAAACGGGTTTTTATCGATCTTTTGGAAGGCGTAAAACTGGGAGGTGTTGAAACCTGGTCCTTTACTGTTGCCAGAGGATTATTAGAACATGGCGCTAGAGTGCAGATATTAAGTACCAAAACAGACGAGCTGCCTCCCGAGAATTTGATTAATACCATTATAGATACTGATGCATCTTATGAAGATTATTGGGGAACTGTGAACAGAATAGTTGATATTATCACATATAATCTACCATGTGCTATTATTATTAATAAGCAAACGCAGGCATTGTATGCAGGATATATTGCAAAACATTACTTTCCAAATCAGGTAAAGTTAATATCTGTAGTTCATAATGATCTTATATCATTTTATCGTAGACAAAATGCATTAATTGATTATATAGATGCAGTTATATGCGTGAGCATGGATATTAAGGAACGTTTTATAAAGGAATTTGATTTTCCAGAAGAAAAATTGTTTTATAAAGAAAGTGCAGTAGACTTTAATGCTGAATACGTAAAAGAATATACATTGGATAGTAAAAAGCCGATATGTATCGGCTTTGCGGCTAGAATTGCAAAAGCACAGAAACGGGCAGATTTATTGATTCCTTTAATCAAAGGATTGGAAGAGAAACATATAAATTATTGGTTGACAATTGCAGGAAATGGTCCTTACTATCCTGTAATCGAAGAGTATGTCAGAGAAAAAAATCTTAGCGATAGAGTACGTCTTCTAGGGCAAATTAACAGAGAAAGTATTAAGGATTTTTGGAAGGAACAGGATTTATTCATTAGCTTATCCGATTATGAAGGTTCTAGTTTATCCATGTTGGAGGCTATGTCATATGGTGTAGTACCAGTTGAAACCAACGTTTCGGGTGCCAATGAGTTTATCAAGTCAGGTGTTAATGGTTTCATCTGTGAAACAGGTAATGTCTCCCAGATACTTCAGTATATTATTTATCTGGAGCAAAGAAGAGAATTATTATGTAATTTTGGCTCAATCAGCAGAGAGAAAATTAGAGTGAAATGCAATAAAGATGATTATATTAATTATATACTTGACCTTGTCAGGCAGAGAAAAGGCTGCATATCATAAAATGCATTTTGAAAAACTTTATGTGGCATAGTAAGTAATAATAGGAGAGATAACTATGAATCGTGTAACAGTATTTATGCCGGTATATAATGCTGAGAAATACTTACGGCAATCAATAGATAGTATATTAAATCAGACCTTTCAAAACTTTGATTTCATAATTGTTGAGGATGCATCCTCTGACCATAGCATGGAAATACTAAGGTCTTATAATGACAAAAGAATTAAGGTATATCAAAATGAAAGAAATATGGGCATTTCATATACCAGAAATAAGGGATTAGAGTTATGTAAGACAGAGTATATGGCGTTGTTGGATGATGATGACATTGCGATGCCGTACCGAATTGAGCACGAAGTCGAATATTTAGATGAACATCCAGAGATTGATGTTATAGGAGGTCATCAAAGGCAAATTGATGCAAACGGCAAAGATTTAAATAAACAGTGGTCTGTATATTTGAATCCAAAGTACATTAAGGCGTGTTTAATGACTGGTAATACAATGGTTAATGGTTCTACAATGTTTCGCAAAAAACTAATTGACGAAAACCATATCAGATATCAAGACCATTGCTTTGGTGCAGAAGATTATAGATTTTGGGTGGAATGTTCAATAAAAGGTACATTAGCGAATTTAGATGAGGTATTGCTTCTGTGGAGAAATGGACATGGAAATGAAACAAGCAGATCCAGTCGGTATAATTTGAAAGAAAGAAAAGAGTTTATAGATGGCATACATACTTATGCGCTGAAAGAAAATGGATTTAATCTAAATGATAATCAGCTGGGAATTATTAACAAAGCGTTTATGGAAGAAGGAACCATCGATTCAGAAGTTGAGTTAAAGAGGCTTTACGAAGCTTTGCGGACGATAGCAGATCAGGCAAATAAGCTGCAATTGGATAATACCTCAGAGATTATAACCATGTGTAGAAAACGGTTTGGAGAAAAAGTTGGAAAAGCATTTTATCTGTGGGAGTAATTGCATGGAATAAAATAACAAATAAATAACTAATCATTTTATAAGACATAAAGATGTTGAGTCAATGCTAATAATCGAGAGGAAATTTTTGATATCATCTTATAGATCCATAGGTAACTTTAATAAATTGATATGTTGAAAATAACAATTGATGTGAATTTATTGAGGTAGACTACCAATTTCACAAAGAGATGATAAACAAGATTAAACGGCCACTTAAAAATTGTCAAATACATTGTCTATTCTATGATTATGCCAAAATTGGAAAATTCATAAAAAGAATAAATAAAATTAAAACTTGTTCTGGCACAGATGTAATGCTTTATTATAAAATCAGAATAAAATAATATAAAAATGAGGAAACTTATTATTTATATAAATTACAGTCTGGATAGCAAAATTATATAAAGAGTATAAACATTTCTATAAGGTTGGTAATTTTAAAATTTCAAAAGAGAAAGGAATGGGTGAAATTATGAAAAAGAGTATGATAGGATTTTTAGCAGCAGTAGTAGGAATAGTGGTTGGAGTTGCAGGAGTAAATTATTATAAGAATAAAAGTATAGCTGAGATAGCAGGAAAAACGGATAAGTTTAGAGATTATTATAATCTGGTAAACCAATGGTTGGTATTAAAAAATGAAGGAAAGAGACTGGATAAATATTTTATTAACCATGGTTATAAGTCAATAGCTATCTATGGTATGGGAGAGCTTGGTAACCGCTTGTATGAGGAACTTAAAGATTCTGAAATTAAGATTAAATATGCAATTGATAAGAATGCGGAAAGCACCTATTCTGAATTAGAAGTTATAGGACTTGAGGAAGACATGGAGGAAGTGGATGTAATTGTTGTGACTGCAACCTTTGCGTTTGAAGATATTGAAGAGGAATTAAAGGGCAAGGTAAATTACCAGATGATATCTTTAGAAGATGTGGTATATGATCTTTAAGAAATTGGAATAGCAAAATAACAATGAACTTAGATTGTTTAAAAATAGAGTCTGTGAAGGAAAAATGTATTTCAAACACCGTGAATAATTGAGGATATATGATATAATAAAATTGTTTGTTTTAAATACTAGTTATATTGAAACTTGCTTAGACAGTATTACTATATAGATTTGCGTTGTCAATTCATAATTTTAATGACATTTTTATAATGAGGAGGGATAAATGTTAAAGTTTAGCGTAATACTTGTTACATATAATTCGACTTTTAAAAGCATAATGATGTCGCTTGAGTCTGTTATATATCAAAAAAATATTGATTTTGAACTAATTATAACAGATGATGCTTCAAAGTATGACTATTTTAAAGAAATAGACAGACACCTGTTAAGTAAAAATTTTTTTAATTATAAATTTATTAAGCATAAAGAAAACATAGGAACAGTTAATAATTTATTAAATGCTTGTAAGATGGCAAGAGGATATTATATAAAAGCTATCGGTGCAGGGGATATGTTATACAATGAAACCGTACTTAAAGACATATATCAATTTATGATGTCAAATAAAGTAAAATGTCTTTTCGGACAAATGGACAGATACTATTTTAATAAAAGTGATTTAGTTACTTCAGATTTTAATTGTCCAACTATTTTATGGGCCTATAGAAAACAGTCGATAACAAGAAAAATTGTATTAATCAATATGTTAATGGATAATATTTGGGCATCTGGTGCATCCATGTTTTTTGAAAAAAGTTTATTAGTTCAGTACTTAGGAAAAATTAAAAATAATATTAAATATGTAGAGGATCTTATCCAAATATTGATTTACTTGGATGGCATGCAAATGACATATTATGAACGTAAAGTAGTATGGTATGAATATGGCTCGGGTATATCAACCAGTGGAAAAAAGACAAATAGATTGGTAAAAAATGATATCGACTCTTTCTACAAATATATAACCAGTGAATACAAAAAAAATATAATAGTTAAAATGGCATTTAGGCATAGGCAAGGTAAAGCGTATGAATACAGAAATTTTTTATGGATGAGTCTAAATAAAAAAATCGAGATAATTCTGTCAAAAAAATCGATTGCTCATAGGAAAAAAGGATTTCTTACCAACAATAAATTTTTGTCTAATTTACCATCATTAGAATAAAAAGCTGCATTAATATAAACGTGATAACATTGTATTGCAACTTCCGAATTTCTGGAGGTAGTGGTAATGCAGAATGGGAGATATTATGATATCATATTTGGATATGAACTACATGCATGACTTAATGCAAGATGAAGTACTTAAAGCGGTAAAACGGGTTTATGATAATAACTGGTTTATCTTAGGTGAGGAGCTCGAGTTATTTGAAAAAGAGTATGCCGATTTCTGCGGGACGAAATATTGTATTGGTGTAGGTAATGGGCTGGAAGCTTTAAGTCTAATTCTTCAAGGCTATGGAATTGGACAAGGTGACGAAGTGATTATTCCGGCAAATACATTTATTGCTACTGCTTTAGCAGTAAGTTATACAGGTGCGAAACCTGTACTTGTTGATGTAGATTTAGAAACTTATAATATTAATCCTTCTTTAATTGAAAGAAAAATCAGTGCAAAAACTAAAGCAATTATCGCAGTACATCTATATGGAAAGCCGGCAGATATCAATGCTATTTCTATAATTGCAGAGAAATATGGATTAAAGGTAATCGAAGACGCAGCGCAAGCTCATAATGCAACTTATTATGGGAAGAAAACAGGAAATCTTGGACATGCTGCTGGCTTTAGTTTTTACCCAACAAAAAATCTGGGGGCTTTAGGAGATGCAGGAGCAATTACGACAAATGATGATGAATTGGCTAGAAAAGTTCGAATGTTCCGTAATTATGGTTCAGAGAAAAAATATGAACATTTATATAAGGGGCATAATTCACGTCTTGATGAAATCCAAGCATCTATTTTAAGAGTAAAACTAAAATACTTGGATGAATTAACAAAAGAAAGACAAGGTATAGCTAATTACTATATCTCCTACATAAAAAATGATAAATTAGTTTTACCAAAACTGGCACCTGAAATAGATATTGTTTGGCATATTTTCCCTGTATTATGCTACAATAGGGATGAATTACAGAAATGGCTTTTAGAACACAAAATTGCTACGGCAATTCATTATCCTATTCCAATTCATTTACAGCAAGCATATAGGGATTTGGGATATCAGAAAGGTGATTTCCCATGTGCCGAAAAAATTGCGTGCGAAGAGTTGTCCTTACCGCTATGGCAGGGAATGAAGAAAGATGATATAGAACATATCATTGAAGTCCTAACTATGTTCTAGTAATAAAAATATATAAAAAGAAATTAAAGCGGGAGATTGCTATGCAAACAGTTAAATACACTTTTCAACAGCATGGAGATGAGCGAGGACTATTGGTATCACTTGAAGCGTTTAAAGACATTCCCTTTGAGATTAAACGTGTGTATTATATGTATGATACAGTAGAAGGTGTACGCAGGGGGTATCACTCTCATCGGACATTGGAACAGATTTTAATTTGCATTAATGGTTCTTGCGAGGTTTTATTAGATAATGGAAGGGAAAAGAAAATTGTATCTTTGGAAAAGAGATATGAAGGTCTGTATGTTCCTAAGAATACGTGGCGGGAAATGTATAATTTTTCACCAGATGCTATCTTAATGGTACTGGCATCAGATTATTATAATGAAGAGGATTATATAAGGAATTACGATGAATTTTTACAAAATATAAGAGAGTAATAGAAACAGAGCATATCGGATAATGAATATTAGATAGAAAGAAGATGAGTTTAAGAATAATACATTTGTAGAAAGAAGGAAAGAAATTGGCAAAGATACTAATAGCTGGTGCAGGTGGTGCACCCACAGAGAATGTAGTGCGTTCGTGGAGAGAAGGAAAGCGGAAAGAGGAAATAGTTGGTATGGGTAGTGAACCCATGGATCTTATGATGTCAAATGCAAAACCGAAATATCATGTACCATATTCATATGAACCTTCTTATAAAGAGTGTTTATTAAATTTATTGAAATTAGAGAAACCAGATTTTTTGCATGCACAGAACGATTTGGAAATCATTGAAATATCTAGAATGAGAGAAGAAATATTAGAATTAGGAATAAAATTATTTATGCCTACAAAAGAAGTGATTGAAAATTGTGTGGATAAGAGTAAATCTTACAAAATATGGAGTAATGCAGGGATTAAACTGCCTAATACGATGAATATAAATACGAAGCGTGATTTGAAGGTTGCCTTTGAACGTTTAGGAAATCAAGAAGGAAATATATGGATTCGTGCATCGGTAGGAGCGGCAGGAAAAGGAGCTCTTCCAACCAATGATTATGAATTTGCTTGCAAATGGATTGATTTTTATAGGGGATGGGGTCATTTTACTGCTGCTGAATTATTGGCTCAAAACTCAGTAACTTGGCTATCCATATGGCATGAAGGGGAACTAGTGGTAGCACAGACAAGAAAACGTTGTTCTTGGAATTTCGGAAACAGGACTTTGTCTGGTATAACAGGTATTACGGGTGTGGGAGAAACTTGTTCAGATGACCAGGTGACAAAAGTCGCATTAGATAGTATATTATCAATCGACAGAAAGCCACATGGAATATATGGAGTGGATATGACCTACGATTGGGAGGGTATTCCAAATCCGACTGAGATAAATATCTCAAGATTTTTTACTACAGTATATTTTTTTACATGTGCAGGGTTAAATATGCCGGAAATATACAAAGATATAGCATTGTATCATGAATTTCCAACGTTGGAGAAAAAAATTAACCCTTTACCAGATGGTCTTTTGTGGATAAGAGGAATGGATAGAGAACCATTACTGAGTACAAAAGAAGCAGTTCAGAGAGAAATAAGAGAGATTTGAGAATTGAGATTATGAAAAAATACAATTGCTTATTTATTGATTTGGACGGACCGATAATAGATGGTAAATACCGCCATTATTATTGTTATAAGGATATTATTAATTATTATGGAGGAGTTCCAATAGATATTGAATTATATTGGAATATGAAAAGAGATAGGGTAAATATAAAAACCATTTTAAAAGAGTCTCAATTTAATGAGCCACACGAAAAATTCATGGAAATCTGGCTTGATAACATTGAAAGAAATGATTATTTAAAATATGACTATTTGAAGCCGGATATAGTCAATACGATAAATAGATTTAAGGAAAGTGCGGAAAGTATTTATCTAATAACTATGCGAAATAACCATAATAATCTTATGATGCAACTGCAACATTTAAGTATTAATAATGTGTTTAATAAGGTTTTGGTGTGCAATAGTGATGATTATCAACCTAAATATAAGTTAATAAAAACTGAACTTTACGGTATTGGCGTAATCATTGGTGATACAGAAATCGATATGGAAGCAGCTAATCTTTTAAATACTAGATTTATTGGAATACGTAATGGGCTAAGAAATTATAAGGTTTTTGAAGGAATAGAATCCTATGAAGAATTATATATGGTAATTTTATAGAAAAGGAAAGTGGCAGTCGTATGAATAGGAAAATCCAGATATTAGATTGTACATTACGAGATGGAGGCAGATGTTTTGGAAATGCATGGGGAGATGGTACTATAATAGATATTTCCACAAAATTAGTACAGGCGGAAATAGATATTATTGAGATTGGATTTTTGTGGTATATTTCTGATGGTATCTGCAGAGAAAATACAACTCTCTTTAATACATTAGATGAAATATCACCATTTTTATATTCCGGGGGTCACTATGTCATATATATAGAATATGAGTTATTAAAAAAAGAAAATCACGTTATACCTAATAATGTTGATGGGAAAATTGATGGAATTAGGTTGGGCATTCTAAAAGGAGATTTATATGAAGCCATACCAACTATGGAAGATATTAAGAATAAGGGATATCAGCTATTTGTCCAGTTTATTAATGTGCTATCCTATTCAGAATTGGAACTTAAGGAACTTATTGAGGTGGCTAATAAAGTGAAACCAGATGTCTTTGCAATTGTAGATACGTATGGTGCAATGTATATGGAAGATCTTCGGAAAATTTATTGCTTTATAGACAAATATCTGGATAAAGAAATTTCTATAGATTTTCATACACATAATAATATCCAACTGTCATTAGCATTAGCTATTACATTTATTGATATTAGTGAGGAACGAGATATAATAATAGATGCAACGCTTGGAGGTATTGGGATGGGAGCCGGGAATTTAAGCACAGAATCAATAATTAAGTATTTAAATGAACAGCATTCAAGAAACTATGATCTGGCTGTAATAGTTAAAGTTTTAGATTCCTATATTACTAGTATTAAAAAAAAATATAGCTGGGAAAGTTCTCTATTAACATATGATGCAGCGAGTAAATGGGGGTCACAGATTAATACAAGTTATATAACTAATGGATATGCTGAAATTCCATTGGAGAAAAAAAGATTATTATTAGGAATGTGTCCACTAGGTGTTGGTGTTGGGAAGCACACTATTGATCAATATTATCGGATAATTACTAAAACAAATGAAAATTCAAAAAGTAATTTGCTAAGACTGAAGGAATCGATTAACACGGGAAAAATTTTACTAATCGCCAAAGGACCAAGCGTAGCTGATAATAAAAATGAAATAGAAGAATATATAGGGTCAAATGATATAAGCTTGATATTTTTAAATGCATCGGATGCAGATAATTTCTCTCATATGATAGTACCTAAATATTATTTTTTTAGTAATAAAAATAGTTATGAGAAATTTAAAGGCGTAGATAGTGACAAGACGATAATTTGTTTGTCGGGCTTAAGTGAAGATAAAAATATATTTTACGTAGATTATAATGAATTGATAGGCAAAGGGAATGTCATATCAGGTAATTCCACTATTATTGCCTTAAACTTGCTAGGTATAATATGCGAAAATAAAGAAATATTAGTAGCCGGTTTTGACGGAACAGATGCAAGTATGAAGCAAATTGATTTATATAGAAAATATATAGCCTATTTGAATAATAATATTAACATTTCTTTTATAACACAAAGTCTTTATAATGAAACATTATAGAAAGAGGATAAATGGTATGAAATGTTCAGATTTTATAGCTATGCATCTGGAGGAACTAGGTATTCGTTGTATATTTGGATATCAAGGTGGCTCAATCACACATTTAGTCGATTCCATTTCCAAAAGGCCATTACTAAAATATATTCAAAATTATAATGAACAAGCATCGTCATTGTGTGCAGATGCTTACGCACGTTTGTCTAAAGAAAAGATTGGTGCTGCGATTGCATCAAATGGTCCAGGTGCAACTAATTTAATTACTGGCATTGCCAATGCTTTTTGTGATTCAATTCCAGTTCTTTTTTTGACTGGCCAGGTGCACACATATATGATGAAGAAAAATAATGAGCTGAGGCAGGAAAGTTTTCAAGAGATAGATATTTTAAACATGGTTAAGAGTATCACAAAGTACTGCGTTACTATAAAAGATTCAAGAGATATTAAGTTTGAGTTAGATAAAGCATATCACTATGCAACAGAAGGGAGACCAGGACCTGTTTTAGTAGATATTCCAGTTGATATACAGGGAACGGAAATTGATATAGACAATTTAAAAGGTTATTTACCCGATAATGTAAGTAATAGCACTAATTTAGAAAGAAAAATTGAACAAGTTAAGGAACAGCTTAAGTGTTCAAAGCGACCATTAATACTAGTGGGAGGCGGTATCAATGGAGGAGATTTAAGAAAGAAATTAAGAGAAATTATAAAGAAACTTAATATTCCGGTTGTAGTTTCTTTGCAAGGTCTTGATGCAATAAACCATTATGATGAATGTTTTATTGGCTTTATTGGTGCATATGGAAATCGATATGCAAATCTAACAGTGCAGAATGCGGATTTCATATTAATATTAGGATCTAGATTAGATATTCGGCAGACAGGAAAAAACAGGGAACAATTTGCATCTAATGCATATAAAGTGCATGTAGAAATAGATGAGTCTGAAATCAATCATACAATTCACGAGAATTTGAGTATTAATTGTGATTTAAACATTTTTTTTAACATTTTTACTGATAATTTAGATGCTTTAATTACAGATAAATGGATGAATTGGTTAGAAGTAATAAAAATATGGAAAAATAGATATTCTGATATAACTGGTAGAACTAGCGATTGTAAATTAGAGCCTTATTATTTGATTTCAAAAATAGGTGAAAAGATAAGTGGAAAAGTTTCAATCTGTTCAGATGTTGGACAAAATCAAATGTGGATAGCGCAAGTACTCCGCATCAATAGTGATGAAGCTAAAATTATTAACTCGGGTGGTTTGGGGACTATGGGTTATTCCCTTCCAGCAGGTATTGCAGCTTGTTATACAAATGAATATGATAAGTCTATTTGTTTTATGGGAGATGGGGGATTTCAAATGAATATACAGGAATTATGCCTTATTCGAGACCAACAGATACCTGTTAAAATTTTTGTCTTAAATAATTATTCTTTAGGTTTAATTCGTCAGATACATGAAAAATACTATGATGATAAATGTATTGGTTCAATAGATGGATTTTCTCAACCTAATTTTAAAGATATAGCAAAGGCATATCATATAAATTATTATGAAATCACTACAGTTACAGATATAGACGGTCTTGATAATATTTTAGAGGATATTAAACCATATATAATTAATTGTAAGTTTTCGGTTAGAACAGGCCTTAGTCCGGAATTATTGGGGAATGACAGTTTAGATAATCAATTACCTTACTTATGTGATGATGAGAAAATAAGAATACAACAAGAATTATATGGATTATAGATATGAATATAATTTATTATATTAAAATTTTCAAAATAAACTTGATAAGGCTAAAACATTTATAACAATCAATGGTACGCGGTATCTTTTGATAACAGTGAAATTTCTGTTAAAAGTAATTTATTCAATATGAAAAAACAAACAATAGAAATCTTCATTTTATAAATTTAATAGAAGTGGAAAGTAGGATACTACAATTTTATAAAAGGTTTTGTAGCACATACTTGTATATATGAATAGGAGATGATAGAATGATTTGCAGAATATGCGGAAATGATAAAGGCAATAGAAAACATTTTATAAAAGAGAGAATTATCAATCAAGGTACTACATTTGAATATTTAGAATGTTCTAAGTGTGGGGCATTAATGTTAAATGAAAATATTGAAGACTTCTCTCAATGGTATCCTAAAAGTTATAATCCATTTAGAAAAATTGAAGATAATACTAATAGGTGGTTGAAAATATATAGAAAATTACTGGTCGAAATATTAATACGTTTAAAAAACCCGGAATTATTTCAAAGATTTTTATCAATAAATAATCTTGATATTTTGTTAAAACGTTTATACGGGAGCAATATATCAAAAAAGGACAAAATACTTGATATAGGATGTGCGAGTGGATATTGGTTGGATTGGATGTACGAAATGGGATGGAAAAGGATAACAGGGGTTGATTTATTCTACCCTGATATCGATGGTGAGAGAAAATGGGAATTCATTAAGGGCGATATTTTTGTTATAAAAGAAAAATATGATTGTATTATTTTAAATCATTCCTTCGAACATATGGAGGAACCTTTAAATGTTTTAAAACATATTAGAAAGTTATTACAAAAAAACGGAATATGTATTATATCCGTTCCAATGATGGGAGGAGAGGCTTGGAAAATGTTTGGCACTGATTTTTGTCAAATCGATGCACCTAGGCATATTTTTCTATATACTGAAAAATCCATGAAATATCTATGCGAGAAAGCAGGATTATCAATTGAAAGAATACTATACGACTCTAATGAAAAAGTATTTAGTTTAAGCGCAGCCTATAAAAAATATACAAAATCTCATGATGAGTTAATGAGAAATGATTATGCTACAAAAAGAATGAAAATAAAATATAAACAACTTGCTATAGAATCAAATTCTGATCATAATGGTGATCAGGCTATTTTTTATATTAAATTAAAAAAAGGGGTATAATCGAGGCTGTTAAATAAATTGTGTCCGAAATTAATGTGGTGAAGAAAAAAATACTATTTTTAAATTGTACTTTTTCTTGTTAAAGTACCACTTTTGGAGTTAGTCTTATTTAATATGCTTGGAATAATAAAAGAACGGTGGAGATTTATGGAGTGTATATATTTAAATCCAATATTAGAGACTGACAGCAATAATGATAGTTCATTATACGAAAAAGTACAGAAGAAGGGATTAAATACTGGAAATATGGTGTTTGTTGATGCCATTAAGAAACAAATAAAGTACAAAAGAGAAGATTGGTTAAATAATGAATCTTTAAATGAATTAGATATAGAAAATATTGGAATTATTTCTTGCGCCAATATGATCAATGTAAATGATTCTTTCCTAGATACTCGTGAAAGAGCTATTTGTGATTTAAAATTTCCGGTTACTTTGGTGGGAATAGGTGCGCAGTCTACTGCTGAATTGGATACACCGCAAAAATTAATGACAGCCATGCCAAAGGAAAGAATAGTTGCATTACATAGAATATGCGATAAAGTAGTTTCAATTGGAGTTAGAGGGGAATTCACAGCTGAGTGTCTTGAGGTTGTAGGAATAAAAAACTATAGAGTGATTGGATGCCCATCTTTATATAATTATGAAAAGGATTTTAGAAAAATAAAATTACCAAATGCGGATAAATGCGTATTTAATACCGCAACAGGTATAAAAAGAGAGCATAAAGTAATTCAAATTGGGATGCAGAAAAGTATGAAATGGATTATGCAGACTATGGCAGAGATGCCACGCACGGTATATGAAAATTGTGAATTAACTGAGGAGTTGGTGCAACGGAAATTTCCTGGCTACTTTGGTGATATAATTTCGCTGAAAAATTATATGAAAAATAATGCAATAATGTTTTTTACTATGTCTGAATGGTATTCTTATATGGAAGAAGAAGCCTTCACATTCTCTTTTGGTGGCAGATTCCATGGTAATGTTGTAGCCTTAAGGAGTGGGATACCTGCATTGTGGATTATTCATGATAGTAGAACAAGAGAGTTAACTGAACTATTTCATTTGCCATCAATTGAATTTCCTGAGCTTGACAAGATAAATTGTGTTGAAGATTTATTAGAATATTGTTCATATGATAAATTTTATAAAACATACCCTATAATGTTTAATGAATATATAAAATTTTTAGAAGAAAATAGAATCGATCATATATGGAAATGAAAAATTGATCTCTTAAGCACGGAGTGTAAGTGGATTGATTATCATATAAGTAACTATTCCGGTGGATATAGCTACCAGTTCCGGAAAATGCTGTTCAGTCCTACCAGAATTGATGACTAGTATTCCAGTCATGGAATCATGAACAATTCGATCGAGGATAACGTCTGTTACGTTGGCATCTGATTGGTCAAAGGAAGCTGATATGATAAGACACTACGGTTTATTATATTTACAACTGTTATATTCGATGTCTACCAGAAAGCCAAGTATTTCTTCAAAAGAAAGTACATCCATAGAATTATCTTGTAATGGAATACGTAGTACATCCGCCATTGTAATAAAGAGTATTTTAATTAATGTATTTGTAAGAAGTGATTTAATTACTATGACGGTGTTAAATACGTTTTTTTCGGCCTATGATAAAATCTTTTGGAATCCCATTATTGATACTTTAGATGGTTTTCCGGCATATGCTCCGGTATGGAACTGTACATGCCGTTAAATTCATGAAGTCTTAGATGGAAACAGATATAATATTTCTGATAAAAAACTTTAACAACGCTGTTGGTTATTCGCACATATACTTTTTATTTGATATATTTATAAGGAACAGAGTAAAAACTCTTATCTATAGATATGTGAAAATTGAACATTATAAAGGACGAATATATGTAAATAACCAAGTCCGGTGATCAGGGTCAGTTTAAAATAGGTAGGAGTGGACAGTTTGACCGGAACCGTTTAACAGTTAGCTCAGGAATAATCAGAAAACGGAGAATCAATCATATGAAAATTCTAAAGCCACATTATTATGATGAATTTACTTGCATTGGAGGAGAATGTCCTGA
The DNA here is from genome assembly GCA_049692775.1 of Anaerocolumna sp. Lineage (GTDB taxonomy): Bacteria > Bacillota > Clostridia > Lachnospirales > Lachnospiraceae > Anaerocolumna. The sequence continues at coordinate 60,903 of JBAVPE010000133.1, read as the reverse complement.
TACCTGTTGTGCAGGATGGAATATTGAAGTGGATAAAAAGTCTGCAGAAATATACAAGAATGTTCCCGGTGAATTTGGGGATAAATTAAGAAGTTTAATAAAAGAAGATGAAAAGATATCTTTTATTTTGGATAAAAATTTAGTTGTCCATTTTTAAATAAAGATGGCCTATGTGATATATATATTAATATCGGAGCAGATAAATTATGCGATACATGTAAAGTATATCCAAGAATTATTCTGCGTTATGATGATATATATGAATCCAATTTAACGCTTTCCTGTCCGGAAGTTGCAAGAATACTTGTTGCCTGTAATGACTCAATCGATTTTTATTTAGGGGAAGAAGAGATTAGTGATGAAATGGTGAATGAAGCAAAAAATGATTATTTATTTAATGCTTTAATTAAGGCAAGAGGATTATCAGTAGATTTAATGCAAATGAAAAAAATACCCTTGTGGAAAAGAATTTTTTTATGTATTAGTATAGCGGATAAATTACAAAAGAGTATTGGACAGAATGAATTTAATTCATTGTCTAAATCTTTAGAACAATTTGACAATGTGAATTATATTAACAATTATCTCAAGACAATAGATACCTTACCACAAAATGAATTATTAAAGCAGGAGCAATATAAGGAATTATTAAAAACTATTTTAAAAATGAATTTAACGAACAAGAAGTTTAATGAATATTTAGGTGAAGCGATAAATTATTTTAATAGCAATGACAAGCAATATAATATTTGTGAAATTTTAAGATTTATGAAAATGAAAACAATCATAAGGAATATAATTTCGAAAATTATTTTGTATATCATTTATTTAGATATTATATGATGACCTATAAAGACAAAGATTTATATGAGCACATTGTGCTGATGATAGAAGGATATGCCTTGATAAAATTATTTGCAGCTATTCGCTGGTATAATAATGGAAGTAAAATAACGTTGAAGGAATACGAAGAAATCTTATACTCCTACTCTAGAACAATGGAACATTCTTTCTCCAGATTTAAAGAGATATATGCAGGAATGGAAGAAAAAGGATATCATACTTTGGCTTGTTTATCGGTATTAATTCATTAAAATTTTTTCATATCTCTGATTTATAATGTAAATTTATCCGGATGTTGATTTATAATTAAAATTGACCAGTGATATTTTTTATAGGCATCAATTACATAAAAGATAGGAGTTTCCAGAGTATCCCCTCTAAAAACTCCTGATAGAAATAATAGGGAATTGAGTGTAAAAGTTAAGTTTAATTAACTTAAGTGGTTCGCCTTGACAGACGTCATTCTTCACTCTCAATTCATATAGAAAAGATAGAATTGCTAGAAATTTTCTATACATTTAGTATATCACGACATATACGATTAAACAATATCGGGAAATCGACAATTTTCCTTACAAGTTTATGTCAAATCTGCATACAAAATGCGACATAATTTTATAAAAATATTTCGTGCTTTTTAACAAATAAATGGTAATTAATTAACATTATTTACAATGTTTTACGGTAAAGACAGATAATATACTAATTTAAAATGTAAATATATGTATAAGGGGAACTGGTGAAATGATTACAATCAGTGCTTGTTTAATAGTTAGAAATGAAGGAAATGTCCTCTCCAGATGCTTAGAATGTTTAAAGAATATAGCGGATGAAATAGTTATAATTGACACTGGTTCTGCTGACAGGACAAAAAAAATAGCGAATAATTATACGGATAGAATTTTTGATTTTAAATGGATTGATGATTTTGCAGCTGCAAGGAATTTTTCTTTTTCCAAAGCAACTATGGATTATATTTATGTAGCGGATGCGGATGAAGTAATTGATGAAGAAAATCAGAAGAAATTCCTGGATTTAAAGCGTACCTTATTACCGGAGATTGAAATTGTACAGATGAAATATACCAATCAGCTGCAATATAATACAACCTACAATTTTGATGCAGAATATAGACCCAAGCTTTATAAACGCTTGCGCAAGTTTAATTGGATCGATCCAATACATGAGTCGGTTTCTTTAGACCCGGTAATTTATGACAGTGATATTGATATCATTCACTTACCTGAAAATAATCATGCAGGAAGAGATTTTAAAACGTTCCAAAAGTTTGTCCGGCGTGGTGAAAAGCTATCTGGTAAGCTGTTTAACTTGTATGCCAGAGAATTATTCATAGCAGGAACAGAGAAAGATTTTTTAGAAGCGGAAGAATATTTTGAACAGCAGGCAGAAGAGGATATTCCTTTTGGGCAATTAAAAGTTATCCAATGTGTATTGGCCAGATGTGCGCGGTTAAGAAAAGACATAGTACAATTCTATAAGTATTCCCTTAAAAATGTTGCAGGGGAAAAAGCCAGTGCAGAAGTATGTTACGAAGTAGGGGAATATTTTTTTGAACTGGAAGATTATAAGGAAGCCACAATATGGTTCTATAATGCAGCATATGAAACGGAAAGTGAATTGGACATACATTATTCAGGTGATTACCCGCTGAGACGGCTATCTGTTTGTTATGACAGGTTAGGAATAAAGGAACAGGCCAAAGCTTATCTGGAACTCGCGGATACTTGGAAACTTCAATAATAATTTATATTGTATTAGATAATGTAATTATCTATAGTTTTTTCCTTTTTGAAGAAGCTATAATAAGCTGGATCGATTTTTAAAGTAAATAGTTTATTTGATTATTACTAGTACAGTATACTGCAAATACCTATGCATATTTCTGGTCTGATTTTCCTTAATCAATACCAGCCAATCCTTAGCGTAGCACCACTACGCCTGCGTTTGTCTGGCATTGCCTAAGAAAAATCGTCCTCAGAACTACGCACAGGTATTTAACATACGCAGTACTAGGATTAAACTTTACTATTAAATTTTGAAATTTTACATGAATTGTATTGATAAATAATAAAATTCAATTATAATAAAATTAATAGGTTTATATTTTCATTCATTCTAATCCCACGGCTAAACTGGGGAGAATAGGGTAAGCAGCAGTGTTACGTATATTATTAAAAGCCTCCAATGTTAGAAGGATAATGGTGGTCGCAAGCTAATATCAAAATAGGAGGCGGTCCAAATACAAATTACCAGAGTTTTAATAAAGGAGGCACTTGATGATTTATATCCTAATAGTAGTGTTGATTTTTATTACGGAAGTTATGATAAAGAAATTTATTGAAGAAAACAAAGAAATGCATAAAAAAGAAAGTATCTTTCATGGTAATATCATTCTGGAACGTTATCATAATAAAGGTGCTATGTTGAATTTTATGGAAGATAATGTTAGTGCAGTAAAGTTTATAACGGTAACCTTACTTGGGATTCTTCTGTTATCATTTGCAATTTTACTACCTAAAAAGGGAAATCGTTTATTAAAATTAGGCTTGTCACTGGTACTGGGTGGGGCACTCAGCAATGTATACGACCGGATTAGCAGAGGATATGTAGTTGATTATTTCAGCTTTAAGTTTCTAAAAAAGATAATATTTAATATATCCGATATCTGTATATTCATTGGATCTGGAATGATTGCTTTATTGTCTTTTTTTAATAAAGATTAGTCAGTAACTTGGTTAATGAGAGCTTTTCGGGAGCCATTTGTCCAAACTTTTTATTGATAGCTATTTCATATATATAATTTTATATTCAAATATTTTTTACGGATTAACACAAGCTCATACCTAAAAGTGTAAAAGATATAAGCTTGTGTTTTTTATAATAAAAATGAATACATTTGGCTGTAAATATTTCATATATAAATAGAGTGTTCCTATTTCTGGTATTCCAGCGCAGCCCCCACAAATCCCTTAAACAACGGATGCGGCCTGTTTGGTCTGGATTTAAATTCCGGATGTGCCTGGGTAGCGATAAACCAGGGATGATTCTTTAATTCCATCATTTCTACAATACGTCCGTCGGGAGACAAACCGGATAATTTAATTCCGCCCCGGATAAAATCTTCACGGTAATAGTTATTTACTTCATAACGGTGTCTGTGTCTTTCATGAATTATTTTCTGATCATATAATTCATAGGCTTTTGTTGTCTCATCCAATACACAAGGATAGGAACCTAACCTTAAAGTACCGCCGATATCTTCAATGCCGTCCTGTTCCGGCATGAGGTGGATAACCGGGTGGGTGGTGCCGGGATCAAGTTCCACGCTGTGGGCATCTGTAAAACCGATAACATTACGGGAGAATTCTACGATAGCTAACTGCATTCCCAAGCAAAGACCTAGGAATGGAATATTATTTTCACGGGCATATTTAATTGCAGAGATTTTTCCTTCGATGCCCCTGTCCCCGAAACCACCGGGTACTAAAATGCCGCTTACATCGGAGAGAATTCCTGCTGCATTTTCATCGGTTAAAGTTTCAGAAGGAATCCATTTTATATTTATAGATGCATTGTGGGCTACTGCACCGTGCTTTAAGGATTCAACCACGCTGATATAGGCATCATGAAGCTGTGTGTATTTGCCGACTAATGCAACCGTAACTTCCTTTGCCGGATGTTTTAGTGCTTCGACCATATTCTCCCAGGCAGTAAGATCCGGTGTAGGACATTCCAGTTCAAGGCATTCACAGGCGATATTAGCTAAATGTTCCTTTTCCATGGCCAGAGGAGCTTCATATAGGGTTTCAACATCCAGATTTTGAATCACATGTTTACTTGGAACGTTACAGAATAGGGCGATTTTTTCTTTGATGCCGGTTTCTAAGGGGAGTTCGGTCCTGCAAACGATAATATCAGGACGGATTCCCATGCCCTGTAATTCTTTCACACTGGATTGGGTAGGTTTTGTTTTCATCTCACCGGAAGCTTTTAAATAGGGAATCAGGGTTACATGGATGAGAATTGCGTTTTCATGACCAACATCATGCTGGAATTGACGAATCGCTTCGAGAAAGGGCTGACTTTCAATATCACCTACCGTACCGCCGACTTCAATAATGGCTATCTGGGTATCTTCACATCCGTCATTATGATAAAAACGGTTTTTGATTTCATTGGTAATATGGGGAATAACCTGAACGGTTCCTCCGCCAAAATCACCGCGTCGCTCTTTTGATAAAACGGACCAATATATTTTGCCAGTTGTAACATTGGATTGTTTCGTCAGGCTCTCATCGATAAATCGCTCATAATGGCCTAAATCAAGGTCAGTTTCTGCACCATCATCCGTTACGAATACCTCACCATGCTGAATTGGATTCATGGTACCGGGGTCAATATTAATATAAGGGTCGAACTTTTGCATTGTTACGTGATATCCACGCTCTTTTAATAGTCTTCCTAAGGAGGCAGCGGTGATACCTTTTCCTAAACCTGATACTACTCCTCCGGTTACAAATACATACTTAACTCCCATTAAAATGATTCCTCCTTTGATTTTAATATTTATTGTGCATTAATTCGCTATCCACATTGTTGCTTTGTTTTTAATCCCACAATTACTTTAAAGATGTGAGGCTAAATAATGAAAAAAGCCCTAAAAACAATCAATGGCGGTTACACATTCCATCGGTTTAAGGCAGTCTAAACAAGGGTAGAGCCAGTTTGATACTTACTATTATTTTATATTACTTATTTCTTACCCTGTGTGTTTTGCACACTTATGAATAAAAAGATTTAAAATATACTTATATAAATTTTAACTTAACGCCTGTATACATTTCTTCATGCGTACGTAAATCCGTATAATGAAAAATCCATCCACCTAATTTTTCACTCTAATGACCACGCACATGCTATGGCATGTATACAAATCAGGATGGTAAAAATATGTCTAACAGTTTTTCACTTTATTATATTTTCTATATTTTTAAACAATCACAAGCTATTATACTATCATTAATTAAATAAATCCAGTAGAAATTAAAAAAAAATGAAAAAAGTTATTTTTTTTTAATTTACAACATAAAAAATTCATTACATATGTATTGATTTATAATTAGACTAACATTATAATGAAGTGTATCTATTAAATTCTTCTTTATTCCCATGTATAAGAATTTCGAATAAATGCGATAAATATACGTATTCATGCTTTTGGCATGACAAAGCAAATAGATATGAGGTTACGCGATACCTATCATTATAATTAAATAAATGATACGAAGGAGGTAGGGTATGGATAATAAAAAACCGAATAATAACAAACACGGAATGAATAATAAGAAAACATTTCTCTATATTTTAATTGCGGCAATCATAACATTAGCATTATTTACTTATATGACGAATCAGTTAAAAGCGGGCAGCAATATTGAAATTTCTTACGACAAATTTATAGATATGCTAAGTAATGGGGAAGTGAAGTCTGTTTCAATACAGCCTGATAAGATTGTAATTGAACCGGTGACACAACCAAATCCACTTTATGATATTTCCTATTATACAGGGGTGATGAACGATCCAGAACTGACGGACCGGCTGCTGAAGGCAAAAGTTACGATAAAACCCCAGATTAATGACAGCAGAACTACTATATTTGATATTATCGTAGTGTGGATATTGCCGTTTGTACTGATTTACCTGGTCATGTGGTTTTTATTTAAGATGATATCCAAAAGCGGCGGCGGTATGATGGGTGGCGTCGGTAAAAGCAATGCTAAGGTTTATGTGGAAAAAGAAACGGGTGTTACTTTTAAGGATGTTGCAGGTCAGGAGGAAGCGAAAGAATCACTTACCGAATTGGTGGATTTCCTTCACAACCCGGGTAAATATACAAGAATCGGTGCTAAATTACCAAAGGGTGCATTGCTTGTGGGACCTCCGGGAACCGGTAAAACCTTACTTGCCAAAGCCGTTGCCGGTGAAGCAAAGGTGCCGTTCTTTTCCCTGTCAGGATCAGATTTTGTTGAAATGTTCGTAGGTGTAGGTGCATCCAGGGTAAGGGATTTATTTAAACAGGCACAGTCGATGGCACCTTGTATTATCTTCATTGATGAAGTGGATGCTATCGGTAAAAGCCGTGATTCCCATTACGGCGGCGGTAATGATGAAAGAGAACAGACTTTGAATCAGCTTTTATCGGAAATGGATGGTTTTGATACCTCTAAGGGTTTGGTAATCCTTGCGGCAACCAACCGTCCGGAAGTTTTGGATAAGGCCTTACTTCGTCCCGGACGTTTTGACCGTCGTATCATTGTGGATAAACCGGATTTAAAAGGGCGTATTGATATATTAAAAGTTCATGCAAAAGATGTATTAATGCATGATTCCGTAGATTTAGAAGCAATTGGTTTAGCTACTTCCGGAGCGGTAGGTTCTGATTTGGCGAATATGATTAATGAAGCTGCTATTCTTGCTGTAAAGCAGGGCAGGACTGTTGTAATGCAGGAAGATTTATTTGAATCCGTGGAAGTGGTGGTAGCCGGTAAAGAGAAGAAAGACCGTATACTTAATAAGGAAGAAAAGAAGATTGTGGCATACCATGAAGTTGGTCATGCATTAGTAACTGCACTTGAAAAGAAATCGGAACCGGTTCAGAAAATTACCATTGTCCCCAGAACTATGGGCTCTTTAGGTTATGTTATGCAGGTTCCGGAAGAAGAGAAATATCTTATGAGCAAGGAGGAATTAACAGCAAGGATTGTAACCCTTTTTGGCGGCCGTGCGGCTGAGCAGATTGTGTTTAATTCAATTACTACAGGTGCATCCAATGATATCGAGAAAGCAACCCAATTAGCAAGAGCCATGGTAACCCAGTATGGTATGTCCGATAGATTTGGTCTTATGGGATTAGAATCCATTGAGAACCGTTACCTGGATGGAAGGGCTGTGTTAAACTGCGGAGACGCAACGGCAGCTGAAATTGATATAGAAGTTATGTCGATCTTAAAAGATTGTTATAAGAAGGCGGAAGCTTTATTAGCGGATAACCGTGAAGTGATGGATAAGATTGCAGCCTTCCTGGTAGAAAAAGAAACCATCACCGGTAAAGAATTTATGAATATATTCCGTGAGGTAAAAGGAGAGCCGGTTGAAAATGCTGCGGCGACAGATCATAATATTCTGACAGACCCGGAAAATCAGCATATCCATACAGAGTATGGAATATAAGACTACCAGGTAATGAATACAGATGCATATATATATTTGATTTTACGTCGGCCGCAGCCGGGGCTGTTGAAGTCCACTTTGAGTATAGTTTATGAACGTATATATGTTTAATTAATTTATAGCATTATCTTGGAAGTTATTAAACGAACCATTATTTTATTAGGGTACTCCCGGTAACTAAATGTAGTGAATGAAGATAGTTTAGATGCGGAATGTAGTTTGTGGACATCATTACAGTATCTGAATGATCAGTATAAACATGCTTAGGGAGTTAACGGGAATACTGCCATAACAAATAAGGGAACGGACTTGTTATTTAATAAATTTAGATTAAAAAAACGCGGACTCATAAGCGGAAAGACGCAATTATTGATACGCGGGAATTTAAATCAAATTTTTATAAATATCAAGTCCGTTCCAGGCACGTTCCAGCGCAAGAAAACGATAAAAAGGAGTATGCCATGTTTTTTAACATAGAAGAAGAATTAAAGAAGCTTCCTGCCAAACCGGGTGTATATATTATGCATGATAAGCATGAAACCATTATATATGTAGGTAAGGCAATCAGCCTTAAAAACCGGGTCAGACAGTATTTTCAGAACAGCAGGAACCTAACGCCCAAGATTCAGCAAATGGTGGCACGGATCCAGTATTTTGAATATATCATAACGGATTCCGAATTAGAAGCCCTGGTTTTAGAAAGTAATTTAATTAAAGAACACAGACCAAAATACAACACCATGCTTAAGGATGATAAAAATTATCCTTATATTAAAGTTACCGTTCAGGAAGCTTTTCCGAGGGTTTTATTTGCAAGGGAAAGAGGTAAGGATAAAGCAAAGTATTTTGGACCTTATACCAGTGCAAAATCCGTAAAAGATACCATTGAACTTATCAGAAAGATATATTTTACCAGGTCCTGCAACCGTAACCTGCCTAAGGATATCGGAAAGGAAAGACCCTGCCTGTATTATCACATTAAACAATGCAAGGCACCTTGTCAGGGTTATATTTCAGAAAAGGATTACAGGGAATCCGTGAATCAGGTTATTGAATTCTTAAACGGGAATTTCTCCCTTATAACCAAACAATTAGAACAAAAAATGGGTGATGCAGCCATGAATATGGAATATGAAACAGCTGCTGAATATAGGGATTTATTAAACAGCGTGAAACAGATATCCGAAAAGCAAAAGATAACCAGCGGGGAAATAGAGGACAGGGATATCTTAGCCAGTGCTTCTGCCGGAGATGAAGCAGTTGTACAGATATTTTTCATCCGGAGCGGTAAATTAATTGGCAGGGAACACTTTTACTTAACCGGTGTGGAGCAGGAAACAAAAAGCAGTATTATGACCAGCTTTGTTAAACAGTTTTACGTAGGGACACCGTTTATACCAAGGGAACTTATATTAAGTGAAGCGGTAGAGGAGCAGGAGATCATAGAAGAATGGTTATCCTCCAAACGGGGGCAGAAAGTATATATGAAGGTACCCGTCAAAGGTGAAAAGGAAAGACTGGTAGAACTGGCAAGAAAAAATGCTTCCATGGTTTTACAGCAGGATTCTGAAAAAATCAAAAGGGAAGAAGCCAAAACCATCGGGGCCCTTGGCCAGATCGGCGAATTGTTAAATATTCCGGGATTATACCGTATAGAAGCTTTCGATATATCCAATATCAGCGGGTTTGAGTCCGTTGGTTCCATGGTAGTTTATGAAAACGGCAAACCTAAACGCAATAATTACCGTAAGTTTAAGATCAAATGGGTGAAGGGACCGGACGATTATGCATCCATGCAGGAGGTACTTACCAGACGGCTGACCCATGGGTTAAAAGAAGAACAGGAGCTAAAAGAAAAGAAACTGGATGCCGGGTATGGAAGCTTTAGCAGGTATCCGGATTTAATTATGATGGATGGCGGTAAAGGACAGGTAAATGTTGCAGAAAGGGTACTGGCTGAATTAAATATGAATATTCCTGTCTGTGGTATGGTAAAAGATGACAACCATAGAACCAGGGGGCTTCTATATAATAATGAAGAAATTCCCCTGGACCATAACGGTGAAGCCTTTAAATTAATAACGAGAATCCAGGATGAAACGCACCGGTTTGCAATTGAATATCACAGACAGCTCAGGGGCAAAAATCAGGTACATTCCATACTTGATGATATTGAAGGAATCGGCAGTACCAGAAGACGTGCTTTAATGAAACATTACCAGTCACTGGAAGCTATAAAAGCTGCAACGGTGGAGGAACTGGCTGCGGTTGAAACTATGAATATACGGTCAGCCAGGCAGGTATATGATTTTTTCCACTAAAAGAGTACTCTAAAATTAATGTTAGACTCATGACAGTGTTCCACTTGAGTTGATCATTGGAAACTGCCGAAAGCATTTACAGATTATTCCTTCCTGCGTTTGCCATGCTATCATGTTGATATAAAGCTATTTACATCATAGGAGGGTCTGTGTTAGAATAAGTCTAGATTTTGAAATTAATTATGGCAATTATTTCCCCGTAAAGGGTATTAAGTCTAAAGATGCAGCAGTGGAGAAAGGAAGTAATTATGTATACAGTACAGTTATCAAAATTAATTGAGAAAATGAATCTTGAAAATCTTACTCCTAAAATTGATTTACGACATATTAAATTATGTCAGCCGGACGTGAATCGGCCTGCCCTGCAGCTCGCAGGATTTTTTGACTATTTTGATTCGGAACGTGTCCAGGTTATCGGACATGTAGAATATGCATATATGCAGAAAATGGAGAAAGATCATGGACACGGTATTATGTCCAGGCTTATGGACTATAAAGTACCCTGCATTGTATTCTGCAGAAATATAGAAGTTACGCCTGAACTGATACAGATGGCAACGGAAAAAGGGGTCCCTATCCTTCGTACCACAAAAACGACCTCCTCTTTTATGGCTGAAGTAATCCGCTGGCTGAATGTTGAGCTGGCTCCCAGGATATCCATTCACGGCGTTCTGGTAGATGTATATGGTGAAGGTATCCTGATTATGGGTGAAAGCGGTATAGGTAAAAGTGAGGCAGCCCTGGAATTAATTAAGAGAGGACATCGTTTGGTAACAGATGATGTGGTGGAGATTAAAAAAGTCAGTGATGATACCTTAATCGGTACTGCACCGGATATAACCAGACATTTTATAGAACTAAGAGGTATCGGAATCATAGATGTTAAGACGCTCTTTGGTGTTGAAAGTGTTAAGAATACCCAGTCCATAGATTTGGTTATTAAGCTGGAGGAGTGGAATAAGGAACAGGAATACGATAGATTAGGCTTGGAAGAACAATATACGGAATTCCTTGGCAACAAGGTAGTATGCCATTCCATTCCTATAAGGCCGGGCAGGAATCTGGCTATTATCTGCGAATCAGCAGCTGTAAATTACAGACAGAAGAAGATGGGATATAATGCTGCGCAGGAATTGTACAACCGGGTAACGAATAATCTAATGAAGAAAGCAAAACAAGAGGAAGAATAGCATTTTGCTAATAAATTAAAGAGGATAAGAATAATGGAAAGATTATGTTTTGGTATTGATATTGGTGGAACCTCAGTAAAATTAGGACTTTTTACCGAGAATGGCAATCTGCTTGATAAATGGGAGATTTCAACCAGAAAAGATGATAATGGCAGCCATATCTTAGAAGATGTCGCTGGGTCAATTAAAAAGAAGATAGCAGAAGCCAACTTGTTAAAAGATAATATTATAGGGATTGGAATTGGGGTTCCGGGACCCGTAACAGAAGACGGAACCGTAATCAACTGTGTTAATCTGGGGTGGGGTGTATTTAATGTAGCAGAAGAAACCAAACGATTAACCGGTTTTAAGGCAAAGGCCGGAAACGATGCGAATGTAGCGGCATTAGGTGAAATGTGGCAAGGCGGCGGCAGAGGCTATAAAAACCTGATTATGGTGACTTTGGGAACCGGTGTAGGCGGCGGTGTTATCCTGAATGGTGAAATCTTAACCGGAAGTAACGGTGCGGCAGGAGAAATCGGTCATATAACAGTTAATTATGAAGAAGAAGATAAATGTAATTGCGGAAGGACAGGTTGTTTAGAACAGTTTGCTTCTGCAACAGGAATTGTAAAAGAGGCAAAAAGGCTTCTTGAGAAATCAAGTGAACCCTCCAAACTCAGGGATATTCAGCACCTTACGGCTAAGGCGATTTTTGACTATGCGAAAGAAGGAGATAAACTGTCCAATGAACTTGTTGAACAGTTATGCAAGTATTTGGGAATTGCTATGTCCCATGTCGCCCATGTGGTTGATCCCCAGGCTTTTGTTATAGGGGGCGGCGTTTCGAAAGCCGGAAGTATGTTAACTGATTTAATTAAAAAATATTATGAGAATAATGTATTATTCGCATTACAAAATAAAGAATTTAAACTTGCTGAGCTGGGTAATGATGCAGGTATCTATGGCAGTGCCAAGCTGATTATCGGAAAATAACGGTAAAGCATCTTCCAATAAGTTTGTATCATACTGACATATAAAAGTTAAGTGAAAGCATATACTAAGTAGCATAAAGGGTTACAATTCAGCCGTAAGGCTGAACTGTAACCATAAAGGCAGGAGAGATAAACGAACATAAATTGTCTTTTATAATACAATAGCAGTTGAAAAATTCTGTATATGTGATGGGAGTTTTTATGAATGAGGTGTTTTATCAAAAATTAAAAACCATACTAAATGATAAACAGATAATGATAGAAGAACCTCTGGCAAGGCATACTACCTTTGAAATCGGTGGACCCGTACAATTTCTTGTATTACCGGAAAGCATATCCCAAGTGGCAGCAGCAGTAAAATTATGCCGTGAAGAAAACATTCCTTTTTATATTATGGGAAATGGAAGTAATTTATTAGTAAGTGATAACGGATATCAGGGAACTATTATTAAATTGAGTCAGGCATTCAGTAAGATTTCTATTGATGGGGAACGATATACAATAAGGGCAGAGGCGGGTGTTTTACTATCTAAGTTAGCGAATGAAATAGCAGGACATAGTATGACAGGCTTTGAATTTGCAGCCGGTATACCGGGAACACTTGGCGGTGCCGTAACTATGAATGCCGGTGCTTATGATGGTGAAATTAAGCAGACGATTATGGAAGCAGTTGTATTGGACCAGGAAGGTAATGTCTTAAAGCTTAATAAAGAAGAATTAAAAATGGGTTATCGGACTACAATTATCCAGGATAAGCATTACATTGTTTTAGAGGCTGCATTTGGTCTGGTGTCTGGTAATAAAGCAGATATCTTTCATAAAATAAAAGAATTAAATGCAAGAAGGCGGGAAAAACAACCACTCGACTTCCCGAGCGCCGGCAGCACCTTTAAAAGACCCTCCGGATATTATGCCGGGAAATTGATTATGGATTCCGGATTAAGAGGTTATCAGGTGGGCAGAGCCCAAGTTTCGGAAAAACATTGCGGATTCGTCATTAATAAAGGCGGTGCAACTGCCGGTGAGGTTAAAACTTTAATAAATAATGTGATAGAAATCGTTAATCTTAGATTTGGAGTTGCGTTAGAACCTGAAGTTAAGTTTTTGGGAGATTTCTAACAGATTGAGAGGTTGCTATGAGGATGGTTATTGTAACAGGAATGTCCGGGGCAGGTAAAAGCTCAGTATTAAAGATGTTGGAAGATGCCGGGTATTTCTGTGTAGACAATCTTCCTATCCAACTCATTTATAAGCTTGTCCAGCTTACCTTCAACGGTACGGAGAAGTTTGACAAAGTTGCACTTGGAGTCGATATCCGCAGCGGACAGGCATTGGATGAATTAGATGAGGTATTAGAACAAATGAAAAAGGATGAATATCGTTATGAGATATTATTCCTGGATGCTAAAACGGAAGTTTTGGTTAAAAGATATAAAGAAACCAGAAGAATCCACCCCTTATCCGGTTCCGGCCGTGTAGGGCAGGGAATTGAGGATGAGCGGGAAAAGCTGGAATTTATAAAAAAGAAAGCAGATGTTATAATTGATACCAGCCAGATGCTGATTCGTGAATTAAAGTCTGAAGTTGATAAAATATATATGAAAGACGAAAAGTATAATAATTTTTTTATAACAGTCTTATCCTTTGGTTTTAAATATGGAATTCCAATGGACTCAGATTTGGTTTTTGATGTGAGGTTTTTGCCAAATCCCTTTTATGACCCTGAATTGAAAAATCAGACCGGTAATGAACAGCCGGTAAGAGATTTTGTAATGAGTTCCGAGATGGCTGGAACATTTTTAAATAAATTGGAAGATATGATAACTTTCTTAATACCAAATTATATATTGGAAGGTAAAAATCAATTAGTACTCAGCATTGGCTGTACCGGAGGAAAACACCGGTCCGTTACACTTGCCAATGAATTAACAAGCCGTCTTAAAAAACTAAAGTATGGTTTGAAAGTAGAACATAGGGACATCGAAAAAGATGCAAAGAGATAATCCCGATTGGGTGTTAAGATAAAAAATTGGCCAAGTTAATTCTTGTGAGGTGAACTACTATGTCATTTTCCAAAGATATCAAGGATGAATTATCAAAGCAATTAAGCCCTGCAAGACATTGTCAGATAGCGGAATTAGCAGCACTGGTCAGCTTATGCGGGCGTATTATTATCACTGGGAATGACCGGTATATGTTAAAAATCCATACGGAAAATCTGACAGTTGCAAGAAAGTACTTTACTTTAATCAAAAAAACATTTAATATTAATACAGAAATTTCTATTAAGCGAAACACTTATTTAAAATCGAGCAAAATGTATAGTTTAATAATAATGGATAATGATATTGTAATAAAAGTACTGCAGGCAACGAAATTAATTGATGATAATTTGGAAATCGGTGAAAATCTTTCCATTAAGAGCAACCTGGTAATTCAAAATGTCTGCTGTAAAAGGGCTTTTATAAGAGGGGCTTTTTTAGCTGCCGGATCCATGAGTGATCCGCAAAAAACTTATCATTTTGAAATCGTTGCCGCGAATGAACCGAAAGCAAAACAATTACAGGAAATTATTAATAGCTTTGAAATTGATGCAAAAATTGTTACCCGTAAAAAATACTTCGTTGTATATGTAAAAGAAGGTTCTCAGATTGTTGATCTGCTAAATATTATGGAAGCCCATGTAGCACTTATGAATCTGGAAAATGTCCGGATCCTAAAAGAGATGAGAAATTCGATTAACAGACAAGTCAACTGTGAAGCAGCTAATATAAATAAGACAGTTGTGGCAGCAACGAAGCAGATAGATGATATCCGATATATTAAAAATCAGATAGGTTTCAGTGAATTAACAGAGGGGCTCGAAGAAATTGCAACTCTGAGAATTGAATATCCAGAAAGCTCGTTAAAAGAATTAGGAGCACTGCTTAGTCCACCGATCGGGAAATCAGGTGTTAATCATAGGTTACGGAAACTAAGCATTTTAGCTGATAACTTAAGGGAACAGAAGGAGGAAGTAAATTATGGTAACAAAGAAAATATTAATTAAAATCCCTACAGGATTAGAGGCAAGACCGGTAGCTTTATTGGTTCAGGTCGCCAGTCAATATGAAAGCAGCATTTACGTAGAATGTGACGAGAAAAAAGTAAATGCCAAGAGCATTATGGGGATGATGAGCTTGGGACTAGCCGCCGGAGAAGAAGTAACTGTTTCTGCTGATGGACCTGATGAAGAAGTAGCAATGGAAAATATAGAAAAATACTTAAGTAGTAAATAGTTTTTGAAATCTGCCGCATGGAATGACTTATGGGGCAGATTTTTTTATGTTATAGGAAGAACCTATTAAATATTAATAAAAAAGAATATAAATCGCAACGAAATTGCAATATTAATTAATAAAAACGTAAACAAATATTTTTAAGGTTATGCTATAATATTATAGATAAGGTATTGAGCCGTACATAGTAAGGGAAGAATTAAAATTGTAAAGCTTTAAATCTGTTTTCTTATTAATTTATTATGTATTATCTGGTGATTTAGAAGTATCAGGATATGAAGTAATAATATAGGCATAATATTATTATATATTGATTAAACAGCTTTTAAATAAAAGGACAAGGGTGTAAAGGTACAAATAATAGGAGAAATTAAGATGTCTGGGAAAAAAAAGTATAATCAAAAACCGAATAACACTGGTTCGTTTATGGATACAAATAACACTGATAATATTGATAATACAAATAAGGGGAAAAAGAAAAAGTTTAAGGGATTACTGATAATGGAAGCAATAATCCTTTGCATTGTAGTAATAAGTTATGCTTATATGGTTTTGCCTAAGCATAATAAAGGCAATGACTCAGGAGGCAAGCCCGGGAATGAGCAGAGCACCGGGGATGCGAAAGACAATAATACAGCCGGGGATGCAGTTGCCCCTACGTTAACCCCGGAGGAACAGGAACAGCAAAGCCTTTTAGAAGAACAAAAAGAGACAGATCAAAGGATTTCGGAATTAATAGCAAAAGCAGATCGGATGGCTTTAGGATATGACTATGATGGAGCAATTGATTTGATTAAAAGCTTTGGAGATAATTATACTGATTATGAGCCATTAACCAAGGCTGTCGCTGGATATGAAGCAACAAAAAGCACGCTGGACCCTTTGGGGGCATACGACTCTGTGAACCAGATAAATCATATATTCTTTCATACCTTAATTGCAGATACAAAAAAGGCATTTGATGGTGATTATGATTCCAATGGATATGATTATTACATGACAACCACTGGAGAATTTAATGAAATGATGCAGCAGATGTATGATGATGGTTATGTCATTGTCAGCATCCATGATGTTGCCAAAACGGTAAAAGGTGCAGATGGAGAAACGAAATTTGAACCCGGCGATATTATGCTGCCTCCCGATAAAAAGCCATTTGTAATTTCACAGGATGATGTTTGTTACTATGAATATATGAATGATGACGGTTTTGCATCAAGGATTGTTATTGATGAAAACGGACGTCCATCTACGGAAATGAAATTGGATGACGGTACGGTTTCTGTTGGGGATTATGATATGGTACCTCTTTTGGAAACTTTTATTGATAAACATCCCGATTTTTCTTATAAGGGAGCAAAAGGTATCATTGCCTTAACCGGATATGAAGGAAGTATGGGCTACCGTACCAATGATCCTACGTCACCTACCTATGAGCAGGACAGGGAAACAGTCAAAAAGATTGCAAAAGTGATGAAAGAATGGGGCTGGGAATTTGCTTCCCACAGCTACGGTCACCGTGATATGGGAAAAGCTACTTACAGCTTTACGGTAAAAGATACGGACCGGTGGATGAAAGAAGTTGGTTCCTTGATTGGACCGACAGATATTTATATATTCCCCTTTGGTATCGATATGGAAACGACCATGGGACATTACAGCAGTGATAAATTTAAGTATTTAAAGAGCCTGGGATTTGATTATTTCTGCGGGGTGTATAAAGATCCCTGGATTCAGGTAAGGGATGATTATGTAAGAATGACTAGACGTCCGTTAGATGGACAGGCTATGCTTCAATTTCCGGACAGGTTAGCGGATTTATTTGATCTTAGTAAGGTAATAGATAAGAGCAGGCCGGCTTTGAAATAATTTGGCTTATCATAACCGGATATAATTTTATTGAGAAAGATATGGATTTATTTTAAATGTGAGGCAGGATTGATTTCATTCATCCTGCCTCATTACGATTGTGGCAAATATAAAAAGCGTTGATACTGAATGGAGATTTTGGATTAAACTCTTTCTAAACAACGTAATCTAGTATCTGCCGCATAAAAGAGCCCATATAAGTATAGTCTCACAAAATATATTTCTATTCAGAGGTACGGTTTTGGATAATATTTTATACGGGCAAAAAAGGAAAAAAAGAGCAGATGTTGAAAAGTTAATTAAAGACTTGAAACTAGAAAAATATATAGAAAATATGCCGAAAGGACTAGACACATATATTGTTCAAAATAGAAATGGTATTTCGGGTGGACAAGCTCAGAATGTGGACCATGAAACTAGAACTCTTATGATGAATGCATTAAAAAGCAATATATATGATGGTATAGTAATTATTATTTCGCATTATACTGAAGGAATGGAATTTATCAAAAAGGTTATAAATATTGATAATACTGTAAATACAAAAACCAAATGTTAAATTTAGTTTAATAAAGAGAGTGGGAATATTTTAATAAAAACAGGTTTAAAAGTGTCTATTGATGCTTTTTGATATAGGCCTAAACAATTTTTAAAAGAGCATAATGAGGTTGGTAGCTAAGTACTTGTATTGCATACTTGAATTGAACAACCAGTGGATTACTAATATACAAATCAAAATGAATATATTACAAGGAGAAGGAAGCAGTATCATATTACTTTCCTTTTTTTCTTGTTGAATAAATTGTTCTGTGTTGATAGAGAGAATAAAAACCATATTGAGTAAAACAAACAACATTAGGAAAAATTAAGAAGTATTTGTTGTAAAGATAAAAATATGATATGATTAATTAAACGACAAAGCTGTTAAATTTATTAGGAAAAAATATATATGGGAGATTTATAAATAGGAAAATATAGAGGAAAATGGATAAAGCTTAAGAAAATAACCAGTAATAAGTTAGTTGAAAGGTATGGTATTTATGAATTTTACACATTTACACTTACATACGGAATACAGTTTATTGGACGGCTCCGGCAAGATTAAAGAAATGGCAGCCAGGGCAAAAGAATTAGGTATGGACAGTATGGCAATTACGGACCATGGAGTTATGTATGGCGTCATTGATTTTTACAGAGCCTGTGTAGCGGAAGGTATCCGGCCCGTAATCGGTTGTGAGGTATATGTTGCCCCCAATTCCCGGTTTGACAGGGAAGCCAATTCTTCCGATGACCGTTATTACCATCTGGTATTGCTGGCTGAAAATAATACCGGGTATGCAAACTTGATGAAAATAGTATCCATTGGGTTCTTGGAGGGCTTTTATTATAAACCCAGGGTGGATTATGAGGTATTAAAACAATACAGTGAGGGTATTATAGCGCTAAGTGCATGCTTAGGCGGTGAGGTGGCAAGCAATATCCGTAAAGGATTTTATGAGGAGGCTAAAAATGCAGCGCTGTCACTTTCTGAAATTTTCGGGGAAAATAATTTCTTTCTGGAATTACAGGACCATGGCATACCGGAACAAAAAACAGTTAATCAGGGACTTTTAAGAATGAGCCAGGAGACAGGCCTGCCATTGGTGGCAACCAACGACGTTCACTATACTCTGGATAGTGATGTCGTTGCCCATGACATCCTTTTATGCATACAGACTCAGAAGAAAGTAACCGATGAGAACCGTATGCGCTATGAAGGCGGACAATATTACATAAAATCTCCGGAGGAGATGTACCGCCTGTTTCCCTATGCAAAGGAAGCGGTGGAGAACACCCACAAAATCGGGGAACGCTGCCATGTGGAGATTGAATTTGGGGAATATAAATTACCGAAGTTTGATGTTCCGGAAGGGTATTCAGCCTATGAATACTTAAACAAACTATGCCATGAAGGTTTAAACTACCGCTATCCCAATCTTTCAAAGGAATTAATAGAACGTTTGGAATATGAGATTCAAACCATCAAGGATATGGGATTTGTTGATTACTTTTTAATTGTCAGTGATTTTATCAAATACGCCAGGGATCATAAGATTATGGTCGGACCCGGAAGAGGAAGCGCCACCGGCAGCATTGTAGCCTATTCACTGGGAATCACCAACATAGATCCTATTAAAAATAACCTTCTTTTTGAACGGTTCTTAAACCCGGAACGGGTAACCATGCCAGATATTGATATCGATTTCTGCTTCGAAAGAAGACAGGAGGTCATCGAATATGTAGTTAGAAAATACGGCAAAGACCGGGTGGTTCAGATTGTAACCTTTGGAACAATGGCAGCACGGGGAGTAATCCGGGATGTGGGACGTGCCTTGGATTTAGGTTATGCAAGGGTGGATACCATTGCCAAGATGATTCCAACGGAGCCTGGCATCACCATAGAAAAAGCATTAAAACAAAATCAAGAGTTAAGAGCCCTTTATGAAAATGATGAAGAGATTAAGTATTTAATTGATATGTCTTTAAGGTTGGAGGGCTTGCCAAGACATACCTCTATGCATGCAGCAGGGGTAGTAATTAGCAAAGCACCCATTATGGAATATGTACCCTTATCCAGATCCTCCGACGATTCCGTAACCACCCAGTTTACCATGACAACGTTGGAAGAGCTGGGACTCCTTAAAATGGACTTTTTAGGATTAAGGACTTTGACCGTTATTCAGAATGCGGTACGTCTGATTAATAAAAAACTTGAAGAGGGAAAGAAAATAGATATTGATAACATCGATTATGATGATAAAAATGTATATGCTTTATTTGCCTCCGCTAAAACAGACGGTATATTCCAGTTTGAAAGTTCCGGAATGAAAAACTTCTTAAAAGAGTTAAAACCGAGCAGCATGGAGGATATCATAGCAGGTAATGCCCTTTATCGTCCCGGACCTATGGATTTTATTCCGAAATATATTAAAGGTAAGAATGAGGCAGGAAATATACAGTATGAATGCCCCCAGTTAGAACCGATTCTCTCCCCTACTTACGGATGTATCGTATACCAGGAGCAGGTTATGCAGATTGTACGTGAATTAGCTGGTTACAGCTACGGACGGAGTGACCTGGTACGCCGTGCTATGTCAAAAAAGAAAGCTTCCGTCATGGAGAAAGAACGATATAATTTTGTTTACGGCAATGAAGAAGAGAATGTCCCGGGCTGTATGAAGAATGGTATTACGGAATCGGTTGCCAATCATATCTTTGATGAAATGACTGACTTTGCTAGATATGCCTTTAATAAGTCCCATTCTGCTGCCTATGCGTTAGTAGCTTATCAGACAGCCTATTTAAAATGCTATTATCCCTTGGAATTTATGGCGGCCTTAATGACCTCTGTCATTGATAATCCGGGTAAAGTGGCAGAATATATATTTACCTGCAGGCAGATGGGAATTAATATACTGCCGCCGGATATTAATGAAGGCGACAGCACCTTTTCCGTATCAGACGGTGCGATCCGTTATGGACTGTCGGCGATTAAAGGACTTGGAAGACCTGTTATTGAAGCCGTGGTAAAAGAAAGGGAAAGTAATGGTAATTTTACCAGCCTGAAAGATTTTGCAGAACGTTTATCCGGGAAAGAGGTAAATAAAAGGACGGTAGAAAGTTTTATTAAATCAGGTGCCTTTGACAGCCTGCAAGGCACCAGAAAGCAATTGATGATGATATATATACAGGTACTTGATGATGTAGCCCAGAATAAGAAAAGAAACCTTACCGGGCAGATATCACTCTTTGATTTTGCCGAGGAAGAAGTGAAAACAGATTATGATATGAACTTACCGGATGTGGGGGAATATACCATTGAACAAAGACTCGCCCTTGAAAAGGAAGTTATGGGCATCTATGTCAGCGGCCATCCCTTAGAGGCCTATGCGGATTTATTAAAGAAAAATATAACGGCAACTACCATGGATTTTGCAATTGATGAAGAGAATAATGAAGTCAAAGTAAAAGACGGAGAGTTCGCAACGGTGGGAGGTATCATTATCGCTAAAACCATTAAAACCACAAGGACGAATTCCATGATGGCCTTCATTACCCTGGAGGATATGGTAGGAGCAGTTGAGATTATTGTATTTCCAAGGGATTATGAAAAATATAAAATGCTTCTGCAAGAGGATAATAAAGTAATGGTAAGGGGAAAAATAGCAGTAGAGGAAGATAAGCCAGCTAAGTTAATCTGCCAGAAAATGATACCCTTTGACAGTATTCCCAAAGAAATATGGATTAAATATCCCAATAAAGAAAGATTTGTAGAAGATGAACAAAGGCTTTATGGAATATTAAGCGAATATGACGGTACAGACAGTGTTTGTATTTACCTGGAATGTGAAAAAGCCATAAAACACCTTCCTAAAAGTATGAGTATTAAGGCAGAAGTAGAGCTTATCGAAAAGCTAAAACAGACATATACGGAAGGAAATATAAAAGTCATTGAAAATAGTATTGAAAAAGCTAGAAAAATAGATTAAAATATAAACAATTTAGTTTTCTTGGAGGTGAACGTCATGACAAATGAAATAAAAACAATAGGTGTGTTAACAAGTGGTGGAGATGCACCGGGTATGAATGCTGCAATCAGGGCGGTAGTTAGGACTGCTTTAGCAAATGGAATAAAAGTGAAAGGTATCAGAAGGGGATACAGTGGTTTATTAGAAGAAGATATAGTGGATATGGACTCCAAAAGCGTATCCGATATTATTCAAAGAGGCGGTACCATTCTTTACACAGCAAGAAGTAAAGAGTTCATGACAACAGAAGGCCAGGATAAAGCAGCAGAAATCTGCAAAAAGCATGGCATAGACGGTCTGGTGGTGATTGGTGGTGACGGTTCTTTCCGTGGTGCGGCTGATCTTGCCGCAAGAGGTATTAATACAGTAGGATTACCCGGGACAATCGATCTTGATATTACCTGTACGGATTATACGATCGGGTTTGATACTGCAGTTAACACTGCAATGGAAGCAATTGACAAAGTAAGGGATACTTCAACTTCACATGAAAGATGCAGTATCATTGAAGTTATGGGTAGAAAAGCCGGATATATAGCACTGTGGTGTGGCATTGCCAATGGAGCAGAGGATATCTTAATCACAGAAAGATATGATTATGACGAACAGAAAATTATAGATAAGATTATTGAAAGAAGAAAAACCGGTAAGAAGCATTATATCATTGTAAATGCTGAAGGTATTGGTGATTCGAATGGAATGGCTAAGAGAATCGAAGCTGCCACGGGTATGGAAACCAGGGCAACTATAATCGGGCATATCCAAAGAGGCGGAAGCCCTACCTGTATCGACAGGGTGCATGCCTCTGCCATGGGAGCATACGGAGTTGATTTATTATGCAAAGGTGCCAGCAACCGCGTAGTTGGTTACAGAGATGGCAAATATGTTGATTTCGATGTAAAAGAAGCTCTTGCAATGACAAAGGACATAGATCAATATTTATATGATATGTCTAATATGTTATCCAAATAATTACATCTATAAAAATTAGAGCCTGAACCAAAAACCACTTAAAGATACTGATGAAATATACTGAGTTTATTTTACCTGCAAATGACACTATGCGATGTAAAACAAGCTTTGACTTTGCAACAGTATCGTAGATTAAGTGTTAATCATTGGTCAGGCTTTTTTGAGTTGTATTAACAATCGGGTTTAAATTATAACTACATATTATGAGGAATGAAATAAAAAGAGTATCGCATATTTTTTCACCATACTATTAGTATGCGTGGAAAACACGCAGATGGGGGCACAGAATGAGTAAGAAATTTACAAAGTTTTTATCATATTATAAACCATATAAGGGTTTATTTTTATCCGACATGTTTTTTGCATTAATGGGAGCAGGGGTATCCTTAGTTTATCCGTTGATTGTGAGGTACGTAACCAATGATTTACTGGGGCATTATGAAATCAGTCAGGTCATGCAAACAATCATAAAATTATCCTTCTTTATGATCGGCTTAGCCATACTGGAATTGGTATGTAATTTTTATATTGCCTATCAGGGACATGTAATGGGTGCAAAAATGGAATATGATATGAGAAATGATATTTTTGAACATTACCAGAAATTATCTTTTAATTTTTATGATAATCAAAAAACAGGTCAGTTAATGTCCAGAATCACCAATGATCTATTTGATATTACGGAATTATGCCATCATGGCCCGGAAGATATCGTAATTTCCATCATTAAATTCGTGGGTGCTTTTATTATATTAATTAATATCAATTTACCCATTACCTTGATTGTCTTTGCCTTTATTCCTATCATGTTTCTTTTTGCTTATCACATGAAAAATAAAATGAATCTGGCATTTCGTAAGAACAGGGACCGGATTGCAGAAATCAATGCCCAGATCGAAGATAATTTATCCGGTATCCGGGTAGTCAAATCTTTTGCAAATGAAAACCGGGAAATGGATAAATTCCATGATGGAAACCGACGGTTTGTGGAAAGTAAACGAAACAGTTATTGGCAGATGGCAACTTTTCATTCCGGGCTTGGTTTTTTTACCAGTTTAATTAATGTAGCAGTAATTATAGGGGGAGCAGCCCTAATGGCAAAGGACATTATTGCATTAAGTGATTTGCTTACCTTTCTACTCTATATCAATAATATTATCGAACCGGTCCGTAAATTGATTAACTTTACGGAACAGTTTCAAAATGGTATTACTGGGTTTGACCGCTTCATGGAAATTATGGATATCCAGCCTGATATCATAGATAAAAAGGAGGCAATATCCATAAAAGAGGTAAAAGGCACCATAGAGTTTAAGGACGTATCATTCCGTTATAATGATACCAAATCAGATGTGTTCCATAGTATAAACCTGAATGTGGGGGCTGGTGATTATTTAGCTTTAGTTGGATCCTCCGGAGTAGGTAAAACAACACTTTGCAGTTTGATTCCAAGATTTTACGAAGCATCCTCCGGTAAAATCCTATTAGATGGCGTAGATATACGTAATATTAAATTAAGGTCTTTACGTAAAAATATAGGAATCGTACAGCAGGATGTTTATCTGTTTGCCGGTACTGTATTAGATAATATCCGCTACGGTAAATTGGAGGCTGCGGATGAAGAAATCGTTGAGGCAGCCAAAAATGCCAATGCCCATGAATTTATTATGGAGCTTCCGGATGGTTATGATACTTATATCGGGCAAAGAGGCGTTAAATTATCAGGTGGACAGAAACAACGGCTCAGTATAGCCCGGGTATTTCTTAAAAATCCGCCAATACTAATCTTTGATGAAGCAACTTCAGCTCTTGATAATGAAAGTGAAAAGGTAGTACAGGAATCTTTGGAGAAGCTGGCGAAAAACAGAACTACATTTGTAATTGCCCATAGACTCTCTACCATCCGTAATGCTAAGAATATTATTGTCTTAACAGAAGATGGAATTAAAGAAAGAGGTACCCACAATGAACTTCTAAATCAGAATGGAATTTATGCAGGACTTTATAAATTGACACAGGGTGCGGAAAGAAGTCCGGCTTAAAAAGAAGCCTTTTGTTGGAACTAATATTTCGTTTGCATCGTCTAATAGTTGATAGTATACTTATACTGCAGCTATAAACATATGCGGAGTGATTAAATTATGTACACGGAATAGGAGATGGGACTAAATATAACCGCGTAAATAGTATAGGGGGGAAAGTTATCAATGTACGAGGACAAAGAAACGGTTTACGACATTGAGACATTGATGAGGAAATATGGAAATGATGTTTTACGTACAGCTTATATGTATGTCAAGGATAGTCATTTGGCAGAGGATATTTTCCAGGATGTTTTTATAAAAGTAAATCAAAAACTCAGTACCTTTCAAGGTGGCAGCAGTATTAAGACATGGATTATACGTATTACTATTAATACCAGTAAAGATTATTTGAAAAGTGCTTGGAATCAAAGAGTTATGCCTTTTACCGAGTTTCAGGAGAATACCATGGCAGGGGAAGATGATTTCACAGCGGTAGAACAACAGGATGAAAATCGGTTGATCCGTCAGGAAGTCATGAAACTGCCGGATAAATATAAAGATGTTTTACTGTGTGTTTATTACCATGACATGACAATCAGTGAAGCCGCAAAACTTTTGCAGATTGCAGAAGGTACGGCAAAAAGCCGTCTGTCCAGAGCAAAAGATAAACTAAAGCTTTGCCTTGAAGGGAGGATTTAAGGTGGATAAAAATAATAAAAAGAATGACCGTCCTGGTAATCTTGATAACATGCGCCTTAAAGACCATCTGAACGCCTCTTTTGACATTGATAACATAAAGGTATCGGAGGATTTAATCGCAAGAACGCTAAAGTCAATCGGCGAATCAGGTTTACAGGAAGAACAGCCAAAAGAAAGTAACAAAATAAAACATTTCCCTGTTCGGAGGCTCGTAAGTGCCGCAGCAGTGATTATTGTGCTGATTGTTGGCATTAATGTGCTCCAAAATGGCTTAGGCAGTAGTAAAACAGAGTCACCAATCAGCCTGGATGATGGAACCGCGGGGAAAATGGCGGCAGGAAACGGTACTAAAAGTAATTCAACTTTTGGTACAGAAGAGGATGCAGCAGCGGATACTGTAACGTCGGATACTGCAGCAGCGGATATGGAAGACCCGGCTCCCGAAGAAGGTATTACCCCTTTTTCATCTGAAGTTTCCAAGAATGTAAACAAAGAGGACGAAAGAGTAGCCGGTTCTTTTTCAGAAGGCACCCTGTTTTCAGGTTTATACCCAATTACCTTTGCTTCGGTTGAAAAATTTACCGTATCAAAAAATGATGGAACAGAGAAAACGTTTACTGACGCTGGTGATAAAGTGAGTGAACTGTATACCGTAATGGATGGATATTCCTTAACAACGAGTAATACCAAGACAGATGGGAATGAGAATAACTGGACTTATAAAACACTAATTACAACCACAGATAAACAAACCTATACCATACTGTTTAGTGACGAAATTCAGGTAATACAGTCAAATGAAACAACGGAAAGTACGCCTTTCATATACAGCGTGGGAGATATGGGGAACTTGTTAAAACAAGTGGATGAATTTTATATTTCTTTGAAGTAAAAATAGATAGGGCTGCTGTGTTATATCATGGCAGTCCTGGTATTAAACTGAAACCGGCAAAAAAATAACCGCTAATTCCTAAAAAGAATTTAGCGGCCATTTTCTAATCCAATTATTCTACCGGCTCTTCTGTAACGGTTTCAGCAGCTGTTGCCTTTTCTTCAGAAAAATTCTGGTCAGATCCTTCTGAAGTAATATTAATTGACACATATTCCCTTGTATCTTTTTTATTTTGATCAGTGGTATCCTCGTCTTCGGTATCGAAGTCTTCGAATTCATCTTCAAATTCATCAAAATCATCAGAAGAGTCCTTATTTACTAGATTTTTGTACAAATAATAAGCTCCACATGCAACTGTTGCAACGGATACTGTACCAAATAAAAACTTTCCAAATTTTTTCATACTCTTCATACTTCCTTTCGTTAAACAGTATATGCAATTACTGTTATTTGTTATACAGTTTAGAAGAATTTCTTTCTAAAAAATAATTATTAATTCTATTATAAGTGAAAGCAGTGGAAAAATAAAGTAAAACTTAAATAAAATTTTACCAAAAAAACTATAAAATATAATAAATTTACAAAATATTTATTTTCTCTATATATGAAAAAATATTGATTCATAATTTTATAAATGATATAATCAATACACTATAATAAAGGGACTGTTGCAAATTTAAGAATTCAACCGGCTTATGGGAGATTATACTATAGGTACATTCCATTAATTTTTGCAGCAGCAAACGGTAGTAATTATGTATTATGATAACATGATGACCGGAATATTTCATTTAAGGCCTAACCGGTTTATAGCCATAGTGGAGATTGATGGATGTTTGGAAACCTGCCATGTAAAGAACACAGGGAGGTGCAGGGAACTGTTGATACCCGGTGTCCAGGTATATGTTCAGAAGTCGGACAACCCATCCAGAAAGACACGATTCTCTGTGATTGGAGTTAAAAAGGAGAAGCGGATTATTAATATGGATTCACAGGCGCCCAATAAGGCGGTTAAGGAATGGCTGTTAGGAGGAGGTTTGTTTAAAGACATTACTTATCTAAAACCGGAGAAAACCTATGGTAATTCCAGATTTGATTTTTATATCGAAACCCGGGAAGAAAAGATATACATGGAAGTAAAGGGGGTAACATTAGAGGAGGATGGAATAGTGCTTTTTCCGGACGCACCAACGGAGCGGGGGATAAAGCATATAAAGGAACTGTGCCGGTGCAAAAGAGAAGGATTTCAGGCATATCTTATTTTTGTAATTCAGATGAAAGAGGTAGAATATTTTAAACCAAACGATACCACCAGTCCGGAATTTGGAGAAGCATTACGGGAAGCAGCAGAACAAGGAGTGTATATACTGGCCAGGGATTGTCAGGTTACTATGGATAGTATGGAAATACGGGATGAAGTACCAATCAGGCTCTAAGAGTTTCATGATACGATGATGTAACTGGAAACTGTTGAAAAATATTGAAACAAACAAAAGGGAGAGAGGAATCATTATGTACGAAATGAAGGATGAATATTATACTGGAATTGAAATGATTGATAAAGAGCATAAGGAATTATTCAGGATAGCAGATGAAGCATATCAGGTTCTCAAAGACGAATTTATATCGGATAAATTTGATAATATCGTTCAAATTATTGTAAAATTAAAAGAGTATGCTATTCTGCACTTTGCAGATGAAGAAGCATACATGCAGAGTATTCAATATAAAAAGTATTTATCTCAAAAGGTAGAGCATATGGATTTTATTGAAAAACTGGAAGCTATTGATTTTGAACAGATGGATCATAACCAAACCGGAATGCTGGTGGAATTGCTGGAATTTTTAAATGACTGGCTTGTACATCATATTTTGGAAAAGGATAAATTAATTGGAAATGCCTGAAGACATAAATAATTGGTATATCACAAAAATAACAATTCTTATTATAGGTAATTGCAAAACAAAATTAATGTATTATACCACGCAATTACCTTAGTAACTTATTCGGGAAAGAGGAGAGCTATCAGTGAATATAGGTTTATTTACAGAGACTTATTACCCTGAAATTAACGGTGTTGCCAATTCGGTATTTATGCTGAAAACAGAATTGGAGGAAATCGGCCATACGGTTTATGTATTTACTACTACAACACCGGGAGCACCGGAATTTGAGCATAACGTGTTTCGGGTACCCAGCCTGCCCTGTGTATTTATTACGGAAAGAAGAGTTGGATTATTTTATCAGCCTAAATTAGCATCCCTTATTAAAAAGCTGAATCTCGATTTAATCCACACACATACTGAATTTTCACTTGGTATATTCGGGCGTATTATGGCAAAAGAATTAAAATTGCCTATGGTTCATACCTATCATACGATTTATGAAGACTATACCCATTATATTACCCATATTAAACCCCTGGACAAAAGGGCGAAAGCGTTTGTAAGGGTGTTCACCAAAATATGCTGTAATACCGTAGAACAGGTAATTGTACCCACGGAAAAAGTCAGGGAGTTATTGTTAAAATATAGTGTATTTAAGGATATTTCCGTCATTCCGACAGGGGTAAACCTTAAAAAATTCAGTCCTGGGCTTTATTTAAAAGAAGATGTATTGAAATTAAGGAAGCAATTTGGTATTGAACCAGAGGATAAAGTACTTCTTTATTTAGGCAGAATCTCAAGGGAAAAGAATATATCTGAAATAATAGACGCTATGCCGGAATATATGGGAACGAGAGAGCATATCAAGTTCTTAATTATAGGCGGCGGGCCTGAAATGGAGCATTTAAAGCAAATCGCCGCAGATCTGGGTATGAAGGATAAAATCATTTTTACCGGTCCCAAACCCTGGGATAATATTGGATTTTTTTATCAACTTGGAGATGTATTTGTAAGTGCTTCCCAGAGTGAAACCCAGGGGCTGACTTATATTGAAGCGATGGCGGCGGGCTTGCCGGTGGTAGCGAAAAAGGATAAATGCCTGGAAGATATCTTAGAGCCGGGATGGAATGGATATGATTTTACGGACCGGAATGGCTTAATCAATGGACTGGATGCTATCTTTTTAAATCAAAACGGAATCCCTTATGGCAGGAATGCCGTAATTAAAATGAAGAAGTATTCCGCAGAAGAGTTTGCACGTAATGTGGAAAGGGTATATGAAGAGGTAATTCAAAGGGATGCCATATCCGAACAGCGGGCAGCGCATGAAAACAAGAGAATCAGTCATCTGTTCCATACCTGATGAAACAGATAATGTGAGCGGTTAATCCTGTTAAAGCAGGGAACCGGCTTATTAACGGAGGTATTTAACCGGTATTGCTTATATATAAGGTATTAAATATATAACGGCAGGAATATTGGAGAACAACATGAATTTAATTGCGGTATCGGGAGGGCAAGGTGAAGATATATCAGAAGCAAAAGCGATGGAAGAGTATCTGATCAGTAAAGGTATAAACGCACAACGGATTCTTAAGGAAGATCAATCCACCAATACTCACCAAAATCTTCTTTTCAGTAAAACGCTGATGGAGAAAGGGAATCCTTCTACCGTTATTGTTACGAGCAGGTTCCATGTATTCCGGGCTATGGGCATAGCCGGAAAACTTGGTATAACCAAAGCAGAAGGGTTAGGGGCGCCTACAGACGATATCATGACATTAAGCTATTATGTCCGGGAATTTTTTGCTGTTGTAAAAGACAAATTAGTAGGGAATATATAGATAAAACCTGTATTGAGAAAGTCCCTCTTGACAAAGATTTTTACAATGATATAATGAAAATTATCAAAGAATAATGTTAACACGTTGAAGAGACGAGTACGATGTTTAAGATTACAGAGAGAGATATGATATGCTGAGAATATCTTACGAAAAGGCATCCGAAGACTACCTCTGAGTGACCCCAATCCGGCCCGTTGATTACGTTATAATCGAATGAAGATGGGAATTATACAAAATTGCATAGAATTTGCAATGAGTTAATTCCAACAAGGGTGGAACCGCGAGATATTAACTCGTCCCTTTCGAGACTGCAATCAGGCATATCGGAAGTGACGGGTTTTTTTGTGTTTAGGAACTAATAAATCTAAAGGTTGAAAGAAAATTTAATAATTGAAAGGATGCCACTTATGTATTCTTTCAACCTGTTTTATTTGTGGCAGTACCGCAGACAGGACTGCGGTATGTAATGGGTGTAAAAATGAAGATTACTTTAAAAGATGGATCAGAAAAGTTATATGAAAATGCTATGTCTGTAATTGACATTGCGAAAGACATAAGCGAAGGTCTTGCCAGAATGGCATGCGCCGGAGAAATAAATGGAAAAGTTGTGGATTTACGCACCATAGTTTCAGAAGACTGTGAATTAAATATATTAACCTTTCATGATGATGCAGGCAAGGCAGCTTACAGACACACAGCTTCCCATGTACTTGCTGAAGCTGTAAAACGCTTATATCCCGATACAAAGCTTGCAATCGGACCATCCATAGATACCGGTTTCTATTATGATTTTGATATAGAATCTTTTGACCGTGCTGCCTTGGATGAATTAGAGAAAGAAATGAAGAAAATTATCAAAGAAGGTGCTGAGCTCGAACGTTTTACCCTGCCAAGGGAAGAAGCAATTAAATTCATGGAAGAAAAAGGAGAACCTTATAAGGTGGAACTAATCCGTGATTTACCGGAGGACTCCGTTCTATCGTTCTATCGACAAGGAACCTTTGTAGATTTATGTGCAGGCCCCCACTTAATGAGTACGAAAGGAATCAAAGCAATTAAGTTAATTTCTTCATCCGGTGCTTATTGGAGAGGCAGTGAGAAAAATAAAATGTTATCCAGGGTTTATGGAACGGCTTATACAAAAAATGCAGATCTGGATGAATATCTTGCGCATTTGGAAGACATCAAAAAACGTGACCATAATAAATTAGGCCGGGAAATGGAATTGTTTACAACGGTTGATGTAATTGGCCAGGGACTTCCGCTTATAATGCCAAACGGAACGATTATCATTCAAACCCTCCAGAGATGGATAGAGGATGAAGAAGAAAGGAGAGGCTATGTAAGAACTAAAACTCCTTTTATGGCGAAAAGTGATTTGTATAAAATATCAGGTCACTGGGATCATTATAAAGAAGGAATGTTTGTTCTGGGAGATGAAGAGGTGGATAAAGAAGTATTTGCCCTCCGTCCCATGACCTGTCCGTTCCAGTATTATGTATATAAAGCCAGCCAGAAATCTTATCGTGATCTTCCAATCCGCTATGGTGAAACTTCAACACTTTTCAGAAATGAGGATTCCGGGGAAATGCACGGTTTAACCCGTGTACGCCAGTTTACCATTTCCGAAGGTCATTTGATTGTAAGACCGGATCAGATGGATGAAGAATTCAAAGGCTGTCTTGATTTAGCAAGATATTGTCTGAGAACTTTAGGCTTAGAAGAAGATGTGACCTACCGTTTATCCAAATGGGATCCAAGTAATAAGGAAAAATATATCGGTACGGAAGATATTTGGGAAGAAACCCAGGGAAGAATCCGTAATATACTCACAGAACTTGGTGTTCCTTTTACGGAAGCAGAAGGAGAAGCTGCTTTTTACGGACCTAAAGTGGATATCCAGGCTAAGAACGTTTACGGAAAAGAAGATACCATGATAACCATTCAATGGGATGCCATCATAGCAGAACAGTTTGATATGTATTATATCGATCAGAATGGTGACAAGGTCCGCCCCTTTATTATTCACAGAACCAGTATGGGCTGTTACGAAAGAACCCTTGCCTGGTTAATTGAAAAATATGCCGGCTTGTTCCCTACCTGGTTGTGCCCGGAACAGGTAAGAGTACTTCCTATATCTGAGAAGTATCATGATTACGCCCAAAAAATAGAAAGTGAATTAAAAGACAACGGAATCCGCTGCAGCGTGGATGAACGTGCAGAAAAAATAGGCTATAAGATACGTGAAGCAAGATTAGACCGTATTCCTTATATGTTAGTAGTTGGACAGAAAGAGGAAGAAGAAGGTCTTATCTCTGTAAGAAGCCGTTACCTTGGGGATGAAGGGCAGAAATCAATTGATACATTTATCAATGATATCTGTAAAGAAATCAGAACCAAGGAAATTAAGAAGGTTGAAGCAGAACAATAAGCAATACAAAACAAGGAATAGGAGACAATATACGATTCAGGAAAGAGCCGGCCGATTAGATAAGTGGAACGCTCTTTCCTTTTTTCACAGGGAAAATGTGTCCTGTACGTAAAAAAACTTTGCTTTGGCAGTCATATCCTTGAAAAAGAGTATGCCGGCTTTGCCGGCCGTATCCGGTAGTTTGCCGGGGTGAAAAATCAGGAAGATTATGGAAACGGTTTTTCATCTGGAACTTCTTTATTAGATTATACATGTCATACATGTCATGCATTTATAGAGATTTCATGGAAATACCTTGACAATGAGTGCTCTTTTATTATATCATGAAGAAGTTTTGATAGATATTTACATGAATAAAAAAATAGTGGATCATGCGGTATAATAGTGGTTGCAGATTATAAAAAATACCGGTATTCGTGGATTTATCCGTAGAATTTATAGAGTATCGCATAACCTTGAAATATAGTGTGGAGGATTTATTTTGGCTGATTATACAAAGGAAATTAGTAAAAGACGGACATTTGCAATTATATCCCATCCGGATGCCGGTAAGACAACTTTAACAGAAAAACTTCTGTTATATGGTGGGGCAATTAACCTTGCAGGTTCGGTTAAGGGGAAAAAAACCGACAGACATGCAGTTTCTGACTGGATGGAGATAGAGAAACAGCGTGGTATCTCGGTTACTTCATCCGTTATGCAATTTAACTATGGGGATTATTGTATCAATATCCTGGATACGCCGGGACATCAGGACTTTTCAGAAGACACTTACAGGACTCTGATGGCAGCAGATTCTGCGGTCATGGTAATTGATGCTTCAAAAGGTGTTGAAAATCAAACGATTAAATTATTTAAGGTATGTGTTATGCGGAACATACCAATCTTTACGTTTGTTAATAAAATGGACCGGGAAGCCAAAGATACCTTTGAACTCTTAGATGACATCGAAACAGTACTTGGTATCCGTACCTGTCCTATTAACTGGCCTATAGGTTCCGGTAAGAACTTTAAAGGTGTATATGACCGTGACTCAAAACATATAACACGGTTCTTCGCTGCAAATAACGGTCAGAAGGAAGTGGATACTGTTGAAGCTGAACTGGGGGATACCAGCCTGGATACCTTAATAGGCAAGGCAAATCATGATGTTTTATCAGAAGAAATTGACCTCTTAGATGGTGCCAGCAGTGAATTTGATTTAGAAGCAGTAAGGGCAGGCAAGTTAACACCTGTATTCTTCGGCTCGGCATTAACTAACTTTGGTGTAGAAACGTTTCTGAAACATTTCTTATCCATGACTACCTCTCCCCTGCCAAGAAAGTCTACAGAAGGAATTATCGATCCGGTCCAGAATGGTTTTTCTGCTTTTGTATTTAAGATACAGGCAAATATGAATAAGGCCCATAGGGACAGAATCGCCTTCATGCGTATCTGCTCCGGTAAATTCGAAGCCGGAATGGAAGTAAATCATGTACAGGGCGGAAAAAAG
This sequence comes from Anaerocolumna sp., assembly GCA_049692775.1. GTDB lineage: Bacteria > Bacillota > Clostridia > Lachnospirales > Lachnospiraceae > Anaerocolumna. The sequence goes on along the minus strand of JBAVPE010000133.1, from coordinate 26,365 downwards.
ATAAGGTTGTCCCAGCCGCAGCAATTAATGGCACAGGAGAGAAAGATTGTGGAGGAAGCATTTGCCGGGGATATTATTGGTGTATTTGACCCGGGAATCTTTTCAATTGGTGATACTTTATGTATGCCGGATAAAAAGTATTCCTATGAAGGCATTCCTACCTTTTCACCGGAGCATTTTGCCAAGGTAAGGCAGGTTGATACGATGAAGAGAAAACAGTTTTTAAAGGGGGTATCCCAGATAGCCCAGGAAGGTGCGATTCAGATATTCCAGGAATTTAATACAGGCATGGAAGAAATAATTGTAGGTGTAGTTGGTGTCCTGCAGTTTGATGTATTAAAGTTCCGCCTGGAGTTTGAATATGGCGTTGAGATCCGTCTGGAACCTTTAGCCTACGAGTATATACGCTGGATTGAAAATAAGAATATCGATGTCACTAAATTAAGTACTACTTCAGATTCCAAAAAGGTAAAAGATTTAAAAGGGAATCCTTTGTTGCTCTTTGTTCACAGCTGGAGTATCCAGACCGTTTTAGACAGGAATAAGGAACTTGTATTATCTGAATTCGGAAAAGGGTAATGGAATTTAAAATTGAAAAGAATATAAAATAATAATTGACATTCATATGCATATATGTTATAGTGAAAGAGCTTGTGAATCAATCATAATCTTAATGGTCGGTTCTATGATAACAATAAAGCAGAGTATCCACTCTCACCTTAGCGCGGATGTGTGACTTAGGTTTATAATTTCGGAAAAGAACAGCTAAGTAGCTGGACTTGTTAGTTCTTATTGGAATAAAGTCCAATGAGGAATAGACGGATTGGAACGTGGATAGTCTTTGCTATCCATTTTTTTATGTCATAAAATAACACGATAATGTAATATTCAACCTATGGAGGTGCAGTACTATTAGTGAATTAATGATCAATGAGCAAATTAGAGACAAAGAAGTCCGTTTAATTGGAGAAGAAGGTGAGCAGCTAGGCATTTTACCTATTAAAGATGCGATGAAGCTTGCTAAAGAAGCAAATCTTGATTTGGTTAAGATAGCGCCTACCGCTAAACCGCCTGTATGTAAAATTATTGATTATGGTAAATACAGATATGAATTAGCCAGAAAAGATAAAGAAGCTAAGAAAAAGCAGAAGATTACTGAAGTAAAAGAGATTCGTTTATCACCTAATATTGATGAAAATGATCTTGCTACAAAAGCGAATCAGGCAAGAAAGTTTATCACAAAAGGTGATAAAGTAAAAGTAGCGCTTCGTTTCCGCGGCAGGGAAATGGCTCATTTGTCTTCCGGTAAACAGATATTGGATAATTTCTTTGCAAGGCTTGAGGATATTGCAGTCGTTGAGAAACCAGCAAAGTTAGAAGGCAGAAGCATGATTGTGTTTTTAACTGAAAAGCGTTAATTACACTTGGTAAATATCCGGGACACATAACGTTTATATAGGCCATAACCGAAGCTTGGGCTTCGGTTATGCATGAAAAACCCCGAGAGGATTTTACGAAGTGTCATAATAATAAAATAAGACAATTGGACAACCCGTTAGGGGAATAAGTTAATTGTATCATGATTAAGGAGGAAATATCATGCCTAAAATTAAAACAAACAGATCAGCAGCAAAGCGTTTCAAGAAAACCGGTACTGGACAGTTAAAGAGAATGAAGGCTTATAAAAGCCACATCTTAACAAAGAAGTCTACTAAGAGAAAGAGAAATCTTAGAAAAGCTACTTTAACAGATGTAACTAAAGTAAAGAATATGAAGAAGATTATGCCATATCTATAAGATATAGGTGATATAAGGAGGGAAATAGAACATGGCTAGAATAAAAGGCGCATTAAATGCTAAGAAAAGACATAAGAGAGTATTAAAGCTGGCTAAAGGATACCGAGGTGCCAGATCAAAACAATATAGAGTAGCAAAACAATCAGTTATGAGAGCTTTAACTTCATCCTTTGCCGGAAGAAGACAAAGGAAGAGACAGTTCAGACAGTTATGGATTGCCAGAATCAATGCAGCTGCCAGGATGAATGGACTTTCTTACAGCAAACTTATGCACGGATTAAAAGTTGCCGGTGTAGATATTAACAGAAAAATGTTATCTGACATGGCTATTAACGATCCCGAAGGCTTCACAACTTTAACAGAAGTTGCAAAATCTAAAATAGCATAAGCCGTCAGGTTTAAATTGAATTTAAAACCATTTATATAGATAAAGAGCTTATTTCAAAACCAATAGATTTATTATGTAAATCTTAAGTTTTGGAGTAAGCTCTTTTTGTTTAAGAATATTTATAAATTAGACAGCCACTAAAACATCGGTAAATATAGGTTGTGAGAATTTGCCGGAGAGCTGAATTACCGATAGGAGGATGGCGGCATACCAATTACTTTCTTAAAGGCACGACGGAAAGATAACGAACTTGTATATCCGACCATTTCTGATACTTCCTCAATGGTAGCATCTGTATGTTTAATCAATTCGCAGGCTCTATTAATTCTAAGGGTCTCCAGGTATTTACTGAAGGTCTGGTCAACATATTTCTTGAAATATTGGGAAAAGTAGGATTCAGACATATGAAAATTCTGGGCAATCATACTGACACTCAATAAATTGTTATTATAATTTGTATTAATGTAGCGTAACATCTCTTCAAATAAATGGCTGTCAGTCGGTTTGCACTTAATTGCATGGATGATCTGATGGTAAGCTTCCCTGATACGGGTACACTCATTTTCAATATTCAGATTATTCATATTAACCTTAAACAGGCCATGAATATGGATATTCAGCTTAGATTCCTGCAGCAGGCGAATGACCCCGGTCTGCATATCCATAAACATCTTAACGAGGGTACTCTTAGAAAGCTTCCTTTTCGTAAGATTTTCTGTAAATATATAGTCCAGTAACAGCTCCATACCTTGGGTGTTACCGGCATTCACCAGGCTTTTTAATTTCATTTCTATAACACTGGGATAGAAATAGTAGGAGGGCTCGGCGTCTATATCCTCATAGAAATTGACCGTACAATTGGGGGATTGGTTGATAATATGTTCCATTGCCATGACGGCTTCATTATAAGACAGAGGGATGTCACTGACATTTGAATATAAATTACCGCAGCAGCACCGGATTTCTTCTGAGAATTTTTCACGCATTTGTAACAGCCGTTTATTGAATTCCGCCTGGAGCATTGCCTTATTCTTCTCAGCATCGGTTTCTGAAAAGAAGATAAGTACACCTAGTTTTTCAAAGGAAATGACATGTGTATAAGTCTGGAACTGCATTTGCGGCAGGGCAAGATGTTCTGTAAATAATTGAACCAGGTTTTTATCGGAAAAGGTCTCTTCTTCTAAATTACTCTCAGCCGTACCAAAGGACAAAAGGATAAATGCATACATATCTGCCATCAGATCGAGTTCAAGATATTTGGCGTTTACAAATATTTCATCTTCCTTGTTAAAACTTCCGTTGAGCAGTTTTTCATAAAATGCACGTACCATTTTAATCTTTTGTTCGGCAATAGCCTTAGCCATTTCTTCGTTATGGGTAATCATATGATGTATCTCCCCGCCGAGAGCTGAAAAGGAAGCAATTTCGGAACCGTCCTTTTCCTGTAAGGCATAAAGGACATCTTCCAGGGGCAGGGAATTTCTGCGGCTGAATATAATGCAAAGTAGTAACCCTGTGATGAATACAATTACCATGATGCCGTAGAATAAGTGCTTTATGTAGGATATACTGCCCATAATTTCATCAATGGGTGAGATGGAAACATAACACCAGCCGTTATAAGAAGATTTTGTATAGGTAATGAGGGAAAGCTGTCCATTTAAATTTTTATAATAACTTCCCTTCGAATTTAAAAAGGTTAAATCTTCTTCAGGATAGGTAAATTTATCGCCATAGGTTCCATATATAATATTCTGATTTCCATTCTCTATGAAGGCACAGCCATAATCACCCACGGGAATATAATCAAGTGCATTTAATATAGAATCACTGATTAAAACGACCAGGGTTGCAAGATTATCCTGTTTGAAATTATCCAGGTAGGGAAGTGAAACCATATAAAGGATACCTTTTTTCTTTTTGAAGTTATACTCCTTTACATACTCCTTTTTATTTACCATCTCAGTATTTCCGATGACATCACGGTTGTGGTACTGGTCAAGTACTTGCTTCTTAAATTCCCCGTAGGTCATACCGGTATAAGATACCCGTTGATTATAATAGTCTTCCTGACCATAAATGATGGAATTTCCATCGTATACCAGATCCGGGCCGTTAATATAGAGGGCAAAATTATAGTCGAAATCCGCATAACTGACAAGCGCATTCATTTCTGTCCTTGCTTTGTATAATGAAAGGATATTTTTAGATCCATCACCGGGTTGTTCCTTCATATACAGAATCTTGTATAGGGAAGTGCTTTTTTCAAGGGACATAACCATATTATCTATTTTACGGATAGCAGCATCCATATTGGTGCAGCAATCATTGTTCAGCAGGGAACGCATGTCTTCTTCTTTTTTCTCGATTGTATTATAGCTAAATTCAAAAATGACAGGAAGTACCATAAGAGGGATGAATAAAATCAAGATATAGGATATAAAAAAACGCATAAATATTTTGTTCCTGGTTAGTCTGTTATATACAAGGGTAAAGATTAATTCAATGTGCTTCATGTTGAAAAACTCCTTGATGTGTGTTTTTTTTAATCAATGCTTTATTCAATATGTACTAAAAAATATTAAAATTGTAATAATTATAGTATAGTATATCCATCTATATAAATCAAAGATTAAATCAAGAAATCCAGGGAAGAGATAAAAAGTCAATGGAAATTGAATGGCATAAAATGGATTTGTATGCCGGTTATGTCTTTGTAAAAACAGGAATGTTATAATGGTATGCCGGGTAATTAATTGTATGCCTGCTTTTTTTCGTCCTTTCAATGATTATGTATGTAAAAAAATATAAATGTATCTTTTTATTTACCCTGGATCAAGGCATAATAATTCTTGTACCAGGCATGGATAATCCAGTACCATACGGTTGATTGGGGCCCCGCCGTTAGAAAATCCATGCAGCCAATGATTCATATTTAAGGAGGAGAATTAAAATGTATAAAAAAGTCAGACGTAGTATTGCATTCATTTTGTTATTTATTATGGTTATGTCTGGATTCAGTGGGTGTGGCAAAGCAAAAGAAACCGCGGATGGGACTTCATCTGCCGCTGATACAGAAGCAGGCAGCAGTGATAGTAAGGACAGTGGTTTAACAGAACTGGGTACTTTTCCCCTTAGTAAAGAAAAGCAGACTTTCTCAATTATGATCCCACAGGTTGGCACAGAAGATGTAACGAAGTGTTATGTCAATGATGCATATCAGGAGAAGACTAATGTAGCAATCGACTGGATTGTGGTTCCGGCTGATTCCTGGAATGAAAAAATGTCGATTGTTATGGCAAGCGGCGATCTTCCTGATGTAATTTGCGGAATGGATACTTATAATGTAACAGCAACGAATGAGTTGTTGTATGCGAATCAAGGTTTAATTATTCCTTTAAATGATACAATAGACAAGAACAGCAAGAATTTTAAGCAGCTTATGCAGGACGATCCTCAGATCCGTAAGCTGATTTCACAAAATGACGGACAAATATATTCCCTGCCCGGTATTGCAGTATGCTATCATTGTAATTTTTCCCAGAAGATGTATATTAATTCTACCTGGCTTAAGAATGTCGGACTTGCAATGCCGACTACAATCGATGAATATTATAATGTACTAAAAGCCTTTAAAGAAAAGGATGCCAATGGTAACGGAGACCCCAATGATGAAATTCCCCTGATCGCTAACGCAGATGGCTGGCATACTCAACTTGACGGATTTTTAATGAATGCATTTACCTATTGTGATGCAGATACCCATTTGGCGGTAGAAGATAGTAAGTTAATGTACACCGCAACAACAGATAAATACCGTGAGGGTGTTAAGTTCTTAAATAAGTTATATAATGAAGGCTTACTCAGTCCGGAATCCTTTACCAATAATCAGGAGACAAATGCTAAAATTAACGTTTCCGGAGGCGATTATGCCATGTTTGGTTCTTATCCTACTGCTTATCAGATCTATTCCGGAGATACAAAAATCTGGAAACAGTACGATATACTTCCTCCTCTTAAAGGTGCAGACGGTACGGCAACAACTCCAAATTATGAATTATCAAGAGATGTTATCCGTGGAAATATGGTTATTACATCAGCGGCTAAAAATCCGGATCTGATCATGCGTTGGATTGATTATTTCTATTCCGATGAGGGTGCAATGTTCCGAACCGGCCGTGAAGGGATTGAATGGCGTAAAGCGGAACCGGGAGAACTTGGATTTGATGGTGAACCGGCAGAATATGCAGTGCTTCAGACACCGGAGGATGACCCATATTATCAAAATATTGATTTCACTCAAAGTGTTCCGTTATTATACTCTAAAAAATACAGGGAAGGGGCAGTTGCAGCAGAAGATTTCAGGGATGACAGTATAACAAACGGTACCGAAATTCAATTATTCCGTGGCACAAAGGCATATGAAGCAGTGGCGAGAAGTGTAGACCAAAGTATACCTAATTTAAATGTAAAGGCAGAAGATGCAAATGACTATTCCCGTCTTCAGACGGAAATAAAGGATTATCAGGATGAGGCCCTTGTTAAGTTCATAACCGGCGGTCTGGATATTAATAATGATAAAGATTGGAATGGCTATAAATCCGATCTTGAAAATGTCGGCTTACAGCAGTATCTGGATATCAGTAATGAAGCGTATCAGAATTATCTGTCCAGATAATAAATATTATACGGGAAGCATTGTTTTAATGTTTTAACAAAATAAAGATAGATTCAGCTGTATCTTCAGAAAGTTGCAAAACATTTGAAGTACCGGCAGCGTAATATTTTATGAAATAAAATATACATAATAAAACCTGTATATAGTCTGGTATTGCTGCAAGTACGGACTATATACAGGACAATAAAAAAGTTAGAAAATTACGAAATGCCATTGTTGTATCTATATGCTATACAACCAATACTTTTTTCCGGATGTTCTGGTCTGAAAGGCCGCGGAAGCAACGAAATCCGTATTCGCTGTATGGTATATTAAAAAAACTATATAGTTCATAAATATCTGATGAAAATATTATAAGTGAGGGAAAACAGTATGCCAGAGAAGAAACATAAAAAAAAGGTTATTCCGCACTGGAGGCTTTATGTGATGTTAATTCCGCCAATCATTTATCTGATCGTATTTAAATATTGGCCGATTTATGGGTTACAGATTGCTTTCCGTGAATATACTCCCGTACTTGGCTTTAGTGGCAGTCCATGGGTAGGATTGAAGCATTTTAAAAATTTCTTCACATCCTATCAATTTGTCAGACTGCTTTCAAATACATTAATACTTGGAACCGAATCCCTGATCGCCAGCATACCGTGTCCAATTATCCTTGCGCTGGCACTTAATTCTGCGAAACAGAAGAGGATGGCGAAAGCGGTCCAGTTAATTACCTATGCCCCCTATTTTATATCTACGGTTATCCTTGTGTCCTTAGTAACGCAGTTTCTTGCAGTCCGCGGTGGTATGTTTAATATAATAAGGGATTGGATGGGTCTTGATAGTATTAATCTGCTGTCAGATCCCAAGGCATTCAGGCCAATCTATATCCTCTCAGGTATTTGGCAGGGGACGGGCTATGGTGCAATTATATATCTCGCATCACTTGCAGGGGTAAGCCCTGATTTATATGAAGCGGCCAAATTAGATGGCGCGACTATCCTGCAGCGTATCCGGTATATTGATTTACCGAGTATCCTGCCGGTTGCCGTTATATTAGCTATTATGAATTGCGGCAGTATCATAAATGTAGGTTTTGAAAAGGTATTATTGCTGCAAAATCAATTGAATATGTCAATGTCAGATGTTATTTCAACCTATGTATACCGAATCGGAATCGGATCATCACAGTTTAGTTATTCTACTGCAATCGGCTTGTTCAATTCGCTTGTTTCTGTTGTATTGCTGGTGCTGGTCAACTGGTTTTCTAAAAAAGCAACAGAAAACAGCCTATTTTAATGTAACGTTCAGGAGGAACGGCTGAATTGTTATATTTTAACAAGAGAGTACTCTCGGAAACCTTTCCTTCGCTATGCTCAGACGGTCTGCGTAAAAACATACATACGATATCACGAAAATGGAGATAAAATTTTATTAACAGCATCTAATATATCAGTAAAAACAGGCTATGAGAGCTTCCGAGAGTACTCCAAGAAGGAAAGGAACAGATTCATGAAAAATAATATAAAAACGAGTCATCAAGACAGAATTTTTCATTTCATTAATGGTATTTTTCTGGCATTATGTACCCTTTGTATCCTGATACCTATCATCAATGTCCTAAGTTCATCAATTAGTAACCCATCCGATGTATTAAATGGTAAAGTCACATTTTTACCGGTTAACTTTTCTTTAAAGTCCTACAGTTATGTATTTAAAGACAATTCCATAATAAGCGGATATCTGCATTCCATACTCTATACGGTGGCAGGCACCATTATATCTGTTACCATGACAATATTGGCTGCTTACCCCCTTTCACGTAAAATTCTGAAAGGGAAAAAAGTATTGCTCTCTTTCTTTATATTTACCATGTTTTTCAGCGGAGGTTTAATACCTACGTATATTGTAGTTAAGAACTTACATATGCTTAATACGATTTGGGCGGTTATTATACCAAATTGCTTAAGTGTATATAATATAATTATCGCCCGTACTTTTTTTAACGATCAGATACCGGTTGAATTGTATGAGGCAGCTGAAATAGACGGCGCAAATGATTATGATGTGTTTTTCAGGATAGTAATACCGCTTGCAAAGGCGATTATTGCTGTAATGGCCCTTTTTTATGCAGTCGGCTTATGGAATATGTATTTTGATGCGGTACTGTATTTAAATAGTTATGACAAATATCCGCTTCAGGTGGTTTTAAGGAATATCATGAATAATGCACAGGTTCAGGCGGCCATGGTACAGGCTACAGGAAGGATGACGGATACCGATTCCCTGGCTATTACGGAATCCTTAAAATATACGACAATTGTTTGCGCTTCGGTACCTATGCTTATTCTTTATCCATTTGTCCAGAAATATTTTACCAAAGGCGTTATGATCGGTTCCCTCAAAGGATGAAGCAGGAATAAATTCAATATTAACAATACCGAATAAGAACAGGGAGATTATCTATCATGATCAACAGGAAAAAGGTTCCAATTATCTAGAAAGGTGAGAAAAAATTATGTCTATATCGGAAAAGGAGCATCTGTCAGATGGAATGGCTGTAAGATGCGAAATTAATTGTTTTGGGGACAGCTTGACGTTTAGTTACGGAGGAGATGGTTTAACCTATCCGGGTACCCTAAAGAAACTGCTTGGTGATAAGTATATGGTCAATAATCTGGGAATAGGCGGCGAAAGCACTATTACCATTGCGGGACGGCAGGGAAGTATTCCAATGCAGGTTAAGGCTGTGACAATACCTGCAAAAGTGAAAATCGTTGAAATTCAGTTTCTGGCTTTCGACGGAGAGATTCCAAAACCCTTACGTCAAGGGGAAGCTGGGGTTAATCCGTGTTATCTGGGGGAAATAAAAGGATATCTTTCTATTACTCAGTCGACAACCACCAGTGATGATGTTAAGTGGTATTTTTCAAGAGAGGAAGAAGGGGCTAAAGTTCATATCAGGGAAGGGGAAGAACTTATTACCCAGGCAAGTTTATCTGGAAGAAGCGGTATATTGGTGCTTTGGACGGGTACCAATGACGGGTTCCCCAATCCCTATGACAGGTCCGTCAGTCAGCTGATTGAAAAACAGAAAATAATGATCAACTATCTAAAAGATGCAGATAAGAAATATATCGTCATAGGGTTAACCCATTTAAAAATAGGTCCTTCCATGGTTGACAGTATAAATAAGGAGCTGGAAAAGGTTCATGGAAAACATTTTCTGGATATTAAAAGATATTTACTGAAGGAAGGGTTACAATCATCAGGTTTGCAAGAAACAGACCAGGACAGGCATGATATTGGAGAAGGTAATATTCCGGAAAGTCTGCGTGTGGATGATGTTCATCTCAATGCCTGCGGATATACATTAACCGGGCAACAGGTTTACAAAAAAGGAACAGAGCTGGGGTATTGGTAAGGAGGTATTATTTTGGATAACTATAGACTTTATGAAAAAACACCGGCATCTCTTTTCGATGATGCCCATTTACTGGGAAACGGTTCTCTTGGTGCCTCTGTGTACGGTGGTGTACCATACGAACAAATATTGATTAATCATGATACGCTTTGGTCCGGCCGGGAAAGAGATAAAATAAGTACCGGCACTAAGGAAAACTTGAAGCTCTGCAGGGATATGATAATGGAAGGCAAGTTAAAGGAGGCCAACGACCTTATCAATAATGAAATGCTGGGGTATTGGTCTGAGGCATACCAGCCTCTCGGTAATCTTTATATTACAATGGGACACACAGGTGATTTGCGCAGTATGAAGCAAAGACGTATCCTGCTTAACGAAAATCCTTATGAGTATGAGAATTATTCAAGGATATTATCACTTGATGATGCGGTGGAACGGATCGAATATGATCAGAACGGCATTCATTTTACCAGGGAAATGTTCGTCAGCCACGTAGATCATATACTTGCAATAAAGCTGACAGCAGAAAATGGTCCTATGGATTTTTCGTTGAGTATGGATTCCCCCCTTCGACATGAACAGGAGATTTATGATAATGCTGTTGCAGTCATCGGACGTGCACCTGACCGTGTGGAACCTTATGAACCTCATTTCAACCCGAAGATTGTTTATAAACAGGACGCAAAATCCGATGCGCTGCGCTTTGCGGCAGTTGCCGGAATTACGGAAACAGATGGGGAAGTTACCTTGGATGAATTTCGGATATATGTAAAAGGTGCTACCCATGCAGTTATTTGTCTGAGCGCTGATACCAACTATGCCGGATATAAAGTTAAACGCAGCAGGGATGCCAGAGGGGTATTTGAAAAATGTTCCAGACGCATTCAAGATACAAGGGAAAAATCATATGAAAATTTAATGCAGGAGCATATTAAGGATTATCAGAAATTATATGGACGCTTCAGTATAGATTTAGGCGATTCACTGACCGGTAATCTACCGACCTCAGAACGTCTGGAGTTATACAACAGGATAGATGATACGACACTTCCTGCATTAATCCTGCAATATTCCAGGTATCTGCTGATTGCATTTTCCAGACCCGGTACACAGCCGGGAACTCTGCAGGGAATCTGGAATCCTGTTATGTGTTCCGCCTGGGCCTGTAATTATACAACGAATATTAATGTTCAGATGAATTATTGGGGGGCCGAATCCCTTGGACTTTCCGAATGTCATTTACCGTTAATGGAATTCATAAAAGATCTGTCAGAAAGCGGAAGAAAATCAGCCAGGGAACTTTATGGTGCACGGGGCTGGGTGACACATCATAATACGGATATATGGCGTATGACGGAACTGGCCGGTGAAGATGCTTCCTGGGCATGGTGGGTGTTTGGCGGAATATGGCTTTGTCAGCATCTTTGGCAGCATTATGAGTTTACGAAAGATATTCAATTTCTTAAAGAAACAGTATATCCCGTACTAAAGGGTGCGGTGGAGTTTGTGCTGGACTTTGTAACGAAAGATCAAAACGGTACCATTGTAACTGCTCCCTCCACCTCACCTGAGAATAAATTTTTCCTTACTTCCGGTTATACGGAAAAAGAAATTACCCGGATAAAGGCAGAAAACCGTTTTTCGGCAAATGAAATTAATATTTCTGCTGTTTGCAAGGCTTCTACCATGGATCTGGTTATGATACGTGAACTAATGGCAAATTACATAAGTGCCGCACAGATGTTAAACAGGGAAAATGAATATGAAACCGAGATTAAGGAGACCCTGGAAAAGCTTCTTCCGTTTCAGACCGGCAAATACAGGCAGCTTCAGGAATGGAACGAGGATTATGAAGAATGTACCCCCGGCATGGCACACGTTTCCCATCTATACAGCGTTTATCCGGCTTCCATAATAAATCCTGCCGATACACCAAAACTTTATGAGGCTGCCCGCATGTCGCTGGTCCGCCGCATGCAGCATGGCAGTACACGACATAACTGGCCGGGAGCCTGGGCCATCTGTCTGAACGCCCGCTTTGGGGATGGAGCTCTTTGCAATCGGATTAACAGCGAGATGGCGGGGGGTCTTGGAGCTAACCTGCTGGTAAAAGGCGTATTACAAATCGATGCCATTATGGGCTGGGGTGCCGGAATTTCTGAAATGCTTCTGCAAAGCCAGAATGGATCGATACAGCTTCTTCCGGCTGCCGCACCTTCCTGGATTAATGGAAAGGTAAAAGGAATTTGTGCCCGTGGTGGTTTTACGGTGGATATGGAGTGGGATAACGGTAAGCTTAGTAAGGCTGTTATTTCATCGCAGGGGGGAGGACATTGCGATGTCAGATATAAAGACTTCAAGGCTGATATTTATGTACCTGCCGGAAGCAGTATAACCCTTGACGACAGCCTGCAGCAGATCTAAAAATTGAAAGGCGTAGCATGCAGATAAAGAGCTTATTCTAAAACCAATGGATTTAAATATGGTGATTTTGAATAAGCTCTCTTTATATCACAGCACAAAAGTCTGCAAGATGTAATAATCAGAGGTACAGAAACATAAAATATTCCGAAGATATTAATTGAAACAATTTAACAATATCCCCCTATTTGTGTTGCACATGCTTAATATTTGTGCTAAAGCATAAATCGATTTCCATAATTTTAAGTCATTTCATTCAGATTATCCATAAATTTACTGAAAATTTGAAAAAAATGTGCTAAAACACATTTTTTTTAGAAAAAGGTATTGTCAAACAAAGAATTCTGTGTATAATATAGTTCATAGTCAATTTACAGTCAATTTAAAAAGAATCCAGGAATTGGTATCCTGCAAAAAAGGCAAAGGCGCTTCGCTTAAATATTAAGCGCCTTTGCCTTTTTGTATGATAAATTACAGTTGAAAGGAGCCGGATTAGTATGGACAACAATACTGAGATAAGATTAGGGAATGTTGGGATGATTTATCAGGCAGACAGCAATGAGGTTACAGCATTAACAGGCGTCAGCATTGATATACAAAAGGGAGAATTTATCTCCTTGCTTGGCCCTTCAGGTTGTGGAAAAACAACACTTCTAAGAATCGTTGCCGATTTATTAAAATCCACATCAGGAGAGGTAATAATTGAAGGAAACACTCCTGAAACAGCAAGACTGAATAGAAAATACGGAATGGTTTTCCAGAGTCCGGTTTTATATGAATGGCGTACGGTAAGAAAGAATATTGAATTACCTTTGGAACTTATGAAAATAAAAAAAGAGGATAGAAGAGCAAGGGCAGATAAAATGCTGGAATTGGTCGGACTCACTAAATTTGCTGACCATTATCCCCACCAATTAAGCGGCGGTATGCAGCAGAGGGTTGGAATTGCAAGGGCACTTGCCATAAGACCTGAAATCCTATTGATGGATGAGCCGTTCTCCGCGCTGGATGAGTTTACAAGGGAAAAACTCCATGAGGATTTATTAAGAATTTGGAGTAAGACCAATAAAACCGTATTATTTGTAACACATAATATAGCAGAAGCGGTATTTTTATCAGACCGTGTCTGTGTATTATCTCCACATCCGGGAAGATTATCAGCAGTTGTTGATATAACACTCCCCAGGCCAAGAACTCAGGATTTGAGGAATACCATCGAATTTACCGCTTTGGTTTCGAAGGTCAGAAACAGTTTTGAGGGGGTCTGAATATGAAAAAGTTAAAGAAGCTCTTATCATCAAAAGGGATGGTGACCACCGTTTGGGTATTCGGTTTAATCCTTATTTGGGAGATAGGGGCATATTATATTTCAGGGACAAAAAGAACGCCGGAAAATGTATTGCCCCATTTCTATCAGATTATCGCATCCATTTTCAGCACAAAACCCGTCAGCAGCGGACAGACTGCGATTCAGATTGTATTAACCAATGCAGGTGCTACTATAACCCGTGCAGGTTTGGGATTTTTAATTGGTATGGCAGGCGGATTTATATTTGCCTTATTCATGAATCTCTCACGTATTGTTGAGAAGGTAGCTTTCCCCTATCTGATGATAATTCAGATGATCCCAATCCTTGGTATGGCACCGATTGTATTGGCAATCACCCATAATATAGGAACCAGCCGTATTGTTATCGCTGCAATTTTAACCTTTTACCCGGTTTCCACCAATACCCTGGCAGGATTTAAATCCGTAGAAAAAGAAAAACATGATTTTATGTATCTTTGCGCAGCCAGTAAATTTCAGGTATATACAAAAACCCTGATACCATCCAGTATACCTTATTTTTTCACAGGTCTTAAGATTTCAGCTCCCATGTCAATAACGGCTTCCATATTAGTGGATACCTTACAGGGGGACGGTGGTTTAGGATGTATGCTGTCCCAATCATTAAAACATGCAATGTCTATTTATGTATTTTGGCAGATTGTATTTTTAAGTGCCATCATTGGTATTTTAAGTTTTTATCTGATGGGTGTTATCGAGCAGTTATTTATGCCCCATAAACGTTCCAGAAAAAGCAGAAAGAAGGTGGATTCCGAATGACGGATTCAAACACAGTGAAAACTCCGGCAAAGTCTAAATACAAAAAATATCTGAAATCCTTCACATCTGTTTTATATCCGGTTTTGTTTGGTTTATTTATATTTGCATTATGGCAGACAGGATTACTAAATAAACTTTTACATACGGATTCCTTTACACTGCCCCTGCCAAGCAGGATCGGAGGTATTATCTCTGAAAACATACTTAAGATTTTGTTAAATATCCAGGCAACCGTAATTGTTTCGGTAAGCGGACTTGTTTTAGGTTCCCTGTTAGGATACCTGATCGCAATGTTAGCAACTTTTTTTCCAAAATGGGGGGCCGGCGGGCTGAATATCGTATCTGCTTTTAATGCAGTTCCTATTGTTGCATTGGCACCGGTTATTACAAATTGGACAAAGGATTTCAGTAAAGATGCCAATATCCGCAGTATGCTGGCTAAAATATTGGTAGTCATGGTAGTTTGTACCGCATCCATGAGTGTGAATGCCTTTCGGGGCTTGACAGAATTGCAGCCTTTTTCCGAAGATCTGATGAAAACCTATGCAGCAGGCAAAGCTGCTACCTTTGTTAAATTAAGACTCCCAAACAGTGTGCCGTATATCTTTATTGCCTTAAAGGTAAGTGTTCCGGCAAGTGTTATCAGTGCCCTGGTCAGTGAATATTTTGCGGAATATATTATCGGGGTCGGCAGGCAGATCAGGGAAAATATCATATTGGCACAATATGCTACAGCCTGGGCATATATTAGCGTTGCCTGCTTAATCGGAATTATTATGTATGCCGTATTAATGGTTTGTGAAGGTATTTTGTTGAGAAGCCGCAGAAGATAACGGCAGGAAATCAACTAATATAAATGCAACTAATCAAGTTAAAATCTTACAAAATGGAGGATGAAATTTATGAAAAAAAAGAAAGCATTTTTATCAATTATTTTAGTACTGGTATTTGTACTTACCGCATGCAGCAGCAAAAAGACGGATACACCTGCAGCTTCAGAAAGCACAGCAGAGGGTGCTGCGGATACAACAGCAGAAGAAACCAATGATACCGCACAAAGCACACCGGCGGCTACAGAAGAAAGCACGGGTCCTTACTTTAATGAAGGCACCTCCGTACAAGATATCATAACAAAAGCTGCCAGCGAAGGAAAAGTCGGTAACTGGGGCGGCGGTAATGAATATGAAATCCAGGCACTTCTGACAAAATACGGTCAGCCTACTACTTTTTTAAGCCAGGCATTTGATATGGACGGTTTTGATGATGATTCCATTTCCTTAGCTTCTGCAATGACTTACAACGAACTTGGCCTTGTTAAAAATTCTTATGATGGTGGTTATGCCTACGGAGATTCCGTAGGATACATCGATATGAATGAGGAAGGCGTTGCAATGTTAGAAGATAATATCTTTACAACAAAAGAATTTGCAAAGGCAAATCCGAATACAGTGAAAGCATTTATTTATGCCTCCATGAAGGGGTGGGAATACGCTTGTGCAAATCCGGATGAAGCCGCTGAAATCGTATTTAACAATGGTTCTTCCGTATCTACGGAACACCAGGCATATATGGCTGCTGAAGTTAAGAAATTAGTTGAAACAGATATGGGCGGTGCGACGGTAACAGATTACGGCAAAATGGATGAAACAGCCCTACAACAGACTTTAGACCTTGCAAAACAATACATTAAATTAGATGACTCCGCTGCAGCAGGTAAACTACAGGAATTAACCCTGGATGATATCCGTGATACTTCTTACTGGGAAACTGCCAACGCCTCCGCAGACGGTAAATTCGGTGATTTAGAAAAAACCAGCGTATCAATTCAGTTAAAATGGCTTCCACAGGCCCAGTTTATGGGTTATTATGTAGCATTAGAAAAAGGCTACTATAAAGATTCCGGTCTTGATGTAAGTATCGTTCCGGGCGGTGGGGATATCGGTGAAACCACAGCGGTTAAAAATGGTACGGTTGATTTTGGTGTAACCTGGGATTCTAACTTAATTGCTGCAAATGCAGGTGGTATGGATTTACTTGAAGTAGCTCAGGTATATCAAAGATCGGGTCTTGTACTTGTTTATAAATTAAATAAATAATCAAAGCGTGATGAAAATGATTTTTATCGGCAGCATCTAAAATATCAATAAAAACAGGCTATTAGAATTTCGGAAATGCAAATAGAAAAAGCAAATATTAACTTATAGAAAGATAGGTAAAAGTTAATATAATCATCTAAAAATATAAAAGTTGGGAGGTTTATAAATGGATCTTGTGATTAAAAATGGTACAATTATTAATTCAAAAGAATCTTTTGTTGCTGATATTGCAGTTACAGATGGAAAAATAACTGCAATCGGGAAAGCTTTAGAAGCAGTAAATGGAGCAAAAGTGGTTGATGCGACGGGCAAGCTGGTACTTCCGGGAGCGATTGATGCACATACCCATTTGGCAATGCCTTTTGGCGGAACCATTTCAGCAGACGGATATTTTTCGGGAACCAGGGCAGCTGCCTGCGGCGGTACTACAACAGTATTCGATTTTGCCCTCCAGGATTTTAATGAAACTATGGTGGATACGGTAAAGAGGCGTGACGCCCTGGCAGCACCGGAAGCAGCCGTTGATTATGCTTTTCATGTAGGAGTGAAAGATGTACATGGGGATTTACTTAATTCCATGGAAGAAGCAGTAAAATATGGTGTGCCTTCCTTCAAAGTATTTATGGTTTATGATTTTGGTGTTACGGATGGTGTATTTTATCAGATATTAGAAAAAGCAAAAGAATGCGGCGCACAGATCAGTGTTCATGCTGAAAATAAAGAAATATCCAATATGTTAATTGGGAGGTATTTGTCGGAAGGTAAAACCAGTGCCTGGTATCATTATATGTCCAGACCGGAATTTGTGGAGGCAGAAGCAGATAAACGTGCGATTGAATGGGCAAAATCACTAAATGCACCTCTGTATATTGTACATCTTGCTAATAAAGAAGGAGTAGATGCAGTTACGAAGGCAAAGGATGAAGGTTATGAAATCTATGCAGAAACCTGTCCCCATTACTTACAGTTTACCAGTGATGTATATAAGAGGGAAGATGGAAGAAACTTTGTGTGTTCTCCGCCAATCAAAGGAAAAGAAAGCCAGGATGCCTTGTGGGAAGCAATTAAGCGCGGCGATATTGACACCATAGCAACCGATCATTGTCCTTTCCAAAGTTATGAAAAAGACTGGGGGAAAGAAGATTTTACAAAAATACCCAACGGTTGTGCTGCAATTGAAAACATGTATCCTTATATGTTAGGTGCAGCAAACACAGGAAAAATAAGCTTCCAGAAAGCCGTAGAATTATGCTGCGAGAATCCTTCTAAAATTTTTGGCTGTGAGGACAAAGGATTTTTACAGGTCGGAAAAGATGCAGATATTGTTATCTATGATAAAGATAAGGATTTTACCATCAGTGTAGAAAAGATGCATTCTGATTATGACCATACCATCTGGGAAGGCATAAGCCTTCACGGCTATCCGGTACAGACGTATTCCAGGGGAAGATTGGTTTATGATAATGGTACCTTTGTCGGTGAAGCCGGGTGGGGTAAATTTATTAAACGTGTTCCCAGAAAATGAAATTATGGAAAGAAACCCCCAAATTTAAACCAGCGACAGGAGATGAATAGAATGCCGGTAAATAAACAGTATAAAGAACTATTTTTATCCAGTGAATCCGCTCGCTGCCTGCTTTGTTATTCGGCAGATTGTACCAAAGCCTGTAAAAAGAATCTTGACCCGGCTGGTTTTGTACGCAAAATCAGGTTTGAAAATACTAAAAATACAGCTGGTTTTATTAAGGCGTCTGCTTGTGAAAGCTGCGATGCACCTTGTGAAAAGGCTTGTATCCATTATGATTTTCCCATTAGGATTAAGGAGATGGCACAGCTTATTGAAACGGAAGCTCTGGCATCAGACAAGGTAGATTTAACCGTAGATTTCTGCGGCATTACATGTGAAAATCCGTTTTTTTTATCCTCTTCCGTAGTTGCCAGCAACTATGAAATGTGTGTAAATGCCTTAAAGGACGGCTGGGGAGGAATCGTATTTAAGACCATTGGTTTTTTACAGCCCGAGGAAGTTTCCCCCAGATTTGATGCTACCAAAAAAGAAGGGACCCCTTTTATTGGATTCCGTAATTTAGAGCAGATCGCAGAGCATTCTTTGAGTGATAATTTAGAATATTTAAGAAAATTAAAAGAAGATTTCCCCAATAAAGTAATTGTGGCTTCCATTATGGGCCAGACAGAAGACGAGTGGACAAAGCTGGCAAAACTGGTAACGGATATCGGCGTCGATATGATTGAATGTAACTTCTCCTGTCCCCATATGTCAAACCATAATTTGGGTGCCGATGTAGGCCAGTCTCCGGAACTTGTTAAAAAATATACGGAAGCTGCCAGAAAAGGAACCCATCTTCCTATCCTGGCCAAGATGACACCTAACTTAGGAAATATGGAGGTTCCGGCTATTGCCGCCATAGAAGGCGGTGCGGATGGTATTGCCGCCATAAATACGATTAAAAGCATCAGCGGAATTAACCTGACCGATATGTCACCTCCGCCCCATATTAATGGAAAATCAGCTGTTTCCGGTTATTCCGGAAAGGCGGTTAAACCCATTGCATTAAGATTTATTCATGACCTGGCAAAACATGGGAAATTAAAGGAAATACCAATCAGCGGTATGGGTGGAATTGAAACCTGGCAGGACGCCGCAGAGTTTATTGCTTTGGGGTGTGAAAATATCCAGGTCACCACGGCAGTCATGCAATACGGATACCGGATCATTGATGATTTAATATCCGGACTGAAAACATATATGAAGGCTATGGGTTATCAGACGATAAGCGATTTTGCAGGTATCGCTTTGGACCGCTTTGTAAATCCTGATGAATTGAGCAGGGACACGGTTGTTTATCCGGTCATCAACCATGATAAATGTGTCGGCTGCGGCAGATGTTATATTTCCTGTAAAGATGCCGGTCACCAGGCAATCAGTTTTGGGGAAGAAAACAGAAGACCTAAAATTATCGGAAACAAATGTGTCGGCTGCCATCTTTGTTTATTAGTATGTCCATGTAATGCCATCACAACATCCAAAAGGATTCATAAACCTTTACAGCAGACCCTATCTTAAAAAGAGTATTTCCGGAAACTAATTAGGTGGTTGAAGATATTTTAGGTGCAGAATATAGGATGAGGACATTTTCGTGATATCATATATATGTTTTTACTTGCCTTTCCTTCACTTCGTTCAGACGGTCTGCGTAAAAACATATATATGATATCACGAAAATGGAGATTAAATTGCACCTAAAATATCAGTAATTATAGGTGTTGAGAGTTTCCGGGACTATTCAAAAAAATAATTGGAGGTGACGGTTATGGCGATTACTTTATCAAGATTATTTGCAAATTCAGAGAAAAATTACAACATTAAAATGATTGCCGGCGGGCGGGGAATGAAGAACCTGGTACGTTGGGTCCATATGGTAGAAGACAGCGAGGTACCGGGATTTTTACATGGAAATGAACTGATATTAACAACAGGAATCGCCAATAACGGAAATGACTGGATCGTTAATTTTGTAAAAAGCCTGAGAAAACATGGTGCCATCGGATTAGTGATAAATCTTGGACCGTATATCAGGGAAGTTCCCAAGACGCTGATTCATTATTGTGATGAGAATGAATTTCCCCTATTCATTGTACCCTGGGAAATTCATTTGATCGACGTAACCTTTGACTTCTGCCATAGAATCATTGCCAATGAAGAAAATGAGACCAGTATTGCACAAGCGTTCAGGAATCTGATATTTTCACCGGAAAATCAGGAAGCCTATGTAAAAACCCTTGAGAGGAGAGGGTTTCATAACAAAGGGGAATATACCCTGATGATTGTGCAGGCAAGCAGAAATCAGAAGTTAATAACCGGTGATGAATGGCATACTATTCAGTTTGGCGTACAAAGCGTTTTGAAAAATATTGATAAACCGATTTGTATATTTGATCAGGAAAATTATCTGGTAATGGTAGGTTTTGGGGTAAACAGTTCCCAAATGGAAGCGTATGCCATGATTATAAACGATCAATTATTTGATAATTCCGATCATGTTATTGTCCATGTGGGGATTTCCGATACAGTGATAGGATACAATGAGCTGAGGGTCTGTTATAAGCAGGCAGTAACCGCCTCCAATACTGCGAAAATACAGGAAAGACAAATTTTAAAGTATCTTGATACCGGGATATATAAATTGATATATGCGGTTGATGATGCCAACGTTTTAAAAAGGTATGTACTGGATACCATCAATAAAATATCCGAATATGATTCCATGCATAATACGGATTATGTCCTAACGTTAAAACATTATCTGGAAAGTAACGGAAGTATTCAAAAGATTTCGAACCAGATGAATGTTCATAGAAATACCATTAACTACAAAATGAAATCAATCCGGGAAAATTTTGGCTTAAAATTAGACTATAGTGATATTGCAAGGCTTTGGCTGGCCTTTAATATCAAAGACATCATAGAAAAATAAAATAGAATGGAGTGGTTGAAATGACTGCTGAAGAAATTAAAAGTACACAAACAGGTTATGTATTACAATCCTGGTCAAAACAGAAAGGTTTAAATCCTATCCCCATCGAAAAGGCGGAAGGAATCTATATGTGGGATTTTGAAGGAAAAAGATATACGGATATGTCAGCACAGCTGGTTAACTTAAACGTAGGGCACGGTAACCGTTATATCATTGATGCCATCAAGGAACAGGCTGAAAAATATTGCTATATATCCCCGGGCTATGGCAGTGAACCAAGGGCAGAACTGGCAAAAATGTTAATTGATAAATTTCCTGATAACATGGCCAAAATATTCTTTACAAACGGTGGTGCGGATGCGAATGAAAATGCAATTAAAATGGCCAGAATGTTTACCGGAAGAAATAAAATCTTCTCCCGTTACCGAAGTTATCACGGATCAACTTACGGTGCCGGTAACTTAACCGGAGAACCAAGAAGATACCCCTTAGAACCTGGAATACCCGGATTTGTCAAATTCTTTGATCCTTATCTCTATCGTGAGAAAATCAACTTTGAGTCCGAAGAAGCTGCTTCTGAATATTATGTAGGAAAACTCCGTGAACAGGTTTGTTATGAAGGGGCAGCGAATGTTGCCGCCATCGTATTAGAGACCATTACCGGTTCTAACGGTATCATCATTCCTCCAAAGGGATATTTACAGGGTGTCAGAAAAATCTGTGATGATTATGGTATTATGCTGATCTGCGACGAAGTTATGGCTGGTTTTGGCAGGACCGGCAAAATGTTCGGTTTTCAGAACTGGGATATTAAGCCGGATCTCGTAAGCTTTGCAAAAGGGGTTACCTGCGGTTATGTGCCACTTGGCGGCGTAGCAGTAAGCAAAGAAATCGCAGCTTATTTTGAAGAGAATACCTTACTTTGCGGACTTACCTACAGTGGACATCCGTTAGCCTGTGCAGCAGGTGTTGCCTGCTTAAACTATTATGAGGATGCTAAAATTCTTGATAATGTAAATGCAGTAGGTAAAGTATTAGGCGAAGAGCTCGAAGCCTTAAAGGCAAAACATCCTTCCGTAGGTGATGTAAGATATATTGGATTATTCTCTGCCATTGAATTAGTTAAGAGCAAAGAAACGAAAGAGCCTATAGTACCTTACGGCAGTGATCCAACAGGAACTATGAAGGGTATTATCGGAAGATTGTCAAAGAAAGGTTTCATGACGTATTCTCACGAGAACATGATAATAATCGCTCCTCCGCTTATTATTACTGCAGGGCAGTTAACAGAAGAAATTCAAAAGGTTGATGAGGTATTATCGGAAGTAGATGCAGAAATCTGATACAGACGCGGATATTAAAAAAGATGCAGAAAGATAAAAAAGAACGGAAATCTAAAAGATACGGAAATCAAAAAAGGAGTAAAATGAATGAATTTACAATTTTTTATGCCAACCAGAATTATCATGGGTGAGGATTGCATTGTTAAAAATGCAGATGTCTTCAAAAAAATGGGTAAGAAAGCACTTATTGTTACGGGCAGCAGATCAGCTAAAGTAAATGGTTCCCTGGAGGATATTCTAAAAGCACTGGATCATAATGGGCAGTCCTCCGTGATTTTTGACAAGGTAATGAGTAACCCGTCCATTGACTGTGTATATGAAGGCGCAGCCTTTGCAAAGGGCGAAGAAGCGGATTTCATCATTGCAATCGGAGGCGGTTCTCCTATGGATGCGGCTAAGGCAATTGCACTTTTATCCTGTCAGGAAGTTCCAAGGGAAAAACTCTTTTCCGGAGAATATGAACCGAAAGTACTTCCGATGGCATTTGTTCCGACAACTGCAGGAACCGGTTCAGAAGTTACCCAGTATTCCATATTGACGAATGACGAAGCAAAAACCAAAACAACCCTAACAGCCCCTTTTCTTTTCCCGGCAGTTTCTTTTCTTGATAGCAGATATATGGAGTCCTTATCCAAAACGACAACTGTAAATACCGCAGTAGATGCATTTTCCCATTCTGTGGAAGGGTTTTTATCAAACCGTGCCAGTTCCATTTCCGATGTATTAGCGCTTGAAAGTATCGGAATTATAGCGAAACAGTTTGAAAAGTTAAAGAACTTTGCACTTTCCGGGGAAGACAGAAGCGATTTATTATATGCTTCCACCCTTGGCGGTATGGTAATTGCCCATACCGGAACCACAGCCGTACATTCCATGGGATATTCCCTTACTTATTTTAAAGACATAGACCATGGACGTGCCAATGGACTTTTGATCGTTGAATTCTTAAAACTGGTAGAAAAAACAAAACCGGAAAGAATAAAAATAATGTTAGATAAAATGGGTCTTGTTGATTTGGATGCATTGAAAGGAATTTTAGATGAACTCCTTGGTGAAAAAGAAAAGATTACAAAAGAAGAAATTGAACGTTATGCAGCTATTGCAATTACAGCAAAAAATATTACAAACTGCATTGTTACACCAAAGCAGGAGGATTTAATAAACATATATGAAACGGTATTTTTAAGTTAAAACCCGGAGGTGATTTTTATTGGCGAATGAAAGATTTACTAAAAAAGAGATGGATTTGAAAAAACTGATACCTTCAAACCATTTTCGTACGGTTGAATCCTTTGCTATGCGAAAAGTCAAATCAGAAACAAATGTTGAAATTGAATTAAAAGACAGCTTTATGCAATCGTTAAATTTTAAAGCACCCTGGGACGGTAAACTTTATGCCTATGCCAGACATACCGATGAGTTTATAGATTTTTTAAAAGAAAACGGATTGGGTATAGAGGATTTAAAGACCATTTACATGCAGGATTGGGATAACTTTTTTAATATTATATTTGAAGGGTCAAACATTAAAAAAGAGGTTTCATTTTTTGCATCAAAGGAAGATATGAAAAATCTATTGGAGAATTGCTGCCGCATACAGGAGCAAAAATAAATAGAAGAGTAGATTAATTGTATGGTATATTCTAAAAGCTATATAGTTTCGCAATTACCTAATATAAGTATAAAGAGAAAGGAAGGTGTTTATTATGATAAGTTGTAATAAAGATAGATTAAACGATAAAATTGTAACCTTTTCCAAATTTGGAGACACCGGGAAAGGCGGTATAACGAGATTTTCTTTATCTCCGGAAGCATTGGCTGCCAGAGCGGAATTCGTAAAAAGGTGCGAAGCATTGGGTATGACAATTAAGACAGATGATATGGCAAATATGTATGCTACTATCCCCGGCGAAGAAGGGTTACCGGCAATCATGGCCGGTTCCCATGTGGATTCCGTAAGGCAGGGCGGTAATTATGATGGTATTCTTGGTGTTTTAACAGCACTTGAAGCTGCAGAAACAATTGTAACAGAAAAAATTCCCCACCGTCATCCGATTACTGTAGTAGTCTGGACCAATGAAGAAGGTGCACGCTTTGAACCGGCCATGATGTCCTCCGGTGTTATAACCGGCAAGTTTGACAAAGAGAAGATGTTAGCTTCTAAAGATACAGAAGGAATAACCTTTAAGGAAGCCTTAGAAGCAAGCGGATACATGGGTGATGTAACAAACAGGATGTCAGCTGAAAAGGCGTTGGCTTTAGTAGAACTTCACATTGAACAAGGACCTGTACTGGAAGCAGAAGGCATTGATATTGGTATTGTGGAAGGTGTCTGCGGAATGATTAATTATGAGTTTACCTTTGTAGGTCAGGCCGGACATGCAGGAACTACTCCTATGAAATACAGAAAGGATGCCCTGTATGCAGCAGTAAAAACGATTCAATATTTACACGATGAACTGGATAAATTAGATAGTAAATTAGTATATACTACCGGTAAAATATCCGCTCATCCCAATATTCATACTATTATCCCGGATATTGTAAAGTTTACATTGGATGCAAGGCATCAGGATCCCGAAGTGATAAAGCAAGTTCTTGAAATTATTAAAGCCATACCATCCGAAGTTGAAAAATGCAAAGCCAGTTATCAGGAAGCCTGGTCAAGGGCTACCGTCACTTTTTATCCTGAATTAGTAAACTATGTAGAAAAGAATGCGAATGACTATGGCTATACGTCAAAAAGAATGTACTCCGGTCCTGGACATGATGCACAGTTTATTACGGATATTATACCAACAACTATGATTTTTGTACCGAGTATCGGTGGCCACAGCCATTGTGAAGAAGAATATACGCCGGTTGAGAACTGCTTAAAAGGAGCGAATGTACTTTTACAGACTATTTTAAATATTGATAAGAAGTAGATAGGAAATAAACAAATAAAACCCGGAATTAAAAAAGTTCCGGGTTTTATTTGTTTTATCCCTGGGGTTAGGATAAATTGCCTGCCATCCTTAAGTTCAGTCACCAATTATCCCTCTAAAACCCAATAAAAGTATTTATAATAAAAATGATTCTACCATACGTTTACTTATGTATAAATGACAGGACTAACCGTTCCGTAGATTGCAATATTATCCACCTATGATATAAAACATAATGAAAAATATGAAATGATATGGTATACTTTTATCAGATTCGAAAGTAATTAATCTGTGATAATAGCTAAGAGTCATTACTCCGGGTATTTTATTTTTATTGCACTTGTGTGAGGAAGGAAATTCAATGAAACGTTGTATTGTATCTGCTCCATGCAAGGTCTGATGAGGACGAAACCTGTATGGAGCAATAAAATAGTGTCCGTCCAAATGGACTTTGCATTTTGATTTTGGATAATTACAAAATTAAAAGGAGCAAAGTCAAAATGAATAAATTACAAACACTCGTCAAAGAGCTTCGTAGCTTTTTGATTTTATGGTCTACACAATCTTTTTCAGCTTTGGGCAGTTCCATGACGAGCTTTGCCTTGATTATATGGTCTTATCAACAACAAGGTTCGGCCCTTACTACAGCACTGCTATCTGTCTCTTCGTATGCACCATATGTAATTATGAGCATATTTGCAGG
>JBAVPE010000132.1:0-1694 GCA_049692775.1 Anaerocolumna sp. | reverse complement strand
AACTGGCGGTTTCCTTGTCTGGAGCTTTGCTCCTTGCCTTTTCCTGCAGAACTGAACTTTACAGGTGCCACACCTGCAAATCTTGCCAGTTTGTCTGCACTGGGGAATCTTCGAATATCTCCGATTTCTGCAATCAGCTTACTCGCTATGGAAGTTCCTATTCCTGGCATACTGGTCAGTTTATAATCAAAGCTAAGCAGGAGCTTCTCGATTTCTTTATCAAGCCCTGCTAATTCTTCTTTTTGATGTTCTAAATCACGAACCAGACTTGTTGTAATAAAATCTCTGGATTCCTGATATTCGCGTATAGTATTTCCATCATTCTGAACACATTCAAGAATCAACTCTGCTTTGTCTCTTCTCACAATGCGTGATATTTCCTTAAATTCGATTATAAATTCCTGAATTGAAAAATTCTCGCCCTATTTTCCTACAAAAGCAGGGATGAACCATGGGGTCGAAAATGATGCAGGTTAAAGGCAGGTGCACCTTATGGCGCTCCTGTCGATTCACAGCAGACGGCAATGCCGACTGCTTAAGGACTTTTAGACGAAATGATGATTTTTTATAGGTGGCTGTAAATTGGACAAGAGACACCTGTTCAGTGGCTGTAACTGCTATGATAGCAACCAAATTTAAGGGTTTTTAAGGTGTGTATGTAGGTACACCCCATAAAATATCACCAATTTAGAATTGTTTTTCCCTACTTTATCTAATAACTGCATAAGCGAAGGTTATTTACAGAATTATATCTATAATAGCCTCCGCTTCGTGTTAAAAAATTACTTTTTTTAACTTTTCAATACTAATTTTTTGTAGAAATTCTTTATTAATTCTTCAAACTCGTCTTTCTCTTCTTCACATAACCATTCATGAGTTTTATTTTCATCAAGTGCCTTTTTTAAAATATTGTCTATTTCATCAATATAAGTTATTAAATAACTGATATCTAGTTTCGATAATTTCTCTAAGACCTCTCCCTCATACATATCTCCAACAAAAGGGTTCTTTTTCAAATAATTAATAGCCTTAGATATAGCCAAATCTAGAAATTCATTCTGTCTTATCATTCTTAATACATCTAATATTTCAAGTTCATCAAAGCTCTTATTAATTAACTGAGCATACCAACTCTGTAAAGGATATACTTCTCCTTCTGGAATAGCATAATTACAATTATATATATCTTTTATTTTTCTTTTCTCGTCCATTTATTTTATACCTCCATATGGTGCAAATAATTCATCTATTCTTGAAATATTTGTGTTCGCTTTACCCAATCCTTCTTGCAGTAATGCTCTATCAATTTCTGGAAGATTAGGATTTTTTAATGAACCTTCGAGTCCTCTTCTGATTTTTAAAAGCGAATTATACGAATCTTTCATTTCTCCCATATGGTCAAAAAATCCTCCTTTCCCATTCGGTACTGGATTGCCTTGCAAGTCTCTTAATGTACCACTAAAATCCCCTTCTGTAAGGTGATCATTAATAGTATTTTCTAGAGAATTTAATCTACTTTTCTGTGCATCTGTAAGTGTATTTAAAGTTCCGTTACCACTTTTAATAGACTTACCCGCCCCCTCTTTAGCAGATTTTGTTCCAGAGGACATAAAACTTAGCCCATCACGAACTAAATTTTGGGCACTGTTTACAGTAACGGCTCCACCATATGCAATTGCCCCAGTACTTGCTAT
>JBAVPE010000131.1:0-3968 GCA_049692775.1 Anaerocolumna sp. | reverse complement strand
ATATAACTTTATTTATAATCCCGATATGTCTTTAGAGGATGCAAGTAATTATATGCAAAGTACGGTTAACTCAGCATTGGTAGTATACGGCGGAACTAAATTAGCACAGTATGGCATGAAATCAGCTAAGGCATGGAAGGAAAAGCCTTCTTCAGTGATGAATATTAGTAAGGGAGGCTCTGATACTACAAGAGTTGGACGATGGATGTCTGAGAGTGAGTATCAGAAAATGGTAGATACAGAATATGTCCAGAAACCTTATAATGCAGACCAATCATATGTTGCAAATCCAGCATCATATGATGCGTATTTTAAATCAGCATCTAAAGGCTCTGTATATGTCGAATTTGATGTGCCTGCATCTTCCATAAGGCAAACAAAAGACATATGGGCAACAATACCTGGACCAAATTCATTATACTCAAAATTGCAAGTTAATAAGGGATTGCCACCTATTGAAAGTTTTCCTAAAGCAACTAATATTGTGAAGATAGGAGTGAAATAATAAATGGACAAAGTATTTTATGATTGGATTATTAAAAATAGAATAATTATTGAAGATAAGAGTATTAAAATTGATGAAATTGTTAGAGGAAAGGGAGAGTACGTTGAAGAAGCGACTAGAGTGGATTTTATAAATGATAAAAAGTTATCAAGAGTAGTTGTATTTCAAACTGGACGAATTTACATTCAAATTTTAGATATAAATACTGAAGCAACAGATTTTTTCTATGATGATTATATGAATGAAAATGAAAACTTTGATACTTTTATTTGGGAAGCCATTAATAAAATGATATAGAAATAGTGTTGTTATAGAAGTGATTATTCTTTGATTAGTTGAATGAAAGAATCATAAGCCATAACATCTTATTGTCTCATAAATCAAAGCTTATGAGACTAATACTTCACGTTACTGTAGTGGAGTATTAGCGATTGATATCTACAAAACAAAATTTGGGCACATTCTGAGGGACATAATTATACAAAAGCAGTTGGTGGACATAAAAATCTATCAGCTGTTTTTTGATGCACAAAATTAGCTGTAATCATATCCCTTATTTCTTCAAGTGTATTTTGAGACACCGAGAATTTCCTATCTTCTTTGAAATTTCGTATATTTCTGCCTATCTTTAAACCTGCTGTTTGAAAGGTACAAGGCAAGCCACTTAATGGTAGTAAATGATAAAGTGGTTTCAATTGGGACAATTCCACAGGAGGAACTCCATCCGTGAAGGAGGAGTGATTAATATCAAGAAGAAGGTAAGCTTAAGACTGGAGACGAAATTATTGAATGCTCTTATACAAATATATGAGACAGATAGCATTTCGGAAGCGGTCAATAAGGCAATTGTAGAAATAGTTACAGAAGGAAAATCAAAGAAGAAATTAAAAACATTATTTCCCTATGTGGGAAAAAAGCCACCGAGGATAGCAAGGGAAGTTGTTGAGGCATTCCAACAGTCTGGATGCAAGGTGTTTGTAGACTTATTTTGTGGAAGTCTTGCAATATTGTGTTACCTGCCAGAGGATACGAAGATAGTTGTTAATGATATCAATGCAGATTTGACGAATCTTTATGTGATTATTAAAACAAAATTGGTTGAGTTCATTGCAGAATTAGAAGCACTGCCATATTCCGAAGTACTATTCCAAAAGTACAAAGAGGTGCTTGGGTCTGATTATAAAGCATCGGATTTGGAACGGGCAGTTGCATACTATTATGTGCAGTTTGCTTCATTCAGAGGTAGGTCAAAGAATGCAAGCTTTCGAATTTCTGCTGATGTAGATAATAATATGGTATCGACTTTTAGAAAAAATCTACCTTCAATCATAGCACTGTCAGACAGATTACAAACGGTAGAAATCCTTAATCGAGATTTTAGAAAAGTGATGAACCAGTTTAGTGATGCAAGTGTATTTGTTTATGCAGATTGCCCGTATTTAGGAACAGAAGATTACTATGAATGTGAAGTGAACAGTGAGGTATATGTATTTGGCGATAATGAACATAAAGATTTGGCACAGATGTTGAAAGAGCATAAAGGCAATTTTGCTTTATCTTCTAAGGCAAAGAAGGATTTACGTAAACTTTATCGTTCCAATGGACATTATGTTTTGGACTTTGAGGCAACTGGAAGAATGCCAGATAAAAGACACAGAGAACAACTGATTATGAATTTTAAGATGAAACATGTAAATAAGTACGGAGAAGAGGATATAAAACCGTATAGATAATTAGGATGGAGTATGATAGGCGATAATACGAAATTTCATTACTTCATTATTAATTTATACTGCACAATATGTTCTGATGTTGGACAAGATGAAGATAATAATTCGGCGAAACCTTATAATATGGGCATTTCATCGATTATACAAAAATCTATTCAACCACAGAACTATAGTTTGCAAATATGAAAGAAAGCCAGCAATTTCAAGGCTTTAAAGATTCTGATGTGAATTATTGTATTCAATTTCAGTACGAGAAAAATAGCATAAATATAATAAGGTATTGTTTCTGAGAAAGATAATGAGACAACAAGAACAGTTTTTCGAAGTAAGAAGATAGCAGATTTTGATATTTACCCAGTTTCTAAGTTGGAGGTACTTGCTTCAAGGTTAAATTCTGGTGACAGCGTCATCTGTATTAACGTGGACAGATTTTTAAGTGTATCTCAGTATACTTTATTTTCTGAGAAAGTATTGAATGCAGGGGTATCGCTTCAGATAATGGAACAGCCTTATCTTGGTATTGGTTATGGCAAGCATTGGAGAAGTTCTGTGGTTGCTCATTTGAATACCTTGATTCATGCGGAAAATGCTATGGTAAACAGATTGTATTCAGCATTGGAATTGACGGATAAGGGCAAATATTATGTTGGCAGATGTGTTACTGATATGAGTATTGGAATTTTAGCTAAGACCTATTCAATTGACGGCATATTACACCGAGAAAATTAATGCTATAGGGTACTGTCTCTGTCTTTCATGGCTTGCCTTTGGTGAATGGCTCACGGATGAACACAGAGCCCGACATTGGCTTTTGGCCTTGTCGGTGCGTACTACTTCCATTGCGGTGAAAAAGCCAACACGGTTTGAATTACGGCTTTGAAGTCTAGTTCCTATTCGTACTGGATTAGGAACTAGACTGAATACTGGGGATTGTATCATGGGGTTATCAGCTTAATGGAACTTTACGGCTGTAATTATTGGAACTTGGTAGTATTCTATAGGATTTGAAAGGGGCGATATCCAGATGAATAAGCGAACGAGAGCAATTGATTCAGATACATATAAACTAATTATTACTACAATGAAAAGTGGTTTTGAATATGACGGCGTTCTGTATAAGCCGAACAGTAGAATTGCCACCGCACTGGTATTGGAATATAACCTTGGGTTGCGTGTTGGTGATATCCTAAACCTGTCTATGGAGTCTTTTGTAAAAGATGGCATCAGATACAGACTAGATATTTATGAGCAAAAGACGGGTAAGTATCGGAATTTCACCGTACCTGCTGAAGTTTACAACTTCATTCGTGACTATGCGTATGAGAATGGCATTAGTCCAAAAGCAAAGCTGTTCCCCATCACAGAACGTGCAGTATTAAAACATCTAAGTGCAGTCTGCAAGTATCTTAATCTAACAGGGGTAGGCAGTCATAGCTTTCGAAAAGCCTTTGCCACCAATGTGTATGTTAACAATCACTACAATATTGAACTAGTCAGAACTTTACTGCAGCACTCATCTATTATTGTTACTCAAAAGTACATAGGAATTGGTTCTAAGGAACTGGAAGATGCGTTGCAGAAGAATATCGACTTATGTCTGTATAATGGGGTTAAAACCCTCGCCTTTAGGTCAACCCTAAATCTTCAAGTTTAGAATAATTAAAAGCAGAGATACTAAACTTGAGGTGATAAAATGGAATATTACAGAAAATCTGCACATTGTACGTATGATA
>JBAVPE010000130.1:0-20617 GCA_049692775.1 Anaerocolumna sp. | reverse complement strand
TGAACGCTTCTATCATAAGAAATATGCTGAAACAAGAAATCATCAGCACAAACGTGCACTCGCGTTGACTTCCCGTAAATTTTTACGTCTGCTCTATGGCCTGCTGGACAAGAGCCAACTCTACTCTACGGAAAAGAGTAGGTAATCCATATCGCATTCCTAATCTACGTTTTTTTTATGAAAGCCGTAGGTCTATTAAAGTTACCCTTCTGTATGAAAAACAAATCAAAATACTTCTTGACTATTTACCAAATTGCTTTTGAGAATTTCTTTTTGCGTTTTTATTTGATTAACGCTATAATGAACTATAATTTTGAAACATCAACTGAACCTCAATTTTTAATCAAAAATTCGTTGATGTTCAGTTTACTTTGTAAGTGATATAATATTTAAAATGGAGGTGACCTATAGTGTTTGATATTTTAATTGTCGAGGATGATATAAATACCCAAAAACTAATGTGCGCTGTTCTAAAGCGCGGCGGATATAATGCATATACTGCAAAAGATGGCCTTGAAGCACTTGACAGGATGGAAACACAGCGATTTGATTTGATTGTTTTGGATTTGATGATGCCTCGCATGGATGGCTATGAATTTTGCGAGCAATTACGCGATGTGGGAGAGAATATTCCTATACTGATGGTAACAGCCAATCAGGAGACCAAAGACATGCATAAAGGTTTTCTCGTCGGAACTGATGATTATATGACAAAACCATTTGATGAACAAGAAATGCTATTCCGAGTAAAGGCGCTTTTACGTCGGGCGCAAATTACTAGCGAACACAGAGTTGTCATGGGCGAAACCACAGCGGATTATAATACGCTTACCGTTTCATGGAAAAATGAACAATATGCTTTGCCAAAGAAAGAGTTTCAACTTCTTTTTAAGCTCATGAGTTATCCCAATATGATTTTCACGCGCAATCAACTAATGGACGAAATTTGGGGATTGGAGACTGAAACAGAGGAACATACCCTGAATGTCCATATCAACAGATTGCGGGATAAGTTTAGAGACAACCCCGATTTTGAAATTGTAACTGTGCGCGGCTTGGGGTATAAAATTGGGAGGCGCGTATGAAGCAAATAAAAAAAGAGCCTTCTCCGAAAATTAGTCTTGCGGTTTCCTTGGTGGCCTTGGTTTTTCTGGTCATGCTCTTGTCCATTTTATCGGCTGGTCTGATTGCTTATTTGCTAATTCAAATAGGCATCTTGGATTTAGAAGGTACCGCAAGTCCAAGCCGAGCAATCTCCATAATGGTATATATCAGTATATTTTTGGGCGTGGTAATAGCAACATTATTAAGTCGGCGCTCAGTTAAGCCTATCAGAGATATGATGAAAGCCACCGAAAAGGTATCTCAAGGCAATTTTTCGGTTATGGTAAACGGCAGTTTTGTCTTTGAATTGGATGCGCTTGCCGGGAGCTTCAACAAGATGGTGCAGGAGTTAAAAGGTATCGAAACCTTGCGTAGCGACTTTGTGAGAAACTTCTCCCATGAGTTCAAAACACCTATTACTTCGATTAGTGGATTTGCCAAACTATTGCAGGCTGGTGATGCTAGCGACGAGGAAAAGCAAGAATACCTAAACATAATCGTGCAGGAATCAGAGCGGCTTGTTCATCTTTCCACTAACGTTCTTAACCTTTCAAAAATAGAAAGCACAGAGATTATAAGCGAAAAAACTATCTATTGTTTAGATGAACAAATTAGACTTGCGATTGTAATGTTAGAACCAAAGTGGAGCGATAAAAATCTTCACGTTGACATTAGACTTGAAGATGACATTGAAATATTTGGCGAAAAAAATCTAATCCATCAGATTTGGGTTAATCTTCTTGACAATGCCATCAAGTATACGAAGACTGGTGGAGTAATAAAAGTAAGCCTATGGAGGAGCGGACAAAAGGTAATCTTTCGGCTTGAGGATAACGGATGCGGAATGAATGATGAAACCATGTGTCATATATTTGACAAATTCTATCAAGGAGACACATCCCACTCATTAGCTGGAAATGGATTGGGTTTGACTTTAGTAAAGAGAATTATCGAACTATGTGAAGGAACCATTGAAGTACAAAGTGAACTTGGAAAAGGTAGTGTTTTTATTGTAAAATTGCCATTAGGTGTGAATACTAAGGAACTGGTTTTGTGATTGAAGGGACGGCTGGATTGCGCGCTGTCGAAATTACAAGGGAGCAGTTTTAAATTTTTAGAAATCGGATGACAGCATTATAATATGGTTTTCTAAAAATGGAGATTTGAACATTAGACCTTGATTTCACTCCTTCTATATATCATGCAAACACAATCGATTAATAGCATAGACATATTATGATATGAGTATAAAATGCGGAAAAAGAGGTGATACCATGGAAGCAGCAATTAGACCATCAGCAGATTTAAGAAATCATTATAATGAAATTTCCAAACAGTGCAAGGAATCAAGGGATGCAGTTATCATTACTGTAAATGGACGAGGTGATACAGTAGTTCTTGGATTGCAGATGATTCCTGTGATGTTGATGTTGCACTAGGATATTTTGATAAGATTGAAACAGCAATTAATCGTCTTCAAGATTTTCCAGAGTCGTGAAGTATTCCAAGATATTCAATTATAAAAAAGCAAAAGTATAGAGTGTTGATTGTTGAAAGGCATCTCGCGTTTTATATGATAAATGAGGAAGATAAGTTAGTTATTATATATGCCATCGTGGATGGAAGGCGAGAATATCGTAATTTAATGTAAGGAGTGAAAAAAGCACTCAGGAATATTCTAGATGCTTTTCTACCAAACAATGCGAGATGACATAGTTTAAAATAAAAAAGAATGTCCGCCAAGGCCCCATCAGGTCTTCGCGATAACATTATTGTCTACTCAAGGCATGTGGAGTGCGTGGTACTGATGTCATAAGCCGAGAAATAGAACAATGAAAAAGTGTAGAAAACAAGCGGATTTTGGAAGTTGGTGCTGTTTGGACAATGGCTCGGGCTTCCGATTTTCACGTTCTTAAACCGTCTGTGGAAACAAGATAAGCAAGCAAAAATGAAAGGAAAGTTCTTGTTTTAGTATGTGGAATGTTGAACAGAAAATGGACACATTAAAAACTATTATAAGCGTGAATAATATATTATTGGCAAAAGTTGATATTGACGTAAAGCATATGGAAATAGAAAAAGGAGATTTACTTATAGCAGATTCTAAAACGGGTGATATTTATTCGGATGCATCCACTTTCATGAAACCTGATTTAGAAAATAGTGTAGTAGACAATTATACAAATAAAATAAATATAAGAAGAAGTAACGTAGATAGACTTATTTACCATCAATCTGCAACATCAATTGTATTTACTGAAAGTAATGCGAGAGAAATAGTTGGACATGTTAGGGGAAAGAATAAAATTAATGTTGGATTGTTCTCTTTATGGAAAAGTAATGTAGAGGTTTTACAAATTGGAGTGAAATGCAAACAACTTCAATTTACAGATTCATTATCTTAATCTGTCGGTTATCTATCTTAATAAGTCCTTCGTCTTTCATTTGTTTTAATTCGCGGAAAAGAGATGGTCGTTGAACTCCGAAATAATCCGCTAATTGTTTTTTGCTGACCAAGAGCGTGATTGTTTTTGAATTTTGCTCTGCCGATAACGCATTAAAGTAGTCCATTAAGTTTTCTCGCAATGATTTTTGCTTGTATATGGTAATCTTTTTATTCATACCTTGCGAGTTCAAGGAAATGCTTTTTACGAAATTTATTGTGAACTGATAGTCATGTAATAACAATTCTACGTCGCTTTTGTTAATATGCAAAAGTTCGCTGTCTTCTGTACAGTAGATGTTCATAGGGTAATGATTCGTATTACCAAAAAGAAGATTTGCACCGATGATACTGTTTTTTTGAAACTCAAACATTACATTTTCTGAGCCATTTTGCGACAGTGCATAGGCAACCAAGTTCCCAGACAGTACGATGTCCATACTTTTGCAAGGGTCTCCTTGTGCATGTACTGTTATACCTTTCGTGTATTTTTTAGGAACAATATTCATTTGTCTCAATACCGATTGATTCACTCCGGTAAAAAAAGGAATATCCATCACATTCACCCCCTTTTTTTTAATATTATATCAAAAAGAAACATACGTGTCTATTATTGAACCGATAGTTTTTGTATGATGAAAACATAATCGAGAAAAGGAGTAAAGATATGGATATTTTTACAATTGCTATTTGGATAATTACTGCTGGACTTCTTGTTTTTTCTTTTGTAAAAGATAAAGCAAAGACAAAAGATACACTAA
The DNA here is from genome assembly GCA_049692775.1 of Anaerocolumna sp. Classification (GTDB taxonomy): domain Bacteria; phylum Bacillota; class Clostridia; order Lachnospirales; family Lachnospiraceae; genus Anaerocolumna. The sequence continues at coordinate 16,309 of JBAVPE010000130.1, read as the reverse complement.
AAAAAGCACTATTTATGGGTAGAGGCATGGCTCTAACTATCTTTGCAGTTATCTTTGCCATAGGACTGATATTAGCAATACTGCCACCCGAGCAAATTGCTGACATCATTGCAAAGCAAAACGTATTCGTAGCAACGATAGCCGCAGCTGCACTAGGTACAGTTACCTTAATTCCTGCATTTATTGCTTTTCCACTCATCGGAACACTTGCTACTGCTGGTGTAGGAATTATGTCATCGGTGGCATTTTTGACAACGCTTACCATGGTTGGTGTTGTGACACTTCCACTTGAAAAACGAGAGTTCGGCACAAAATTCGCGGTTACTCGCAACGCACTGAGCTTTATATTCGCTATTGTGATTGCAGTGATTATGGGGGTGATTTTATGAGTAAAGTAGCAAAGTTAATAAAGAACAATCTATTTTTACTTGCGGTCGTGATTGCTTATTTATTGCTTACAATCATTCACCCGCCGCTTGGCGCTTTGGGTATAAAAAACAGTGGGTATTACATCAAAGAAATGCTCATGATTATGCCTGTCATATTTGTCCTGACAGCACTGCTTGATACATGGGTACCGAAAGAAACAATCATCAAATTTTTGGGCAAGGGAGCAAAAACAAAAGGTGTGGTGTTATCATTTTTACTTGGTAGCATATCGGCAGGTCCAATCTATGCCGCATTTCCGTTTTGTGTCATGTTACACAAAAAAGGAGCATCTATTAGAAACATTGTAATTATATTAAGTTCATGGGCAGTGATTAAAATACCGATGCTACTAAATGAAGCGAAATTTTTAGGGTTAAAATTTATGATTGTTCGTTGGATAACCACCGTCAATGCTATCTTAATTTTTGCAAGTATTACAAATAAAATTGTCAAAGATAAAGATTTGCCGCAGGGTAACACCGAGGAAAAAAGTGGTGTGTATATAAACCGTGATGCGTGTATGGGATGCACAATCTGCACTAAGAAATATCCGCAACTTTTTCAAATAGATAGCAAAAAAGCCACTGTAAAAGAATACAGCGACCTTGATATGGAGTTACTGGATAATGCCATAAAATCTTGTCCTGTAAAGGCGATCGAATACAATTAAAACAAAAGAGAGTCTGCGTATCTTAATTTAGATGCACAGACTCTTTTTAACTTTACTAAAGCAACTAATACAACCAACTAATATGAACAGGGAGGTCATCATGAAATTAAAAATCCGTTCACCGTCCTTTTGCAATGATACTCTGGCAGATAATTGGAATATAGGTAAAAAAATCAACAGGGCAGATTGCGTAGATCGCCCTGTTGCATTTGTAATTAGTTTTGACCGTGGTAACGCTTCCAATTACTTGTTTGTTATAGGGGTTAATGAGATTTGCCCATTTTCATGAGTAATATCTGAAATAAAATCTTTTCTCTCAATTTCGAAATTCACAAAGCTGTCCATTTTGTTTATGTCGGCGTAATAAAGAGATAGTCCCCCATCGTTGTTTTCAGTGATAATCATATCTTTATTCAAATGTGAATAATCAAAAACAATAACTTTTTTTGCAGCTGGGTCAAAATATGCAGTGTTGGAACGGTGGAGCCCGGAGCCAAATGAATAGGTAAAATACAATTCGGGTTTTTGGTCGCCGCTTAAATCGGAAAGAGTCATGCTGGTCAGCCCAAAGCCACCAAAATATTCACCAAGAGGGTATACTTTGCCCTCGTACAGCAGGAACGAAGCGGATGAGGTGTCATATTTGAAAACCGAATAATCGGAGTTTTGTCGAATATAGTTTGGGGTGATGTTATAGCATGTGTCCGTGTCGTATCCCGACTTAAAATCATGTTGCAGTGATAGGAAGTCCTCAACGCCGTCCTGTGTTCCGGATATTGTAGCTTTCATGGGTATTTCCCCAGCATTTGTAATTTTATAAATACTCCAGATATATTCGCTCTTTTGAGTATTGGCGTAGTCCTTGTGTATTTGCGCCAGCCATATCTCATTATCCATACGGTATATTCGATAAACAGCAGAGTCGGAAGTATCAGTCAATGTGTACTGATATTTGTCCTTATATTTGGTAATATCAGGAACGCTTATATTAATCATAAAGCTATTCTTAAACGTTTGCTCATCCACCTTGTCTTGCTGATAGGTAACAGCAAATCTTTGCTGGATGCCGGTCTCATCCGTCAGGATAAGTAGATTTTTCGTAAGCGTGTAGTATTCCTTAAACCCATCAAAGGCTATAAATGAGCTGAGCGGATTCATATAGACCTACTGTTCAAACACATAATTACCGTACGGTACGTCGCTTGACTTTGATATTGCATTTTTCACTGGGTTTGCGGCACAGGTAACGATGGCAGTAACACAGAGAATGGTGGTGAGAACAATCACCCACTTTTTCGGCGTCTTAAATCGCAGAATGTTCTTCACACGCTCCCGTATACCAACCTCTCCAAAGGCAAGTGGACTTGCTGCCGGAAAGCGTCGGTTTGTTGCAAAAGCCAGAAGTGATGTGCTGTAATCATGAACAATATCTGTGTCGGTTTCTGAAAGTACCTTTTCATCACAGCTCATTTCCATGTCTTTTGTCATGAGAACAAAGGCAAGCCAGACAAGTGGGTTAAACCAGTGAATGGTCAGCACAAAAAAACTTAAAGGTTTTAGCAGATTGTCTTTTCGTTTCAAATGGAATCTCTCGTGCCGGAGGATGTATGCCCGTTCCTGCACACCCAAGCCGAAGGGAATATAAATTCCAGGCATGACAAAGCCAAGAATGAAAGGTGATCGGATTTTGTCGGATTCAAAAACATTGCCGTCCAGCCGGATAGCGGTGGCAACACGATGTCTCAGGCGGATATAGGTGACGATACAGTAGACAAGGAGCGTGGCGATACCTGCGCACCAAAGGATCGTTCCGAGAAAAATCCATATTTGCAGAGAGTTGGCACTGGCGTTTTGAGTAGCTGGGGGCAGACTTCCACTGATGATGGAATTCATGGTAGGGATACCCACAGTTACTCTCGGGGTCTCCATATGCCCTATATCGGCGGGGATAAAACTGAGCGATGCGCCACCACCTCTCAGCGCTGCTGTCATGTCAAACGGTTGCGTTTGAAAGATGCTGTATACAGAGGAAAAGGATACGGGGCAAATAAGACGAAAAAGCACGACAGACCATAATAGATACGAATACTTTTTTTGGGCTCTCTTCAGAAGTAAGCGGATGAAAATTACTGCGAGTATGACATAGCTAGCCGTAATGCTCATGTTTAATATTCTCAAAAACAACTCTTCCATGTTCACCTCTCCTTGTGTGCATCAATCAAGCGTTTGAGTTCGTCGGTTTGTTTTCCCGAGATGGTTTTACCACCGAGAAACGAGGAGAGAAACTGTGGTAGTGAGCCTTCGAAAGTCCTTTCAACAAAGCATTCGCTCTCAAAAGCCTGTACCTGTTCCTTGGGAACGGTCGAAGAATGGAGTATAGAGGCGGGGCTGTCACTTCAGATTGAGGGGATATGTAAAATGATAGTTTTATAGACAGAAGGCTTGGAAATGGGTATAATATAAGAAAAGTCAGGAGGGCAATTATGGAAGCAACACGATATTCAATTGAAGAATTGAAAGAAATTATTGCACCTATTGCAGAAAAATATCATATATCTAAAGTTTATCTTTTCGGCTCATTTGCTCGTGGAGATTATAATGAGCAAAGGGATGTAGATCTTCGAATTGAAAAAGGAGAACTTAAGGGAATGTTTGCTTTGTGTGGATTTTATACAGAAGTAGAAGAGGCATTGCAGATGAAAGTGGATGTATTAACCACTGGAAGTTTAGAGGATGACTTTTTGAAGAAGATTGAAAAAGATGAGGTGATGTTATATGCAGGGTAACAGAAATGCAGATGTTCTGAGGCATATAGTCGATTATTGTAATGAAATTAACAATACAATAGAGCGGTTTGGAAATAACTATAAAACTTTTCTAAAGACAGCGTATATCAGAATGCAGTAGCCTTATGTGTATTACAAATTGGTGAATTAACAACACATTTTACAGAAGAGTTTAAGAACACTTATAACGAAATGCCAAGGAACCAGTGGGTCTTCACGACATCATTTTTGTCTACTCAAGGCACTGCGAAGTTTGTGTCAAAATATGTCGTAAATAGGAGACTGGTAAGATATTTATATAAGGGGTGAGCACATTTGCGAGAAAGGTTTTCAGAGGTTGATGTACTGGATCAGTTTATGAGAAGGTTTTATCAGGAGTATGAAAATCAACAGACAGCGTCTGTTAATTGAGCTGGTCTCATTAACCGGAACATCGTGCTTTACCTTATCCACAGCAAATGAAGCAGCCGGTGAAAAAGAAACGGTTGTTAATATTACATATGAGGTTACTGCCGCTATTAAAAAGGCAGAAGATAGTTATACTTCCAGTAAGGGACGTGGATCTGATAAACTGGCTGGATGGGAAAAATATCAGAAGCAAGCACTGGAGTTTTATGCAGACGGACAGAAGGATGTTCCTTCTGGTTGGATTGAGTATAATGCATCAGTTTCATGGCTTCTGGATGACATAGCAAATGGTGTATTTATTTATTATAATGGTGCATTCTATACTCCGGAGGCAAGACTTGATGACCTGTCTGTAATGATAGACAATGCAAATGAATCAATTGCAAATGATATTAATAAGGATTAAAATAGCTTTCATTACTTCTTAAAAAGAGAGAAAGTAATACTATCGAGAATGCCATTCCGCTGCGGCATCAATAGAGGATTATGATAATTTAATAATAGGTAGGTATATCATATGAGATCAGAAAAAGAAATGTTCGAATTAATATTGAATATAGCAGAGAAAGATTCTCGTGTACGGGCGGTTTATATGAATGGTTCGCGTACGAATCCAAACGCTCCAAAGGATGTTTATCAGGATTATGATATTGTATATGTAGTTGAAGATTTTGAAACATTTACTGCGGACAATAACTGGATAGATGTTTTTGGTGATAGGCTTATTCTACAAATGCCTGAAGCTATGCGTAATCCGGGTGGTGAAGGGCATTTTAATTGGATGATGCTATTTATAGATGGTAATCGTCTTGACTTAACGCTTATTCCAATTCAAAAACTTGAGCTTATTGGAAATGACAGCTTGAGTATAGCGTTGATGGATAAGGATGGGATTTTGCCACCATTTCCCAAGGCAAGTGATGACGACTATATCATTAAGCCACCATCTGAACTGTTTTATCAGTCTTGCTGCAATAATTTTTGGTGGTGTTTACAAAATGTTGCTAAGGGTATAGCTCGTGATGAATTACCTTATGCTATGCTGATGTTTCACAATATTGTCCGTGAAGAATTGCATGATATGATGGAATGGTATATTGGTACAATCACTGATTTTACTGTTTCGGCCGGTAAAATGGGAAAATATTTTAAGCGATTTCTGCCGAGAGAGGTTTATGAACAATATTTACTTACGTATTCTGACAGTGATTACAATAATATGTGGAATGCAATATTTATTGAATGTGATATTTTCAGCATTTTTGCCATACAAGTTGCAGACTATTGCAGCTATTACTATAATAAGCAAGATGAAGAGAATATGAGAATCTATTTAAATAATGTAAAGAACAATGTTTATTAGGAAACGGCTTATAACCAAAAACTTTGAAAACAATGTGTAGGATATAAGTATAAATAGATTAGTTCACAATTGATATAAATTAAACTTTCCATTTATTAAATTACTATTATTAGAACAATAACTTACCTGGGGTTTAAATTGTTACAAATTTAAATATCACTGTTATAATGAAATTTGAAAAAAATGGAGAAAATATGTGAGATGTTTAATTAGAAAAGTATTTATTGGAATTATAATTGAATCATGGAAGCATATGAAGTGTTAAAACTGATGCTAAAATTTTGAGGCCACTTGCATCATGTGAATTCAGTTCACTAATGACAGATTTAATTGATAAATATGGTATTAGATGGTGCTTATTTTTATTTATATTTTTGCAATTTGATAGAAACTATATTGAATCTAAGAAGAATAAATATAACGGGATTAAGAGGAAGAATGAAGTGAGAAGGGATAATTTGAAAGAAGCTTTTGGGTCATTTGATCATATACTGATATCCAAAGATTATAATAGTCCTATACTTCATAGTCATCTGGCAAAGCATTTGATTTTTAGCATTAATAGCGAATTTGAATGTAAGGTTGGAAATAATATTTTTTTTTGTAAGGGAGCCTGTATTGATTCAAATATTGAACATACAGTAAATTATGATAGTGACGACCTGTTAGTGTTTCTTTTTGACGAGACAAGCAATTTGGCGAGGGAATTAGAAGAAAAATATTTAAAGGGATTTCCTTTTAGCCTGCTACAGGAAGAACTATCTTTAAAAGTAGTGGATCTGTGGAAAGATAATTCTGAAAATCCAAAGAAGCTGGATGAAGCAATTTTATCTGCTTGTAATATAAAGAGTGATATTCCTGTAAAATATGATGATAGGATATGTAAGATTATAGATCATATTTCTAAAATAGAAGGGATTTATGAGAATACAATCAATATTCTTTGTGATATGGTTTACCTTTCACGAAGTAGAGTGTCTCATTTGTTTAAAAAACAGGTTGGCGTCTCCCTCAGTAATTATTTGATTTTTGAAAAAATGCGAAAAGCTTATACATATGTTGCAGCAGGTGAAAATATTACGACCGCTAGTGTGAAAGCTGGATTTTGTAGTTCTTCCCATTTTTCAAATGTTTGCAAAAAGATGTTTGGACTTGCTTTTACGGATTTTACGAAATCAGTTGAGTTCAAAGAGATAATATAGCATATTTTTGCAAGTGCTTTCGTTTCATCCAAAGTATAATTAAGTAAAATAATACTTTTGGAGGAAATGAGATGTGAAAGATATAAAAGTTGAATTTAAAACTGGTTCCTACAATTTAAATGGACAAGCGAATTTTAATTATCAATTAAACCGCACGATTATGTGGGATGGCGGGGATTTGGGCGATATCAAACAGATTTCCCATAGAATAAGCGATAGTGTATCATGGAAACGAGAATTAATAGCGATTGGTGATAAAGCAATTTCGGAAGAAAGAGTTAAGGAAGCCATTGCATATTACCGTATGAGTGAATTTTTTATGTATGATGGTGATCCTGATAAAGAAAAATATTATCGGCTTGCTACGAAATTATTTTATGAATATTACAATGACTATTTTGAAAATGGTTCAGTAGCCTGTTATGAAGTACCTTTTGAGGATATTGTACTTCCTGTTATGTATACAAAAGCAAAAGGAAAGAAAAAAGGCACAATTTTGTTACATGGAGGAAACGATTCCTATTTTGAAGAACTTTTTTACCCAATGCTATATTTATCGGAGTATGGTTTTGATGTTTATCTCTTTGAAGGGCCTGGTCAGGGAGGTGTTATGAGAATTCAAGGAAAGCATTTTACATATAAATGGGAAGAACCGGTAAAAGCAATCTTTGACTTTTTCAAATTAGATGATGTAACAATTATTGGGGCATCCCTTGGTGGAATGCTTGCACCTCGGGCTGCAGCATTTGAAAAGAGAATCACGCGTGTTATAGCTTGGTCTATATTCCCCAATTTTATGGATATTCTCATTTCGACTCAGCCACCAAGACTACAGAAAATTCTCAAATTCCTCTTTAAATTGAAATTTGCATTTATCATAAATTTTGTATTCAATTTAAAATTAAAAAAAGGAGATGAATTAGTAAAATGGGGTTTGAAGCATGGAATGTATGCCTATGAAGCCAAAACACCTTATGAATACCTTATTAAAATGAACAAATATCAAATGATAAATATTGCTTCATTAATAGAACAGGATATGTTGATTATCGGAGCTAATCAAGATCATTTTATTGACTATCAAATAGTCGGTGAAGAAATTAATGCTTTAAAAAATGTAAAATCTCTTACAATACGGATTTTTACTGATAAAGATAATGCTGGCGCTCACTGCAATGTCGGAAATGCCAAGTTGACTTTTGATACAATGATGAGTTGGATTGAAGGAGTGAAAAGTAGAGAAAATGTATAGCAATCGTAGAAGGAACGTTTCTAAAGATTGCATTCTTATAAAAGATAATGGAATGGTTTCTTTGTCGTAAACTGTAAAAGGGTTATCCTTGCTTTCTATCCAGTTGTTGTGCTAGCATAGTGTTAGAAGTGATAGGAACTGATAGAAGGAGTGGCGTTATGAAGCTATATGAAAGTGAAACGGTTGAGTTGAAGGAAATCTACACACCCGACTTAAAGAAAGAAATTGTTGCCTTTGCAAATACAAATGGAGGGACAATCTATATTGGTGTACAGGATAGCGGAGATATTATTGGTGTTGATAACGCTGATTTTGTAATGCAACAACTCTCCAACTCCCTAAGAGATAGTATCAGACCGGATGTTTCTATGTTTGCTAACATTGAATTATTACAAGAAGATAAGAAGTTTTTTATTAAACTGACCGTTAGCCAAGGCACAAAAAAGCCTTATTACCTATCAGATAAAGGATTTAAACCAACAGGTGTATATGTTAGAAGTGGCACTACATCTGCTCCAGTATCTGAAGATGCTATCCGTATGATGATAAAAATGGCAGATGGTGATTCATTTGAGGAAAATCGTTCACTAGTTCAGGAATTGACATTTAATACATTAAATGAAGAATTACAAAAAAGAGGTTTAGAATTTACTGAAGTTCAAATGAAGAATTTAAGTATTCTTTCTTCTGATGATATTTATACTAATATGGGGTTACTTGTTTCAGAACAATGCAAACACTCTATCAAATTTGCAATCTTTCAAGGCATAGATAAGTTGGTGTTTAAAGATAGAAAAGAACTTACCGATTCCCTATTTGCTCAACTTACAGATGCTTATAAAACCATTGACTTTTATAATAGCACAAATGCTACCTTTCATGATTTACTACGCACAGACGAGAGGGATTATCCAGAAGATGCTGTTCGTGAAACATTGCTGAATGCCATCGTTCACAGGGATTATTCATTTAGTGGCAGCACATCAAAAAGAGATTAATCGCTCTGATGTTGAACAAACTCTGGGGCTAATGTAAAACAAGAAGAAATATGAACGGACAAAACAGATCTGATGTTAAAATTGGTGCAAAAATCGTATTCACAGTTTTTCTGGTTTAATGAAATTTGGCAAAGATTAAGGAAAAGCTTCACCCAAAAAATTAGCTTCTAAAATTAAATGGTAAAGTTTTAGGCCGGCTTATATGACCTATAGACTTTGCCGTGTTTTATGTGTCGTGTGTTCTGAAAGCTGTCATCAGCTTACCGGTGAAAGTCCGTTCAAGGTAATCGCTGGATTTATAATTTGTAATCAGTAACAGTAGAATGATTATACCGCCGATTCTACAATATCAATAAAATGAGCCATTTGAGAATTGACAGCATGACATTGGTTATAGCATAGGTAAAAAAAACGTTCCATAGTTATATCCTTAATCGGACATGCATGAAGCCGATTGGTATCGTAATAATTTTTTAAATAGCGTGCAGATATTACAGCAATACCGAAGTTACGTCTCACTGCGTCAATAATGGCAGTTGCACTATAGGACTCCCATATAATGTTAATCGGAATATGTCTGGCAGTCATGAGGCTTTCAAATATGTCACGGGTACCACTTCCGGCTTCACGCATAATGAAATGCTGATTGCGTAATTCTTCTATACGGAGTTCCTCTTTCTTAGCAAAAGGATGTTCTGTGCTGCAGATTAGCTGCAGATAATCCTTTTGTATCGGTTTCGTAACAATTTTATCATTCGAGATGATTCCCTCAACCAAGGCAAGATCCAGTTCGTTATGAACCAGACGATGTTCTAAAATTCTGGTGTTTTCAATAAATACGGAAGCCTCGATATCCGGATAATTTTTTCTTAAACCGTCTGCAATAGCTCCAATCATAGTATCACCAATAGTCAGGGTTACCCCGACTCTTAAAGGGCGTATTTCCCTGGAATTCTCCATGAACTGATTCAGATTCTCATAGCTTGTTATAACATTTAGGGCACGCTCTAGAAACAGTTTTCCCATTGGCGTAATTTCCAACTGTTTAGGATATCTCTTAAATAAGATAACTTCGTATTCTTCTTCTAAATCGGAAATAATCTGGCTTACGGTAGGCTGGGACAGATACAGTTTTTTGGCCGCTTCACTCATCTTTTGCGTTTCCGCAACGGCAATAAAGGTTTTTAGCTGCTTTAAGGTCGCCATATAAACACCCGCTTTCGTCTAATATAGGAAAAATCAATACCATGCTTCACATATTACTATTTTACGTTATAAGAAGCAAGTGATATTATAAAAGTACTGCAAGAAAAAGAAACAGCAAAGGGAGGAAAATAGATGAAAATACTGGTTCTTGGGGGTATTGCCGCAGGTACAAAGGTTGCGGCAAAGCTTATGAGGGAAGACAGAGGCAATGAAGTAATTATTTTAAATAAAGGTGGAAACATTTCTTATGCCGGATGTGGACTGCCTTATTACGTTGGACATGTAATTGAAGAAAAAGAACAGTTAATCGTAAACACACCATTAAAATATGAACAGCTTACAGGTGCAAGGGTTTTCGTACATACAGAAGCAAAAAAGATAGACCGTGGGGCCAAGCAAGTAACAGCGGTTGACTTACAAACCGGTGAGGAAACCATTTACGATTATGACAGGCTTGTCATTGCAACAGGTGCCAGTCCGGTAATCCCACCGGTTGAGGGTGTTCATTTAGAAAATATCTTTTTCATGCGAACACCGGAAGATGCAGTACGGCTTCGTGAATCAGCAGACAGCGGGAACATAAAGCGTGCAGTCATAGTCGGTGCGGGATACATTGGATTGGAGCTTGCTGATAATCTGGCTGCCGTTGGAATAAAATCTTTTGTTCTTGATATGGCTCCCCATGTATTACCTGGATTTGATCCGGAAATGGCAGAATATATTGAGTCAAAGCTGGTAGAACATAATATACCTGTTGTGACCGGTATAAAGGTAACCGGCTTTGAGGGCGATGGTAAGGTAGAGAAGGTTCTGACAGATAAGCGTGCTTATAAAGCCGATATGGTAGTCTTAAGTACCGGTATCAGACCCAATACCACATTTTTGGAAGATAACGGAATAGAAATGATACGTGGAACGATTCTTACGAATGAAAAAGGTCAGACCAATGATGAGAATATTTATGCAGCGGGTGACTGTGCCATGGTGAGAAATGCAATTACCGGAAAGCCGGCATGGTCACCTATGGGTTCCACAGCGAATATCAATGGACGCCTCATTGCACAGAATATCGCCGGAGCAAAATTAAACTACAGGGGGACACTGGGAACTGCCGTATGTAAGCTGCAGGGACTGAATGCGGGACGGACAGGATTAACAGAAGCCCAGGCAATCGAAGATGGGTACGATGTCATAAGTGTATTAGCAGTTACCGACGACAAAGCACATTATATGCCTGATGCGTCCTCCTTTACTATTAAGATGATTGCGGATAGAAAAACAGAACAATTACTGGGTGTTCAAGTGCTTGGACAAGGAACAGTGGATAAGATTGTTGATATTGCTGTTACAGCCATTATGTGTAAAGCTTCATTAACAGATCTTGCGGATATGGATCTTGCCTATGCACCGCCTTTTTCTACGGCTATCCATCCCTTTACCCATACATTAAACATCTTGCAAAACAAGATAAGAGGCATTTTTGAATCAATGACGCCCAAGGAATTTGCAGAAGGAGCTGCGAAAGGATACAGGATAGTGGATGCAGGTCTGAAACCATCCATTCCGGGTGCGCTGCCTGTTGACCTGGCCGCTGTGAACGGACCGTTTAAGGGTCTTGCATTGGAGGAGAAACTACTCTTAGTGTGTGCCAAAGGAAAAAGGGCATATTTATTACAAAATCGTTTAAAGTTCTATGGATATACCGGAACCAAAGTATTAGAGGGAGGCACCAGCTTTACGAATGTGTCAGCAGAATAGAGAAAAAGAATGGATAGGAGATATCAAATATGGCATGCACAATCAAACCGGAAGAAATCAAAAGAGTAAAGGCACTGGGTTTTTTGAATAATAGGGGAACCGATCTATTCAATGGCCGTATTATTACCGTAAACGGTAAAATTACCGCTGAGCAAGCAACAGTGATAGCAGAGGCTGCAAAGAAGTTCGGAAATGGAGATGTTGAATTTACCACACGTTTGACGGTGGAAGTAAGAGGAATTCATTTTGATAATATAGAGAAGTTCCGGGAATTTCTTGCAAAGGCAGGACTTGAGACAGGCGGCACCGGTTCTTTGGTCCGACCGGTTGTATCCTGCAAAGGAACTACCTGTCAGTATGGTCTATACGATACCTTTGATTTGTCTGAAAAGATTCACAGGCGTTTTTACGAAGGTTACCATATGGTAAAGCTGCCACACAAATTTAAAATTGCTACCGGAGGATGTCCGAATAATTGCGTAAAACCATCTCTTAACGATCTTGGTATTGTTGGTCAGCTCGTACCGGAGATAGAGGAAGATATGTGCAGCGGCTGTAAAAAATGCCAGGTGGAAGCAGCCTGCCCCATACATGCGGCTAAGCTGGCAGAGGGTGTTCTTGTGGTAGACAAGGATATCTGTAATAATTGCGGCCGCTGTATCGGTAAATGTCCCTTTGATGTAATTGAGCAGGGAACATCGGGATATCAGATATATATTGGCGGAAGATGGGGTAAAAAGATTGCACATGGACAACCCCTGCATAAAATATTTACCTCCGAGGAAGAGCTGTTAAACACAGTGGAAAAAGTGATTCTATTCTTTCGCGAGCAGGGAATGACCGGAGAACGCTTTGCAGATACCATTGAACGTATCGGCTTTGAATATGTGGAAGAGCAGTTGTTAGCGGATGATATCTTTAACAGAAAGCAGGAAATATTAGATGCAAAGCTGCATCTGACCGGCGGAGCAACCTGTTAGATCATTGATTTAATACAAAAAGTCCAGCTAAGAAATGTCAATAGTTAAATCTAAAAATATTTGATATTTCTTCAAGATAAAAAAGGGTAACATAATAAGCCTTTTGAGAGCATCTCAAAAAAGAAAATGGACTAGGGTTAATACAATACTCCAGTTCTGTCGTTATGCCGGACAATACGGCTTTCAGGTTGAATTTCCTGATATCCCTAAAATAAAGACAGAAAAATACCTATCCTATATATTTACTAAAGAAGAAATAGAGCGTATTTTTAAAGAATCAGATTCCTTTGAGCCTTATCCTGGAAGTCTGCGACATATACTGGCTCCTGTCCTTTATCGTTTGTTATACAGTTGTGGTTTACGTTCTACCGAAGCAGAAAATATAAAATGTAGGGATGTTGATCTGGCCAATGGTATATAGCTGGTTCCGGCTGATACTGGAGAAGGCAGGGATTTCTCATTTGGGGAAAGGGCTCGTGCCCAGAGAACATGATGTCCGTTATCCAAACCATTTTAAAATCCAAACCTTTTCAGTTATTCTCTGTTAAAATCAGGAAGATCCTTTAAAAAGGTTTGGATTTTATTTTTACTTTATCAGGTTTCTTAACCAATAAAAGTCTACCAGAGAGTGGAAAATTATAAGGGCAGAGCAGATCAGATTAAAGTTGTTATGGAGTTTGTGACTGTAGAAAACTATGCTGAAATGTGTCGGAGAGTAAGTATTTTGGAGACAAACGATATTATATTGGGAAGTAGCAATTTTATACATAGTTTTAATATGAATTGAAAAGCTATATAACATAGTGAATTTTATAAGGACTTGCTAATCATTTGATAACAAAATTTTTAAATATAAACTATTGACAAATCCAATTTTGCTATTATAATATAAGACATATCGAATCGATACATATATTAACGATACAAGGAGGACATATGTTAGAATACATTATCTTAGGTTTTCTGATGAAAGAAGATATGAGCGGGTATGATTTAAAACAGTGGATGGCAAACTGCACATCATACTTCTTCGACGCTAGTTTTGGAAGCATTTATCCTGCGTTAAAAAGATTAGAAGAAAAAGGCTGCATCAGTTGTCGTGAAGTTGTTGAGAGTAGTAAATTTAAAAAACTATATTCTATTACCGATATAGGAAAGTCATATTTTATGAGCTGGCTTGAAAAACCAGTTATTTTTTCTAAAACAAAACAAGATCATTTAGTTAATTTTTATTTTTATCAATATTTACCCAAAGAAAAAGCAATTTTGAATTTAAAAACTTTTATAACTGAGGCAGAATCATGTTTTAATCAGTTAAATAAAGAAAAATTGGATGTTGAAAAAGCATATGATGTGAGTCAGTTCATTTTTAAATATTCTACAATGGTTTATGGTGTTAATTATTACCAATTTATAATCAACTGGTGCAATGACTTATTAAAACAAATGAATTAAAATGTTAAAAGATTGTGTAAAAAATAAGAATATTGAAAATAATCCAAAGATTACACAAAATATCGTTGACCATGTTATGGAAGTTTTGATTGATTTATGTAAGCGTTCGTATTTTTTTGCCCATAGCTATATCCTGCGATTGGCTGGAAGCCTTTGATAAATCCGAATACCATCAGACTTCCATTAGAATTAATTCTTGTTACGGCACCCCTTCCGGCAAGCTTTGGATTTGACGTCTCTATTATCTGGCACCGGAAGGTGGGGCAAAAAGATTGCACATGGACAGCAACCTGTTAGATTTTATGCGATAATTATCTCTGATATAGACTTATAATAACCGGGGTGTAATAGGCAGCCCCGGTAAGTAATAAAAAGATACGCCTACTTTACTGGAGGAAGGGAAAATGTTAAGGAGGGGCTATGGTTAAAATCGATTGTTTAGGTGAAATATGTCCTGTGCCTGTTATGAGATTGAAAAGTGTCATTGATTTAATACAAAAAGGAGAAGATTATATGGTGGTAACGGATCATAGCTGCACCATTTCTAATCTGCAGGATTTTTGTAAGGCTAATAATTTAACAAATAAAGCGGAAGAGGTTATTAACGGTGTATGGGAAATCACCGTCACTGCTAGCAAATAGTTTCCTTTAATATTGTTTCAATGTATTTAATGAGCTTTGACAATTCATTATTTAACGGAATATTATTCGCGCTTTTTATAGAATAATATTCATTCTCAAACTCCAGCCATGGACATTCAATTATACGGAGTTGCTTGTGATAAAGCTCCTTTTTAATAGCCATATAAGGAAGGAAAGCAAGTCCAAAACTATTGATTGCCGATAACTTTATGGATTCCGTAGACTCTAAAGTGTAAGGGATAAGCAGCTGGTCGATATGGATACCGTTTTTGTCCAGCATCTTATCCAGTACCTGTCTGGTTTTCTGGGTCTTCACAAGCATCAGCAGAGGATACTTGTAAAGCTCCTGGCTGTTTAACTGTGAGGGAACCTCCATTTTCTCTCCGGCTACCAGAAAAACCCGGTCTGAAAATACTTTTTTGGCAGAGAGATTCTTATCCTTTGGTTTCCCTATAATAATTCCCATATCAGCATAACCTTTTGCTATTTTTTCTTCAATAATCCTGCTGGACATTACTTCCATTTGAAGTGTATATTCCGGATAGTTGTTTTTGACATGGTAAAAAGTGCACGGAAGTGCATAAGAATAAACACAGGGGGAAGCAATGATGTGGATGGTTTTGTTCTGGTTCTGTGCATTAGTGATATCAACAAACATCCTGTCATAGGTAGACAGCATTTCAAGTGCACGGTTGTAAACGATAATACCAATATTTGTTGGTATTACTCCATTATAATTACGTTCAAAAAGACGTGCTCCGATTTCCTGTTCCATTACACGCAATTGCTGGCTTAAGGCTGACTGACTGATGTTCATCTGTTCTGCAACCTTTGATATACTGCCTGATTCCACTATTTTTACATACATTTTCAAGTTATGAATATTCATCCTTATCCGCCTCCCAGGAACTAAATTGAAACCAATTTCTTGAACTGTTAAAGTATTGACAGTTCTTTTTGGCTTTTATTATAGCAAAAATTGTTAACTGTTGCTATAGGCAATGTTACAAGTTTAATCAATCAGTAAAATAACAGTTACTGTTCACCCCCCTGCCAAAAGCAGCAGTGTTGTGAACAATAACACGCTTCGCGATGCACACAAAACGCAAAGACAGCGTTTTGGCGCGGCAATTCTCCGGTTTTCTGTGACTTTCGCTTCG
>JBAVPE010000129.1:0-2592 GCA_049692775.1 Anaerocolumna sp. | reverse complement strand
GCAATGTAACAGTAAATCTATCGGCAGAAAAGCAAGTGATTCGTGGTTTTGGAGGTATAAACCACCCGTCCTGGGCCGGGGATTTGACAGCAGCCCAAAGAGAAACCGCTTTTGGCAATGGGGATAATCAGTTAGGTTTCTCTGTTTTAAGAATCTATGTAGATCAGAATCCTAATAATTGGTATAAAGAAGTAGACACAGCAAAAAGTGCGGTTGCACATGGAGCAATCGTTTTTGCTTCACCATGGAATCCTCCCAGTGATATGACGGAGACCTTCACACATAGTGGTGATTCATCAGCAAAACGACTTAAATATGATAAGTACGCAGCCTATGCACAGCATCTTAATGATTTTGTTACATACATGAAAAATAACGGTGTGGATTTGTACGCGATTTCTGTTCAAAATGAGCCAGATTATGCATATGATTGGACATGGTGGACGGCGGCTGAAATTCTTAACTTTATGAAAAATTATGCCGGAACAATAAATTGCAGGGTAATCGCACCGGAATCCTTTTCTTACCAGAAAAATATGTCAGATCCCATTTTGAATGATTCACAGGCTCTTGCAAATATGGATATTCTTGGTGCTCATTTATATGGTACACAGGTTAGCAATTTCGCTTATCCACTTTTTGAACAAAAGGGAGCTGGAAAAGAGCTTTGGATGACGGAAGTATACTATCCAAATAGTAGTAATTCGGCGGATCTCTGGCCTGAGGCACTGGATGTATCCTATCATATTCACAATGCTATGGCAGAAGGGAATTTTCAGACATATGTATGGTGGTATATCCGCAGGAGTTACGGACCTATGAAAGAGGATGGTACCGTAAGCAAGCGCGGTTATAATATGGCTCAGTTCTCAAAATTTATACGCCCCGGATATGTAAGGGTTGATGCAACAGAGAATCCCGATACCAACATTTACACCTCTGCCTATAAAGGTGACAACAAGGTTGTTATTGTTGCAATTAATAGAGGAACTTCAGCAGTAAGCCAAAACTTTGTCCTGCAGGATGGAACTGCCCCGACGGTATCTTCCTGGGTAACGGACAGCAGCAGGAATCTTGCAGCAGGATCATCCATCAGTGTGTCAGGTGGTTCCTTTACAGCTTTGCTTCCAGCTCAAAGTGTTACAACTTTTGTAGGTGAATTGGGGAGCAGCACCGGCAGCGGTACTACTTATGAAGCGGAGACAGATACAACATTAACAGACGCCGTAACAGAAACCGTCAATTCAGGTTATAACGGTACCGGATATGTCAACTTTAATGGATCATCCGATGCGGCAATTCAGTGGAACAGCATCTACTGCGCTGTCACGGGAACTAAAAATGTCAAGTTCCGGTATGCGCTATCGACAGGGACAAGAAATCTGGATGTTTATGTTAATGGGACGAAAGTAATCAGTAATTCTCCTTTTTCAGCAACCGGAAGTTGGACCACCTGGGGCGAAATAACGTTACAGGTATCTATGAATAGCGGTAGCAATACTTTAAAAGTGGTAACGACCGGTACGGAAGGACCGAATATAGATAATATAACTGTTTCAGCGCAGTATTAAATTTAAGATAAGAGATAAGCGTAAAATTAGTACTGGGGAAAAAGGGCTATGTTTTTTATAATTCAAAAACATAGCCTTTTTTTTGTGAAATTCTGTACAAGGAAGGAATTAAGAAATTAAATACAGAACAAGTGAACCACTTACGAAAATGTCGAAAGCGTAGAGATTCCATCAAAACCAGGGGGTAGTCGTTAACCGGGGATAAGTCTAGAGGAAACCTGTTTACTGTTTAGATGGTGGACGGCATTAAAGGTGGCATGAACTTAATACAGGCGCCTGTACGGAACGTGGGAACCCACGGGCTGCTGTTAAGGGAGTATATCAAGCGGAAGAACCGTAAGATAAGAGTACCAATGCAGTCATGGGGGCAGATTGGGTTGTAGTAGGTCTACTTACTTGCTGATATTCACGAAAAGTGAAGTTGCAGCAAATAGAGTTATGACTTCAATATCAAGTTGGATTGAAAGAAAATTATTTCTGAAAGTGAATGCAACAAAATCCAAAGTAGTTAGACCGATGAGAAGTAAATATCTAGGATTCACGTTCTTAAAGAATGGTGGAGAATGGAAAGCTAAACCCACAAATGAGAAGAAAGCGAAGTTATATCAAGTAATGCGTGAGTATCTCAAAAGAGGGAAAGCAATAGCAAGACCCTTAGCAGTTACTATAAAAAGAGTAAATCAAATAGTTATGGGTTGGATAAATTACTTTAGAATCGGAATAATGAAGCAATTTATGAACGAGTTTGGTCAATGGCTAAGACATAAAATAAGAGTGATTGTTATAAAACAATGGAAAAAGCCAAGAACCATTTTTCGAAATCTGGCATACTTGAACAGCTAGATGCCATCCACCTGGATCCGGTGCGAGTGAATCCGATTACTGCGGCTTCTTTTGAATTGAAACAGAAGAAAGATATAATTTTTACAAAATCAGGTGCAGTTATGACAAGTCAATTGAAAAAAACAAGAGATAAATGTAAAATAAGGTAAAAGATTGCATATTACAAGGAAATATATAA
>JBAVPE010000128.1:0-80342 GCA_049692775.1 Anaerocolumna sp. | reverse complement strand
GCAAGTAATTATATGCAAAGTACGGTTAACTCAGCATTGGTAGTATACGGCGGAACTAAATTAGCACAGTATGGCATGAAATCAGCTAAGGCATGGAAGGAAAAGCCTTCTTCAGTGATGAATATTGATAAGGGAGGCTCATACACTAAGGAAACCGAGTTGTTTTTACCAGATGAATATTATAGTAATCGACTACCAAGTCAAGTAGAACCAGGAACGGGGTACCTACCTAAATATGATGAGTACGGAAATGTAAAACAAATTAAAATGTATGATGATTATGGAAGGGAAGTAAGTTGGGTTGACTATACTAATCATGGATATTCTGATATTAATAGTCCCGAATTTCACACTGCACCACATTGGCATGAAAGAATATATAATGCTCAGAATTCAAGTGGAATGAAAATTAATCATCGTACAGATACAAATACCCCATATTAGGAAGAGGTTAAAGTATGCGTAAAATATTTTATAAAGATTGTAACAATAATGCTGAAATTATAAAAGAAATTCTTATAGAAGTTCAGAAATGTGTTGGAGAAGAATTGATTTGGGACGTTTCAGACTTAGAAATAGTACCAATCATTCAAAGAGATTATATTGATGAAACTTTGGATGCTGATATTGAAAAAGTATATAAGTTTGGACTGCAAGTATCAAATGAGCACCATGTCCAAATTTCATCAACAGAGTTGAATTTAATAATTGAATACACAAAAACAATATACTATGGAATGTTCCAGGCGAATTTAGGTGGAAGTAAGATTGGAACAATTAAAATCTTTGATGGTGATATTATTGAAATTGATGGACCTATTGAGGAAATGGTGAATATTCAAGAATAATAAGTAAAAGAAGCCATAACACCAAACAGCTATGAGGAGAAATATCTCTTCGCTACATAGCATTTTGGTGTGATGATTTCATTTTTATCTCATAAATCCAAGCTTATTAGGCACTAATACTTTATGGTACTGCAGTGGAATTTAGTGATTGACATCTACAAAGAAAAAGTTGAGCACATTTCAGGGGACATAAGATATTATTAAGGGAAGAGAATATTCAAATTTCAGAAAGATGTTGAAGAAACAGCAAAGTTAACAAAGAGACGTTGTCAGAAAAGAAATATAAGGAAGAGGGGGAGAGACGTAATAAAAATAAATTATATTGAGGAATTCACTGGTGATATTGCAATATGATTTATACAAAAGCAGTTGGTAGACGTAAAAATCTATCAGCTGTTTTTTGATGCACAAAATTAGCTGTAATCATATTTCTTATTTCTTCAAGTGTGTTTTAAGACGCCGAGAATTTTCTATCTTCTTTGAAATTTCGTATATTTCTGCCTATCTCTAAACCTGATGCTTGAAAGGTACCAAGACAAGCCACTTAATGGTATCAAATGAAATAGTGGTTTCATTTGGGACAATTCCACAGAATGGACTCCATCCGTAAAGGAGGAGTGATTTTAATTAAGAAGAAGGTAAGTCTTAGACTGGAGAAACATTATTTCAAAATTAGCATAAACTTAACAAAAGATTAACGAGGACTGTATTTAACATACGTTGAAAATATAGTATTATGTGATTGTGATTGAAAACCATCAAAAAAAGAAAAAAAAATTATTTTAATCACGAAGGAGAATAATGAAGTTTCAAAATGTTTGGTTTGATTTAGGATTGACACTTGTACGCATTCCGGTGGAAGAAGCCTATGCTCAGGTTTTGCAGGCGTTTGAGATTGAAAAGAGCGGCAGTGATATCAGGCGCGCCTTTTATTTGGCTAATAAGGCGTTTATGAAGGAATACCCGCATGTTTTGGGTACAGATTCCGCACATTTTATGCCCTGGTACCTGGGTGTGCTCAACTACCATCTGGGTGTTCGATTGAACTTGCAGGCATGCGCAAAACTTTACAGTGAACTAAATCAGCAGATGAACGTAAAATGGCAGCTCATTGACGGTGCAGTGGAGACTTTGCAGAAATTGAAAAGCCTCGGCATACAGACAGGACTAATCAGTAATTGGAATCAAACCTGCCGTACTGTGCTTTCGGAAAATGGGCTGGACAAGCTGTTGAATCCGATTGTGATTTCAAGCGAAGTTGGTTTTGAAAAACCGGATTCCCGTATTTTTGTGACAGCAATAAAGCTAGCAAATGCAGATCCGGAAAAATCACTCTATGTAGGGGATAATTATTATGATGATGTTATAGGCGCCCGGAAAGTGGGAATGAAATGCCTGCTGATAAGCCCATATCAACGATTGGGTATTGAGGAAATTGACCATGCCCCTATAATAACAGATGTCAGGGAGGTAGTACATTACATTGAATAAGAAGAGCATGCCTTCGAATGAGAATTTGAGGGCAGAAATACTGCAGGAGCGCATTGACGCTATTTTTGATGAGATGACTCCCGCTCAGCAGAAAGCAACCATATACATAAGGAAAAAGTGGGAGCAGATTTGCACGATGACCGCAAAGGAAGTCGGGCAAAAGGCAGATGTCAGCGAGGCTACTATCCAACGAATTGCGGTCTGCCTGGGATTTTCCAGCTTTAGGGATATGAAAACAAAAATCAAGAACAGCATGCTCAAAAACCGTGCGATTACTAACTTCAAACTCAAGGAAGAAAACGAATCGGAAAAATCAAGTTGGATTGATACACATGTCAGTACAGAGGTTAACAATATCGTACAGACAATGCGGATGAATACCGAAAGCAGAATCGAATATGGAGCGCAGATGCTTGTTGGCGCTAAGCGTATATGGGTCATCGGTGGTAAGATGGGGACAGGGGCATCCGGTTATTTGTGTTTTTCCATCAATTATCTTATCGGTAAAACAGTGCGACTTAATCTTTCTGATAGTTATGAGTACATTTCCTGCATGGATGACGGGGATGTGCTTATGGTTATTGGATTTCAACGTTACTGCAGACAGACATTGAAAATTACAGAACTCGCTAAATTACGTGGCACCAAGATACTGGTCATGACGGATTGTGATCTATCACCTTTTGCAAAGCTTGCGGACTGTGCGCTGTATGCACAGACAGATTCCATGATTTTTCTGGATTCGTACAGTTCCGTCTTATCCCTGTCACAAGCGCTGATTGCGAGGATAATAAAGCTGGATCCACAAACTGTCAAACAAAATATTGAAAGCAACGAAGATATTTATAACACATTTTAAAAATAATTATAAGGATATGTAAATCAGAATGATTATAACAATAATTGGCTGTTTGGGCGCATATCCGCTTCCCAATGGCGCTACTTCCGGCTACTTAATTGAAGAAGGCAATACGCAGGTTTTACTGGAATGCGGTAGCGGTGTTTTATCCAAACTACAACAACAATTACCTTTAAGCAAACTCGACGGCGTGGTGATTTCCCATTATCATCCCGACCATTGTGCCGATCTTGGCTGTTTGCAATATGCTGTAATGATCGAAACGCAGCTTTCCTTGCGCACTAAGAGTTTTTGCGCTTGGGGACCGGGTGAAGTTGAGAGGGTTACTTACTACGAATACTGTAAGGGATATAGTTATGAATTTGTTCCCTCTTTTGAAATCGGTACTTTACGTTTTCAAACCTGCAAAAACCTTCATGAGATAAACGGCTATGCCATAAAGGTTACGGATTCACATGGAAAGACACTGGTCTTTTCGGGTGACACAGGCTATTACGAAGGCCTCGCAGCATTTGCAGCAAACGCAGATTGCTTTCTATGCGAGTCATCCTTTTACGCGGGGCAAACCGGGCACGGAAAGCAGCATTTAAACGCTGAACAGGCCGGCCGGCTGACCCTCGAGGCACAGGCAAAGTTACTGGTACTTACCCATCTGCCACATTTCGGTGATACGGATCAACTTGTTGTACAGGCGGGTACGTTGTTTAAAGGTGAGGTTCAACTTGCCAGACAGTGGCAGCGCATTATTCTTTAAGTTTTCCCTAAAACTAATACATATACTATTGTAAGAAAAGATGAAAAAGGAGAAAAACTAATATGAAACAACTTAGAAATTTAGCAGTTATTCTAATGATAATTACTCTTATGTTCAATACAACAGCATGTTCTAATGCCTCAGAAAGTAAAACTTCGAGCAACTCAAGCAGTAAAGGCAATTCAAGCAGTTCAAGTGATGCTGGCAATACAAGTGATACAGGCAGTTCAAGTTTATCATCCGAAAGCGGACCGACTGTATCTGCCGAAGGCGGTACGGTGCGGATTGCATTGGGATCGGAACCTGACGATTTTGACCCTATGTTATCGGCGGCTTCTGACACCTCTGCGGTAATGATGAATGTTTTTGAGGGTTTACTCGGATTTAACCTGGAGGGTGAATTTGTACCCGCCATTGCTGAATCACACACCGTCTCCGGCGATGGATTAACTTATACATTTAAAATCAAGGAGGGTATTATGTTCCATGATGGCAAAGCTTGTACCGCCAGGGATGTAAAATATACCTATGATAAACTCGCAGGCCTTTCCGGCGGCGAAGCGCTAAGTTCAACAATCAGTTCCGTACTTGAGAAGGTGGAAACACCGGATGATTACACCGCAGTTTTAACACTCAATCAGAAAGATGCGGGTTTTTTGACTAAGGCCACCGTTGCCATCTGTGAGGACGGTTATGAGGGTAACAGCACCATGCCGGTTGGTACAGGTCCGTATAAGTTTGTATCCTATGAACCCGGACAGGAGATTGTACTTGGGAAAAACGAAAATTACACTACCCGTGGAGACCGTATGCCATCGATCGATAGGGCGGAATTCGTGATTATGACTGACGAAAATGCGAAACTGATGGCATTAAAATCCGGTACACTGGATATCGCAAGCATCAGTTCCTCCAATATCAGTACACTCGGTGATGATTTTTATACCGTGGAAGGCCCCCAGAACATGGTTCAGGTATTTGCGCTTAATAATAAAATTGAGCCGCTTAATAATTTAAAGGTTCGTCAAGCCATTTGCTATGCAATTGACAAAGATGAAATCATTAATGCCGTTGTTGATGGCAACGGCACCCGGGTAGACTCTTTCTTAAGCCCGTCCATGGCTATTTTCTACAATGATTCCATGACCGTCTACAACCTTGATTTGGACAAGGCTAAGGAGCTGCTTAAGGAAGCCGGATATGAAAATGGCTTTGATCTGACTGTTACCGTACCTTCAAACTACCAGATGCATGTAGATACCGCACAGGTAATAAAAGACCAGCTTAGCAAAATCGGCATTAATCTTGAGATTAATCTGGTAGAATGGGCAGATTGGCTCCAGAATGTATACACCGACTTTAACTATGAAACTACCATTATTGGACATACTGGCAAGCTTGATCCTCAGGACTTTTTAAACCGTTTTGAATCCAGTTATGGCAAGAATTACTTCCAATTCTCAAATGCCGATTATGACAAACTGATTGCAGGGGCGGCTACTACTACAGATACTACAGAACGTGTGAACTATTATAAGAAATCTCAGCAAATGCTGGTGGATGAAGCTGCATCGGTATTCATTCAGGATCCAAGTGTAATCTATGCAGTATCGGCAAAAGTACAGGGACTGAAAATCTATCCGGTTTCGTTCTATGACCTCAGTGATCTGACGGTATCACAATAGCCATGAAAATATTAATCTATATACTGAAAAAACTTTGCTCTGCCTGCGTTACCCTACTCATCATTTCCTTATTGACTTTCCTGGTTTTTCAGATTCTTCCGGGGAATCCGGTAGACATTATTCTTGGAGTGGATGCGGATCCACTTCAGGCTGATGCGCTGAAAAAGGAACTTGGCTTGAACCTGCCGTTATGGCAGCAATATTTCCATTGGGTATCCGGATTGCTTCACGGCAATCTGGGTAATTCCCTGCGCTATCATCTTCCGGTCGGCAGTATGATTCTAAGATGCCTTCCCGTCACCGTGTCATTGACCATATTATCCTTGCTGATTACGGTAATTATCGTTGTCCCGTTATCAGTTTACCTTGCGAAAAATAACAACAAACGTATTCCTGCCTTGATTTCTTCCATAACCCAGCTTGGCCTTGCAATTCCATCCTTTTGGCTGGCAATTATGCTGATTCTTTTGTTTGCGGTTATACTTAAGTGGTTCCCGTCCGGTAATTTTGTACAATTTTCCGATAGTGTATTTGGTGCGGTGCGTTCGTTGATTCTACCCTCAGTTTCCATTTCTATCGGAACGACGGCAGTGATCATCCGCTATCTCAAGAATACACTGCTTGATCAGATGAATATGGATTATGTACGTACGGCGCGAAGTAAGGGTTTATCAAGGAATGCAGTGCTGTATAAGCATGTGCTGAAAAACGCACTGTTGCCAACGATTACTATTCTAGGCATGATCGCCGTAGATGTGCTCGGCGGCAGCATCATTATCGAAAATGTTTTTAATCTGCCCGGTATCGGCAGCCTGATTACCTCCGGCGTCGGCAACCGTGACTTTCCGCTGGTTCAGGGGTTAGTGTTCTATCTTGCGCTGACGGTGGTAGTTATTAATTTTGTGGTGGATATTCTGTATACGATTGTGGATCCGCGCATCCGCCTGGAGGAATAACGCGTTGAAATGGAGAAAACGGATGATTAAAAAATTCTTTCAAAATAAAAATTTTAAAATTGGTGCGGTACTATTATCTATTCTGCTGCTGTTACTAATCGTCAGTATCTTTTATACACCATATGATCCAAATCAAATGAATACAGTGGCAAAGTTTCAGACGCCATCGCAGGCACATGTGTTCGGCACTGATAATTTCGGGCGTGATATACTCAGCCGGGTGATGAAGGGCTCTCAGGCAGTATTCCTTGTCGGATTTACATCAGTTGCCATTGGGTTGGCTGCCGGATTTACATTAGGAGCTATTGCCGGATACCTCGGCGGATCCGCCGATGAAATCATCATGCGCCTGACAGATGCACAGATGGCTTTTCCTGGTATCATCCTTGCACTGGTGTTTATCACCGTGCTTGGCCCCGGCAGCTTGAATACCGCCATCGCCCTTGGTATTACTGCAATACCACGCTTTTGCCGAATTACACGTGCCAGTTTTATGCAAATCAAGCAGATGGATTACATTAAGGCTGCAAAATCGCGCGGAGCATCCGGCTTACGGCTAATTGTCCTGCACATCTTGCCGAATATGGTATCCCCCTTGATCGTTACGGCTACCTTAGGCATTTCTTCCGCTGTGTTATCGGAGGCAGGACTTAGTTATCTTGGGCTGGGTATCCAACCTCCATATCCCAGCTGGGGGAAGATGCTCTATGAGGCACAGGCATATATTTTGACCTATCCGTGGTATGCTGTGATTCCAGGTACCATGATTACGCTTATGGTGCTTGGATTTAACCTGCTTGGTGACGGACTACGCGATGTCACTGATACAAAAACGCTTTAGGGAGGTGCTCAATGGATGAACTACTGATTGTAAAAGGACTGACGGTGGAAATCGTTGGGAAACATGAGTGCCACAGGGTACTTAATGATGTATCCTTCTCCTTACATAAAAGTGAAATTGTTGGTCTGGTTGGAGAATCCGGCTGTGGAAAGAGCATGACCGCTCTGTCTGTGATGGGGCTTTTGCCCGGTGCTGCCAGGGTCCGTGCGGGGTATGTGCAATACGGCGGCAGAAACTTACTATCCCTTAGTGAGGAAATGCTGTGTAAAACCAGGGGAAAGGATATATCAATCATTTTTCAAGAGCCGATGACCGCGTTAAATCCCATCATGCCGGTGGGCACGCAGATTTCTGAAGCCTATCTTACCCATAACCATGGGGCGGCAGGGCTGATAGCAAAGAATGCAGCACTGGAAATGATGCGGCAGGTCGGGCTATCGCGTGCAGAGTCGCTTTACTGGGAATATCCGCATCAGCTTTCCGGCGGCATGAAGCAACGTATCGTTATCGCGATGGCGCTGATAAACCGTCCTGATGTGCTGATTGCCGACGAGCCGACAACCGCATTGGATGTGACAATTCAATACCAAATTCTTAGGTTGATGAAAGAGCTCAGTGCGTCGCTAAATACTGCAATTATGCTTGTGTCGCATGATTTGGGGATTGTGCGTGAAATGTGCGACAGAATCATTGTGATGTACGCAGGCTATGTGGTGGAAGAGGGTAAAACAAAAGAAGTGCTTGCAGATCCAAAACACCCATATACGAAGCAGCTGCTTGCCTCAATCCCAACGGTGCAAAAGCGCGGGCAGGAACTGTACAGCATTCCGGGGACAGTAGCGCCGCTTCAAATGCGCAAGTCCGGTGTCTGTCCTTTTGCCGAGCGCTGTGCCAATGCTTGTGATGCGTGTAATAAGGAACTCCCGGCACTGACATTGTATGGAGGGCGCAAAGTACGCTGCCTGATGAAGGGGGGTGTATGAATTGGATAAGATAAATCCGGCGCAGCCACTGATTGAGCTGCATAACATCAGTAAAAAATATACGGTAAAAAGTAAATCCAATCTTTTTGCAAAGAAGCAGCTTTGTGCTGTAAATGAACTGAACCTGGCTATTTATCCAGGTGAGGTATTGGGACTTGTCGGAGAATCAGGCTGCGGTAAGTCTACAACCGGACATATGCTCGCAGGTCTTATCTCTCCGACAAGCGGAAGCATTACCTACTGTGGGGACAATGCATACACCATGAATGCAGCAAAACGCCGGAAGATGCGCCAGGAAATTCAGATTGCCTTGCAGGATCCATACGCTTCCCTCAATCCCAAACACAAAATCGGCTGGACAATTGAGGAACCCCTGAAAATACACTATCACTATGATAAATCCACACGCAGACATCTTGTGGAGGAAATGATGGATACGGTAGGATTGGACGCAAACTATCTCACCCGTTATCCTCATGAGCTGTCCGGCGGGCAACGCCAACGTGTTAACATTGCTGCGGCGCTGATGCTTAATTCACGCCTGCTGATTGCGGATGAGGTAGTGTCCGCACTGGACGTTTCCATCCAGTCGCAAATCCTGAATCTGCTGAAATCGCTTCAAAAAACCAAACAGCTTACCTATCTCTTCATTTCACATGATTTGAATGTTGTGCAATATATGAGCGACCGTATCGGCGTGATGTATCTTGGCCAGCTTGTGGAAATCGGCACCGTAGATGATGTGTATGGCAGTGCAGCTCATCCGTATACACAGGCGCTGCTTTCGACTATACCATCACTCGATGAAACGCCAAAGGAGAGAATCATACTTGGGGGCGAGGTTCCAAGCCTTCTTAATCCTCAGGAAGGCTGTGCATTCCATACCAGATGCCGCCATGCCACGGATATTTGCAGGAAACAGTGCCCCCAGATGCACGATACAGGAAACGGACACTTTACAAAATGTCATTTAGCAACTTAAAGATAGGAGGACATAATGAAAATTGGCTTTATATCAGATATCCATATCGATATTAATCAAGCTTATCCCATAATGGAAGTACTTGTGCAAAAGTCGCGGGAGAAGAAGCTGGATTGCCTTGTAATTGCGGGGGATATATCCAACCATATCACCACTACATTGGAATTTTTTGAACGGCTGCTTCCTCTTGCCGGAATACCTGTCTATTTTGTGCCGGGAAATCATGACATGTGGGATCAGGAGGGTATGATCTGCGATTCCCATGAAACCTATCGCCGTTACCAGG
This sequence comes from Anaerocolumna sp., assembly GCA_049692775.1. Lineage (GTDB taxonomy): Bacteria > Bacillota > Clostridia > Lachnospirales > Lachnospiraceae > Anaerocolumna. The sequence goes on along the minus strand of JBAVPE010000128.1, from coordinate 70,657 downwards.
CACATCCCTCCTGCCTGGTGAATCGCAGTATTGACTTAGGCGACGACTGGGTGCTGCTGGGTGACATCGGCTGGTACGATTATACCCTTGGTCACCCAGGATTTTCACATGAAGAATTTGCACGCCGTAAACTTGGCGAACGCACATGGATGGACAGCATTCATGTACGCTGGAATCAAACAGATGAGCAGGTGCATGCGGAAATGCTTGCACGAATGGAAGCGCAGCTTTTTAAATGCCGCGGCAAAAAGTGCATTATAGTGACCCATATGGTTACAAATCCCGCATTTATTGTATCTGAGGATCAAAAAGACTGGAATTATTTCAATGCATTTCTCGGAAGTGGGGATTACAGCGCACTGTTTGTGCGTGAGCACGTGAAGCTTAACGTAATGGGGCATGTGCATTATCGCAAGCGCGTAAAAATAAGCGGAGTAGACTACATATGTTCCTGCCTGAACTATCATACGCAATGGATGAGCGACAGTCCCGAAAAAGAAATTGAAAGTGCGCTGACTATAATTGAGACGGTTGGAGGAATTAGGATTAAGTAACAATGAAATGAACTGGAATATCAAGTGTCGATAAAATGTAATAAGGAAAGGGCGTCCTGTAAAAACTTAGGGGCGCCCTTTCCCGGGGTTAGGAAGGATTTCTACAGCGTAATTTATAAAGAAAAATGTCCGGTTATGTGAGTTTTAATATAAAATTTGTTGTCTGTTCAATAATACAATGGTACAATAAATAATAAAACAAAACAAGGTATCCTTATTTACCTTTTTAGAGTATGGCATTATTAATGGATGGTGAATATAAATACGGAAGAAAATCATCGCAAAAAGTGTCATTCTATCACTAAAATTCGTTGTATCTTTTGAGATTTTGGGGTATACTTATTTTTAGAGGTGATGCACATGTATAGAAATGCGATGGAAGACCTTTATAAATGGAAGGCAAAGCGCAATAAAAAGCCGTTGATTATCCGCGGTGCAAGACAGGTTGGCAAGACATGGCTGATGAAGGAATTTGGTCGGACTGCTTTCGACCGGACTGTTTACATCAGCTTTGACAACAACCAGCGAATGACGGAGCTGTTTTCCTCCAATCTGGATGTAAAACGTATTGTGACAGGTCTGGAGCTTTATTCCGCCCAAAAGATAGACCCCGCCAAGACCCTGCTCATCTTCGATGAAATTCAGGAGGTTCCCAAAGCACTTACTTCCCTGAAATACTTCAATGAAAATGCGCCCGAATACCAGATTATATGTGCAGGGTCGCTCCTGGGTATCGCCCTGCACCAAGGTACCTCGTTCCCGGTAGGCAAAGTAGAATTTTTGGATTTATACCCGCTTAGTTTTACGGAATTTTTAAAAGCTATGGGTAACGCCCAGTATGTCGAGATTTTGCAAAAAGGGGATTTTGATATGGTAACCACATTCAAACAAACCTATATCGAAATGCTCAAATACTATTACTATGTAGGAGGGATGCCGGAAGTAGTTTACAGCTTTTTGGAGAATAGGGATTTTACAGAGACACGTGAAATCCAGCAGCGTATTTTAGACGCTTATGAGCAGGATTTCTCCAAGCATGCCCCTAACGAAGTAGTACCGAGAATCAGGATGCTTTGGAACTGTATTCCCGCCCAGCTCACTAAGGAAAATAAGAAATTCATTTATGGTCTGATTAAAGAAGGAGCACGGGCCAAGGAATATGAGCAAGCTATGTTATGGCTGACCGATTGTGGGCTGGTTCACAAGGTTCATCGCGTAACCGCCCCCAGCTTACCCCTCAAAGCTTATGAAGATATGAAAGCTTTTAAACTGTTTTTACTTGATGTTGGGCTGCTCTCCTGTATGGTACGCCTGAAACAAGGTATTCTTTTGGATGGCAATGAGCTATTCAAGGAGTTCAAAGGGGCGCTGACTGAACAGTATGTACTACAGCAGCTGAAAACAATCAAAGGTCTGGAAACTTATTATTGGACAAACGACCGCGGCAGCGCGGTGATCGACTTTGTTGTGGATAACGGCAGTATGGTGATTCCCATTGAGGTAAAAGCAGAGACAAATCTTATGGCAAAGAGTCTGAAAATTTATTGGGAGAAGTATCAGCCGGAATGTTCTATCCGTACATCCATGGCGAACTACAGGCGTGAGGAATGGCTGCTGAATCTGCCGCTGTATGCGGTTGAGACAATACACTGATTTTGGTTTAAGTACAGGGCTGTCATAATATTGCGACAACCCCTTTCGTGTACAGCCATACAAAAAACGAAGAAGCAGGTTAAAAAGATGTTACACTTATTTTCAAATAGAAGACACATAAAAAACAATAAGGATACAATTCCTGATAAAAGTATAGAAGAGATCATTCAGGATTCAATGAAGGTACTAATTGATAAATCAGCAGAAATTGAGCAGAGGCTGGCTTCAAAACAGACGGAGCTTTTTGATAAATTTCAAAAAAGAATCAATAAACAAAATGCCATGCTGGAAGAACTTATTGAAATGGCAGAGGAAAACAAAGAGGACAAGCTTAACTTAGAAAAAGCACTGGACAATGAAAATAAGCAGAAAAACGGTCTGCTGAACTTGATTTTACAGTATCAGGAATATTTGGATTTAATTAATTCCCATCTGACCGTTGATTCTAATTATGGGGAAGCAGAAAATTTTAACCAGTGGAAAGCACAGCTTGATCTGGTATACAGTGAGCTGGATCATAATATGAGCCTGAACGGTATAGAAAAGATATCTGATATTAAGGTAAAAGTGAATACCGAATTGCACCAGATAATTGAAACTACAGAAACAGATCATCCTTATACAAATGAGACTGTTTCAAAAATCCTGGTACCCGGATGTATCTATCATGGAACTGTAATCAGGAAAGCAAAAATTATTGCATACATTTACAAAGGAGAATTGCATGTCGAAAATAATAGGGATTGATTTAGGGACTTCCACATCGGAAGCAGCTGTCTATATGGATGGAAAGCCGGTTATGATACCTGATTTAACAGGGCAGCACATTATTCCTTCAGTGGTTGCGATCGATGATAACGGAGATATTCTGGTAGGAAGTAAAGCTTACGATCAGGTTTTATTAAGACCGGCTGACACTGCCGTTGAAGTAAAAAGAAAAATGGGTACAAAGGAAAAAGTCGTCCTCAGGGGAAAGGAATATTCCCCCGTGTGGGTCTCTGCCCAGATACTGAAATATATAAGGCAGTATGCCAGTGAGTACTTAAAGGAAGAGATCAGCAGGGCAGTGATAACCGTATCGGCCTATTTTAATGAGCAGCAGAGGAAAGAAACGGTAGAAGCAGGAAGACAGGCCGGTTTTTTGGTTGAACGGATTATCAATGAACCGACGGCAGCGGCCCTTTGCTATGGGCTTGAACACCTGGAAGAGGAAAATCATATCCTGATTTATGATTTAGGTGGAGGAACCTTTGATGTTACCCTTCTTGAACTGTATCAGGGAGTACTGGAGGTAAAAGCCAGCAGTGGTGACAATCAATTAGGCGGAACTGATTTTGACCAAAGGATAATTGATTACCTGATAAAGGAATTTCAACAAAAGGAAGGTATTGACCTAAGTAAAGATGTTTATGCAATGGTTAAGCTAAAATCAGCTGCCCAGTCCTGTAAGATAGCTTTAAGCAGCCAGAATTCCTATGAAGTGGTGATACCTTTCATTACAAACATAAATGGAACACCGGTTTCCATGAAAGAAATTGTTACGATTGAAATCTTTGAAGATTTAATAAAGGATCTGCTGGAAAGAACCAGGCAGCCGATTGAAGTGGTGTTAAAGGACAGCAGATTATCAGAAGAAGATATCGATTATATTATACCGGCCGGAGGCTCTACCCGGATTCCCTATGTCAAACGCTTTATTAAGGAGCTTTTAAATAAGGAACCGGTTGAAATGATAGATCCGGATTTATCCATAGCCCTGGGAGCGGCAATCCAGGCGGGTATGCTAAATGATGAAATAAATGCAGAAGAAGGAATTTTGTTAACGGATGTTAATCCCTATGCATTAGGGGTCAGGGCTTCCACGGATTTGAACGGGTTTTATTATGATAATGTTATGGAAATCATTATTCCAAGGAATGTGACCATACCGGTTACGAAAAGCAAGACGTTTACTACAGCTGCGGATTATCAGACCGAAGCAACGGTTGAAGTCTATCAGGGAGAGAAGGAAGAAGCCACAAAAAACAATTACCTGGGCAGATTCACCTTAACCGGCATCCCGGCTGGAAAAGCCTATAAGGAAAAAATAGAAGTTAAATTTAGTTATGATGTGAATGGTATGTTGCAGGTAGAAGCGAAGATTGTCAGCACTGGGGACAAATCTTTTATTGTAATTGATATGGCAGGAATAAGTTCTGATGAAAAGGTCGATGTATCCGGTTGGAAAAATGCCGGACAAGCTATTAAATACCGCTCTACCGTCCGGAAGGCGGAAAAACTTCTCAAAGAAGAACTGGAAGAGGAAGACCGCATTGATTTGGAAGATTTGCTGTATGAATTGAAAAAGGCTTTGATTGAGGAATGCCAGGAATCTTATATAACCGATATTGAAGATGAAATTCTTGATCTTCTTGAAGATTATTTATAATAGAATATTCTATCCGGTATGTGAAGCATATGTATACAGGACATAGGGATGAATATTGGTTGGAAGAAATATATAAGAAAGATGATAGATTGCAGCTGCCCTATACTTCCAACCTTTAAAATTTGGCAGGCCCCCCGGAAAGTATAGGGGTTATGCAATGGGTAATTGTATGAGTAATTATTATAAAATACTGGAATTAACACCGGATGCAGAGCCTCAGGACATTAAAAAATCCTATTTCCGGCTAATCAGAAAATACCCGCCCGATAAGGAACCTAAAAAATTCCAGGAAATAAGGGAAGCTTATGAGTATCTGCAACAGGAGAACAACAGGGAAGAACTGAAAAGAATATATAACATTCCGTCACCTTTTTGTGAAGTCTATCAGTATGCCAGGGCATATGAGTCAAGAGGGGATTTAAAACAAGCAATAGCAACGTGTAAGGAAGGATTAAGAATTGATACAGGGCAAAAAGAACTGAACCTGTTTTTGGCAGGGCTTTATATGAAAAATGAAGAGGCAGGAAAGGCCATAAAACTGCTGGAGTCATTAAGTAGCAGGTTTAAGAATGACCTTAGTTGGAACAGCCTTTTAGCTCGGGCTTATGACAAACGGGGATGGGTAAAAAAAGCTTTATTGCAATATGAATTGGCATATCGGATGGGTAATAAGGAAACTGACTTTCTTTTAGCCTTTGCAGCCAATAACTTAAGGCAGGATTATTACATAAATGCCAGGGAACTGTTATTAGAAATCTTAAAGAGGGAACAGGAATCTGACCATCCGGATATCTATACAGTAATAAGAGTCTTTTCCCTGTTATTTATCAGCGATATGCAATATGAGCCCATTGACCTTCCTGCGGATATAAAAATCCACCAGTCATTTTTTGAATATAAGAAGCTCAGCTTGAATAACCAAAAAATGCTGACGATAGATGTTCTTGGCTTTGTTATGGCAGCTTATGATCAAAATACCCATGACACAGATGTCTTAGATTATCTGACAGGTGCTGTTTCCTTTGAAGAACCGGTTAACTACACACAGGATGAAATGGATATTCTCCATATGGCTCTTTGCAAAATGGAAAAAGTTAAAATTACAAAGGATACCAGATTGGACATTGAAATCAGGGAGGCCGCCGTTGAATTTTTGCTGAAGTCTTTGCTGTCAGAAGAGGAATATGAATTTGATGAGGAATCTATAGATTTGGATATTCTGGGTTCAAAATTACTAATCATTGATGCCATGCCGGGAATTAAGATGCAATTAGATATAATAAAAGAAGAGTACCCGAATGTCAGCAAAGAAATGGCTGAATTTATAGAAGAATTAGAACTAAATAATAATCTGGCTTACCTAAAGAGTAAGTATGAGAAAAAATATTGCAAATTGGCGGGGTTTCCGTCAAATACACGCCTTGTAAGAAATACGAAATATACGGAACAGGATTATGGGGAGGAAGAATCAGAATATTCTTTTTACCAGGAGCCGTATAAAAGAGAAGAGCCAAAGATAGGAAGAAATGACCCTTGTGGCAGCGGGAAAAAATATAAAAAATGCTGCGGACGGTAATCTGCTTAAACCGAAAAGAAGTAAAAGCGACGAAGCCAAAAGTAACGAAAATGGTTGTAAGGCTAAAGTAACTCCTGTTAAAGGGAGTTATTTTACATTTAGTTAAAAGCTGCCAAAGAGAATTATCTTAGTGAATTAATTATACCAGTCTTATTTATGATGCACTGGTAAGGATTTCGGAAATGTCTAAGATAAAGTTCTCAGGCAGGAGCAGAACGACCCAGATGCTAAAAACCGGTGTTCCGTCAAGTATAGATTCCAATGCAGCAAAAGGCCTTGAAACCCCACAGAAAGAAGCATTAACCAATGATAAAAATCCGTAAAGTAAAAAAAATCGTCCTCTTCAAAGGACAAATCGAAACCCTGGGTTATTTCTCTGAACAACTTGCCAAAGCATTTGTTCAGATGGGATATGAGGTTTATATGTTTGATTTTGCTGACAGCTACCAGGGCATCAATGATCTTATCTGGTTCTGTGAAAAAGAGAACACGGTTATGATTACATTTAATTTTATAGGTATTAACGATGAAGAAATTTTTATATTGAGTAATGGGGAATTGTTTTGGAATCAACGGGAAATTTTATGCGTTAATATAATTGTTGATCATCCGTTTTATTATCATGAATTTTTTAAGAAGCCACCACTACGATATATTCTATTTTGTATCGATCAAAATCATGTAAAATATATGGAACGGTTTTTTCCTAATATTCAAAATGTTTCGTTTTTACCCCTGGCAGGTACCCGGATCAGTGATATATTTATTCCTTATGGAGAGAGAGAATATGATATCTTATTTACCGGTAACTATACGCCGCCATATACTTTTGATAAATACATTAATCGTATCGACGATGATTATGCTTGTTTTTATCATAAAATAATAGATGATTTAATTCATAATCCGGATAAGACGATAGAAGATGCCATTGAAAAGCAAACCAGGCTGGATATTAATGATCTTACAGAAGAAGATTTAAAAAATGCGTTTGCCTCCATGACTTTTATTGATCTATATGTCAGGTTCCACTTCAGGGCTTTGGCAGTTAAGACTTTAGTCGAAAGTGGATTTCGGGTTGATGTATATGGCGGCGGGTGGAACTTGTTGGATTGCAGGAATAAGATAAATCTCATTAATCATGGTCCTATAGAGTCTCATGAATGCATCTGTAATATGATGAATTCCCGGATTTCCCTTAATGTGATGCCTTGGTTTAAAGCCGGTGCCCACGACCGGATTTTTAATTCTATGCTCAGTAAATCAGTCTGCTTAAGCGACAGCAGTACCTTTATAACGGATCAATTTACGGATAATAAAGATATTGTCCCCTATTCACTGTCAGCAATGGAAAAGCTTCCGGATATTGTGGGTGACCTATTAAGCAACCCGGTAAAAGCTAAAAGTATCGCGGAAAACGGTTATCAAAAAGCCAAAGCAATGCACAGTTGGCAGAATCGTGCGGTTACTCTTTCTGAATATATTAATAGTGAATGCTTTTGGACATGAGAAGAGTTATGTAAAAAAGTGATAGCTTTATTATTGACTGGCAGAACATGGTACGGATACATTAGCGGCAATATCAAAAGATTGGGGTATCATGGGTGTACGTCCGGCTGGAGTAACGTTTCAGACAGATAGGGGCCTGATATAGCAAGAAAATATAGTTTTAACGGAAAATTACAGTTGACAATCTTCTCCTGCTTTTTATACTGGATTTATATCCTGAAGATGGAATTTATTCCAATATAGAAATGAAAGGGAGATTTATTTATGGTTAAGAAAAAATTGCATTCAGGTAAGTTTATTGATAAACTATTATCAGAAAATAAGATTGATTATATAAAATGGGATATGAACCGTCCGATGGGAGAAACTTCTGTCTGTGGGGATGCTTATATCTATCCTATTAAATATATGCGTGCCTGGGTTACGGACACCCCGGACGGTTTTTCAAAGAGAAAAATACCGATTACGTTTGCCCTTCATACTGCAATGTGCGGAGTGCTGGGAATCGGCAATAATTTAAACGGCTTAAATAAGGGCGAGACGGAAGAAATTAAAAAACCAATCTATAAAAATGTCAGGGACATCATTCAGTTTGGTAAACTGTATCGCCTGAAAAGTATGACAAAAGATGAGATTCATGCCATACAATATCAGAAAGACAATAATAAAATTAAAAGATTTATGTCAGGAAGGCCGATACCGTGTCAGGGCTAATGGGGCAGAATATAACAAATCAGGAGCTTATTTAATGTATCAGGGATTACAGATAATTCTAAAAGGAGATTATGACAGCCAGCTTATTGAAATAACAAAACAATAGGTTTCACTACAAATCCGGGGTATGGCTTCGGATCTGTAATAATAGTAACGGGTAATAGCCTATACCGTTAAATCAGCAAAACTTTCCCTATATTCAGAGGGTGTCATACCAACGACTTTTTTAAAGGAAGTGCAGAAATTACTTTCACTGGTAAACCCGCAGCTGAAGCATATTTCTTTTACCGGGTAATGGGAAGATTTGAGATAGAATTTAGCAGCATTGGTCCTGGCTGAAATAATATACCCATGAGGAGTAAACCCGGTCTCTTTTTTGAAGAGCCGGGTAAAATAATAAGGGCTTAGGGAAACACGGGACGATAATTCAGTTAAACTTATATTACGGCTGATGTTATCGCATATAAATGAAATCGTGTCTTCTATTATTTCATAATGGCTATAGCCTGGTTTTGCCTCGTTGGTAAAGGTAATAAGTAGGGTTAATAAATTGGTTATATATTGGGATAGGAAAGCCTCACCAATCTTATTGTTGCTTTGAAAGGAGGTATATATTTTGTTCAGCTTATTTTCGAAGGAATAAGTATCCTTTAAAGTAATTACATTACCTGATTGCGAAACAATATAATTACAATACTCCCTGGAGGTATTTCCATAAAAATGTATCCATAAAGTCTCCATATCTCCATGAGCTTTGTAGGAATGCGGCTTATAGCAGTCAATCAGTACTGCCTGCCCGGCAGAAAAAGGAATGGTATTCTGATCAATGGTAACAGAGCCATGACCGCGTTTTATTAACATGATTAAATAACTGTCATATTTATTTCTTGAGACAGAATAATTCGAATCGCAGTAATAATGCCCGGTACATATAAGGCAAAAAAACATTTTTTGAGCCTGGGGACTGGCGGTATGAAAATAAATTGCAGAGGCAGTGGATAATCCTGAATCGATGGGTTTCATAATAATAAACCTCCTTTAAATATAAGCGTACTCACGGAAACTCTCATAGCAAGTTTTAACAGATATTTTATTTGGTTTCTGAACGCATTCTATAACTAATTTTAAAACTACAAAAACAATAAGTATACGTTAGAAGTATTATAAATCATAAGAAAATGTACGTCAACGAGAAATATCTGATGGAGAAGCTATAAAATTCAAGAAAAATATAGAGCAATTTTTAAAAACTTTTAAGCAATTCAGAAGAAGCAATTGACGTTTTAAAACTTTGCCGTGAAGAAAATCCCATGTCAAAATATTATGAAGCATATTATTGCAGCAAAATAGGCAGGCTTAAGGAAGCTGCGCTGGTTTATCCTGAAAATCTTGGTGAAGGAAAGTTAGAAGGTACAAAGGATAATCATTTGAACTATTATATTGGCTGTGTTTATGAGGCTATGGGAAATGCAGAAGCTGCAACGGGATACTTTCATGCAGCATCGGTAGGAACTGGTGAACCTGCAGGAATGATGTATTATAATGATCAGCCGGCAGATATGATACTGTACCAGGGCTTTGCCTTAAAGAAATTAGGGAAAGCCACCTCCGCCAATGCTAAATTTTATAAGCCAGGCAAGCTTTTACCGGAGCCTTGGAGTTGGATCAAAATCATTTGAATTGTATTTTATATCAGAAATTAACGAATCAGAGCCAGGATAAAATAATATATTAAAATAGCAGACAACAGGTGTATTCAACCGACTGCCGGATAATAGCCTGAAAAACCCCGGAATTTTTAAAAATGCATATTAAGATTTTATCAAAATATTTACCGGTACATCGTTGAAAATACTTTAAATGGTATTGCAATAATAACGATATATCGGTTTATTTTTTTCTGAAACAGATAGGAATTAAGATAAAGAACTTGACTTCCTGATAAATAGTTAGTATACTAACTACTTTAGGAGGCGAAATAATGTTAAAGGATAAAGACATAGGATTCATTTTGCATCGAGCTGCTATGTCAGCTAAGTGTAATTTTTCAAATGAATTAAATGAATTTGGTATTACTCCTGGACAATTAATGGTATTAAAAGAGATATATCATCACCAGGAGAACACGGCTGCCATAGGATTATCCCCTGCCTGCATATCAGCCGGACTAGAATTTGACAGACCAACCGTATCTGGCATAATTGATAGATTGGAGGCACAGGAATGGGTTGTCAGATTAATTAATCCCAATGATAAAAGGTCTTTTCATATCAGGCTTACAGACAAAGCTATGAGTAAACTAAACGGGTTAGAAGAAATATCTACGAAAAATCAAGTTACAATATTAAAAGGATTTACTGAAGGAGAGATTGTTACTTTTAAAAATCACTTATTAAGAGTAATTGATAATTTTAAAGAAATGGAAGAATAAATTTAAATAGATAAAGAGAACAAGTAGAATCAATAAATATATTACAGGAGAAATGAAATGGATAATTCAAAACAATTAGGAGAAGTGAAGATTTTAAAACTATTAATAAAGTTTTCAATACCGGCAATAATAGGCATGTTAGTAAATGCTTTATATAATGTGGTAGACAGGGTTTTTATAGGGAATGGTGTGGGATACCGGGGAATTGCAGGTATTACGGTTGCATTTCCGGTTATGTTGGTCATGATGGCATTTTCTATGCTGATTGGTATAGGTGCGAACTCCTTAGTATCAATCAGATTAGGACAAAATAAAAAGGAAGAAGCAGAAGCTATTTTTGGTAATGCGGTCTGTCTGCTCATTTTGATTTCTCTGGTTTTATCCATAGCCGGATTAGTTTTTTTGAATCCTTTGCTCAGACTTTTAGGTTCCAGTAATGATATATTACCCTATGCCAGGGATTATCTGCGGATTATTCTGTTAGGAGGAGTATTTCAAGCGATTGGAATGGGTATGAATAATTTTATAAGATCGGAAGGCAATCCTAAAATAGCCATGTATACCATGTTAATCGGAGCCTTACTTAATACTATTTTAGATCCGGTTTTTATATTTGTATTTCATTGGGGAATGAGCGGAGCCGCATTTGCTACCGTTCTATCCCAAATTGTATCAGCTATATGGGTATTTGCATATTTCCTGCGGGGCAAAAGTTTATTAAAAATTCAATATAAAAATTTAAGATTAAAGGCTTCCGTCGTGAATGGAATTCTGGCTTTAGGGCTTGCGCCATTTGCAATGCAAATAGCAGCAAGTGCTCAAAATCTTATTATGAATACCAGTTTGGTTACCTATGGTGGTGATATAGCTATTTCCGGTATGGGTATTGTAAATAGTATTATAACCCTTATGATTATGCCGCTTTTTGGAATTAATCAAGGTGTCCAGCCCATCATAGGGTATAATTATGGTGCTAAGAGGTACGACAGGGTAAAGGAAGCATATAAATTAGCAGTCCTGTTTGCAACCGTTATCGTTGTAATTGGCTGGAGTGTTACAAGGTTATTCCCGGAACAATTAGTTTATTTATTTAATAGGAAAGATGCAGAGTTAATCTCCTTTGGTACCAGGGCGATAAAGAGGTTTATGATGTTTTTGCCGGTTATCGGTTTTCAGATTATCTCAGCCAACTACTTCCAGGCAATTGGTAAACCAAAGCATTCCGCATTACTTGGTCTTTCCAGACAGGTATTAATATTAATACCTGCATTGATTATTTTACCAAAGTTTTTTGGTTTAGAAGGGGTCATATCCGCAGGACCTTTAGCAGATGTCGTTTCAACCGTGGTAACCGGAATATTTATAGTTATTGAAATGAAAAGGCTGGATTCCCGTCATGAATCAACTCTCATAAGTCCTTCAGAGGTTACAGGTGAAGACTTAATAGAGGGCAGGGAAGATATCATAGATGAATATTAATATAAATCAATCCTTACTTTGACTTGAGGGCGGCTAATGCACTATGCCGGCCGCCATAAAGAATGCAAAAAAGAGCCTGAGATTATATATACGGCTCTTTTTTGCTGATTGGAATTAGTTGATCGGCCTTATTAAAATATAATTACCGGTAGTCTTTCATATAATCACCGTGAGCGGCAATCAGTTCGTCACACATGCTCCGGATGTCTTCGATATTTAATTCAGCGGCAGTATGGGGATCTAACATGGCCGCCTGGTAAATATAATTCCGGTCTTTTGTGACAGCAGCTTCTATGGTTAAGAGCTGGACATTGATATTGGTCATATTCATGGCTGCACATTGAACAGGCAGTCTTCCTGCATGGCAGGGATTTACCCCCCTTTTGTCTATCAGACAGGGTACTTCTACGCAGGCATCGGAGGGCAGGTTATCAATGAGGCCGGTATTTAGTACATTTCCGCCAATTTTATATGGGATACCCGTGACAACGGCTTCCATAATATAAGAAGCATATTCATGGGAACGGTCATGGGTGATTTTTCCATCCTTAAGGATATTAACTTTTTCTTCTTCCCAGCCTTCAATTTGTTTCATACACCTGCGGGGATATTCATCTAATGGAATATTAAATTGATCAATCATTTCCGGATATCTGGATTTAATGAACAGAGGGTTGTATTCTGCATTATGTTCACTGGATTCTGTACAGTAATAGCCCAAATTTTTGATGTATTCAAAACGTACCATATCGCCATGTTTTTCTTCAGCATTTTTCTTGGCGGCACGTTTCTTTATTTCAGGATATAAGTCATTGCCATCCTTATCTTTTAGTTCTAACAGCCAACCCATATGGTTAATGCCGGCAATCAGTTCCCTGCGGCCTTCCAATTTATCTTCCATTCCCAGTTCTTTGAGCAGGCTTTCAGAACATGTCTGTACGCTGTGGCAGAGGCCTACGGTTTGAATCTTCGTATAGCGCTGCATATAGCCGGTCAGCATGGCCATAGGATTGGTATAATTTAAGAAAAGGGTATTAGGGCAAACCTCCTCCATATCTTTCGCAAACTCAGCCATAACGGGAATGGTCCTGAGTGCCCGCATGATTCCGCCGATTCCTAAGGTGTCTGCTATTGTCTGTTTTAAGCCATATTTTTTAGGAACCTCAAAGTCGGTGATGGTGCAGGGATCATAGCCGCCCACCTGGATGGCATTGACAACAAAAGCTGCATTTTGTAAAGCCTCCTTACGGTTTTCTACACCAAGGTAGGTTTTAATAAGGTTACGGCCATTGTTTACGTTTTTGTTGATTGCATCAAGTATAATCTTTGATTCATCCAGTCTCTTGGCATCAATGTCATAAAGGGCAATTTCACTTTCACAAAGAGCTGGCGTACACATACAATCTCCCAGTACATTCCTTGCAAATACAGTGCTTCCCGCACCTAAAAAAGTTATTTTAATCACTTGGATACCTCCCGCTTTCTTGCATTATCTATAAGCCCATTGTATAATATGAGAAAAAAGATGTCCTTTAAATTTGTTTCAATATCCTTGGCAATTTGTTGAATGAATAAGAATAATCAGTTGCAAACAGATGGGAGTTAATATGAAAAATTCAAGAAAACCAATTAATCTATACTACTGTGGTAAGGAAGAGTGTGATCCGGGACATTATTTCGGACCGGCGGTTCGTCCACATTTTTTAATGCATTTTATCCTGAATGGAAAAGGAAGTTATCAGACAGGGGAAGAACGGTTTGAATTAAAGAAGGGGGAAACTTTTTTAATCAGGCCCCAGGAGATTACTTATTATGAGGCTGATATAAAAAATCCCTGGGAATATGCCTGGATTGCTTTTGACGGAGAGGCTGCTGAGGAAATGCTGGATATGGCCGGAATTACGGCAGAAAAGCCGGTATGCGACATCTTAAAGCTGGAAGACTGTGAGAAATATTTAAAGCTTATGGCAGAAAAATTTAAGCACCCCGGCTATCACGAATACGAACTGGTAGGGTTGTTTTATCTGGTATTTTCCACAATAGCCAGGGCTGAGACCAGAAGGGAGGAGGTTGCAGAACAAGGATACTATGAGAAAGCCTTATCCTACATCCGCCATAATTACAGCTATAATATCAGGGTATCCGACATTGCAAGATATGTTGGAATTGACCGGACTTACCTTTTTAAAATATTTAAACAATATATGGGTAAATCAGTTAAAAAATATCTGACAGGGTACCGTATCCTTTCTGCTAAGTATATGCTTACCGATACCAACTATAATATGACGGAAGTTGCCCTTTCCTGCGGTTTTTATGATCTGCCTTCCTTCTGCAGGAATTTTAAACAGCAGGAAGGAATGACACCGGTACAGTACAGGAATAAAATGAAAGAAAATTAATGTACCGTGGTCAGAGAGATCCTTACTAAATATACGGATTAGTAATATGGTATACATTTTAAGCATAAGGCAATAATTTTGTGCAATTAGTACTGTGGGGGGGATGGATATAAATAGTTTAATAAAGTTTAATAAGCAGTTAATTGTATATGAAATAAAATTACGGAATAAATCAAATATTTGAAAATAAAATTACGAAAATTCTTGACATTCCTTTTCTGATTGGCTATGATAATAAAAAGAAAACGAAAAGAAAAATAATGCGATGAGGCAGTCTGATTACAGACTGCCGTTTTTAGTTCGCCCAACCTACAATTCCGGAATTTCGTGAAACAAAGTTACAATAAAAATCCGGGTGTATTTAAATCCAGCAGGCTTTATGAAGAACTTCTGGAGGATGGTTATGTTAATAGAACTACAGAGCATGCCATGTATCTGGATTTGCAACATTTTCATATACCGGAAGAAATCCTGGAAAAGGAAAAGAAGCTTCAGGCAGACGGCTGGGAATTTACCCTCTTTGATAAAGACAGGCATTGCGAGGTAGAAGAGATGCTTACCAAGCTTAATAATCCCCTTTGGAAAAAGGAAATTACCAGGTGTACTATGGAGGGGATTCCGGTGCTGGTAGCGGCCAGGAAAAATCAGGTTGTGGGTTTTGCAGGTCCTGTAATAAAACAGGAGAATAAAAGAGGTTATTTTACCGGTATTGGAGTAATGAAAGAAGAGGAAGGCCATGGTCTTGGCACGGTCCTTTTTTATAAGCTCTGCAACGAGGAGAAAAAGGCGGGGGCGGAGTATATGTCTTTATTTACCGGGGCAGATAATAAAGCAGGAAAGATTTATGGGCAGGCAGGCTTTAAAGTGGTGGAAAAGTTTGCGGTCATGCGTAAGATTTTATAATCAGCAGTCCACCTGCAAACAGATGGATTACGTCATGGAAACTATTAATTATTTATTGCGGAATATCCCGCCAGAACCTGAATATCAGGAAGGAGGTCATTATGGATAAAAAGAAAGTAACAATTTTAGCGGTAGGAGGTCATATTGGCGATATGGAGCTTACGGCAGGTATGGCTTTGGCAAAACATGCTTTGGAAGGAGCACAGCTTATCACCCTGGCACTTACGGCCGGAGAAAAAGGTGCACCGGCAGACCGGGATATAAAAGAATACCGGGAGCAAAAGGTGAGGGAAGCGAAAACCTTTGCAGGCATGTTAGGGGGAGAGGCTCTCGTCTTTGACTATCCGGACGGTGAACTGCCGGATAATGATGAAGTTCGTTTTAAAGTCTGCGACGTAATAAGAAAGTACCGTCCCGATATCTTAATTACCCACTACAAAAGCTCCATGCATAAAGACCATAATAATACCCATAAAATCGTTAATGATGCACGGTCTTATGCTTCTTTACCGGGATTTATCAGGAAAGATGCCCCTTTTTTTGCAGGACGTTTCTATTATGCGGAAAACTGGGAGGATGGGGTTTCCTTTACCCCATATCTTTATATAGATACCACCGAAGGGTACGAATTATGGAAAAAGGCCGTAGCCACCCATTGGTTTGTTACGGGCAGTACGTCCTTTCCTTATCTGGAGTATTATGACCACTTAAGCCGCGTAAGAGGAATTGAAGCAAGAAAAGGCAGGGCGGAATGCTTTATGATTCCTGAAGAAAGTTACCGGCTGATTAAGGAAGGACTATAGTATGGAGCAGATGACACTGAGGGAAAAGATCGGACATATGATTATGACCGGTTTTCCGGCTGAAGAAATTACCCCCTCCTTAGGCAGGCTGATTGATGAATACAAAGTATCTAATATTATTTTGTTTTCGTATAATCTAAAAGATAAAGGACAGATTTTAAGGTTGTGCGTTGATTTACAGAACCGAATCCGGCAAAGTACGGGTTATCCGGCCCTCATTGCCACGGATCAGGAAGGTGGTGTTGTTACCCGTCTTCCTGATACAGCAGCTAATATTCCCGGAGCGATGCTTCTTTGTGCTTCAGGCAGGAGGGAATATGCCTGTGAGGCAGGCAGGATTACCGGGGCAGAGTTAAAAACACTGGGTATTAATATGGATCTGGCTCCTGTTCTGGATATTTATTCCAATCCCCGGAATCCGGTTATCGGTGTCCGTTCCTATTCCAGTAACGTAAAGAAGGTGGAGGGATTTGGAATGGCCATGATGAAAGGACTCTTAGGGGAAGGGGTTGCGGCTGTTGCCAAACATTTTCCGGGTCATGGTGATACTTCCGTAGATTCCCATTTAGGACTTCCTGTTGTGGAAAAAGGACTGGAGGAATTAATGGCACAGGAGTTAATTCCCTTTGAAAGTGCTATAAAGGAAGGTATCCCTTGTATCATGACTTCCCATATCCTGTTCCCAAAGCTTGAGAGGGAAAAGGTTCCTGCCACCATGTCGAAAACCATATTAACAGATATTTTAAGGGAAAGATTAGGATTTAAGGGCGTTATTATTACTGATTGCCTGGAAATGGGTGCGGTAAAAGATAACTATGGAACGGCCAGAGGGGCAGTTATGGCGGTGAAGGCCGGAGCCCAGCTTCTGTGTATTTCCCACACACCGGAACTGGTTATGAACGCGGTACAGCAAATTGAGGAAGCAGTTCTAACAGGTGAGATTCCCATGGAGTTCATAGACCAGGCAGTTGATAATGTACTTAAACTGAAAGAAGTCTATAAAATTGATAAAAATCAGAAAGGACCGGATGAAAAAGACACTTTCAAATATAAAAGAATTATAGAAGAGATGACTTTATCCGGCATTACAAAACTTTCAAAAGGCAGCTTTCCTAAGTTCACCCAGGATACCATATTTATAGGCAGTTATAATTACCGGTCTACTTTAGCAGGCAGTACTGTAGGTAACGGTCTGCATTTTGCGGAATATATGGCAGGAAAGATGAACAGCAGCTATCTTAAAGTTCCCATCAATCCGGGCAGGGAAGAGATTGAGGACATACTTAAGAAATTAAAAGGCTATTCCTTTGTTATATATGGTTTATATAACGGTCATTTAAACAACGGTCAGACAGAACTTGCCAATACAATCAGCAGTATGGGACATACGGTATTGGGGATCACCTTAAGAAATCCGTATGATTTAGCCTTTTTGGACAAGAAAATATATAAGCTGGCTGCTTACGAATATAATGCTGCCGTATTTAATACACTGGTTAAGATTTTAAAAGAAGAAGCAGTGCCCGGAGGAAAACTTCCAGTTCAATATACAGTTTGAAAGGAAATTGGATAAATTTATGAAAGACTATGTTATTGGTATGGATGGGGGAGGAACCAGGACCTCCGTCCTGATTGCGGATAAAGAGCACGGGATATTGGATAAGTATGTTAAAGGTTCCATTAATTATAATGGCAGTAACAAATTATTGGTGGATTCTATCTTAAAAGACATATTTCAATCTGCAGTAGAAAGGGGTTATTTAAAAGAGGCTTGTAAGGCTGTATGTATTGGAGCTGCCGGTGTCAGTAACCCGCTTGTGAAAGAAAATATACTGACAATAATCAGGGATATGGGTTTTTTATGTCCGGTATCCCTTGTGGGAGACCAGGAGGCAGCTTTTTACGGTGCCTTTAAAACTTCTTCCGGGATTATCTTAATTTCCGGGACGGGCTCTATCTGTTATGGAAAGGATAAAGAAGGAAATGCTTACCGTACCGGGGGCTTCGGTCATTTGATTGATGATACCGGAAGCGGTTATGCAATCGGTAAGGACATTTTAAAAGCAGTAGTCCAGGCTTATGATGGAAGAAGGGAATCGACAATATTAACTGGATTGGTCTTTTCTTTCTTAAAGATCAATAATATAAATCAGCTTATTTCCTACGTCTATGACAGAGACCGCAGTAAAAAAGATATAGCAGGATTGTCTCCTTTAATTGAGAAGGCTATTGACAGAAAGGATAAATGCGCACAGGAAATTATAGTTAAGAATGTTTATGATTTAGGGGATTTAGTTACACCGGTCGCAAACCATATGAATGGGGAGATTCCCCTTGCAGTTTCCGGCAGTGTACTTTTAAATAACCGGTATATTTATGACGGGTTTGCTGAAAGGATGAAATATCTTCACCCTAATATTTCTGTATTCAGGTCAAATAATCCTGCAGCGGACGGGGCGGTAACCCTGGCCCTTAAACTTATTAAGCAGCTATAAAGCAGGAGTAATTTATGACTTTGGGAAAGAAAGGATTATAGGGAAGATATGAATATCATAAAAAAATTTACAGGAGATCTCCTGACTGGAAGGATAAAAGACCGGATAACTGACTGTACAGTAGAATTTGCCAGTGATTTAAAGGAAGGACTACTAATGGAAAAAGTTACCAGAAAGGTAATAACTGGAATTGATAATATAGAAGCCTGGGAAGATGTATTGAAAGGGAAAAAGGTGGGGCTGGTAACCAATCCTACCGGTGTAAATAGCCGGTTAGTAAGCACGATTGATATTTTAAAGAAATATGGAAATCTGGTACGGCTGTTTTCCCCGGAACATGGCGTATGGGGGGATATACAGGCAGGCGGGACGGTAGGGGAATATATCGATGAAAAATCCGGACTTCCGGTATATTCCCTATACGGAAAGAATAAAAAGCCGCTGGAAGAGTACTTTAACGATATCGATATTTTAGCCTTTGATATCCAGGATGTGGGTTCCAGACTTTATACCTATATTTCTACCATGTCCAATTGTATGCAAAGCTGTGCTGCCTGGGGCAGGATTTTTTTAGTATTTGACAGACCGGGTCCGATAGGAGGGGAAAAGGTAGAGGGGAATCTGATTAAAGAGGGATTTGCCTCTTTTGTCGGTCTGCATCCCATTCCTTACCGGTATGGGCTTACAATAGGAGAACTGGCACTGCTGTTTAATAAGGAGTTCCATATTGATTGTGACCTGATTGTAATTCCCATGAAAGGCTGGGAAAGAAACATGGACTATGATGACACAGGACTCATCTGGATAAGTCCGTCTCCTAATATGCCTACTGTGGATACCGCTTTTGTATATAAACAGTACCTGCTTTTTTGAAGGCACGAATATTTCTGAGGGAAGAGGAACAACGAAGCCTTTCGAAATGATTGGGGCTCCCTGGCTATCGGCATACGGGCTGGCGGATTTTATGAATGATAAAAATCTGGAAGGGGTCCTGTTCCGGCCGGTATATTTTACCCCTTCCTTTTCGAAGCATCAAGGGGATTTATGCAGAGGGACCCAACTGCACGTAACCGACAGGAAAAGTTATTCTCCTGTAAAAACAGGACTTCATCTTTTAGAGGCGGTAAAAAAATTATCCGGTAAGGAATTTAACTATACTAAGGCTTATACAGATGCAGGTAAACCCATGATTGACTATAATACCGGCAATGATTTTATAAGGACTCACGATTTTGACCCGGAGACTGTGTATCAGGAATGGAGCAGGGAGTCAGAAGAGTTTTTTAACAGAAAGAAAAAGTATCAGTTATATTAAAAGTATTAATCCGAATCACGGTGGATATGGGTGGCCTGATAGCTGCCCTCCAGCCTGGATTCCACATTGTGGTAATCCCTGTTGGCAATTGCGGTAAATATAATATCAGTTAATGTCAGCTGTGCAATCCGGGAACTCATGGCACCGCTTCGTTTATAAATCTCCGGGGAGCTGGTAAATAAAACGAAATCGGCGGAAAGAGCCAGGTGACTTTTTCCGTACCTGGTAATGGCAATGGTAGTTGCCTCATTTTTCTGTGCAATCTCCAATGCATCCATAATTTCTTTCGTTTCACCGGTGTTAGAGATGAATACGGCTGCATCATTTTTTGCCATAGTGGAGGCATAGGTCAGACTGATATGTGTATCATGGCTGAACGTTGCATTATAACCGATACGCAGCAGCTTATAATAAAAATCGTCAGCTACAAGTCCGGAAGCACCAACGCCAAAAATACGGATGGATCTGGCACCTATGATAGCATCTACTATTTTGGCAAGCATGGCTTCATCAAAAAGCTTAAGGGTAGATTCAATTGCCTGAGTACTACTGATGCAGACATTTTCTGCCATGGAAATATAAGTGGAATGTTCCTTTATATCCGTAAACTGAAGTTGGGGAGAAGAACTTTCACTTTCTATAATTACACCGTTTAATTCTGAAAAAATGGACTTTTTAAGGTCTTTCATACCATCAAAACCAATGGTTTTACAGAAACGGACCCAGGCTCCCTGGCTTGTCCCGGATTGACCTGCCAGTTTGGCCAGGGGAAAGCGGAAGATATTTTCAATATCCTTAAGGATATAATCGGCAACCATTTTTTCGGAATTATTTAATTGCATATACATGTTTTGAATTCGAATTTCTACGGTAGTCATCAGGTTTCACCTCATAGTGTTTCATATAATAATTATATAATAAAGTTAACAGATTGACAATAAGACTTTGTCCCGTTGGAATGGTCAGTTTCCTATAATGCGGATTAAATTCCTGTTAGTTCACTTTTATCAGCTGTCTATACATAGCTGGGTTTACTCCCTTACATTTATGGAATACTCTGACAAAGGTACTATAAGAAGAATAGCCCACCTCATATGCAATATCAGTTATTGACATCTTTGAAGAAGTTAACAGGCTGCAGGCATTTTCTATACGTAAATCCCTGAGAAAAGCATGGAAGCTGATGCCAAGACATTGTTTGAAGATGGTACTGATATATGGTTCACTTAAGTAAAAGAGCTTGGACAGACTCTTTAAGGTTATATCGGTATTCCAGTTTTTATAAACATAATGAATGATAGACCAGGTGTCATTTCCCGGTTTGTTTTGAATGGTATTACTGCCTTTTGATACAAAGGATTTTTTGTACCGGTCAAGCAATATGAACAACTCAATTAATTTGGCTTTCAGCATGAAGTTCTTCCATTCTTTTTCTCCGTTATATTCCGTATGTATTTCACTAAGAAGTGTATATACTTTCTGGGAGGTATTCAAATCAATATCATAAATCGTGGATGCATTTAAATTAATATCAAATAATAGCTTATTTATAACAAGACCATATTCATCCTGGTCAAATAGGGTTTTAGTTGAAAGGCACAGATTATAAAGGAGGACTTTTGTATCCTTTTGAAGATGCATTTCGTGAACCTGATACGGAAATATAATTGCAAAGGTACCTGGTTTCATGGTATATTCAATTCCATTTATTTTTTCTTTGCCCTGACCTTCAAAAACAAAATGAAGTTCAAGATAACTATGCCCATGAGGGTCTACATCATTTTTAATCTTGTGAATCGAAATATCAAATGTAAAATTGTTATCTTTTTCCGTGAAATATAATGGAAGCATAGATTAACCCCTTTTCATAAAACGTATCTTCATTATAATATATACTTCTAATAAATTCTATCCTAATAATTGCATATTCCATTCCCGATCATTAAACTTAAACCCAGTATCATGTAGTACCAATCAATATAAATCATTTAAATCATTTTTTCAATTTAAATAAATTAAGGATAGTTAAAAAAATGAGAGGTTTCATGTAAAAACTGCTATGATTTTTAGCTTTCAAATGCTTATAATTCAGTTATCAAGGAAAGGAAGGGCAAATAACTGTATGGAAGGTAAACTGTTTAATATTCAAAGATTTTCAATACATGACGGACCCGGTGTAAGAACGACCGTTTTCTTTAAGGGATGTAATTTAAAGTGTAAATGGTGTCACAATCCGGAATCCATTCATATGGAAAACCAGATTGAGTTCTATCCGGAAAAGTGTATTGGATGCGGTGCCTGTTTACAGGTATGCCCGAATGGGGTTCATTTCCTTGGGGAAAATAATAAGCATAAACTGGACCGGTCAAAATGCACCGGCTGTCTTTTATGCGCTGAAACCTGTTATGCGAATGCCTTGGTGGGTGCAGGCTTAAATGTAGAGGTTTCTTATCTTTTAAAATCTATAGCGGAAGACAAATTATATTATCAGAATTCTTCCGGTGGAGTAACCTTCTCCGGCGGAGAAGCCATGCTGCAGATTGATTTTCTGGAAGAGATCCTTCGAAAGTGTAAACAGGAAGGAATCCATACAGCAGTTGATACGGCCGGCTGTGTGCCCTGGACTTATTTTGAGAGAATATTACCGGTGACGGATTTGTTTTTATATGATGTAAAAGCAGCCGATTCCCCAATACATAAACAGCTGACCGGTGCAGGGAATCATCTGATCCTGGATAATTTAAAAAGACTTTCAGGGGCAGGAAAAGAAATCATCGTGAGAATTCCTTTTATAACAGGACAAAATGAGGACCAGACAGAAGAGATCGGGAAAATCTTGCAGCCCTTAAAAATAGTAAGGGTAGAAGTGATGCCTTATCATAAACTCGGCAACAGTAAATATGCTGCCCTTGGTATAAAAAACGATTTATTAAAAACTGAGGTACCGGCTGAAGAACTGATTGAAAAAGCAATAACAACGCTAAGAAAATATGGATTAAATGCATATAAATCATAACTATAAAAGGGGGAATTAATTATGCTGAACACGGATAAAGTTTTACTTTCGCCATTATTTAAGCAGAGAATCAATAACCTGCACGAAGATAAATTAAAGATCAATGAGGTCAAGATGAAAGAGCTCGGAACCCTGGATTTTGATGATTGGGGGTTTGTACATTACCCGGGTTTTAAATTTGAGGCAAGACCCAATCATGATTCCGGAATTGTATATGGATCCCTTGCGATAGGGGAACATTTAAGAAGATTTTTTAATGAGATTCCTAAGTACATCAATAAGAACAGTGCCTTGGCGGGTGCGTGGATCGGACCTCTCAGCAATTATGTCAGGATTGAAATTATTCCGGAAGACCAGTCGGTGGAACTAAAAGAAATATGGGAAAAATATGATACCCGCCCGGGCTTTGGAGGAATGAACCACTGTGCGGGAGATATCTCCATTGGCTTGCAATTGGGCTGGGGCGGTTTATTAAAAAAAATCAGATACTACCGGAAGATAAATACTCCTGTCAATACTGATTTTTATGACGGGGAAGAACAGGTAGTACTGGGAATGCAGGAATGGATTTCGGCACTCGCTTTAGAAGCGCATAAGTTAGCAGAGCTTGAAAAGGATCAAGTAATCAAAGCAAATTTCTTGGAAATGGCAGAGGTAAATGAATGGCTTGTCAATCATCCGCCCAGGACCTTAAGGGAAGCCTGCCAGTTTATAGCACATTTTCAGACACTGGACCGTACCTATTTTGTGGGTGGTGCCCTTGACCAGTTAGATGAAGCCTTGAGGCAATTTTATGAAAAGGACATACAAGGCGGTAAATTAACCGATGAAGAAGCAGTATGGTATATAGCCAGTTTGTTCTTCAATGACACCCATTATTCCCAGATTGCCGGGCTTACACCGGACGGAAGTAAAGATATGACAAGCCGGATGTCTTTTATCATATTAGATGCCATGCATGAATTACATATTCCGATTAATATCGCCCTGAGGGTTCATGATAAGGTAAATCCGGTTTTGTTAAAACGTTCCCTGGAATACACCCTGGAAGACGGGTCAGGAGTAGACTATTCTTGTAATGTAGGATGTGAACAGGGGTATATCAAGAATGGTTTTCCCCTGCAGCTTGCAAGGAAAAGGGCGAAAGTCGGATGTAACTGGACCTGTATTCCGGGAGAAGAGTATCCCCTTCAGGATGTTACAAGGTGTAATCTCGGATTTGCCCTGTATTATGCCTTACAGGATATCAGGGAAAATCCGTCCTTAGAAGCACTTTTTGAACGATTCTGTTTCCATACGAGTGCTATCGTAGACAGTATCAAGGCAGGTTATGATAAACATTACGAGGTAATAGGGAGAAATAAGCCGGAACTTGTTTATAATATCTTCATGCATGGTCCCATTGAACGGGGACTCAATTGTTCCGAAGGCGGGGTTGATATCTTAAACTTTAATATTGACGGGGTTGCCCTGGCTACTGTGGCGGACTCCTTTGCAGCAATCGAACAGCGGATTGTGATCGAACAGCGGATTACCTGGGAGGATTTATTCGTCACCTTGGATCATAATTATGAAGGTAATGAAAATGTCCGTCTTATGATGAAAAATATAAAAAGATTTGGTTCCCCAGACTCCTTAGCACAGGCCTGGGCAGTGAAAATACGGGATTATTTTGTTTGGTGCTGCAAACAGGAAGGAACACCCAAGTACCATTTGCCGATTATCCCGGGTATGTTTTCACATGGTACGATTCTGGAATTAGGTTCCAAACTGCCGGCTACACCAAATGGAAGAAAGAATGGGGAGGCGATATCCCACTCGAATGAACCCGACCCTGGATTCGCACAAGGAATACATACGTTTTCCCCTACCTTAAAGGCAAATGCCGTAGCATTTTTACAGCCCGGTTTCGGAAATTCTGCGCCCCTTCATCTGGATATTGATTTAGACTTATTAAAACACGAAGGCGGAACAGATGCCCTGGCTTCCCTGATTCATGCCCATAATCAAATGGGAGGGACTTTAATAAATTTAAACTGTCTGACGAAGAAAAAACTTCTGGAGGCCCATGAGGATCCACAGAAACACCCGGATTTGATAGTACGTGTAACGGGATATTCTGCATTTTTCGCATCCCTGTCAAAGGAATACAGGCAGCAGATCGTTGATAGGTTTTTAACCAGTGAAGTCGAAAGCTGAAATTCATGCATGGCCTATGAAGGGGACTTTTTCAGCAGTCTCGTATGGAGGGAGGGGGGGAAGCAGAACAGTATTGGGATATAAAAAGCAACAAAATTCTAAATTGTAAAGCAGAAGGAGATTGTAAGGAGCAGAAGAAATTGGCAAGGAGTAAAAGGAATTGGTAAGGATTAAAAGTAATGAGTTTAGGCTGTATGGAAATCAATGAATCCACAATGCTTAATATGTGGGTATCCAATCAAAAAACGAATGGAGGAATTATTATGTTAAAAGTAGCATTAATGAGTAAATGGCATGTTCATGCGGAGGGTTATGCCGAACTGTTAAAATCCTATCCAGATGCGGAAATAACCTGCGTCTGGGATGAAGAACCGGAAAGAGGAAGGGATTGGGCTAAGTCCTTAGAGGTTGAATTCGAAGAGGATATGGATAAGATCCTGGCAAGAGAAGATGTAGATGGGATACTGGTTTGCTCCCCTACAAGTATGCATGCCGAAATTATGAAGAAGGCAGCAAAGGCAGGAAAGCATATATTTACGGAAAAGGCCATGGCACTTACGAAAAAAGAATGTGAAGAAATCACGGCAGAAGTGAAAAAGGCAGGCGTTAAGTTTGGCATATCCCATCCGGCACGCACCGCGTCGTCAAATCTTTATGTAAAAAGTGTAATAGATTCGGGAATCCTGGGCAAAGTTACGCTCTTAAGAATTAGAAACGGTCATGATGGTGCACTGAATAACTGGCTGCCTGATTATTGGTATGACGAAAGTAAAGCCGGCGGCGGAGCAATGATGGATCTTGGCTGTCACCCAATGTACCTTGCAAGTTGGATATTAGGGAAACCGGTGAGAATATCTTCCATGTTCAGTTACTTTACAAATCGGACAGTTGAAGATAATTCCGTGTGTACCATAGAATTTGAAAATAATTCGGTAGCGATTGTTGAAACAAGTCTTGTAACTTATAAAACTCCTTCCATGGTTGAGGTTTATGGAACGGAAGGAACGATCGTCATTTGCGATAATGATATCAGGCTGACCTCCAATAAGATGGGTGAGGAATTTAAGGGCTGGGTAACACCTGCAAAGCTTCCGGAAGCACTGCCTCATTCCTTAAGACAATGGGTGGATGGTGTTTTATATAATAAACCAATCCTTTTTGATACAGAAGCCGGTGCAAGGCTTACCGAACTTTTGGAAGCGGCATATATCGCACATAAGGAAAAAAGAGAGGTATCATTTCATTAATTGAATTAATTAGAAAGAACAGGGGTAATAAATGTGAGTAAAAAATTAAGAATAGGAATCATCGGAACCGGTGGCATCGCCAATGCCCATATGGCAGCTTATAAAAAATTCGAGGATGTGGAAATTGTCGGCGGAGCAGATATCGTACCCGGTAAAGCAAAAGAATTTCTGGAGAAATGGGAATTGCCCAATGCACAGGCTTTTAACAGCGCAAAGGAATTAATTAAAAATGTGGAAATGGATGGAGTAAGTATATGTACCTATAATAAAACCCATGCGGAATGTACCATTGCGGCACTTGAGGCAGGTTTACATGTACTATGTGAAAAGCCCATGTCCTTTACTTTACAGGAAGCCGTGGATATGGTAAAAGCTTCTCGTAAGGCGAATAAAATTCTGACCATTGGTTTCCAGCCCCGTTATGATACCAGCCGCCGTAAAGTGGATGATATAATACGGTCCGGAGCTCTTGGAAAGATATATTTTATTCAAAGCGGCGGTGGACGAAGAAGAGGAATACCGGAAGGCACTTTCGTTGATGGAGATAAAGCGGGCTTTGGCTGTTTAGGCGATATCGGCTGCTATTCCATTGATCAATGCCTCCATGCGGTCAGTTATCCGAAACCATTGACCGTATCCGCCATGGCAACCGATTATTTCGGGAAAAACCCAAAGTATTTTTCCGGTGCAGATACCTTCAATGTAGATGATTTTTCAGTAGCCTTTGTCCGTATGGAAAATGATATGACTTTCCTTTTCAAGCAATCCTGGGCTATGCATGCAGATACATTGGGTGATACCATGTGGCTTGGAACCGAAGGCGGAATAAAAATCAAGAATGAGTTTGATTATTCCAACAAACCTTCCCGTACCATGTACTTTACAGATGTAAACGGTCAGAATATTGATAGTTACATACTGCCTTCCTTACCTTTTAACGCCTATGAGTCTCCCAGGGAAGTTGATATATTCGAAGCAAAAGTCCGTGATTTTTGTGATGCAATTATACAAGGACGCCCGGCGCCCATTCCGGGGGAAGAAATCATATACAATCAGGCAATTTGTGATGGCATTTACCGTTCCAGTAAATTACAAAAAGAGGTTGAAATAATTATACCGGATTTAAATTAGTTATTGACTGCTGAAAAAATCCC
This sequence comes from Anaerocolumna sp., assembly GCA_049692775.1. Lineage (GTDB taxonomy): Bacteria > Bacillota > Clostridia > Lachnospirales > Lachnospiraceae > Anaerocolumna. Next base: position 42,779 of record JBAVPE010000128.1, on the reverse strand, counting down.
TTCAAACCTTGGTAGGAATAGAGGTGTATATGTGATATTTTTAATATGTTTGAGTCGCTACAGAACATGCCGCAGGAAGGGAAATTTTTCAGCAGTCTCAATCAATATAGGGTGCATTTTTAGGTATTGTATTAAAGGCTTTTTTAAAAGCCCTTGAAAAGGTAGAGTAATTCTTAAAACCACACAGAAAACAGGCTTCTGTAGCAGAACTTCCCTTCTGCACAAGATTTTTTGCCAGTAATAAACGTTTTTCGGTAATATAATTTCCGATGGTATAACCGGTTTCTTCTTTAAAGAAATGCATTAAATAATAACGGCTTAAATAAAACTCAGCAGACAATTTATCAATGGTTATGTCTTCGGTAAGGTGTACATTGATATAGTTAAGTATTTCCAGAAGTTTAGAATTTGCCATATCAGAGTCCATATAATTTATATGGCCTGATATGGCAGTTCTATTTAACTGGATCATAAATTCGAGGAATAGAATTTTCTGATAAAGCTCATTGGCAAAGGCATTATTATGAAGCGAATGTTCCAGCTCAAGGCATACCTGATAAAGCTTGCTTTTGTCCATGGAATGGATTCGTAAAACATTGGAATGCTCCTTTTTTGCCCGCTCAAAGCAGTAATTTAAATCGTAATCCATATCCTTATAAGAATGAATGAACTGGGGTGAAACATAGATTATGATTCGTTCATAAGTTGAGTTATCCCAAAAGGCGGGTTTGTGGATTTCACCTGCATTGACCAGAACAATATCATAAGGCTTCAGCAGATAATTTTTACCTTCTATGGAATAGTTTATATTGCCTCTTAAAAAGATCATGATTTTATTAAAATCATGATAATGAAAATTAAAGACTTTTTTCTGTTCATCTATATTGTGGAACATTTTAAAATCATCATTTAAATATCCCAGTTTATCAAAAGTTTCCATATCTGACTCCCATCTAAAGGTACTGATTCCTTTTCAGCTTGTTATAATTATATAGCACTATTTGCAATATTTGAAGCATTATTGTGGTATCTTTTCAAAATAATGTTTTGTAAAATGGAACCAAGGATGAATTAAGATGAATTTGGGGGAAAGACATAATCCAATAAAAAGTAGCAAATTCTCAATTTTTCAATAAAATATATTATAAAACAAATATAAAACAAAATATCAGGAGGTATTTTTATGCCGATTTCAGGTGTTTGGTTACCGATAATAACTCCATTTATAGAGGATAAAATAGACTATAAATCCTACAAGAGAATGATTGGCCATTATGCGGATAAGGGGATAAGCGGATTGATTCCTTTGGGCACAACCGGGGAAATCCCTACTTTAAGTGATTATGAATTTGAAGAGATGATAGAAAAGACCCTGGAATATAATGAGGACCGGTTGCCGGTCTATGCAGGGGTAGGCGGTAATTACACAGCAAAAGTCATAAAGAAATTAAAAATTGCCGAAAAATACAAAATTCAAGGTATTCTATCAGTCTGTCCATACTATAACAGACCAAGTCAGGAGGGAATTTACAGTCATTTTAAGAGTATAGCGGAGGAAACCGCTTTAAATATTATTATATATAATATTCCCTACCGTACCGGTACCAATATTGAAAATGAGACAATATATAAGCTCGCAGAGTATAAAAATATAGCAGGGTTAAAGGATTCCTGCGGGGATATCAAGCAGACCATGGCTTTACTGTTAAATCCGCCAAAGAATTTTTCGATTCTTACCGGTGAAGATATTTTATTCTACCTGACTCTTACCTTAGGGGGACAGGGAGGAATATTAGCATCTTCCCATTTAAGAACAGAACAATTTGTTGAGGTTTATAATAAAGTAAAAGGAAACGATCAAAAAGCAGCTCTTAAAATATGGAAACAGCTTTATCAGTTTATACCCCTGCTATTTAAAGAACCAAATCCTGCACCAATTAAATATTGTTTAAAAGAGCTTGGACTTATTGATTCCTCTGGGTTAAGGCTGCCTTTAACACAAATATCGGATCAGCTGAAAACTAAACTTGATGGTGTTTTAAACTTAAAAGATAACAATTAACTGTTGCAGAATAGCAAATTAGCTTTTTTGAAAGGATAGAGTGTTTCATAATACATTTAGCTGCTTTTCCCTCGCTCGTTCAGAACGCTCCGCTTTACAAGATGAGCTCAGCCAGCCGACGCAAAATGTATTATGATACACGCTATTCTATTGTCGAAGTTTATCAAGGCTATTCTGCAAATTCTGCATCAGCCTATTTGTTGTATAGGAAAATTCTCTCATAGGAAAATTATATTATTGTTCCAGCCTGTATTGGGTAGGGGTAACATTCATGGTCTGTTTGAATTTGCGACGAAAACTGGAGGAGTTTACATAACCTACTGCTATGCTGATTTCATCAATTGGCATATCAGTATTTTTAAGCAGGTCTTTTGCTCTTTCCAGGCGGAACTGCCATACATAATCAGAAAGATTCTCATTTGTTTTTTTCTTAAACAAGTAGCTCATATAAGCAATACTGGCGTGAAAATGGTCCGCAAGTAAGGTAATGGAAAATTCACTGGAAAGATAATTTTCCTGTATAAACTGCTTTACTTGAGAGATATGGATGGAAGTATTTGCTATTTCTGCTTCAAATATTGCAATGATCTGATAAATATTGGAAGCGATTTCATTATTCTTTTCACTATATTTACAACTTCTGCAAAAATATAGGGTTTCAAAATAAACTTCGCTGAATTTTTCAAACCGAATACCTGATTTATTCATTAAATTTATAACAAGTGTCAGCATATCAATTAGAATACAGCGGATAAAAAAATCCGGATTGGTTTCCAAATCTATGATTTTTAATAAATCTCGAATACTACTATTCACATTTGTAAAATCTAAGTTTTCCAAATCCTTTGCCAGACTCTCCAGTTTTTTATAAGGATAGTAAAAAGTGGTTTCTTGCGGAATGCTGGCAGCCACATCATTATAGGATACAACAGGCTGCCTGTTCCAAAAACTGCAGGCAAGCAGGGCATTTTCAAAAAGAGCCGGAATATCCATAGGACTAGGGGAACTATTGCTAATAGCAGCCTTACAGCCGGTTTCTTCATAGAAATCATGGAAAAGCAGGCTGATAACCTCTTCCTTATGAGTTTCTGAACTGCTGTAATTGATTAAAAAAACGGAATAATCTCCGGAATAATCTAATATGATGCAGGAACTGTCAGCCGGAAGGGCCTGTGAAATAAATTCTTTTATCTCTTTTGCTGAAATTTGGTGCGCAAGCATAATTTTTACTGCAAAAATACTATTATTTGAGTCAAGGTTAAAAAAATGATCAATTTGGTCCATGTCATCGGCGGCTGAATTACTATCTTCTAATATAATGGAATCCAGAATGGATTTTTGCATAATCATCCTGTAGTTATTTATCTTATCTTGCAGTTCCTGATTTTTAAGAATAGTGGTATCAAAGGCATCACTGATTTGTTTTAAGCATCCACCCTGGGAATCAACGTTATAAGCTATTTTTTTTGCAAGCCTATGAAGCGGAAGGTAGGTTAACTGCATGGATAGAATAATCAGTAGTAACCCCAAAATACCAATACCAATTAGAATCAGATAGGTATTCTTAAAAGCATTTTGTACTGAGACCAGAATCATCTGCCGGTTGGATAAAGCTGCTATCTTGTAGTTACCCAGGAATGGAGGCATAACATAAAGTATTGTGTTCTTGTCCAATTCGTAGTATCCGCTTTCGGCTTGGTCTATAAATGGCAGATAGGAAGTAAGCTCCCCTGTTTTGACTCCGGCTATCATGTTGCTGTTATTATCGGTTAAGCAGATAGAAGTAATACTGGAGGATATGGCGCCCTCCAATAATTTTTTAAACTCAAATTCATTAATTACATAGATGAGTGAATAATTGTGTGATGATACAGCAGGTATGTAAAAGAATAAACTGCTGCTATTGTTTTTCCAATATACAATTTTATTTTGGGAATCAGAATGCCATTCCGCTAGTGGAATTTCTACGAATTCATTTGCAAAGTATAGATAAAATGTATTGTTATTATATCGAATTAATTCTTTGGAAGAAATATAGGTTCCTTTTTCTTTATCCAAATATATAATATTATCTAATAGGAAGTTGCCGGAAATATGGTTTTGAAGCTCATTAGCGGCAAGATAATTGGCATAATTGTCATTGGAATATCTGGATAAGATCACATTGGTATTTTTCTGGATTAATATATTAATTTGATTGATCTCAAGAAAGCGTGTCTTTATTATATCATATAAATGATCTAATTCTATTGCATTCTGAGTATTTAAGGTTTTAAAATAAACATTCTTTAATTCGAATTTAACAGCATAAAAGAAACCAATAAAAGAAACGGTTAATACTATAAAATAGGATAAAAAGTATTTGATAAACGTAATGTTTTTCTTTTTCAGTGTTTTTTTCATATCGATTCTCCCAAGTTGCAAAAAGTAGTGCCAGTTTGGCACTACCATACAAAATTATTGGTAACTATCCGGCTGTATCTCTTGAATAGTTATAATCATTGCTATATTTATGATACATTAATATGTTTATAAACACAATGAAATTATGGGGTTTAGGAAGATACATTATTTTAGGTGAATAGCTAACATTTTGTATGGTGGGTATTGAAACCATGATAATTGCACGGTTGTTCAAGATTTGCCGTACAATTGAAAATAATGTACGTTGAAAGGAAAAGATATTATTGCTATATTTGAACTGTAAGTAATCGATACAAAATAAAGCGCTTTGGATTGCTCGTATTATTTAAACACTTTAACTGACAACAATTCGTCTTTTGAATGCCGTTGTTTAACCGGAGTGTGAAATTGTTTTTATTTTACATGGATATCACTCGCAGCTGTATGGCGGAACTGGGGAGAAAGTCATGGCGGTAAAGGATATTAATGAAAGGATTAATTGTAATAAAAGAGTACTCTCGGAAACGAATAGTAGCTGTGGGAGTTTTCTGGAGTACTCCAAAAAGAAAAGGAGGAGGTTACTATGAAAATGAAAAAAGGTGTATCCATTTTATTAATTACAGTACTCATTGCTTTGACAATGACAGGCTGTGGTAAAAAAAATACAGATGGGGGATCAGTTCCTAAAGCTGCTACGAAGGAAGAAACTGCCGGTGCGGATACAGGAGAGAAATACAGTATTACATTTCCCTTGGCAGAGCCGGTTACTATGTCGATGTTTGCTATTATGAATGGTGAATATGAATTGAAAGATAACGCTGCATTCCAGGAGGCAGAGGATAAGACCAATGTAAAATGGGATGTACAATCTGCTATGGGTAGTGATCTGGCAGAAAAGAAAGGTTTATTGTTTGCCTCTAATGATTGCCCGGATGTATTCTATAAAGCCGGTCTTTCTACGGAGGAACTGGAGAAATATGGAAAGCAGGGAGCCTTGATCCCTTTAAATGATTTGATTGACCAGTATGCCCCAAACTTAAAAAAAGTACTGGAAGAGTCTAATGCAGCACAGTACATAACTGCATCTGATGGAAATATCTATGCATTACCGGAAATTGATAAATCATCTCCCTCTATTCCGGTCTTGTTTTTCAATCAGGTCTGGCTGAAAAACCTGGGTCTTAAATTACCTAAAAACTTAGATGAATTATATAATGTTTATAAAGCGTTTAAGGAACAGGATGCAAATGGAAATGGAGATCCAAACGATGAGATTCCGTTTTTAGCATGTAGTGATGCAGATCCTATTACCAATCTTCTTCCTTATTTTGGTGTGCCCATAGATTTTGGAACCTATTGTGCTGTAATGAATCATGAAATGGTATATGTACCGACTTCTGATCAGTTTAAAGAGTTTGTCGCATATGTAACAAAGCTGTATAGTGAAGGATTATTAGATAAAAACAGTTTTACCCAAAAGTTAGAGCAGCAAAATGCAATTGGTGCATCCGGTGATGTATTAGGTTCCTTCTTTAATGCCGGTGCATTCTTAACGGTTGGTCGTGACAGGGATGATGATTTTAGAATTCTTACTCCGTTTGAAGAAAATGTATTCCCGGTAAGTTCCGGAGTAATCGGCGGTACCTTTGCAATTTCCTATACCTGTGAACATCCTGAAATAGCAATGGCATGGATTGATCAGTTCTATTCACAGGAAGGCGGAGAACTGGCTTGGCTTGGATTAGAAGATAAAACTTATAAAGTAAACGAAGACGGAACCTGGGAATGGATATTAGGTGATTATGGTAAGGATATTGGTACTGTCCGTGCAAGCAGTACCTTACAGGGTGCAGCGAACCATCCTTCCATCCAGCCTTCCTTATGGTTTACCGGCATGACGGATCCGGATGAAAAATTGTTAGAAGAAGAACGCGGAAGAATCGTAGAGATGGGTGCAGACCCCTTCCCTTCCTTAAAAATCGCAGACAGTGATTCTACTACGATTGCTACGATAAAAGCGGATGTTGACGTATATATTAATCAATATATTGCACAGGTTGCTACAGGAGAGTTAGATTTAGGGAGCAGCTGGGATGAATATCTTGCAACTTTAGATCAGATGGGTGTGGAACAAATGATTCAGATTTATAAAGATGCCTATGCATCTAAGTAATACAGAGTAAATAATTAAAAAACTATTCAGTCGCCAGTACCGCGAAATCACAGGTTTTTATGTGATTACTCCGCATAAACGTAACATTCAGGAGGTACGACGGAATAGTTACATAATTAACATCATTGATTAAGAGGGCTGTTGCAAAAGAGTAAATTTGATTATTTTGCAACAGCCCCTTAAATAAGGAGGTTTCTTTGTGAAACAAAAAGTGAGTAAAAGGAACTATTATAATAATAGTTTTTTTCTGCGTCTGTATGCAGATATGAAACGAAATTATATTCTGTATCTTATGATTTTACCGGTAGTTGCGTATTATATTATTTTTGCTTATGTACCAATGTATGGAGTTCAATTGGCCTTCAAGGATTATATTGCCAGGAAAGGAATTTGGGGAAGTCCTTTTGTTGGATTGGAGCATTTTAAACGTTTTTTTGATAATTATAATTTTGCCCTTCTCATTAAGAATACAATCGGTATCAGCCTATATAGTTTATTAGTCGGATTTCCGATTCCTATTATTTTTTCATTAATGTTAAATTATTTAAAATATGAAAAACTGAAAAAAACAGTACAAATGGTATCTTACGCACCCTATTTTATTTCTACGGTTGTTATGTGCGGTATGTTAATTATTTTCCTTCAGTCTGATACCGGAATATTTAATACCTTAGGGGGAATGTTTGGATTGGATTCAGTTGATTTCCTTTCCAGGCCAAAGCTTTTTAAATCCATCTATGTATGGAGCGGTGTATGGCAGGGATTAGGCTGGAGCTCCATTATCTATATTTCTGCACTTTCAGGTGTAGATTATCAGCTGCATGAGGCAGCTATTGTGGATGGTGCAACGAAACTTCAGAGAATCTGGCATGTGGACCTTCCATCCATTAAACCGACGATTGTCATGCTTTTGATATTAAATATGGGACAGATTATGAACGTAGGGTTTGATAAAGTTTTCCTGTTGCAGAATTCACTAAATTTTAAAGCGTCGGATGTTATTTCCACTTATGTATACCGTGTTGGACTTATTAATAATGATTATGGATATTCCACGGCAGTGGGTCTGTTTAACTCGGTAATTAATCTTTTCCTGGTTGTCAGCGCAAATAAAATTGCTAAAAAATTAACATCAGAAAGCTTATGGTAGGAGGCAGGCAGAATGAAAGAAAGTATAAAAGTTAAGAAACAAAGAAATGTAAAAGCAAAACTGTCTCATTCGGACAAAGCATTTGACATAGTTAATCTTATCATTATGTTAGTCTTATTAGTAATATTCATATGGCCTCTTTGGTTTATCATAATTGCCTCTTTTAGCGATCCCTCGGCAGTATGGAATGGGAAAACGGTTCTCTTTCCAATCGGTTTTAATCTGAATGCATACAAAGAAATATTAAAATATAACAGTATCTGGATCGGTTATAGAAATACCTTGCTTTATACGGTACTGGGGACTTTTATTAATATCTTTATGACCATTTGTGCGGCCTATCCCCTTTCCAGAAAAGATTTTGTCCCAAGAAACTTTTTTATGTTTATGTTTATGCTGACGATGTATTTTAGCGGCGGTCTTATTCCGACCTATCTGGTAGTAAATAAACTAAAGCTTATGAATACCATATGGGCAATGATGATACCGGGAGCAGTGTCGATTTATAATGTAATTATTACAAGAACTTATTTCGTTAACAGTATTCCGGAAAGTTTGCAGGAAGCAGCAGAATTGGACGGGGCTAATTCTCTTCAATTTTTGACTAAAATTGTATTGCCCCTGTCGAAACCTATCATGGCAGTAATTGCCCTTTATTATGGAGTGGGGCATTGGAACGATTTCTTTTCTGCTCTTATCTATCTGAATGACAAACAATTATTCCCTCTTCAGACCTTCTTAAGAGATCTTCTGGTGCAAAACAGCGTAAGTCTTGATATGACCGGACTTGATCCGGTACAGGCGGAAGTTAAAATGAAGCTGGCGCAGACAATCAAATACGGAGTTATCGTAGTATCGACGGTTCCTGTTTTGTGTATCTATCCCTTGGTACAAAAATATTTTGTGAAAGGTATTATGATTGGATCCGTGAAAGGGTGATTTATATGGATATTAAAAAAATTGTGGAATTATTTGAAAAACCTTTTTGGGCCTGGAATGGTAAATTAGAAAAAGCGGACTGCAAAGATAAATCGATATAAACCTATTGATTATATTAAAAAATATGTTAAAACTATACATGTAAATAATATACAATAAGGGGGTCTCTATGAAAATTTTTAAAAGAGCAGGAGCCATTGCATTGGGATTGGTTCTGCTAACGGGTTTAGGATTTTATAATCCTGACATTACAAAAGCTTCAAGCAGGCTGGAAACAATTACTGCCCTGGAACTTACAGAAGATATGAAATTAGGCTGGAATCTGGGTAATACGCTTGACTGTACCAATCTGACGATAAGTGCAGGCGGTACGGTAAGTTTTGGCTTGCAGGGGACAGGAACCGCGGTTTCTGATTTCTCCTACACACTGGAATAAATAAGTAATTGCTATTAAGGGAGAGCTATGCGGTAACAGTTATGGAAGTCCACACGATTAATTAACAGGAAGATTCCAATTATTACATATTGCCCCCCAAAATCTGATTTTTATGAAACAAAAGTAGGAAATGGATTTGAAATCAATTACCTAAATTTATTCAAAGAAAAAGAACCCGGATGAATCATCATACGGGTTTCCTTTCTTGATTGATTAGATATACCTGATTTAGTTTCCGGGAGTATTTAATTATTCAGCTTCTTCCGTTTCTGTTACTTCCTGTCCTTTTGATTCACTGGCAGAAAGAATAACCTGCTCTGCAGCTAATTCCAGCTGGATTCCGTCCGGTAGTTTAAGGTCACCGATTTTAACAGTTTCTCCGGCACTCAAATTTGATACATCAATTTCAATATTGTCCGGAATATTTTGAGGAAGTCCGGATACTAAGACAGTATCCAGCTGTCTGTTTAAAAATAACCTTTTTGAATCAAGAATTTCAGTTCCTGTAATCTTAATTAGTACTTCGGTCTTAATTTCTTCGGAAAGTATTACATGTTGAAAGTCTATATGATGATATTCATGGTTAACTGGTGAAACCTGAACCTCCTTAATCATTACAGTATAAGTTTCCTGTGATGGATTTTCCAGCTGATAAATTGAATTCCTTCCGTATTTATTTAAGTATTTTCTGATCTCATCCTTCTTAACTGCTATGGATAAAGGTTTTATTCCCTTGCCATAAATATTGCCAGGTAAATATCCTTCTTTTCTTAATGAATTGTTGGCACCTTTTGTTGTTGCGGTCCTTACAACGAAATTCATATTAACTGTTTCTTTCATGTTATAGCCTCCTTAATAAATTAAAAAAATAATTTTTTTCCAATTGTAAATGGAATTCTATGGTTATTATATACTAAATCAAAAAAATATCAAGTGAAACCCGCAAATATCTTATAATAACGGTAGAATATCAGTAAATGTTCGCAATATCAAGCACTGATTTATTTATTTGTTATATTATTGTGAAGATTTAATTGCAATTATCCCAAAAACAAGACGGAGTTGCTCAAATTCAACCAAAATAAGAGGCAATTATCTGATTATACAACCCTAAGCAGTCATGAATATGAACAGGTAAGAGTATCGTTACAGTTCAGCCTTGTGGCTGAATTGTAACGGAGTATCACTTGATGTTTAGCGTAGGGTATTGACTTACTTTTTACTGATTTTAGTTAAGAAGGCTTTTTGTACGGACCGCTGATAAGCCCGGCTGACGGGAATAAGTTTCCCGTTGTCTGAAAGGGCATTTCCGGTTTTTAATTCAATGATATGATTTATGTTAATTATAAAACTCTGGTGGCAACGGATGAAATCATTTTCCGGAAGTTTTTCAAACCACTGTGTCAATTTACCTGAGACTGGAATAACTTCATTATTCAGATAGAAAGAAACCTTTCTTCCTTGTGTTTCCAGATAAATAATTTGTTCTGCAGGAAGTTTCCGGAAGAACGTACCTTGTTTTATGGTAATGCTGTAATCCATAAATTTCCGCTCATTGGCATAGTGAAGGACTTCCCTTAGGGCTGTTTCTTTAACCGGCTTTAAGAGGTATTGGAACGCCCTTACTTCATAACCTTGTATGGAGAAATCTTTCGTGGAGGTGGTAAATACAATAACCACGTCCTGATCCACTTCCCTTATCTTTTCTGCAAGTTCCATCCCATTCATTCCTTCCATAAGGATATCTAACAAAAGAAGGTCATAAGCTTCCGGTTTACTTTTATAAACCTCCAGCAGGGTTTCACATTTATCATATAGGTCAATGGAATAAAGAATATCCAGTTCCTTAAGTATATTTTTCGTCATACCTGCAAGAAAGTCCGCAAAAATTGCTTCATCATCACATATTGCAATCTTATACATAGTCTGTACCTTTCTGGTGCTTTTTCTATAAGAAATTATCATTTTTCATTCAATTTTATTATTTATCATTAAGAAACTGTTCTTTAACAACCTCAAGGCTATTAGAAATTTTATAAACAAAATATTTGTTTTATTATATCAAATTTATTACAATTTATCAATTTTTAGGAATATGATTGGAGCACACTAATCAGAGTACTCTCGGAAATTAATAGGTGTAGGGGAATTTTGTTGACAGGTTTAACAGGCACTGCTATGCTTAAATTAAATAGTGGTATAGGTAACAGGAGTGGATATAATATGCAGAAGCGAAAGAAAATGACTGAAATCAGAGATTATGGGGTCATAGCAGTCTTTATTCTCATGATAGGGATTTTTGCCTGTTTTTATTTTTCAGCTTATTTAAAGCCTGATTCTGAAAAAAAAATAACGGATATTTCAAATGGTTGGCAGTATAGGTCTGAATCAGGTTCATTAACCGGGTATATGAAGGCTTTACAACATATTGATATAAAAAAAGGGGAAAAACTATATCTTTTTCGTAAACTTACGGAAAATCTTCCGGAGGCGGTACTGATGTTCCGGACCAATCATCAGGAGGCCCGTTTGTTTCTGGAAGGCAAACTGATTTTTGAAAGCCCTGCCGCAGAAGACGGAACCAATCCCGGAATGGGTCTTTATTTTATACCTTTGCCAAAGGGCTATACAGACAAAACCCTTTCAATAGAGTTGGTATCTCCTTATACGGAGTATGCCGGTGCGCCGGAGAGCATATTCCTGGGAGATTTACTTTCCCTGCAGATTTATGGAATATCCAGGTCCATACTCCATATAATCTTAATGATATTATGTATTACGGCAGGGATATTTACCATGGTACTTTCCGTGCTGAAGCATAAGTACGGTACGGTCCACTGGGGTGATTTTGCGTTTGGTATGTTTTCCATACTGTGGGGATTTTACTTCCCAAGCAGTGATTTTATTATATATGAATTCTTTTCACCCAGTTGGGTTTCTTTAATCAGTATCGGTTTGTATTTTTTATATCCCCTGCCTTTATTTATATATTTTTATTATCAACTGAGTACTTTTCGAAAAGTCTTTTTACCGGTGATAGTACTTAGGTCAGTTTTCGTAATGGCGGCTTATTGCCTTCAGATGTTACATATTGTTGATTTTCCGGAATTGTTAAACATAAACAACCTGCTTTATATACTTTCGGCGGTTTACTTAATCTTTCTGGCCGGGGTTGAAATGAAGAAGGGAAACCGGTTTATCCGCTTTACTATTTTATGGATTATTTTGGCGTTTATTATTTCCGTGCACAGTCTGATTCTGTTTTATACGACCAGGATTAAGCAGGACGAAACATTATATGAAATGTCCTTCTTTTTATTTATCATGATGGTATGGCTGTATAATCTGAGAGAATTTTTCCGGAAACAGGCACAGGAGAAAAATGACCTGAAACTCCTTCAGTTTAAAAGCAAATTGAATACAGAGTATTATGAAGGGGTTAAAAAACATATGGAAGAAGTAAGTCTTATGCGCCATGAAATCAATAACCATGTAGCTGCCCTTAATATTCTTATGGATAACGGGGAATACAAACGGGCAGAAACCTATCTGGCTAAATTGACGGTACAGAACGAACAGATAACGCAGGTTGTTTACTGTGATAATCACCTCATCAATGCAATTTTAAATACACGATTGTCCGAAGTCATAAAAAACGGTATAAAGGTTACCTGCTCCATCCAGGTTCCGCCGGTGCTTTCCATAGGGGAAGAAGAGTTATGCAGCCTGCTTATGAATATTCTTGACAATGCCCTGGAAGCAGTTATGGATATGAAAGCAGACAGGTGGATTGACCTTAAAATGCATGTCCACAGTCCTTATTTCTATATCCAGTGCCAAAATTCCACAAATCATGCGGTGATAAAACAGGATGGCGAAATAGTAACGACAAAAGCAGATAAAGAAAAACATGGTTACGGACTCCATATTATCGGACAAATTGTTAAGCAAAATGACGGGATGTTTAACGTTTCGTCTTCCCCGGATACTTTTTTAATAGAAATTGCCATTAAAAACACGGAAGCGTAAGGCGTGCAGGGCATGTATAGGGGATCCGGAACTAGAATCGTCCCCTTCAATAAGGCATTTGGAATTCAGGAAATATTTAAAAATAACAGGAATTACTCCTGGTAAGACTGCTGTCGTTTTAAGTATTCACTGGGGGACATTCCTACGTTTTTTTTAAAAATACGGCTGAAATACAAGGGGTTGTCATAGCCTACGAATACGGAAGTCTCGCTGATATTAAAGGTGCCGTTTTTTAATAATTCTTTTGCTTTATTTATACGGATATCGGAAAGATACTGACCAGGGGTAGTCCCGGTGTGCTTCTTAAAGCTGCGGATAAACCAGCAGCAGCTTATATTACACTTGCGGGCATATTCCTGTATGGAGAGTTCGTTTCTGTATTCCATATGAAAATATTCAATGGCCTGTTCGATCAGTTCATTACTTTTACGGTTAACGGCAGTTTCCTCCGTTATCTGTCTGGAAAGCAGCAGCATCAATTCTTCAAAGTATACATTGGAGAGGGAAAAGAAATTTATGCGTTTTATTTGTAATTCACGGATTATTTTATCAAAGATCCTTTTGCATTCTTCCGCAGCATTTACATGAAAGATATGGTGGGGATAAAGGTCATATTTTTTAAGGAACTCAACTGTCTGAAGACCTGAGAAGTGCACCCAGTATACATCCGGGTGGTCACTTAAGGAATAGTAATATTGTTGTTTTTCACCGGGATAATATAATACAAAAGATTCTGCAGGTACAGGAACTAATTTATTTTTAATGAAAAAGTCAGCTTGTCCGTGGGCAATATACAGCAGTTGGTAATCCTGCCGCCCTAAGGGCCGCAAGGTCTCAAATTTATTAAGATTAATCAGTTTGTAATGACCGCAGCTGTTAACGGAAATACTATTTTGTGTATCTACAATTTCTTCATCATAATCGTTTAGATAGCCTGATATATTTAACATTATTCTCCTTTTGAACAGGGATCACCTATTTGAGGTGGCTTTCACCAGTCTGTTTATCAAGATTAAACAGGGTATTCTTTGCGAATTACTTTAAAAGTATCTGGCAGGAAATTCTGTTTGTTGAACTTAAGGACAGTATGCATGAAATACTAACAAAAGTAAAGAAAAAAGTATCATTTTGTGCATATATTAGATGATATCCTTTATATGAGTTTAGGTGGAAATATATTATAATTTAGGAAAATTAAAATAAAGGAGACGCATATGAATATACCCAAGTATTATGAAGAGCCAAAAACACTTCATTTAGGAACCATGCCCTACAGGGCTTATTATATTCCTTTTGAAGCAGACAAGTCAGCAGGTGACATATTAGAAACGGCAAGAGAAGATTCTAAGAAAGTCACCATGTTAAGCGGAGACTGGAAGTTTCATTACTACAGCAGCCGTTTTGACGTGGAAGAAAAGTTTACCTGTCCAGAGTATAAAGCAGACGATTTTGATACGATTCCGGTACCCAGCTGCTGGCAGATTTTAGGCTATGATAGAAATCAGTATACCAATGTCAATTATCCTTTTCCCTATGATGCACCTTATATGCCGGAGGAAAATCCTTGCGGTGCTTACATTAAGAAGTTTAATATGACGGAAGACAAACTGGAAAGTAAGAATTTCTTGAATTTTGAGGGTGTGGATTCCTGTTTTTATGTATGGGTGAATGGTAAGTTTGCCGGATACAGTCAGATATCCCATTCCACCAGTGAATTCGATGTATCCGATTACTTAAAATCCGGAGAAAATATTTTGGCAGTACTTGTTTTAAAATGGTGTGACGGCAGTTATTTAGAAGATCAGGATAAATTCCGCTTTTCCGGTATTTTCCGTGATGTATACCTTGTAACCCGCCCTAATGAACATATCCGCGATTATTTTGCTAAATCAGAGGTTTCTTCTGACGGTAAAAAGGCTAAAATTCTTGTTGATATAGAGTATTATAATAAACACATTCCAACAGACTGTATTCTTATGGAAGCAGATCAAAATACCGGCAGATTCAGTGAGGATGGTAAAAGATTAATTGGTCAGGCAAAGGGTAAGGTCCTTGGGACAAAACAGGTAACTGACGGACATGTGGAATTCAAAATTGAAAGTCCGGTACTTTGGAATGCAGAAAATCCGGCACTTTATACCCTGCTTCTTACAACAGGGGAAGAAACCATTGTACAACGAGTAGCGTTAAGAAGAGTTGAAATTATAGACAGTGTGATTTATATTAATAAAGTTGCAGTAAAAATGAAAGGTGTAAACCGCCATGACAGTGACCCTTATACCGGTGCTTCCATTAACCGGCAGCAGGCATTAAAAGATTTTAATTTAATGAAACGGCATAATGTAAATGGTATCAGAACCAGTCATTATCCGGGTTCGCCCTGGTTTTTGCAGATGTGTGATGAAATCGGGTTTTATGTGATATCCGAATCAGATATTGAATCCCACGGTGCCACCTCATTTTACGGTGGTGGTTCCCTTTCTACCTTTGGGGATATTGTACAGATGGATATATTCTATGATGCCATCCGTGACCGTATTGAAAGTAATGTAAGACGCAATAAGAACTGCGGAAGTATTATTATCTGGTCCTTGGGAAATGAATCCGGTTACAGTAAAGCCTTTGAGGAGGCCGCCGGCTGGATAAAGCTTTATGACAATACCCGTCTGACCCATTATGAAAGCAGTATATATGAAACGGGAAGTCATAAAAATGATACCTCCATGCTGGATGTTTACAGTAAAATGTATGATTCTTTAGAAAAGATAGATGATTATTTTAACAATAAAGAGAATACGAAACCTTATGTTTTATGTGAATTTATCCATGCCATGGGTAATGGCCCCGGAGATATTGAAGACTATTTTGAAAAAATATATAAAGAAGACAGATTTGTGGGTGGTTTCGTATGGGAGTGGTGTGACCACGCAGTGTATATGGGCAAAACCATCGAAGGAAAAGATAAATTCTATTACGGCGGTGATTTCGGTGAATATCCCCATGATGGAAACTTCTGCGTAGACGGACTTGTATTCCCGGACCGCAGGGTTGGTACCGGTTTATTGGAATATAAGAATGTAATCCGTCCGGTAAGGGCATCCATTGAGGATTTAACTTCCGGTAAAATACATTTTGAAAATAAACTGGATTTTACAAACCTAAAAGATTATCTGGCCGTTAATTACGATGTAGTCTGCAATGGCCAGATTGTGGGAAGCGGAGTAATAGAAGCACTTGATATTCCTGCCAGGACAGGTAAAACAGTTACGGTAAGCGTTAACCCCCCGGAGGAGGGAATCAGTTATTTAAATCTGAATTACATTTTAAAGGAAGATAAACCATATGCAGCAAAAGGCCATGTGTTAGGCTTTGACCAGCTTCTGATAAAAGAAGGCAGATATCAGGCAGAAGGCTGTGCAGATAATAAAGCAGAAAATACTGTAAATAAAGAAGGGCTTACTGCAAATAAGGCAGAAAATATTGCTGATAAAATAGAAAAACCGGCATTAAGAGGAATTCTGGTGATAGAAGAGGAAAGACAGATTATAATAACAGGAGCAAATTTCCGCTATGTGTATAATAAATTAACAGCTGCTTTTGATATCCTCATAAATAACCAGGTTTCCTACTTAGATAAACCAATGGAATTTAATATATTCCGTGCACCTACGGATAATGACCGTAATATTAAAACGGAATGGCAGAAAGCCGGTTATGATAAAAAAATGGTAAGAGTATATAATACAGGTATCGAATCCGGTGAAGAGGTTAAAATTACTTCAACGGCAGCCCTTAATGCAATTCAAATGCAGCATATCATAGATATGGAAGTGAAATGGACAATTCATCAAAACGGCAGCATTGTCATTGCGCTTAGTGCTGTCCGTAATACGGATATGCCTTATCTGCCAAGGTTTGGATTACGTATGTTTATGCCAAAAACTTATACAAAAGCCGAGTACTTTGCCTATGGCCCGTATGAAAGCTATATTGATAAACACAGATGCACCTATAGGGGTAAATTTGAGCAGAATGTATCGGATATGTATGAAGATTATATCAGGCCCCAGGAAAACTCCAGCCATTATGGCTGCCAGTATTTAAAGTTAAGTGACGGACAGAATAATTCCTTTGAAGTTACCGGGGCAGAGGATTTCAGCTTTAATGTATCAGAATATACCCAGGAAGAACTGACGGAGAAACAGCATAATTTCGAACTGGAGAAATCCGGCCATACCGTGGTCTGCCTGGATTACAAAAACAGCGGAATCGGGTCAAACAGCTGCGGTCCGGAATTAATTAAGAAATACCGGTTGGATGAAGAAAAGATAGCGTTTAACTGGAACTTTTCTTTTCCTGACTGTGAATAAGACTAATCTTTAAAGATTTAAAAGTTTATGAATATATCGTTTCATAACGAATGTTTTATGATCAATTTTTATAAAATAGATTGCGGTGAAACAAAGTATGGATTCCGTTTTCCTGCTTTGTTTCACCGCTTTTTAAAGGAAATTGAGTTTGCCAGGATTAACTGGTCCCTAGTACTGCCTTGCGTAAATAACACTTAATTCAGTATCTGATATTAAGCATTATTTATGCAAGGTAGTACTAGTATAAACTAATATTGATATAAAAAATCAATCCGATAGGATGATTCTTTTTTCACAATGTGTTATAGTATTCTTTGGATTAAATATTCCATTGAATTTATTGAGAGGTGAAAATAGAATGCCATATAAAGATATTCAACATTTTATCAAATATTTAGATGATAAAAAACAATTAAAGCGAATTAAAGCTGAAGTAAGCCCAATCCTTGAAATAACGGAGATAGCAGACCGGGTTGTGAAAAAAAAAGGACCGGCCTTACTTTTTGAAAATGTAAAAGGTTCTCCCTATCCGTTGTTAATCAATGCCTTTGGGTCTTATAAGAGAATGAGTATGGCTATTGGCGCGGACAAGCTGGATGATATCGGAAAAGACATACAGGACCTGATCGACTTTTCCAATTATCAAACCATGCTTGATAAGGTAAAATCCATACCAAGACTTGCCAGACTATTGACCGTTTTCCCCATTAAAGTAAAGAAGGCATCCTGTCAGGAAGTGATTGAAGAACCGGATTTAAATAAACTTCCTATCTTAAAGTGCTGGCCTTTGGATGGCGGGCGTTTTATTACCCTTCCCCTGGTCTTTACTAAGGACCCGGAGACCGGACAGCAGAATATAGGCATGTACCGGTTACAGGTTTACGATAAGAAAACTACGGGAATGCACTGGCATATGCATAAGGATGGAAGAGATATTTATGAAAAATACAGAAAACTTGGGGGCAAAATGCCGGTCACCGTTGTAATCGGATGCGATCCCGCCACCATCTATGCGGCTACCGCACCCCTTCCTAAAATGATTGACGAGATTATGTTTGCCGGTTACTTAAGAAGACTTCCGGTACCCATTGTTAAATCTGTTACCAATGATATCTATATTCCTGCTAACAGTGAATTTGTATTGGAAGGCTACGTGGACACGGAAGAACTCAGGATGGAAGGTCCCTTTGGAGATCACACCGGTTATTATTCGGAAAAGGATGTGTATCCGGTATTTCATGTAACTAAAATGACCCGCAAGGAAAAACCTGTATTTATGGCTACCATAGTCGGCAGGCCGCCTATGGAAGACTGTTATATGGGAAAAGCGACCGAACGGCTATTCCTTCCCCTGTTAAAAATGGTAGCACCGGAAATTGCAGATATTAATTTTCCCTTAGAAGGAGTATTCCATAACTGTGTTATCGTATCCATCCATAAGAAATACCCGGCCCATGCCAAGAAGATCCTGAACACCATGTGGGGCAACGGACAAATGATGTACACCAAAATGATTATCGTGGTGGATGCAGATGTGAATCCCCATGATATTTCCGCGGTTGCCTGGAAGGTGTTTAATAATATCGATGCTAAAAGGGACTTAATTATATCGGAAGGTCCATTGGATGCCTTAGACCATTCCTCACCCCTTCATCTTATCGGTAACCGGCTGGGAATCGATGCTACCAAAAAGTGGGCATCAGAAGGTTATGACAGGGAATGGCCGGATGATATCCTAATGTCGGAAGACATAAAAGAAAAAGTAGATAAGAGGTGGAAGGAATATGGTCTTAGATAAGTTAAAAAAATATGGGGAACTTGTCATGTTTTCACACACCATATTTTCATTGCCATTTGGAATGATTGCCATGCTGTGGGCGGCTGACGGAATTCCGGAACTCAGGATATTTTTCTGGATTCTGGTAGCTTTATTTGGGGCCAGGAACGGCGCGAATGCTTTTAACCGGATTGCAGACCGGTATATAGACCAGAAAAATGAGCGTACAAAGGACAGGCATCTCTCCACCGGTAAGGTTAAATTATACGAAGCGGTGGTTATAACCGTTTTGTGCTTTTTGTTAATGGCTGTTGCAGCATATATGTTAAACCTTACCTGTCTGATATTACTGCCATTTGCCATTGCCCTCTTTATATTTTATTCCTATTCTAAGAGAATAACCTGGCTTTGCCACTTTATCCTTGGCGTTGCCTGCGGCGGGGCACCGGTCGGGGCCTGGATTGCAGTTACGGGAGGAATCACATTTATGCCGCTTTTTTTAGGTGCTGCTGTTTGTTTCTGGATTGCAGGTTTTGATATCATCTATGCGACCCAGGATATTGAATTTGACAGAAAAGAAGGGCTGCATTCCGTCCCGGCACGGTTTGGACTTAAGAATGCTTTATGGATTGCAAGGGCGTCCCATGTCATGCATATTCTTTGTCTGCTGGCTATTTTTATATTAATGCCACGGGGGGTATTTTTTCTGGTTGGAATTATTGTATCGGTTATTTTACTGTGCGTTGAGCACTATAATGTGATACCTGAAAATAAAAACAAGATGATTTTTGCATCCTATCATATTAACCAGGTTATAAGCATTGTATTTTTTATCTTTGCCATGATTGATTTCTGGTATGGAAAAGTAAGGAAGTAAAGCAGATTGAAGCATTATACTAAATTGAATGCGTGCCGGGCATGCAGATTGGAGTAATTATAAACAGATGAAAAGATTAATAATTGGTATAACCGGTGCCAGCGGAAGTGTTCTTTCTAAGCGGTTGTTAAGTTATCTGGCAGGTACAGAGGCAGAACTTCACATAGTAGCTACCGATATGGGAAAGAAGGTATTTGAATATGAAACGGGGGTTTCCTGGGATCTTTTTATAGATACACTGCAAAAGGATAAGACGCACATTTTTGTTTATGATAATAATGATATGTTTGCCAATGTAGCCAGCGGTTCATTTGTAACGGATGCCATGATGATAGTTCCCTGTTCCATGGCAACAGCGGCTAAAATCGCAACCGGAACGGGGGGAAACCTGTTATGCCGTGCAGCAGACGTATGTCTGAAGGAAAAAACTAAGTTGGTTATATCCCCCAGGGAAGCGCCTCTTCATGCCATTCATTTAAAGAACCTTCTTACCCTTAGTGAATGCGGGGCAGTTATACTTCCGCCGGTACCTATGTTTTATGCTAAATCAGGGGATTATGGTGATATGGTAGACGGAATAACAGGCAGGATTTTAAAATCTGCCGGTATTGAAAATGATTTATATACAAAATGGAATCGTGGCAAAGATTCTTAGTGAAAATAGAAAATAGTTCAAACCCTGATTTGAGACAGTATCGCAATTAGGGTTGAGGTATGTAATGGGAGCTGGATTGAAAGTAAATAATAATTTAGAAAGGATTGCCACAATCAGATTCATTCAACCTGTTTTATTTGTGGCAATACCGCAAGCAGGCTTGCGGTATGCAATGGGTAATAAAATGAAATTAAAAAGAATTTATGTTTTAGGATTAGTTGCGGTCATGTTTTTATTAACCGCATGTTCAAAGGAGAAAAATACATTAACGGTTGGTATCATGACAGATCTGGATTCTATCCCTTTTTTTGTGGCTAAACAGCAGGGATATTTTGCTGATAATATAAAATTAGAAATCTATCAAAGTCCTATAGACAGGGATAGTGCCCTCTATTCCGGTAATCTGGATGGAAGTGTTTCTGATATACTGGCTGTCTGCCTTGCCAAGGAAGGTGAATTTCCTGTTTATGCAACCTCTAAAACCTATGGACGTTACGGAATCGTATCAGAAAAAGATTCCGGTATTACCAGTGCTAAGATGTTAGAAGGCAAAGAAATAGGACTTAGTCTTAATACTATTATTGAATATGTAACAGACATTATGGTGTCAGCAGACGGCGGGGACCCTGCCCTTCTGAAAAAGACTCCCGTGCCTAAGATACCATCAAGACTGGAACTTTTGCAGAATAAACAAATCGACGCAGTTGCCATGCCGGAACCATATGTCTCAGCAGCAGGAGAAGCGGGTGAAATCATTGTAAATACCTCAGATAAATTAGGTATAAACCCAGGAGTCATGTTATTTACTAAAACGGCAACGGAAAAGAAAGAAAAGGAAATGAAAGAATTTTATAAAGCTTACGATAAAGCTGTTGATTATATCAATTCTACGGATCCCAAAGAATTCCTGCCAGCTGTCATAAAAGAACTTGGCCTGCCGGATTCTACCCTGGAAGCTGAACTGCCCAAATATGAAAAAACCACATTACCTGATGAAGAACAGGTGATAAATGCCATGAACTGGCTTATTGATAAAGGACTGCTGAAACAGGAATATACTTATAATGACCTTGTTAAAGAAATAAACTGATAAGACAATGGGAGTTGACATGATAGAATTGAATGCAGATACAATATATTATGATCCGGGGCGGCCAATCCTTGAAAACATATCATTTGTAATCGAAAAAGGGGAAATCGCAGCGCTTACGGGAGCTTCCGGAATTGGAAAATCCACAATCTTAAAAATGATAGCTGGCATCCATACCGGATATAAAGGGAAAATCACACTTCCGGACAACAGCAGAATCGCCTTTATATCACAGAATAATTGCCTGCTCCCCTGGAAAACGGTTTATGAAAATATCGTGCTGTTAAAAAAAACAGAAGAGAGACGGGTAGATAAAAAAAGTGCAGGAAACCTAATAAAAAGCCTTGGTTTATCCGGTTGCCAAAATCAATACCCCTTATATTTAAGCGGCGGCCAATACCAAAGGGCAGCCCTCGGGCAGGCATTTTTCTATGAGCCGGATATCATCCTTATGGATGAACCTTTCTCAGCCCTGGATTTTAAAACCAAAAAAGAAATCCAGGAGATATTCTTAAAACTCCAGCAGCAACACAATATCACCACCCTGTTCGTAACCCATAATCCCGGAGAAGCCGAATATATGGGCGGCCGAATAATAAATCTGGCCAATAAGTAAAGGAGGGGGATTTTCAATGAAAAAATGGTTTGGTATCCTGTTACTGATAGGTTTATGGCAGATAGTGGCTGTTCTTACGGATAATAATATATTTCCTACTTTTTTGCAGGTAATGAAATCACTTGCCGTAAATTTTACAACAATACTGATTCATGGATGTTACAGCAGTTTAAGACTGGTGGCAGGGGTATTTTCCGCTGTTATATTAGGGTTACCTGTGGGTATAGTAATCGGTTATCATAAACGGCTCAGTGAATTGATTTCCCCTGTTATATACCTATTGGCACCCATACCCAAAATTGCGCTGCTGCCTTTGATTATGCTCTTGTTTGGAATAGGGGATTTATCAAAAATCTTCATCATATTTATTATCATGCTTTTCCAGGTAATCATGGCGGCACATGATGCGGTTAAAAATATTCCGCAGGAATATTTTATACCACTGAGAACCATACGGGCTGGCCATAAAGCAATCATACTTCATATTATTTTCCCGGCGGTACTTCCGGAAATGTTTACTTCCGTGCGTATCGGACTTGCCACCGGCATATCCGTATTATTCTTTGCTGAAACCTTTGGTACAAGATGGGGGTTAGGTTTTTATATTATGGACATGTGGATGAGGTTGGACTATAAGCAAATGTATGCAGGCATTATAGTACTTGGAATTTTAGGGCTTATCAGTGTCACGGCCGTAAACAGGCTTCAAAGGCGTATATGCCCGTGGATGCCCCGTCAGGATAAATTGAACTAGTACTGCTTTGCATTAAATAATGCTTAAAATCAGGTGGTTCAATAGGTACCTTTTGAATCAGATTATGAGCTTAATTGTATTAGTAGTGAAACACCTTTGAAGTATGCGAAGAGAAAAAACCACCTTTTGGATAAGAATAAAATCTCACCCCAAAAGTGGTTTTTATTACCAGAGACACAAACTATTTTACATTACCGGTACCATAGATGCAAAATTTTTTCAGACTGTTTTAATAAAATTTTTTCAATCCTTAATTAATCCATATCTGCATAACTTTTTTAAGTACAGTTTCTACCTGCATATCTGCAATATCTTAAATCTTCTTTCTTTTACAATCTTTATTCTGCTGCCATTACTTTAGTATCGTTACCTTATATTTTTTTGTAATAGTACCAATTTTAGCAATGACAGATACAGTGCCTTTTTTTTTCGTTGTCAGTACTCCGGTTTTCTTTACAATTGCAGCTAGTTTTGTATCAGATACACGATAGGTTATTTTACCCGTTACTCCATAGGCTTTTACATTAAAATCAAAGGAATTTCCAACCTTTAGGGTTGATTGTTTCCTGGTAAATTGAATATAAGGATTTTTGACCGTAACCTTATACCTTTTTGTAACCTTACCTGCTTTAGCAGTAATATATACTGACCCTGCTTTTAACGCAGTCAGTTTTCCTGTTTTCCTGTTTATTGATGCAATCTTTACATCGGATATGCTATAAGTAATCTTATCCTTAATGCCATAGGCTTTTGCGGTAAAACTGTAGGAATTGCCAACATAAACGGTTGCTGGTTTTTTACCAAAGCTGACATAGGGATTCTTAACCGTTACTTTAGTGACAAAATCCTTTGAAAATTCTTTCAGGGTTACTTTAGTGGTGATGGTTGCATATCCGGCTTTTTTAGCTGTTATCATACCTGCATTTGAAACAGTTGCTGCTGCTTTGTTATTTGAACGGTAGGATATGGATGGAACCTCTTTTTCATTTAAAGAGGGTAATGTAACTGTTATTTTACTGGTTTCACCAACAAATAATGTTTTAGTGGAAGGAGTAACCGTTACCAGGTTAATTACCGGGGTTATTTCAGGTGCCTGTGTAACAGTAGGTGTAACGGATATAGTTGGTGTCTTGGGTGGTTTTGAAGTAGGTTTCGGTCTATGGGTAGGTTTGGCAGTTGGTGTTGCAACCGGAACAGACGGAGTAGGATCCGTAGGTGTTGGTGTTATAACAGGTACGGTCGGAGTCGGTGAAGCTTCCGGTTGCGTTGGAGTTGGTGATGTCCCGGGAACTGTAGGAGTAGGGGTAACAACCCGGTCAAGTAAATAGATGTTATAATTCGCTGCATAATCATAGATTACAACGGCCAGGTCGGAAGCTGTTTTATCTGCTAACCCTAAATTATTCAGGTCTACATTAATTTGTGAAGGCATATCTTTTGCATCTTCATCTAAAAGGCATAAAGCGAGAGGCGTCCCTAAATCAGTTTTATCTACCAGGAAGACAGCAGATACATATTGATTATCTTTAACCGTAATCTGAATCAAATTTTCATTCTCAGATACTGCTTCCAGGGTAGGATTTTCCAGATCAACCGTAATGGGGAAAGACAAAGTACTGTTTGCATTATTCTGTCCGTGTCCATCATAATCTAATTCACCGTCTACCTTAAAAGTCACTACGCTATCGTTCTCTAGCAGGTTGCCTTCTGCATCCGTTCCATCCCAGTTAATCGTATCTAAAAAGGTTGGGACGACAGTGGAATAATCTTGAACATAAATTGATTTCGGCCGGTAGAGGTAAGAATCCGAATCAATTACATTATTATTTTCGTCAGTAATAGACCAATTCAGGCTTCTTGCATTTCTTAGTAAACTTAATTGGGCAATATCAAGACGGTCAAAGGAATCATCTGAATTTGGAGATATTGCAATTTTATCTAAATCAGCCCGGGGTGTATAATAGTCATAATATTCAGGATATAAATAGGGGTTATAATTCCCGATTAAATCATAGGCATCCTGGTCAAAAGGATTTACCCCTAAATAACTATAGCCATTATCAGTTAACAAAGCATGTACATTTTGCTGGTAACCCTGTAAATCATTTGCTGAGCCGGAATCAAACAGGGGTGCCTGCGTCCAGTCACCGTAAAAGCCCATAAAAGGAATGGTTAAATCATAATTGGTTTCGATGGAATCCAATATAACAAAACCATCAATAAATTCGCCATTTTCAAAACTTGTATTCAGATAATCTTTTGTAGAATCCGATAATTGGACCGATACCGTAACCTCTGCATCCTCTAACGGCTGTAGAGTTATAATATCGGTATTTTCACCGTTTATTGTAATTTGTACATTGGTGTCCCCGCTGATGTCATAAGAAGTTTCGTCAATAGTTCCACCTGCGTCAGTTTCTGTAAGGGTTGTAACCTGAGGTATAAAGGTTATGGCTGAACCGGTAACGGACCTTATATGGAAGGATTTTTCAAATACCCCGGTTCTTGAAGCATCATCCCCAAGATTTAATTTTGGCCTTTGATTTTCCTCCGTTTCATCCACTGCGTATAGATAGGCATCCGTATTAACCGCATTATATACATTTACAATACCACTGCCCTGTTTGCGGGGGGAATAATAAGTCCCTTCTTCATTTTTAGCAGGAATGGCAGTACTCATTAATAATTCATTCGCCAGCTCTGATTTATCATATTCTGAGGAGAATTTTGAACAACTGTTCAGATATTGTTTTACTAAGGCAAAGGTACCGGCAATATGCGGGGCAGCCATGGAGGTTCCGCTCATACTTCCGTATTTGTCAAAAGGAAGGGTGGAATATATATTTTCACCGGGTGCTGCTATTTCAGGCTTTAATTTTAAGTCAGGAGTAACACCCCAGGAAGAAAAATCCGAAAGGTGGTTTGCATTTTCGTCCGGGAAGGTTCCCTCTTCGCCGGTAACCGTAAGAACTTTATTTTCTGAAGCCAGTAACTTTTCACCATCGTCTGTTGTTATGGAAACAGCCGGGATAAGATAATCTGTGATAGCCATGGATATGGTTCCTGGCTGATTATTATAAACTACAATGCCGATGGCACCACCGGATACCGCATTCAGTAATTTATCATTGAACGCAATGGATCCCCGTTTTACTAATGCAACCTTACCGGTTACATCTACACCGTTATAATCCTGTGGATTACCAACATTGGGGATTGGTACATATTCAACCGCCCCGCCGGAAACGACAGTCAGGTCACAGAAGACGGGCTGACTGCCGGCAGCTGTTTCCATATAGGTAACCGGCTCCCCGTTCACTTCAAAGTAAGAGGCATGATAGTTTGCATTTACTACGCTGGCTACGGAAGTGGAGGCGGCATAAGTAGAGGGTGATCCAACTACGGAAGTGTCTGGATTACCGGATAGGGAGTACCCGTCCAGTCCGTTATGATAGGAGCTGCTGTAACTGTTACCGGCGGAGACTGCAAGCGTAATACCGGCTTTAGTAATACGATTATAGACTTCTGAAACAGATGCTTCACCATCATAGGTAAATCCACTTGGGGAACCTAAACTCATATTGATTACATCAGCGCCCAGTGTTACGGTATCATCCAGGGCAGCAAGGATGTCCTCCGTATAGGCCCCGGGAACCCCTATGGTATCACTGAATACTTTCATGATCATTAACTGTGCTTCAGGAGCCACACCCGTAACGTTGTCACCGTCATCCTCCGGGGCTGCTATGGTACCGGCCACATGAGTACCGTGTTCGTTGCCGTTTTGTACCACGGATTCCGGGGAGGGGGTTACTTCTGAATCATTATCAGCATAGTCAAAAGCATAGGGTATCTTTTCACTTACGTAGGTGGTTGCTGCATTTGTGATGCCTGACTTTAAACCTGGGCTATTCTCTATTTTTTGCTGAATATCATGTTCCGTGAACTTGGGTGAGGCCGGATTCTTCTGAAAGCCGATATGGCCGGTATCAAGACCGGTATCCAGGATAGCAACTATGGTACCTTCCCCCTTCAGGTTTAAATCCCAGGCAGCAACGGCACCGACCGTATGGGTGCTGGTATCCATTACCGGTTCGATTTTTTCATAACTTCCTGCTATGTATGCGGCTTTTACAGTGGGCAGTTTTTTTATGTCTGCCAGGGATTTATATTTTACCCGGATTGCGAATCCGTTCATGACAGCCGTATAATTATAGATTACTTCTGCTGTACTTTTTTCTGACGTTAATATCTGAATTTTATCTGTAATCGTTTTCTGTTGTTTTAATAAGCTGTTTGTAATTTGTTCCGCTTCAAAGGTTTCAGCATATTCATCAAAGCTCGAAATCTGATTTCTATTAGCGAAACCGTCAGACTGATCTTTTTTGAAATGTTCCAGCAGCGGGATATCCTTTAATTCTACGATAAGGGTAACTTCATCGTCCGGTGCATAAGTTTTACCGGTGATATTTTTCTTGATTGTGCTTTTTTTAACTTCATTTGAACTTTCCGCTTTTGTAAAAGATTTGACTTCCTCTTGGGTGGCAGCAGTTTTGGCATAGGTTACAGGATTTGCTGCAATCGATGTGATAACGAATACCAAGGCTGTTAATGCCGCTGTGAGTTTCTTTCTCATTTACATCCCTCTCTCTTTCATTATTTATACCATCCCTGTGGACCGGTAATAAAATACCGGTAATTAAAATAATATCATAAGGATTATATATGTGGCAAAATCACATACTAACAAAGCCTTATCCTGAGAATATGGATTACGTCTTTGTAATAACCTTATTAAATTATTAAAATCTTTATTATCGTATCATAAAAGGGGAAAATTTACAATAAAAGGAAAAAAATTTTAATTGACAAGGTTATCGGAACATAAATTAGATTTTCGAAGATCTATGAAAGAAAAATGATTATTTCGTCAGTTCTTTAGAAATAAGAGCATACATTTTTTGGTGATAGTTACGCTTGTAAATTTTGATAAATAATATATAATGTTATAGTCATAACAAAAAGAGGCGGATATAAATGAAAAACACGATTGTAATTCTATTATACAAGTTATTTGAATTGGAGATTTCCCTGGAAGAATTTTATGGGAACTTATCCCAAAATGATAATGCTGTTAATAATAATGCACTAAAAAATGTGGCAGGGGTTCTTGCTGCGGAAGAGAAAAAGCATGTTGATTTATATAGAAGATTTGTTAAAGAGACAGAATTAAAAGAAGAATTTGTTATCAAAGACGATATTATGGGACAGATCGATTATATTCTTATTAATCTGAAACAGTCAATAAATGGTTATGGAATCTTAACGGCCGGTCAATTGATTGCGAAAGCCATTGATAATGAAAATAAACAGATTTTCCTGACAACCCAGATCACGGATTTAATAAAAAATGAAACACCACCTTCCTTCGTCAATGAAATATTTGCTTTTTTACTGGGGGAGGAACAGCAGCATCTTGCTAATCTTATACCTTTCAATAAAATGTAAACAAATGGTAAGATATCCATATTTATCTAAAGAACCAATGGATATACCATTGACATTTTGATTCATTAACAGGTATAATCACTGTAATATTTCAAGAAATAAATCTAATAATTTAACGGAAGCGAAACGTCATGTCAAGGATAAAAGAATTTATTGAAAAAGACCATATTATATATTATATTTTAGTCATATTATTTTTATTCAGCGTCATCTTAAGGACCGGTTTAGGGATAATCTGCGGTCAGATGAATGTATTTTATGATGAATTATTACATTGGAATTTAAGTAAGTCAATCTATTATCATTTAGGCAGTAATTTTAGAAATGATATCTTAAGTTATAAAGAAATATTGTATTCCATTGTGATATCCATTTCACATAGCTTTGGAAATGCACAGACACAGTATCATGTTGCAGTGGGTATTAATTCAGTTTTAATGTCATCCGTAATATTTCCGGTATACTTCATGTCTGACAAGTTCCTAAACAGTAAGTACCGTTCTTTGATCATTGCTTTTATTAGTATTATGGTACCGGAAATGTACTACACGACTAAGATACTGCAGGAAAACCTGTATTATCCTATGGTCATCTGGTTTTTTTATATTTTTATTGTATTAATATTAAAAAACCAATATAAGATAAGAAATATTATTTTACTCAGCAGTTATATCTTTCTGGTAAGCTTATGCAAACAAATGGCCCTTAATATTTTTGCGGGAGTTGTTTTATATTATATTCTGCAGTATTTATTTTTTGATAAAAGGAACAGAAAGAAATGTCTGATCAGTCTGCTGTTTTTTATAACTGTATTTTTAGGGTTAAAGTTTACCTATGACCACCTGTTTAACATAATAAATGATATAACAAAAGAATCTTCGTCAGAAACGACAATTATAGCAATAATGAAAAATATAATGGACAGTTATTTATTAAGCAGATTAATTTTCCCGGTCTTGTCCTATCTGCTATTAACCACGTTATATTTTGGTTATTTTACTGTTACATTACCTTTATCAATGGGGAATGAATTAAATAAGAAGGAACGCAATTTATTCCTTCTGACAGGTACCATATTAATTTCAACCATTATGGTTATCTGTTTAAGGATTGTTCCGGCGGAGAACTTAGATCAGATAGCTACCCGGTTTCATTTCCGCTATATGTTCTATTTAATTGTACCTTTACTGATTGTTTTATTCAGTATTTATGATAAAGTAAAGCGGTTTAAATTTAATTTTAAGATAGTCTTCCTGTCGGCGGTTTATGTATTATTACTGGGTCATATCAGTATTATGCCGGCGGAAGGTTCCACAATTGACTGTGTGGGAGCAAATTATATTAAATATCTCTTTAATAGTGACATGATGGTTAATACTTTGCATATGTTGATCATTATTGGTATATCCATTGGCATATATTTGATTTACAGGAAGAAGATTAAATGGTTTTATTCCATTATAGTAATTGGTCTTTTATTATCAGGAGTCATCAGTAATCTGTACACTTACATTTATATTCATAACGATAAGCAGGATTCCGTTAATAAAAATGAGGATGCATTAACCATGAATAAGTTCTTAGATGAACAGCCGGATTTTGACTGGAGGTCCCTGTTAATTATTTCGGATAAAAATGTTTCTGATGCTAAATTAGAAACCTTCCTTAAACGCCCGGATTATTATTATTCTAAAACAGAGGATTTTTCAAAGTATTTAAAAGAGCATCAGGATGAATCCTTCTGGGATCTGAATTTATACAGTTTTAATCATCTTTTTCATGATCCTGCCATAGATTACCCGCAATTTATAATAACAAACAAATGGTTCACGATAGAAGGTTATGATAAAGTTGATATCGGTTTAAAAAGATATTATCTATATGCCAGAAATGCTGATGAATGAATTAGAATAAGAGAGAAGAGAAAAAAGTGAACCCGATTAAAAATAACCGGAATGCCAGTAAGTTTATTTGGAATACAATTGGAACTATGTGTAATGCCGGAACCTCCTTTTTATTGTTAATATTTGTTACAAGGATATGCGGTGATATACTTGCGGGTATCTTTGCTTTAGGGTTTGCCAATGCACAGTTAATGTTAAGTATTGGCAGATATGGTATGAGGGGTTACCAGGCAACGGATATAAAAGCTTCCGTAAAATTCCCGACTTATTTTCTCTCCCGGATTATTACCTGTATTTTAATGTTAATCATAGGTTTATCCTATATAATATGGAGTGGATACTCTTTAACCAAGGCAGCTATAGTATTTAGTATTTGTGTTATTAAAATGGCAGATGCCCTGGAAGATGTGTTTCACGGGCTATTCCAGCAGAATGGGCGAATTGACCTTGCAGGAAAATATCTGACTTACAGAAACCTGATTACCATGTTATCTTTTATAATAATATTAACAGTATCCAAAGATTTATTGGTAACCTGCATTATAACAGGGATTTTATCAATAGCGGCCTGTATCTGTTTGAATATTCCGACAGCAAAGAAAATGGAGCCCATACATTTAAAATTTTATAAAAAAGAGCTGATTACCCTATTTCTTAACTGTTTTCCGTTATTTACCGGCAGTTTTTTGGCTCTCTATATCAATAACGTACCCAGATATACGATAGACCGCTATCTGACAGAAGACATACAAGCTTTTTTCAGCATTTTATTTATGCCGGCATTTGTCATTAACTTATTCAGCGAGTTTATATTTAAACCATTATTAACAGATATTGCTATTAAATGGGAACAAAACCAAATGAAAATTTTTATATTATATATATTTCGTTTATTGATGGGCATATTAATCATAACGATAGTAGTAATTGCCGGCGGATATTTATTTGGAAGTGATTTATTATCTTTCGTTTATGGGGTAGATTTACTGAAATATCGTAAAGAATTGATTCTATTATTAATCAGCGGTGGTTTTAGTGCCTGCGTTTACTTATTGTTTTATGTCTTGACGGCAATGAGACAGCAGATTAATCTGTTGTTCGGTTATGCGTTTACAGCTTTATTTATCACATTTTTAAGCCCCCTTTTAGTACAGAAATATGCAATGTTTGGTGCTTCCATCACTTGTTTTATAGCAAGTATAATATTATTCTTAACTTTTTCGTGCATGTTAGCAGCGGCTATGATAAGAAAATCAAAACAAACAGATAAGATTTCGACAGTTTAAAGATTCTTAAAGAATCAGGCAGTGAAAGGTATGGTACAAAATGAAGATATTAATCATAATACCAGTATATAATGAAGAACACAATATTGAAAAAGTAATTTCAAGATTACATGAGAATGTTCCTTATGTTGACTATATAGTAGTAAATGATTGTTCCAATG
Source organism: Anaerocolumna sp. (assembly GCA_049692775.1). Classification (GTDB taxonomy): domain Bacteria; phylum Bacillota; class Clostridia; order Lachnospirales; family Lachnospiraceae; genus Anaerocolumna. Next base: position 10,589 of record JBAVPE010000128.1, on the reverse strand, counting down.
ATAATACGGTATCAGTATGCAGGAAGAATGGGTTTCACTATATCTCTTTACCGGTTAATTTAGGGATTGGCGGCGGAATGCAGGCCGGCTATCAGTATGCCGTTGACCATGATTATGATATTGCCGTTCAGATGGATGGTGACGGTCAGCATGATGCCGGATATCTCGATAAAATTTTACAGCCAATCATGGAGGACCAGGCTGATATTGTAATTGGTTCCCGATTTATATTAAAGCAGGGGTTCCAGTCCTCAAGATTAAGAAGATTAGGTATTAATTTTTTAAGTGCATTAATCAAAGCCTGCTGCGGAACCAGTGTTAAGGATGTGACCAGTGGTTTCCGTGCCGTGAATAAGAAATTCATAAAAATTTACGCACAGGAATATTCACAGGATTACCCGGAACCGGAAGCGATTATAGCAGGTGCATTCTATAAGGGCAGAATTAAGGAGGTTCCTGTAATCATGCATGAGAGGGAATCTGGCAGCAGTTCCATCCATTCCTGGAGAGTTGTCTATTATATGATTAAAGTTACTATTGCAATTTTTACGTATCGGCTTAAGTTCTGAATAGGAGGAGTTTACATATGATTTCAACATCTCTTCGGTTATTTTTAACGATTGGCCTCATGTTTTACTTTCTTTTGATTTTTTCACTTTTAAAGAGGAAAACCTTATCCTTAAAGTATACCTTATTATGGATATTTGGGGGATTCGGAATGGGAATTCTGCTTATATTTCCAGAAATTTTAAATTGGATTATTCAAATTGTAGGTATAAAATTAGCTAGTAACGGACTTTTCGCAATGATACTGTTTTTTATTTTAATTATTTTGATTTCCATTACGTCCATTGTATCAAAGCAAAGTGATAATATAAAACGGTTAGTTCAGGTTAATGCCCTGCTGGAAAAGAGAATTCGGGAACTTGAGGAAAAAATCGACGATAGATCCGGGGTATGAAGATATTTTAGATGCTGAATTCAGGTTTTGAGCATTTTCGAGACATCATAGGTATGTTTTTACTTGCCTTTCCCTCGCTTTGCTCGGACGGTCTGCGTAAAAACATACCTATGATATCACGAAAATGTAAATTTAGTATTTGACAGCATCTAAAATATCTAAAAAGCAGTTTATAGAAGTATCTTAAAGTATTAATAGATGTGTTCGGGAATCCTGGTGTGGGTTTACAAGTTATTAAAATTAAAGGATTTTTAGTATGTTAAAACGATTAAATAATATAAGCCCTTATAAATACTGATAAACGTGTAAAGGAGAATAAATTTTGAGTGCTGTAAATGATCATACTTTTGTTATTTGTGCATATCAGGAGAGTCTGTTTTTGGAGGACTGTATACAGTCTTTATTAAGGCAAACGGTAAGGTCTGAGCTTATTATTGTCACGTCTACTCCAAATGGGTTTATTAGCAGCTTATCTGAGAAGTATGAGATTCCCTGCAGGATTAATTCCGGGGATAAGGGGATTGTACAGGATTGGAATTTTGCTTACCGGCAGGCGGAAACCAAATATATGACCATTGCACATCAGGATGATGTGTATTCAAAATTTTATACTGAAGTTTTGTTAAAGGAGATGGGACGGGCCAGACGTCCATTAATCGGGTTTACGGATTATGCTGAGGTTCGCAAGGGAAAGATCGTTAAAGAGAATTCTATGTTAAAGGTGAAGAGACTTATGTTGCTTGCGCTGGCGTTCACCGGCTTTCAAAAGAGCAGGTTTATCAGAAGGAGGATATTGTCATTTGGTTGTCCGATTTGTTGCCCTTCTGTAATTTTTAATAAAGAGATTCTTCCAGATACGATTTTTAAAGTAGGATACCGGTCATGTGAAGATTGGCAGGCCTGGGAGAAGTTATCCCGGTTAAAGGGTGACTTCGTATATTGCAGGCAGACTTTAACATTTCATCGGATACATGGGGAATCTGCTACAACAGCAATCATTGGGGACAAAGTTCGTTCTAAGGAGGATTTTGATATGTTTTGCAGATTTTGGCCGGCTGCTATTGCTAAAGTATTAATAAGGCTATATTCAAAATCTGAAAATTCAAATAAAATGGATTAGTGTGCTGACGACAGAAAATTTAAATATTGAAAGGATGCCGCTTATAGATTAGTTCAACCTGTTCTATTTGTGGCAGTACCGCAAGCAGGCTTACGGTATGCAATGGGTATAAAAATGAAGGTTGGAATTATTACATTTCATAAAGTTAATAATTACGGTGCGGTATTACAGGCATATGCCCTGCAAACAACATTACAAAAGCTTGATTGTGATTGTGATATTATTGATTATAATAGAAAAAATTTCAGGGATATAGTATTGTGGCAGAAGAATAAAATAAAATGCTTCATAAAGGGGAAACCTGACCATCAGGGCTACTCCAATATGGAATTTATTAATATGGTTCTGACTACCGTATTTTTTAATAAAAAAGCAGTGTCAGGCAAATTTGAATCCTTTCGCGGCAGGTATCAGTTGAGCAGGAGTGTTAACAGCGATACGGTGAAAAGTTTAAATAAGGAATATGATTTATTTATATCCGGCAGCGATCAGGTTTTTAATTGCGGAAGAGTAATACTGGACAAAAATTATTTACTCGATTTTGTGGAAACTGGGGAGAAAAAGGGAAGTTATGCTGCCAGTTTTGGGATTAAGGAAATTCCAGATAAGTATTTAAAAGATTATAAGGAGCTGCTTTCGGATTTTACATATCTATCAGTAAGGGAAGAGACTGGTGCTGATTTAATTGAAACGTTAATTGGAAGAGAAGCTAAAGTTGTACTGGATCCGACCTTGTTACTTAAAAAAGAAGAATGGGCGGGATTAATTGGAAAAAAGTTAAAAAAAGAAGATGTCATCATTGTTTATATGCTGGAATATTCAGAAAGTCTCCTAAGATATGCAAGGGAATTATCCATGAGAACCAATATTCCCCTCAGAATTTTAAATAAACCCTTTCATCATAAACTGGAAGAAGAATGCAGGGCAGATGTAGGACCTATGGAATGGCTTTTAGAAATACAACATGCAAAGTATGTTGTAACGAATTCCTTTCATGGGGTTGCATTTTCCATTAATTTTAACCGGAACTTTTATGTGGAAATTGCAGAAGAAAGAATAAGGGGAGCAATGGCTTCCAGGATTGAACATATATTAAAGATGTTTGGTTTGGAAGATAGATTAATACGTAAGGCGAAATCCGGTAACAGTAAAGATAAAGCAGTTAACTTAAAATATAGCAGTACGGATATTGATTATAATAAGGTAAATGGTAAATTGGAAGAACTCCGGATTGATTCTATAGAATATCTAAGAAAGATGCTAAAGGCAGATGAGGGTGAACAGGATTTACAGATAGCGGCAGCTAGAAGCATATAAGACGAATGGCTGGGAACAAATAGAAACAAATAGAAACAAATTGTAACGGCAATTAGCCGTAAATGGTACTAACTGATGGTCTTAGTCTGAGATTAGCTGGATAACTTATTGGAGACAGGAAGGAGCCGGTATGATTAACTTACATAATGAAAAAGAGAATTGCTGCGGCTGCACTGCCTGTATGAATATCTGTCCTACTGATTCCATTACAATGGAGGAAGATGAGGAAGGCTTTTTATATCCTGTCATTGATACCAAAACCTGTGTTGAATGCGGTGCCTGCGTAAGAGTGTGCGCTTTTCATATAAAGGCTTATGAAGAAAAGATACCAAAAGACCAGAAAGTATATGGGGTAAAGCACCAAGACCTGAAGGTCAGAAAAATGAGTTCTTCCGGAGGAGCTTTTACCGCTATATCCGACTATGTCCTTAACCGGGGAGGAGTTGTTTATGGTGCTGTTTTTAATGACAGTTTTGAGGTGATACACAGTAAAGCACTAAACGAGGAACAAAGGAATAAAATGAGAGGTTCTAAATATGTTCAAAGTAACCTTGGCACTATCTTTGGAGAGATAAGAACTACCCTGGAAACGGGACAGCTTGTACTTTTTACCGGTACACCCTGTCAGACCGGAGGCTTAAAAAGCTTTCTGGGTAAGGAATATCCTAACTTAATTCTTTGTGATATTGTCTGCCATGGTGTTCCAAGTCCCAAGATATGGAAAGACTATAAGACTCTTTTAGAAATAAAGTATCAGGATAAAATAAACGGAGTTAACTTCAGGAACAAAGACTCAGGATGGCAGAACAGTTCATTAAAAGTGACGTTTAGCCGGTATGAACATAAGAAAAGTATGCAGGAGGATCCTTATTACATTTTATTCTTTAATCATTTAATTATCAGACCTTCCTGTCATCAATGTGTTTACGCGTCCTATCACAGGGTTACGGATATAACACTGGCTGATTTCTGGGGCATTGAAAGTTCATACAAAACTTTTCAGGATGATATAGGAGTTACTTTAGTGCTAATTAATTCAACAAAAGGCAAAGAACTAGTTGAAAATATCAGGGAGAATACAGATATCATTGAAAGCAGCCACGCTGGATTTTATCAGCCGATTTTTGAAACGCCGAGTAAAATGTCACCGAACCGGCAGTTATTCTGGGAGGAATACTTAAGCAAAGGATATGCGGAAGTAATCAGTAAGTATGGAAAATTATCTTCTTCCCAGTGGTTAATAAAAAAGATGATTGTACCTGTATTAAAAAAAACTGGATTGTATAATCTGATTGTTAAAATATATTTTAAATAGCAAATTTTGTTTTGAAGGGATTGTGGGTATATAAGGGAAATTCCAGTTAAACATTGTATCCATGCAATAAATATGCTAATATATCTAAAGTAATATAATCAAATCCCCCATAATTTAATCAGACAGGGATTTGTAGGAAAGACGATAAGACATTTTTTTGCCATCCTGATTTTTTTGCATGTTATGGCCGCAGATGGGAGTTAATGTGAAGCAATTTATTAGTGATAAAAGACTATTTATACGAAGGCTGTTCCTAATTATCCTGGATGCTATTTTAATTAATATAGCATCATTTTCTGCACTGTTGATCCGTTTTGATTTCCGGTTAGGACAGATTCCCACCAACTATGCAGAGGCAGTATTATCCTATACGATAGTGAATACGGTAACTGCCATTATTATATTTACCCTGTTCCGTTTGTATAACAGTTTGTGGAGGTATGCAGGGATTGATGAACTGGTTAATATTATATTTGCATGTATGGTATCTGGTGTACTGCAGATTATAGGTATGCATTTCATACTCACCATTCATGTACCAAGAAGTTATTACCCGCTTAGTACCTTATTTATGATGGCCTTAATCAGTATCAGCAGGTTTTTCTACCGTTATGCCAGAAGGCTGGCAAAACGGTACCATGGTACTTCACAAAGCCGGATTATGATAATAGGAGCCGGAGAAGCAGGCAGTTCCATTATCCGGGAAATAACTGTCAGTGGTTATGTAAAAGGCAGTGTTATATGTGCCATTGATGATAATAAAGATAAATTAGGAAGTTATATTCAGGGGATAAAAGTAGTAGGAGACCGGACTAAAATTATAGAAGCTGCAGAAAAGCATGAAATTACGGATATTTTTATCGCCATACCTTCTGCCACCAGAAAGAATATCAGGGAGATACTTGAGATCTGTAAAGAGACAGGCTGCGCCCTTAAGATTCTTCCCGGTATGTATCAATTGATTAATGAAGAGGTCAGCATTACCAGATTAAGGGATGTTGAAATTGAGGACTTGCTTGGCAGGGACCCGGTTAAGACTGACATGGAAGGCATTATGAATTATGTCAAAGGTAAAATCATAATGGTAACTGGTGGCGGCGGTTCAATTGGCAGTGAATTATGCAGGCAGATTGTGAAGCATAAACCTAAGCAGTTAATTATCGTTGATATTTATGAAAATAATGCTTATTTTATTCAGCAGGAATTAAAAAGTGAATATCCTGATTTAGATCTGGTTGTTTTAATAGCATCTGTTCGGAATTCCAATCGTATGAATTGGATTATGGAACATTACAGACCTAATATTTTATATCACGCAGCAGCACATAAGCATGTTCCCCTAATGGAAGGCAGCCCCAATGAGGCGATTAAAAATAACGTAGGCGGAACTTATAAGATGGCAAAAGCTGCCGATACATTTGGAGTTACGAAGTTTATACTTATTTCTTCCGATAAAGCAGTGAATCCCACAAATATTATGGGAGCCTCCAAGAGAATCTGTGAAATGATTATACAAGCCTTTAACAGGCATTCCAAAACCGAATTTGTTGCAGTCCGTTTTGGCAATGTCCTTGGGAGTAACGGTAGTGTAATTCCTTTATTTAAAGAGCAGATCCTGCGGGGCGGGCCGGTTACGGTTACCCATCCGGACATCATAAGGTACTTTATGACCATACCGGAAGCAGTATCATTAGTACTTCAGGCCGGAGCATATGCCAAGGGAGGGGAAATCTTCGTCCTTGATATGGGTGAACCAATTAAGATTGCGGAACTGGCCCAAAATTTAATCCGTTTATCCGGTTATGAACCAGGAAGAGATATATCGATTGAATTTACCGGATTAAGACCTGGGGAAAAACTATATGAAGAACTTCTAATGGACGAAGAAGGTCTTCAGGATACGAAGAATAAGTTAATACATATTGGAAAACCCATAGATATGGATGAAGAAGCGTTTCTAAGGGAAGTTGAAGAATTAGACCGGGTGGCGAAGGAAGAAACGGAAGATATCAGAAATAAGGTGAAACAGTTGGTACCAACCTATACAATAAAAGAATAGAAATAAAAGAACAGGGCTGCTGCAAAATCAATCGTCTTTAAGCCTACAAGTAACTTAGGCGATAAATTTTGCAGCAGCCGGTTTTGCCTTAATTATGCGGGTCTTACCATAAACTCTTTGATAATCTGTACTTTCATTAAAAGCGGCATTAAGATGGCAGCTACTATAACCCCAAACACATTCTGAATAAGATTAAAGGGTACTCCGGTAAATGCCGCGGCTGTTCCAAGACCCATTAAAAAAGCTTCGAATATAAAATAACCGGTTGTCACTACAACACCACCGCCGATTCCTGCAAAAAGTACAGGAACGATTTTTAATCCGGATTTTGCAAAAAAAACGTTAAGTGCGTGAAAAATGAAACTGCCAACAACGGCTGCCAAAGCCTTAATAAGGAAAGTCGCTAATGCATATCCTGCATATCCGGAGAAAAGATCGGAAAACATGGATCCGATTCCGGCTGCAAGGCCTCCATAAATTGGGCCAAGAATAATACCCGACAAAAGAACAAGGCCGTCTCCAAGATGTATATAACCGGAAGTCGGAGATGGAATCTTAATTATCATAGTAGCGATGCAGGTCATGGCTGCCATTAATGCTGCAATTACTATTTTAAGTGTTTTGTTATTCATAAAAAACTCCTTTCAAGTGTAAATTTATAATAGATAATTGCGAAACAAAATTATTGTATTTATATGCCATACAATAAATATAATTTAAGAGCTGAGGCTTGCCTTAAAGGCACTGGATCTTTCCCTATAGGACACTGAAACATTTATCTGTTAAATTTAACTGTTGTTACTTTATAACAATATTGGTATGATTAAAAGCTCCAGTATTGATAAAAATAATAGTGCCAGAATAAAAACATTAAAATCTGCTACTTTGTGAAAATTCTGTGAAGGAACGGTGAAATCTGCCAATTTACTATAATTTTTTGCAAAATAACTCCGATAAACGGAATATACAATGTATCGAACACGGATGGCTTGTCAGCGAGTAGGGGAAGGAGGTTAAAATGGAGTTTTACGGAATTATCTTCTAATGAATAAAAAGAAGATCTTCAGTTCCGCATGGAGACGCTTATGGAGGAAATTAAAGAACAGGTTTCAGTTTCATCAGGTTCTTCGGCTATATCGGAGCAGACAGGGGAACAAGAGTCATCTTTATTAGCGGGATTAGGAATCGGGACGACAATAGATACATTGGTTTAAATAACATCACAAAAGAGTAAAGGAGAAAAACCAATGTCAGTAAGTTCAGTAAATTTAAACAGCTTGTATGCATCAAATTCTTCCTCAACGAGTAAAAGTTCTGAGGATACCCTGGAGGAGTTATTAGAAAAATTAGAAAAGAAAAATGATGAACTAGCCAAACTCCAAGAAAATTCTGCATCAGATGATGAAGTAAAGAATAAGATAAAAGAACTTCAGGAAGAAATTAAAAAAATTCAGGACAAGCTTAAAGATGAGGATGAAGAAGAGAAAGAAAACGACAAAACAATAATGGATCAAATAAAGGAAGAATATGATAAAATTGCAGACTCCATGCAAGCACATTCGTCACAATATTCAAACAAAGGAACGGAGAGGTTACTGTGACAACTACTTCGATCAATTTCACAGCCTAATAATACATACATTATTCTTAAATAGTACTTTTGGGCATGCCTTAACTTTAAAGGGGTGTTTTAAAATTCTAAGCCTGTATTGCTTATGAAATATATGAATCATATCTAAACATGAATCATATAATACATAAGTTAATAGTCTTAGATTTTAGACATTCCTTTTTATTATATAAAAATCCGGATATTAATCATAATATCTATTAAATTTTAGTAAAAAGTTCTTTTGCTGCTGCATTTGATGTATAATAAGAACAGCAAACTATTTTTAAACCATTAGATAATTTAAAGCTAAGTTATTGTTACATTAAATTGACTTACGCATCAGGAAAGAAGGGAATCCTATGAAAAAGATACTAGTTATCGGAAGCTTAAATATGGATATTGTAGTAAAGGTTGATGACATGCCTTTACCGGGAGAAACTATATTAGGAAAGAATCTAAAATATATTCCCGGTGGTAAGGGTGCTAACCAGGGTTATTCAGCCGCAAGGCTGGGAGGTAGTGTCACAATGTTAGGTTGTGTAGGTCAGGATGAATTCGGAGAGGTTTTATTAAATAATCTGGCACAAGCCGGTGTTGATATCAGTCATATGAAAAAGAGCAGTGAGCAGCCTACAGGAACAGCTATCATATATGTAAATAAAGCCGGTGATAATAATATCGTTGTAGTTCCCGGTGCAAATGATCAGTGTAATACAGTTTATTTGAAAGAGAATGATGAAAAATTTATGGAATGTGATTATGTACTGCTGCAAATGGAAATACCGTCTGATACTGTATATTATGCAATTCGAAGGGCAAAACAACTTGGTAAAACGGTTATTTTAAATCCAGCCCCAGCCCCAGGTACTATACCGGATGACATACTGAAACAGCTTGATTACATATCACCAAATGAGACGGAATTAGCGAAGTTAACTAATTCTTCCTGTGACAAGATGGATGACATTATATTTGCTTCCTTTAGTCTGGTGGAAAGAGGTGTACAGAATATTCTGGTTACATTGGGGGAAAAAGGTGTACTTTTAATCAATGATAATGGTACAGAATTAACGGCAGCGAGGAAAGTACAGACAGTGGCAGATACCACGGCCGCCGGTGATTGTTTCAATGCAGCCTTTGCGGTAGCACTGGCAGAAGGCAAGAGCTGTAGTGAGGCAATTTTGTTTGCTAATACGGCTTCCTCGATAGCAGTAACCAGGCAGGGAGCGCAAAGTTCTATCCCAACAAGAGAAGAAACGGATCGATTGTTATTAAATTAAAAGACATGACGGTTAAGAATTATATCATCATATTCATATATAAGGATAATAAATTATATATAATAATTGCTGGTAATTATCTTCTATATTTTGTACACATATGTTCCTATAAGATTTAAAACACAAAAACCAGCTCTGACAGGTAAAAATATTTCGCACTAATTTTCCATTAAATACAGGACTTACTGTGAAAATGAAGTATAATAAAATAAAAACTTTTTCGCAGTGAGGAAAAATACGTATGGGAAGAGCAGAAATTAGGGCTGCAAGAGCCCTCGAAGAGAATCCAATTGAAGCATGTAATGAGGTACAGAGAAAGTTTTATCCTGAGCTATTCAATCGATTTGGGCAAATAGCTGATCCACGCCACCAGAGTTATATCACATACACCGGTAAAACCATGCTGGGACAGATGTATTATAAGGGAATATCGACCAACTGAATTAAGTATACCAAAGGAAGTGATGTCTGCCAAGGGGTAATTTTAACTGAATTATGCACAGATGAGTAAAGGTTATATAAACTTGACCATTGGATGTGGATAAAAGGTTTAAATTAAAGGTCTGATGTGGAAATCATTTTTCAGATAAAATTCCGACAGATTTTAGTAGCTCTAAAAAGATTTACCTTTCAGAGCTGCACAAAAAATTACAAGGTTGACATTTTTATACAAATGAGTTATGCTTGTTTTAAGTTTAAACTTATTTTTTCAATCATGTTTTCTTCTTTCGGTTATCAAAAAGTTTTAGCTAATGAAAAATCTGCAGTCAAACATAATTTTAATTTCATAAGTACTAGTATAAGCGGAATTAAAAAACTTTCTGTTTGGGACAAACTGCAATACAGTGATTTACTTGTATATCCCACATAATAACATAAAGTTAATTAAATTCACTTATACTAGTTATGATAATGTCGAATATAC
>JBAVPE010000127.1:0-19410 GCA_049692775.1 Anaerocolumna sp. | reverse complement strand
TATGCAAGGTAGTACTAGTATAAGCGGAATTAAAAAACTTTCTGTTTGGGACAAACTGCAATACAGTGATTTACTTGTATATCCCACATAATAACATAAAGTTAATTAAATTCACTTATACTAGTATAATCAAAAAAACCAGCATTTACGATTAATAGTGCTGGTTTTTTATACTATAATAATAGCCCTGGTCTAGTTGAAGTAAAAATCTCATCTATTTATCGGTTATTTCATAATCCCAAGATTTAATTTCCAGGTAAGAACCCGGATAACGGATTCATTTATTCGGTCTTCGGTTATTGTGCCATTCTCAACGGCAGTAATGACAGCCGGAATCTGAACATTATAGTCGGTTGCAACAATTAAATCATTACCGGCTATAATAGCTTGAACAGCGGCTTCTTTATCATTGGTATAATCTTTTATGGCATCCATACTTAAGTCATCTGTCATAATAACACCCTTAAAGCCTAAATCATTTCTAAGGATGGCATGGACTTTTTTTGATAAGGATGCCGGATACTTTTTATCCATCGAGGTTACTATATTGTGGGATACCAATATACTGCCTGCCCCTGACTCTATACCGGCTTCAAAGGGAAGAAAATCGCTTTTTTCAAAGGTTTCGTAACTTCTATCATCTATAGCGATACCGGTATGGGTATCTACATTATTGCCGTAACCCGGAAAATGTTTTAACGTACTTCCTATACCTTGAATGTTCATTTGATTTACGACGGTGCTTACATATTCTGCAGTTTGTTCCGCATCTTTTCCAAAAGCACGATTATAGATAAAATCCTTTGAATCGGTCGATACATCACAAACCGGAGCAAGATTTACATTAATGCCGAGACCCAGCAGCAGCTTTGCCTTTTCAATGGTATCGCTGACAATTAAATCGTAACTGCCTTCTTGATATAAGTCTTGCGGAGATTTAAAGGGTACAGCTCGAAATGCAGGATATTTACTTATCCGGTTAACAGTCCCGCCTTCCTCATCCACACCAATTAACAAAGGAATTTTGGATTTATCCTGGTAATTGGCTATCGTAGTTTTCATATCCTTTTTTGATTCATCTTTAAAATCATCGCCAAAAAGGATATAACCGCCCAGATTATATTTTTCAATATCAGATAGAGCCCGTTCCCTGATACAACGAACAAAAAAAAGCTGGCCAATCTTTTCTTTTAAGGTCATGTCCTGCATAATTTCCTTAGCTCTTGCTTCGTTGGAATTAGAAGCAGGTTGCGGAGTCGGTGTAAGTGTTGGTGCTGGCTTATCTGTTGGTTTCGGTGTCGCTGTGGGATTAGGAATAGGGGCAGAAGTTTCAGCTGCTTCCGTTATTTCAGGTGTCGGTGATTGACTTGGCAATTCAGAATTATTGGTATCTGTTTTTTGGCAGCCTGCTAAGACGAAAAGTATCGCAAAAAGCAGGATATATATTTTAGTACGTTTATAGTTCATACTAATTGCCTCCGTTTTTTTAAAATAATTTGTTTAAGGTTATTTTAACTAATATTTATTCTAACACTTCTTACCTCTTTGTAAACCAGAAAAAAAAGGAATATAATAACAATGAATACTATGTTAGTAAAACGGTAAATACAAGCAATATGATAGAAACGTATGAGTATCAAAAATCATGAGTATACAAATAGTACAAATAACAACTAAAAACATATAAAATAATACTATGCATACTCCATTGATTTGAAAAATAGTATGTGATATTATATAAATGTATACTGAATAAGGAAACTGTATTGTTAAAATGTAATATATTGTATGCGGAAATGTGAATGATCAAGAGTATTACATTTGTTTATAGACGGAAAGGATGATTATTCTTGACCGTAAATTATGTGGATAACTGGAGGTGGACTAAGTCAATTAAGTAAAATGCCGATTTATAGTAAAATTTAATTACAGAGGGACTACTACTACTGGAGGTACATGGATGAATACTATAAAAATGAAAAACACAAACAACTTATCTATTATTCAATTAAAGGATGTATTAGATATAGACCTTCTTCAAAAATTTCAAGACAATTTTGCCGAAAGCATGGATATAGCCAGTGTAACAGTTGATGTGAATGGTGATCCGGTAACGAAACCCAGCTCCTATACAAGTTTTTGTATTGATTATACCCATTCTACAAAAGCAGGCGATGACAGATGTGCCCTGTCCCATAAAAAGGGCGGTGAAGAAGCTGCCAAGAAAGGAAAACCTTACATATACAAATGCCATGCAGGATTAATTGATTTTGCGGCACCCATCATTGTTGACGGTAACTTAATCGGAACGATTCTTGGCGGGCAGATACTTACGGCAAAACCGGAAGAGGAGGGTTTCCGGAGAGTGGCCGGTGAAATAGGTGTAAATGGAGATCAATTTGTAGAAGCAGTTAATAGAGTAAATATAACCACAGAGAAAAATATTAAAGCTGCAGCAGAGGTACTTTTCATTGTTGCCAACTCCTTGTCGCAAATCGGATACCAGAAGTTTAAATTAAAAAATATGAGTAAGGAATTATTAGACGGTTTTAAACAAATATCCGATACAATGGAAGAACTTGCCGCTACCTCAGTTGAAATTAATCATAATCAGGAATCATTAAATAAAGAGATAATTAACGTTAAAAATCTTTCCTCCGAGATCAATGTCATATTAGATTCCATTAAAAGTATTGCTGATCAGACTAAGATGCTTGGGCTTAATGCTGCGATTGAGGCTGCCAGGACAGGAGAAGCCGGAAAGGGCTTTAGTGTGGTAGCAACCGAAATCAGGAATCTCTCGCAGAATTCCAAACAAACAGCATTAAAAATAGTTAAACTAAATGCTGATATTGAAGCTTCTGTACAAAAAACTCTAAAGATATCCGAAGCAACCATGACTGACACAGAACAGCAATCCGCCGCGGTGGAACAGTCAACCGCCGGAGTAGAAGAATTGTTGGCATTTACCAATGAATTACATGCCATGGCAAATGAGAATTAGGATAACTATGAAGCAAACAATAATTAAATTTAATTTTACCCTGGAAACAGCATATAAAGAATTATGAATACAAATCAGCAGCAGATACAACCAGAATTGTTTCTATTCTAATTTGGACTTTCATGTATGGCTCCTTATGACAGGTTTTGTATCGGATAATACTTTTTTTAATAATCCTAATCCGGATACTACAATAACTTCTCCGGGGAATATTCCTTTAGCGGTTACAATCGCTGCATATAATGGTACTACTAAAAATATTGATCTGAGGTCCAGCCGTGGATAACATATGGGGGTATGGGACGATTAATATATATAATACATTTTTAAGTCCGGGCAGTAGTATGACATAGTGATAAACTCGTATTCTTCCACTAATGAACTTACTCTTAAAATATATTGTGTCCTAATATACTTACGTCATGCGAAAAATAAGCAACTAGTACAAAAGATGGACAAATGACAGCATCTTATCGTATAATGTTTTCATCATATTATAGAATAAATTAGAATCAGGAGAAAAAAACGTGAAAAAAGGAACACAGTACATTGGCGATGTAATAAGAGTTGACTTCCCCAATAAGGGAATCCTTCAGATAGAAAATGAAAAAGTAGCGATTAAGAATACTTTGCCCGGTCAGAAAATAAGCTTTGTAGTAAATAAGGTCCGTAAAGGAAAAAGCGAAGGCAGATTGATTGAAGTGATTGAAAAATCTCCGCTTGAAACAGAAGAACCAAAATGTAGACATTTTGGTCCCTGCGGCGGTTGCACTTATCAGACAATTCCCTATGAAACTCAGCTTGAGATGAAGGCAAACCAGGTGAAATGCCTGTTAGACCAAGTCTGTACAGATTACCGGTTTGATGAAATTAAAGGCAGTCCCTTACAATGGGGATACCGTAATAAGATGGAATTTTCCTTTGGGGATGAAGTAAAGGAGGGACCTTTAGCTCTGGGACTTCATAAGAAAGGAAGCTTTCACGACATTATAACAGCCAGTGAATGCCAAATAGTTGATTCTGATTATAATCAGATTCTGTCTTGTGTGTTGGATTATTTCTCGGATTTGGGGATAACTTTTTTTAAAAAGCTGACCCATGTGGGTTATTTACGTCACCTGCTGGTACGCAAGGCAGTCAAAACCGGGGAAATTCTGGTGAATCTGATTACTTCCACACAGTGGATATATGAAGGTTCTGAGGTTGAAGCAATCGAGAGATTTAAAACATATTTAATGAACTTAAACTTAATGGGAAGTATAGTGGGAATTCTTCACACATATAATGACAGCCAGGCTGACATTGTACAAAGCGACCGCACCGATATCTTATATGGTCAGGATTATTTCTATGAAGAATTATTAGGACTAAAATTTAAAATTTCAACCTTTTCTTTCTTCCAGACCAATTCCCTGGGAGCCGAAGTGCTTTACAGCACAGCCAGAGAATTCATCGGTGAAACTAAGGACAAGCTTATCTTTGACCTATACAGCGGAACCGGAACGATCGCCCAGCTATTAGCACCGGTGGCCAAGAAAGTTATTGGTGTTGAAATTGTAGAAGAGGCAGTGTTTGCAGCCAGAGAAAATGCTGCTTTAAATGGTCTCAATAATTGTGAATTTATTGCCGGGGATGTACTTAAGGTAATTGAAGGTATTAAGGATAAACCAGATCTGATAATCCTTGATCCACCAAGAGACGGGATTCATCCGAAGGCATTGGATAAAATTATAGGTTATGGAGTGGATAAGATTGTGTATATCTCTTGTAAGCCAACCAGTCTGGCAAGGGATTTAGAGGTGTTTCAGGAGAACGGGTATAAGTTGGAAAGAGTTTGTGCGGTGGATATGTTTCCGGGGACGGTGTGCGTTGAAACTGTGATTCTGATGACACGTTGTGGTCAAAACGATAAATAGAACACTGAAACCACAATATGTTGTGGTTTTGGAGCAAAAAATGGACAAAAATTAGGCTGAAAAATGTCCGATTTTTGCCCTTATTTTTAGAGGAAAATATAGATGACATAGGATATTTTTGATAACAAAAAGAAAGAAGGGAGCATTTGCATGATTGAACTTGTCTTTGGCGAAAGCCCTGCCGGTGCACTAAAATTGGCAAAATCGATGAAACAGGGAGATCGATTAACTGGAGCAATTGCTGTTCTTGGCGGTTCAAAAAAAGAACAGCGTGAGGCCAAGAAACCACGTAAATGGTCTGGTTTGACTATGGAAGGCAGTTCAAAGGAGGTTGAAGCGCTGACACTTGCACTTGATATTGGAGATATTTCGGATATGAACACAGGTATGAATGCCCGCAAAAAATTGATTGATGATTTATTTGCAGATTTTTCAGGGGCTTCTAATGGAATATGGAAAACTAATAAGCATGCCCTTAATAAAATTCAAGAATCAAGATCAACGTTGGAGCCTATCAGAATCTGGATAAGTACTAGTGATCCGGCTGAAACGTGTGGTTTGTATTTTATATGCCATTTTATGTTAGACTCAAAGACACCTCTTTCAGTTGTACATGTTCCAATACAGATGGAAAAAGACAACAGGTTATTTACTTATCGAAGTACAGGCGAAATACCTGCGGAAGAATTAGGAGCTTTAATCAAATATGAGGAGCCGTTAAGTCAATGTCAACGCAGTGCTTATGCAAATAGCTGGAGTGATTTGATGTGTGTGAATGCGCCTCTTCGAGCAATAATTAATGGTAATATTATTAATGTACCAACCAATTTTTATGATTTTGCACTTAGAGGCAACATGCTGGATGAAGAACTTAGAGTTGCACAACTGATTGGTAAAACATTAAACCAGATAGCGGGTGTTGGTGATCATTGGTTATTTTTAAGGATACAAGCCATGATACAATCAGGAGAATTGATTGAGGTTTCAGCGGCAACAGACGAACATCCTTATTCTGGAATTATAAAACGAAACAGCAAAATTGAACGCAATATCTAATTTATCTTTCTGATTGAGGATGAAAATTTATATATAAACTAAAACAGAAAAATCCAGAGGCGTTGAGAACAAAAATCTTGATGCCTCGTTTTTTATAATTCAGTATGTGTCTTTGTAGAAATAAATGGAATTAAGAGTTATAATGTAAAAGAATAAATTTGATTATGTGGAGAAGTAACTGACAAGTAAGATGTCTATTATGGCATAATTGGAACTTAAATTTATGCGAGGAGGAGACAAGTCTATGTATTTAAAGAGTGTATCGCTAGAAAATTTCAGAAAATTTCGTGATAAAAATAATATAATTGAATTTGTTGGTGCAGAAGATTACAAGAAGGATATTAATATCAATATAGCGCCGAAAACAACATTGATTATCGGAAAGATTTTATTGCCTTTGCGGAAATGGAGTTGGTGCTAATCCGAAAGGTTGCGCAGTAATTCTTGTATCCCTAAGCAATGGCGAATTTTCTTTAAAAAGGCGCAATGAAGTGCTGGGTATTTTAAAGCCAGAGTTACTTCCGGATTCTGCAAAACTCCAAATGTCTCAAGTCAGACCGCAGGGAGCACTAAACTTAAATAGCCACGAGCCAAAATACAGTGGTTATAGCTTTCTGCCCGATGGCCGCTATGCTGCTGGTGTTTGGCTTTGCAGTGAAAAGGAAGTGATGGACTATGCGGAGGATATTCCTCATCGCGCAATCGCTGTGTATATGTATCTGAAAGATAGAGCAAATAAGGATGGCACTTGTTACCCGGCCATCGGAACGATTGCAAAAGATTTGAAGCTATCTCGCAGAACTGTTCAGCGAGCAATTGCTGACCTTGAACAGTCCGGACATCTTATCAAGGAGCAGCGATGGCGAGAAAATGGTGGAAAAAGTAGTCTGCTCTTTACGGTGAAGTAGGCAAAAAATATATCAAACCACCAAGGGGGCAGTCTGCTTCCTTGGTGGCATATGGTAGATGACATTATGGTTCATGCAGTGAAGAACTCACTCTAAGAAATTTATTTAACAACAGAGAAAGAACAAATAGAGTATTTAAGTATATAGAGAAAACCATGAGATCCCACAAAATTTTGTGTAAAAGTGAATAAGGAACTTCCTTTCATATTTGAATTCTTATATCTGATTTCTGGCTGACTGGAATTCCTATTTACACAAAATTTGTTGGGTTGCCCTATTTTCCTATTCTATAAACTCTTTTTCTGTTTATATACGAAAAGAAGTCCTGCTAACAATTTCGTCCGCAGGACTTCTTTGACAGTCTGAGACCTTCCCCGCCAAGGGAAGGGTCTGTCCGCTCAGTGAACTGGGGATGGGTCCATGGTGAACCAACAAGTCTAAGTACCCATTAGAATAATATTCATCAGCAGAAAAAGAAAAACTTATTATGACTGATATGTACTTTCAGGCTATTTAAATCTAGTTACTCTAAACACCGTTATCTTTATTACATCATAATGCAGAAATACTTGACAAATTTATTGTGTAGTAATATAATAAAAAACGACCAGTCAGTTTTGTTAAAAAGGAGGTATCAATATGCCACGTGTATCGCATGAGTATGAACAGACCCAGAAAAAACGAATTATCGAAGGTTCAGCCAAGGTCTTTGCTGAATACGGTTATCGCCAAACTACAATGGACAAAATTTGTCAGACTCTTAAGATTAGCAAAGGAGCTGTCTATATCTACTTCAAAAATAAAGAAGAATTATTTGTTTCTACCATGGATTTCATTTTTCAAAGACGCTATGATCTTCTCTCAAGCGCTTTTGAACAAACTGATCCGCTTCCTGTAAAATTTGAGAAGATTTTTAATTGTCTTGGCAATCTGGTCAGCAGTGATGACAATTACACATACACTCGGTTGTCTGTTGAAGGATTTCTTGAAAGTGACCGAATTCCCAACCTCCAATTGGTTAAGGCTGATTCGTACAATCGCTTTTACAAATTATTGTACGATTTACTGACTCAGGGTCAGGCAACCGAACAGATTAATACGAAGCTGGATATTTCCAGCATGATAGTGGTTATGATGGCAACATTGGATGGCTTCATGATGCATAGCCTTGTTCAGGGGCGAGAATTAGATCCGGAGCGGATTCAGAAGGTGGTTTTAGAAATATTCTCGCAGGCACTGAATTTCAGCCTGCAAATTCAAAGAGAATATGTCAATAAGGACGTAAGGTGAAGGTTATGTCAGGCACAAAAAATACTAATTCTCGGATACGAATACTTCTCTCCGAAGGGTCGAGCACCAATGTTCGTGAAGTGATTACCGCATTGGGCTCATTGGGATACATCATAGATATTTGTGATCCGAATCCATATTGTATGGGACGTTTTTCGTCTTATATTCACAAGGTTTATCAATGCCCAAAGTCCGGAGACGACCCCGTGGGTTACCTAAAATTCGTCATCAAGCTCATAAAGGAGCAGGGCTACGATGTACTGTTTCCGGTAAATGAGCAAGCGTTCCTTTTTGCTTGGGTCAAAGAGTATTTGACGCCCTTGGTTGGAATAGCGGTATCGGACTTTTCATCCTTTCAGCGTCTGCAAACCAAATCGGCGTTTATGCGTTATCTTGATGAAATTGAACTGCCTCATCCGCCCACACGTTATGTAAAGACCTGGGATGAAATTCAAGAGTCCGTAAGTTTTTTTGGTAAGCCCTGTTACATTAAAACAGACTATGGAACGGCGAGTACCGGTGTCTGGCGAATCAAAAACGATCTGGATTTGAATTTTCTGGAGGAAAGCTTGAACACGCAGAAGATATTAAACGGGCAAACCGAATTGATTGTTCAGGAAGCATCGAAGGGTATTTTTGAACAGTTGCACTCTATCTTTGATCATGGGAGATTAATTGCAATCCACTGTACCCGTCGCCTGAAAGAAGGCTTGGGGGGTGGAGCTATCATCAAAGTAGGAGTAGATCGCCCTATTGTCAGACAAAATCTTGAGAAAATTGGTGCGTCTCTCAAGTGGCATGGAAGTCTGTCTGTCGATTATTTTTATAATGAACTGGATGGTAAAGCTTATTATATTGATGCTAATCCGCGTATTACGGAGCCGATGAATGCTATGGTAAATGGTATTAACTTAGCCGAAATGCAGGTGCAGCTCTCTGTAGGAGAATTCATTCCAACCAATTATACCGGTCATATAATAAATAAAAGTCATTCCGCTATTCAGGCTTTACTGGCGGCTGCCAGCCAACGGGATTCACGGTTTGATGTACTGAAGGAAATATGCCTGGTTGCCTCTAAGAAGGGGATATACATAAATAGTCATGAAGGTATAACACCGGTTGCAAAGGATTTCGCTTCAATACTTCCTTTAAGTGTAGTATTTCTTCAGCTTATGATTAACCCGAAAAGCAATAAATCCCAAGCTGAGAAAGCAATATCTAATTATTCGCTGGGAAAGGCAATCCCCCAAATATCAAATATGAAACCGGAAGAAGTACTAGGAGGGATAATAATTGAATAAAAAGGCATTTTTCATAGCCGTAGCATCCAGTACCGTAATAATCATTATGGTGCTGACAATTAATATTTTAACATCTTGGGACACACATCCGTGGTTTGTATATCCTGCCTATGCTGTTTTGTGGTGGCCACTGGCTTGTATTGCGAAGAAAAGCCCTAAACTGTTCTCAATAATTGGAGGACTTGGTACTGCCTTGTTTTTGTGGCTAATTAACAGATTAACATCCCCTGAAACAGTTTGGGCAGTTTACGCTTTTTTTCCTTTTGCATGGTGGCCAATTGCAACATTCTTGCCTAAACAAAAGACTTTAATGCCCACTTTAGCTGCTCTGTGCTGTTATTACGGAATAATCAATATTCTCGTAGAGCCATCCCATCCGTGGGTAATCTATATTATATTTCCTGCAATTATCGTAGCTGCTTGTGTAAACCTTGCAAAGAAAAAGCAATATTTAATAATGTCAATTGCCGGAAGTGTATTCGCAATAATTTTTTTCATTACGATTAACATCGTCACATCAGCGTATACATTTTGGGCAATTTATCCAAGCCTTGGCGTTTTATTTTGGCCTCTAAGTGTATATTTTTTTGGCAAACTTAGTTTAAGCAACAACAGTAAAGACGGGTAGGAAGCAATGAACACAAAAATACTGAAAACACAAGATGTTGCAATACGCTGGTGTGTTATTTTGGCAAGAAAAGCACGAAGGTTAAACCAACCGATTTAGGCGAACGGGATTACCGCCGAAAGTTTGAATTTGCTTATGAAATCAAGCTTAACAGATAACGCTAATTAACAAGGAGAAGTTAATGAATATAAAAGATAATAAAGCTGTTTTTGTTGGCATAGTAATTCTCGCCATCATGTTGCTTATAATGTTTTGGATATTTATTTCGAGCAACATATTCAATGGTTTCAAAAAATCATCAGAGACTTTTGATACAAAGAATATACATACAATTGATGTAGATTTCGCTAGCTATAACATAGTTGCAGAAATACATTCTGGAAAAGATATCAAGCTAAGTTGGTATAGTGAAAAAAACGCCTACTGTGAAACAGATGAATCAAACGGTATATTGACGGTTAAATATCATAATGGAAAAAATCGATTTAGTCTTTCAAGCTTAAGATTCGTCAAAAAAAAATACCATACTCTCAAAATCGAACTTCCAAAAGAATACTTAGGAAAAATATCTTTGTCTAGCCAGTCGGGTCAAATAGATGCTGACGGTATAAACGTGGAAAGCGGTATTTCCGTAAGTACATTGTCAGGGACAATTGAAATTAATAATGCATCAAGCGGACAAGACATACGCGTCACAGCTACGTCCGGCAATATCAAGATGAAGGACATAACGCTAAATGGTGATTATTATGGGAAAATTGATAACGGTAATATTGATGTTTTCAACATTGGAAATGCAAAGTCTTTTAAACTAGAGGCAACATCAGGGCAAATATATTTTCAAAATATAACCGCAGATGTATTTATGGCAGACTCGACCTCAGGCAACATTCGTTTCAAAGATATTTATGCGAATGACTCCGTTACCCTAAGTGCCACATCCGGTAACATCAAAGGAAACATATCTGATAAGAATAGCGAATATAGTTTTATTTCATCATCTACTTCAGGAAGCGTGAAATTACCTGCAAACGAAAATGGAATAAAAGGCGATAAAATCCTTGATGTTAAAACAGGCTCCGAAAATATTGAGATAAAGTTTGACAAATAATTCGAGTTCGATGCGATCAGCATATTTCCGCTTACTCCAAAAACGGAACGCTTGCGGCAACGCTTCCAAGTGGACTTGATTTCAAATTTTCAGCTACAACCATAGAAGGTACTATTGATACCTCTTTTGCAGACCAGCTTGTTATTACGGATAACACTGCTGCCGGAACCGTTGGCGCTTCTCCTGAAATAACCGTAGAACTGGAAACTCGAAATGGGGATATTAAAGTATCAAGGTGACGATATGAAAAAAAACGATAGACCAACAAGAAGATTAATCATTGTAATTACTGTGTTTTTTTCTCTGATGATTGCTTTAAGCCTGATTTCTGTCCCTTATATCAATCTTCTATCAGAGCCTGAAACACAGCAAACATTTAAAGCATGGGTTACTTCTTTCGGCGTAGGGGGCTGGCTTCTTGTCCTCTGTATTCAGATAATCCAGATAGTAATTGCATTTATACCCGGCGAACCCGTTGAAATTCTGGCGGGAATGCTCTATGGAGGGTTTGGCGGTCTATTCCTTTGTCTGTTTGGGTGCGTGGTTGCTTCTTCCGGTGTTTTTATACTCTCCAAAAGGTTTGGTGCGCCCCTTGTGGCAAAACTGTTCAAAAGAAGTAAACTTGATGAATTTGCTTTCCTGAAAGATGCTAAGAAACTGGAAACCATTGTTTTTATCCTGTTTTTAATTCCGGGAACCCCAAAGGATATGGTGACGTATGTTATTGGAACCAGCCCCATGAAGATAACGCAGTTCCTGGCTCTTTCAACCTTTGCACGCATTCCCTGCGTCATATCCTCTACTTTTATCGGGTCTACCATAAGGCAGGGGGAATGGGAAATCGCCGTTCTGATCTTTGCTTTAACCGCCGTTTTGGGTGTTGTTGGAATAAAGTATCAGGAAAGAATGATCGGCTTTTGTAAAAAAATAGGCCGAAGAATTAAGGGTTCGGAACATGAAGAAAAAAATCCATAAGGGAACGGCTCTTGACTTGATACAAACAGCATATATGGAAATTCACATTCCCCTTATATATTGCTATACAAGAAAGTTGGCACACTTGCTGTAAGTATGTGCGGTACGGAAAAGCAAAGAATCGCCGGAATGCAATTATAGAATTAAATGAAGTCTGTTTTATTAGGTAGACTATCAATCTGAATAAATCGGAAGAAAGGAGAATTAACACATGAAATCAAAATCACTGTCTTTACTATTAATCCTATTGCTCCTTGCAATACTAATTGGAATTTTTATCGGTGGAAATTTTGCAATGTTCATTTTGGCTTACATATTTGTGTTTGTTATTATGCTGTTTTGCAGCCTTTATACGGCGGCAACTTTACATGTAAGGCTGTTACAAATTTTTATTTATATATCCATCATGGTCTTACAGATTTTGTATACGACTCTGATTACATACAACTATCAAAGAAACCCTGCGGAATTTAATTTACTTAAACTGACCAGCACAGCAATTATATTGTTACCCCCCATCATAGAAAAGCTTTTCTTTATCAAGGAGAAGAAAGCCTTTTTTATGCCATCTGTGCAGGATTTTGCAGTAGTGACCTATGCACAGCTCGTTCATGACAAAGATAAAATCATAACTGCGGTTCATACCGCAAAAAAAGCCGGGCAGGCTTTTTCAAAAGAAAATCTCTCAAAAGCACTGGAGCTTTTATCCGATGGACAAAGTTCCTTCTGTTATGTAAACAATAAAACCTTGACATACGAGTATTTTGAGGCCGCCTGTAATAGTCTGG
This sequence comes from Anaerocolumna sp., assembly GCA_049692775.1. Classification (GTDB taxonomy): domain Bacteria; phylum Bacillota; class Clostridia; order Lachnospirales; family Lachnospiraceae; genus Anaerocolumna. The sequence continues at coordinate 6,433 of JBAVPE010000127.1, read as the reverse complement.
ATGATGAACACATTTACATAGTGCTAACGGATTCTGGCAGTCCAGCAAGTGAACTGATTTCAATTTTTACAAAAAGGCAGTTTAATCATGCTTCGTTGTCTTTTGACAAAGCTTTGCAGACGATTGTTAGTTATAATGGCGGACAAAATGTATATTTGCCGGGGCTGAACCCTGAAATGATTGAATGCTTCAACAAAAAAGCGGATTCAGCTATCTTGGTATATCGGTTGAAAGCAACCAAAGAGCAGAAACAAAAAATGATAGATAAAATACAGGAAATCAATCGGGAAGGCAGTGCCTATAACTTGTTAGGACTGGTGTTTAAATATTCTTTCAAACCAAACATTATGTTTTGTTCCCAGTTTGTACATCAAATGCTGCGATATGCTGGACTTGCGTATTTTGAAAAAATGAGCACAGAGGTTAGACCAACCGACTTAATTGAACTTGGATTATCATCGCAAACTTGAATTTGTTTATGAGGTAAAACTTAATGAGTAATAAAAAGCAGTAGGATGCTTATACGGTTGTCAGGCAGAAGTATTTATTCAAAGACAATCAGACAAGATAATCGTTCTGTATTATCGCTTGCCGCAGGAGTTATAAATGGATGAAATTAGGATATGAAGAAGACGACATAGAAGTAGAATATTGCAGTGAGCATCCAAAGGATTGTTATGATATTGAAACGGCACAGATAATTTATAATGGTTTAATGATTCCAGAAAAATATCAATTGAGTTGTAATTACATAAATTTTTTACCATGCATTTCGATAAAAGCTAATAATAAAAATATGATAATTTTTGAAAGTAAAAACGTAAGTATAGTACAGAAATTTCGAATCAGACTACAATTATATTTTCTGATGTAACAGGAGAAAAAGAGGATGTGGACCGTTCTTCATACGGATGATAGGGTCACTAATAGTAAGAGATATGTACATCACCATAGAGGGGGGTAAATGGGGTAAAATCATACTCCAACATTACCATCCCTTGTCAATTACCTCATACTTACGCCATGTAGTATCCAAAGTCCGTCTGAATAAATCCAAACGTTTGGATTTACTCCGAAATCACAACTTTTATAAAATCCAAACCTTCTAGAACAATTATACTTTATCTGCGTCATAATCACCCTAAAAAGTTTGGATTTTATTTTCAAAAATCACCGATGTATATTTTGGAGGTGATTTTTCAATGGATATAAAAAAACTACAAACAACTTATCCTGATTTAATGGAATATATGATGGATGCCGACTATTCTCCGCATTATATTCGACTGCTTAAGACAGAAATTAATTGGATACTCAAAAATTACGTGAATTATGACATATCTTCCTATGAGCATGCATGTGACATCAGAAGTAATTCTACTTTATCTTATGGCATGAAGAGGCGATATAGATTATTCTATGGGATTTTAAAGCGTTTCGATGAAAGTGATGTGTATCCAGGTAGGCGACGAAAAGAACCATTGATAAAAAGAGGTGCTTATTATAAGCTCTGCCCAGAATTTAAGGAGGTGATTGATCTTTATCAGGAAGCAGATAAAACACGTGGATTAAAAGAGCATACAATCTATGGGAATGCGTCAGGTGGTTCGTGTTTTCTGTTGGCAATGCAGAAGTTAGGACATATAACACTTTCCACGATTACTGAAGATGATGCATTATCCTTCTTTATTGGAGATGATGGTAAAGCTTGGACAAGCAGCTGTTATAAAAAAGAAATATCTGCAGTTTTCAGGGCTGAGCTTGACAATTATACAAATGAAGCTAAAAGAATCCATGCTTACATGCCTGCTATCCGGCCGAAAAGAAAAACGATTCCATATCTTCAGCCTGAAGAAACGGAGGCTATTCATTCTCTTTTGCAACCCGATTGCACTAAGTTATCCATGCGTAACAAAGCAATTGCATCATTGTTCTATTTTACAGGACTTCGTGGATGTGACATTGTATCATTTGAAATGGATGATATTGATTGGGACAAAGAAGAAATCAGGCTAGATCAACAAAAAACAGGTGTTGATTTAACACTTCCACTTACTGCAACCATTGGGAATGCCATTTATGATTATCTGACAAACGAAAGACCTGAAAGTAACGATTCACATGTATTTCTGTCAGAATTCAAACCATATGACCCGTTAAAGCCGAAGGCAATGTATTTTATAGCAGGAAAAATATATGATGCTGCTGATATAAGAACGGATACTGGTTCCAGACGAGGAACCCATTTATTTCGATATAATCTCGCAACAAGATTTGCTGGAGAAGGAATATCAAGACTGGTAATAAGTGATACATTAGGGCATGCTGATCCGGACTCATTAGATTATTATCTGTTTTCCGATATCGTTCATTTGAGAGAATGCGCATTAAGTATTGAAAGATTTCCTGTAAATAAGGAGGTGTTTCATTTATGATTGAATACACTTCCGGTTTTTCAAATTTCATAGAGCGTTTTGTATATTTTAGAAATGCTTCTGGTTCGTGGAATGACATATCATATGGACTAAATCTAAAACTGTTTGATCATTACTGCACGGATAGGTATCCTGATCAAACATTGAGTCAGGTAATGGTCAATGAATGGTGCTCAAAACGAGAAACCGAAAACAACACATCTTATAATTGCAGGATCCTTGTAATTAAAACATTCGTAAATTTTCTGAGAGCAAGAAATTTAACAACAGTCGAACCACCACATTCATTAAAGCCAGAAAAGAAAAAATACATACCGCACGCATTTCTGGATGATGAATTAAATAGATTTTTCTATGAATGTGACCATATATCTCCATCACAGTCAAAAGGCAGAATTTCAGACATACGTAGAATTACATGCCCGGTCTTTTTCAGACTATTGTATAGCAGTGGCATTAGAACTACAGAGGCTCGTTTGTTAAAAGTCGAGGACGTGAATCTTGAACATGGTATTCTGAATATAAGAGCATCAAAAGGATATGATCAGCATTATGTTGCGTTGCACCGTTTTACAAAAGTTCCTGAAAACTACAAGGAATTATGCAAATATTTTGCTATCATGCGTTTGTTAAACGGCAACGTTATCAGAACAGTTCAGGGGAATGTAACCTCGCTGACCGTATTCCTCAAGATTTTATCGGAAGTTCATTCAAACATTTCGATTTCTACTTGTGATATCAGCATAGCATCGAGCTTTAAGACATATTTGGATGCTTCCGTTTTGGGCGTTCAAACAAAGCGTAATATTTGGAGCAGTGCGGGCAATCTCCTCAAGACAATGGACGGCTTCGATGGCATGAAGTGCAAAAATCCATTTCGTTTCAACCCATATCCATACAAAAGAAAACTGGATTCCAAATACATCCCGGACAGTGTGGCAAAAAAGCTGGATTCAGTCTTTATGAATGGGAACATTGACGTATACTTGCGATGTATTTACTGGATACTGCGGCTCATACCCTCTCGGATTTCTGAGGTTCTGGGAATGAAGATCGACTGCATAAAACCGTTTAATGGGAAATTTGTGCTCTTTATTCCCACCTGGAAACAGAACGGCGGCCATGTAGAACCTATTCTCCGCTCCATTCATCTGCACGAGGAAGGAATAGCCGGGCATCTTATCGGCCTGATACAAGAACAGCAAACGGCTGCAACGGCATTGCAAAGTGAATTGCCGGAAAACAAGCGGAATACATTGTTTTCTTATCGGAGGGCATTACATTACAAAAACAAAACAACATCTACAGCATGGAAAGCCCATGTCATGACGCTCAGTAACGTGTCTTACCATTTCGGAAGAATCTGTGAGCAATACGGTATCCGTGGGGAGGATGGAGAAGTTTATAACCTGACCTCTCACCAGTTCCGGCACAATGGCATTACTGACCGTCTGGAGGCAGGTTTTACATTGGAACAGATAGCCGATATGACAGGCCATCACGGAAACGCCATGATATGGAATTCCTATGCCCATCTGGATTTGAAGCCTAAAACCATTCAGCAAAAGCAGAAATATGTTCTGGCTGAACCAGAATCCACTGAAAATCCGTACATCCTCTTTGGCGGACGGATTCTAAATATGGAGGAAATGATGGAAAAAAGACTACTCAAAAACCTCCGCGCCCATCGGGTTCCGGGTGGGATTTGCAGCGATATTACCGGCTGTAAGAGTGATATGTGGGACTGTCTGGAGTGTGAACATTTCATACCCGATAAGGAACAGCTTTCCTACTTTAAGGGGCAGGCAGACTTATGGAGGGTAAAGGCAGAGCGTTTTTTAGAATTCCCGGTTATCCACGCCAATGCACTGAGAAAGGCAGGGCTGTTTGAATGCATCACAGCCAAGCTGACAGGGGGTGAGAAGGTTGAATAACAAAGTGCCAAAGGGGGCTTCAGGCAAGGCAGGAACAGCAGCGTCAAACCACTATCAATACTGTCCTGAGAGCGATTTCAGAACTGAGAGCCGAAGGACATCAGCTGACAATTAAAAATTTGATGGAGTATACGGGGCTATCCCGCTCCGTCTTTGCCAAAAAGCATATCCGTACCGTTTTGGTCAGCCAAGGGATTGTGGCTGCCAAGGAACAGAGTTTTGTACAGATGCCATCCAGGGTCTCCGCAGAACAGAGGATAAAGCAAAGACTGGCGAAAAAAGACCAGCAGATTCTTCGGCTTACAGAAGAAAATGCGGCTTTGAAAAGTGAATGTGAGTTGCTCCGAGGAAGGTTATTTCTCCTAATGCAACGGCAGTCACTGGAGTAAAAAACTACAGTAAAATGATTAACACGATTAAACTTCATGGTTTGGTCGTGTTTTTTATTAAAAAATCAAAAATGAAAGAAGGAATTTATCTTGAAAAACAAGCGTATTCAACTCACCACACCATCGCAACCGGGGGCAGAGAACTTTAATCGTGTAAACCGACAGTGCAGAAAATGTAATCCGATGACACAATCATTTAGACAGATTGACAGGCCAGAACATATCTTTATAGATAAGAATGACTGTGAAAATTTGAGAGAATCAGGAATGGCAATGTGTGAACAATTGTGCAGTGCGGATCGTACGCAGGTTATTAAGAAAATTGCAGCTATTACAGATAGGAGATTGATAGAAAAACTTAATATAGCACTCATCTATCAGCTTGAACTGTTGGATGTTAGGAGCGAGTAAATGGCAAAAGAATTGGAATTAGCAAAGAAGTTAGCCGTTCTTGGAAAGCTTTATTGTATGTCTTTACTTAGTGAAGACGAGTACACGGCAGTGAAAAAGAGAGTCATGAGAGAATATAACGTGGTCAGTTTTATGAATACATAACATATTAGAATGCCGGTGAAAAATTTTCATCGGCATTTTCACACGTTCGTTCATATTTAACTTTTGGATTATAGTAAAGTCAGAAACAAACATGAAAGGTTTCTGATTTTACCATACTTCAAGAGAGGAGGAGGTCAATATGGCAGAAGTTGAAGTAATAAAAGCAAGTGAAGGAACTGTAAACAGGCGTAGAGATACTATCGGAAAAGGATTGACACTGAAAAGACAAAGGGTGGCAGCCTATGTGAGAGTAAGTACCGATGGAGAGGAACAGTTACAGAGTTTTCAGTCTCAGATGGAATACTATACAGATAAAATATCTAAGAACAAGGATTGGGCATTTGTTGGTATCTATTCAGATGAAGCAATAACTGGTACGAAAACAGCGAAAAGAGAAGGCTTTCTGAATATGATAAGTGATTGTATGAATGGGTTAGTAGATGTTGTATTAACAAAATCTATTTCCAGGTTTTCGCGTAATCTTGTGGATACATTACAATATGTGCGTATGCTAAAAGAGAAGAATGTGGCGATTATTTTTGAGAAAGAGAATATTAATACTCTTTCCATGGAAAGCGAAATGGCATTGGCATTATTAAGCACACTGGCACAGAATGAAGTTGAATCTTTATCAGCTAATACAAAAATGGGACTTAAGATGAAAATGAAACGTGGTGAATTATTAGGCTTTAATGGTTGTCTGGGATATGATTATCATCAGGAAGATAAGTCACTTAGCATGAACGAAGAGGAGGATGAAATTGTTCGGTGGATTTTCAATCGTTATAATCAAGGATATGGTGCTTACACAATAGCGAATGATTTAACTCGACGTGGGATTAAAAACAAGAAAGGTATCGTTAAATGGACTGACAGCGGTATCAGAGGAATTATTTTGAATGAGAAATACAAAGGAGATTTACTTCTAGGCAAGACTTTTACAGTAGATCCACTTACGAAACGCAGGTTAGATAATATGGGTGAAGAAGATCAGTTTTATATTAAAAATCATCATGAAGCTATCGTATCTGAGGAAGAGTGGAATATGGCTCAAGAAATTCGTAAGAGCAGATATGGCAAGAACACAAGTATTATAGAAGGAACAAGGGAAAAGCAATCA
>JBAVPE010000126.1:0-66789 GCA_049692775.1 Anaerocolumna sp. | reverse complement strand
GATATTTGCGCCAGGGCAAGACGGCGGAATGAGGCGTAGCGGTTCCTACGCCGATTGACGACAACGCAGCACGGGTGTAAATAGCAGATGCTGAATTAAGTGTTATTTACGCAAGGCAGTACTAGTTGAATGAAACGTGAAAAAATGATGGAAAAAAGTAGTAAAATAATATATTTATCCCTTGGCATTATTTTTATAATAATATTTGTAATTCTGCTGATGGCCATTACGAATAATATAATATCTGCCGTTCCCATAATTGTTATATTAGGGATGCTATTATTTATCTCCATATTGATTATCCTGTTTTTATTTATTGATGAGAATTCTGATACCGCTTATAAAGAAGTGAATGATTACTATTCTTCCTTACGCCAATCACTTATTTTAAATAATTATAAGGTCCTGGATGCTAATGACAATGAATCCGGTTCCCAAACTTCTACTAATATCTTAACTAATATCTTAGAACTGATGTCCATAAACATGAAAGAAATTAAGGATTATTATGTATTAAGCAAGAATATGGCAAAAAGCTCATTCCGGCTTTCCTTATCTATGTGTCTGCTGGGTTTTACATTAATTGCATCAACTATTTTATCAATTTTTATATTAGATGTGAACCTTGGCTCCGCTATTGTTCCTGCAATAGGCGGTGCAATTGTAGAAGTAGTAGCTGGTACTTCGTTATTCGTATACAGACAGTCTCTGGATCAGTTAAACAAGTATTATGAAGCTTTACATGAAAATGAACGTTTTCTTTCAGTCGTTAACCTTGCAGATAAAATGACTTTTGAAAAAAAAGATGATGTTTATATGGAAATAATCCGCAGCCAGCTCAATCAAAAAGATATTCCCAGTTAAATAAAAATGACTTGGTTTGATACCAATGACTCACCTGGGAACCGGAGTCTTTCCTTCCTTCAATATCAAGTATCTGTAAGGGTAAGTTAAGTGAACTTTGTTGAAATGTTAGCGTTTCAGTTCCAAAAACCTGAATTTTAGTAAATAGACATACTTTTTTATACCTATCTTCCATAATCTCCGGTAAGTTTGCATACAGCTCATCAAATAGATCTTCATCCAATACACTCTCTTTATCCAGGTTAAAAATGGTTTTAAGAGGATAGTAAAATTCTTTCTCAGCCCCTTCATCCCCCATCATCCACTCCATATATTTTTTATAATCAAACAAAACTGCATCAATACTAATATGTTCCGGTATCAAAATTCCGCCCTTTACCATCTGAGGTACAAGATTTCTGGTTATAGCTACTTGAGGCTTTTTTTTAAGGCCATTCTGCATCGTTTCTGCCACTACCATATGAATTGGTTTTAATGGATTTACTTTATAACACGCAGCATCACAAGTAATAATCTCTTCTATATACGCTTCAACCTCCAGTGCATGTATTACTTTTTTCAAACAGCTGACACTATCTTTGTTCATTTCGAGCATAGTAATACGAATATCTTTACTGGTGAACATGGAGGTTAAGGTAATTAACAAAACACCAAACGGTCCGGTCCCGGCATAAAGTATATATATCGGCACCTTTGGGAAATGCAGCTGTGCCTGTTTTATAGCTTTATAAATACCCGATATAAATCTCTTCGTACGAATAAATTCTTTCATACACATACTTGCCCATATCGTGTCTTTTACCTTTCCATCCGGAAGAATATAATCTATTTTATTCAGCTCGCCTTCTTCATCTACTTCTGAAATTTCAATAAACAGATCATACAATTCATCCGATGCTTTTTTAATAATTCCATAATTATCTTCAGATCCTAATAGAATTTGTGTAATTTTTTTTAATCTTATTTTGATACTATCCATAAAATCACCCATCCAATATATTGAAAATTAAGGAGTACATTAAAGACAGTATATATATTTTTTTTTTAAAAATCTCAGTTTATGTTTAAAGGGCAAATTTTATATCCCTATGGTTAAATTTATGTTTATAAGGTTAATTTTTTTATTAATAATTATGTTATTTATGGAAAATGAGAGAACTCTTATAATAATAAAAGAAATAGATTCAGATAAATATTAGATATAATGCCGAAAACCCAAAACACTATCATACTTCCGGCGCTCAAACCAGCTCCATGTTCTAAATCAAAGATATCCACCCAGGTAAACATCTTATACAAACAAGAACGAGCCTATTACACCCGTATTCATTCAGAACACAAAATTGACTTTTATTATATAAACGCGCCGAGCGAGTGTGCCTCCTGCCAGGAGGGCTTTTTGTGCAATAGGACGTAATTTCCTATGCAATAAAAAAGCTACCAACTTGACCGTAGGTAGTTCTAATTCCCCCTATTAGTTTGTAAATATGTAAAAGGGCTATGTACGGTCTAAAAATCTCATTTTGCCGGAATTGGAACTCTTTGGTTTCTCTCCGATTTGAAACTCATCAATTTGCATTTCATGCCTTAACTCATTACTTAACGAATCTGCACATTCCCTGCATAACCTACCAAATTTAATATTGGTTCCGCACACTTCACAATTTAAAAAAATTGCTGAACCATCAGGAATTATAAGTCTTCCATCTCTTAGGTAACTTTTAATTCTGCTGATTCTTACTCCGGTTTCTTTCGATACCTGCATGATTGTTGCAGAAAGATTATCATAGATATAATCCTTTACCATTTCAAAATCAGCATCATCCTCCGCTTTACAGCTTGCGCAAATGCATTTTCCGATACCTGTAAAATAGAACATTTTTCCGCATCTTTTACATTCCTGGATTTCCCCATTCTTATTCAGGTCCATAAAGTCCACCAACTCTCTTAAGCCAATAATTTTCGTGTTATCTTGGTAAATAATTTATTATGTTCCAAATATGGTTATAATTACTCTATTGTCATTATATATGGTGTGTGAAACGATTGTCAAATACTTTATTCTAATTTCATTTAAACATTTGCAATGCAAACTCTATCATGTACTATAACACTACACTTGTACCGGCTTCTACTATCAGCCGGTTACCTGGTTTAAATCGGATTCATATTGTAAATGCCACCCCCATACCCATTAGCTTCTGCGGATAAATTCAGCATGGCATTTAGGGCAAGTAATACATATCTTACCTTTTCCTTTAGGTACACGGATTTTTTGTTTACAGGTGGGACATACATAAACATGATACTTCTTATTCCGCATCCTACGGTTATTAAATTTCTGAAAATTTCCAAAAAAACGATTCTGAAAAGTTAAAAATTTTTGGTTTTCATTATATCTTTGGTTTACATTTCTTGAAAATATTCTAAAGTAACAAATAGTCAGTATTAAAAAAGGTAATAGTTCAATTATCCCATTTCGAAAAAACACTGATATAAGCATAGCTATAATGGCGATCCATAACATAAATTTACTTAATTGATCTACTCCATATCTGCCTATCATAAATCTTCTGATTTTATCCTGCATAATGAAACCTGCCTCCAATAATTATAAATTAATCTTATAATTCAAAATACAGCCATTACTGGTTCTTGTCAATGCTTTATGGCAATTGTTTATTTACTTTTAATATATCGTATTTTTACTTTGGAATTAATTTATAATTTCGGTTTTTGAAAGACTATTTTACGGCAAATATGAAAAAATCGAAAGTTTAGGAGATTGCCCTCATAGTTGAGAGCTTTCCCATATATCATAAGCCATATTTAATTCATTTTCCACCTTTTCTTTTTTAAGAAATAGTTCCTGTAGATATTCCACCTCAGAGTTGTGTACATTTATTTCTTCTACCAGAAATCTTAATTTATCTTCCATTTCTTCGATTTCTTTTTCCAGTATTTCTAACTTTCGCTGAGAATAATTTTCTTTACGTTTATTTTCTGAGCTTTGCCGGTAATCCTCTGTTCTTATGGTTTCACTTATTTCTTTACTGTTTATACGTAAAAGATTCCTTTTGGGGCACCTTTTCCTTTTTATGGTCACCTTCTTCTAACTTAAGTGATTCACGCCCCTCTGTTGAACTTTCTGATATTCTTCCAAATAGTAATTATAATCCCCCTGGTATATAATCAGACTGTTATTTTCAATTGTGATAATCTTATCCGCTACTTTATTAATAAAATACCGGTCATGGGACACAAACAGCAGCGTACCTTCAAATTCTGAAAAAGTTTCCTCCAAAACTTCCCTGGATTCAATGTCTAAATGATTGGTGGGTTCATCCAGGATCATAAAATTTACTTTTTCAAAGGTTAAAGAACATAATCTGAGCCGGCTTTTTTCTCCCCCGGATAAGAATCTGATTTTCTTATATACATCATCTTTAAAGAATAATACTTTAGCCAGCTGATTTCTTGCAATTTCATAGGTAATGTTGTGAAGATGGGCAAAAAATTCTAATATAGTCTGATCTTCATCCTTAAAAATAACCTGCTGGGGCAGATAACCGATTTTAACCTGGGCACCAATTTTTATAGTTCCTGAATCAGGTTCAATTTCCCCTAAAATCATTTTAAGCAGGGTTGATTTTCCGCAGCCATTTCTGCCGATGATACAGGCACTGTCCTGGTAAAACAGATTTAAATTAATATCCTTAAGCAATGGGTTAACACCGAAACTTTTACTGATCTTGACTGTTTCCAAAACTATTTTGCCTGTCCGCCCCGCCCCTTCCTGGTTAAAACGTACCTTCCTGTCGCTTAATACCGGTTTATCCAGTACCTCAATCTTAGCTAACCGCTTCTCCAGTTCTTTTGCCCGTTTAAACATTTTATCACTGTCACGCATCTCTCCCCAGATCCGATAGCGTTCTATCTGCCTTTCCATCTGATCAATCTTCTTCTGCTGATTCAAATAATTTTTATAATCAATCAAAAACCTTCTTTCTTTCTCCAATACATAATAACTGTAATTACCCATATAAATATTAGCCCGGTCAAATGAGAGTTCTACTATTTTACCCACAACGCTGTCTAAGAAATATCTGTCATGGGAGATAATAAGTACGGAGCCTTTATAGGTTTTTAGAAAGCCTTCCAGCCATTCTATGGTTTCTAAATCCAGATGGTTGGTGGGCTCATCAAGCAGGAGGATATCAGGCTCCTCCAGCAATATTTTTGCTAAAATTACCCTGGTTTTTTCTCCTCCGCTTAACTGTTGAAACAGCATATTCTTTAAGGTTTCGGTTATTTTAAGCCCTTCCGTTATTTTTTTGCGTTTCCAGTTCATAGCCGCCCGCTAATTCATAATGCTCCGTTAATCTCCCGTAATTCTGTACTGCCTTATCCAGGGCACTGCCGGATAAAGTTTTTAGCATGCTTTCTACTTCTTCCATTTGATTTTTGATATAAAATATTTTTTCAAACGCCATTCGGATTACATCCAGGGTTATAGTATCTTCACTATAAATAGGGATTTGATTTAAATAACCAACTTTTATATCTTTACGCAGGTTTATTTCACCTCCCTGAAAATCCTCCGCTATCACTGATGTATAGGGACTACCTGAAGTAAGTATCTCCCCGGTATCCGGTCTTCCTCCGCGAAAGACAGAGGTGTTATCCGTATACCTGCCCATAATAATCTTCATGATTGTAGTTTTTCCACAGCCGTTTTTCCCGATTAAACCGATTCTTTCCCCTGTTTTAACATCAAAGGTTATAGTCTCAAATATTTTATTTCCCCCGTAATATTTTAATAAATTATTAATACTTAATTCTATCATATCTTAATACCAATACATACCGCAACTTCATTGCAGTACAGCCATTCATACTAATGAGTGAAAGAATCCTACTATGGCATCCTTTCTTTACTTCATTTTCTTTCACTCCCTTTAGACATAAAAAATCCCAAAGCCAGCAAGCTTTGGGATTCATTCTATACGACGTCCACCTAGGGCGGCTGCCGTTTTTGTTCTTAACACTTGATAATAAAAAATAATGTTAATGTGAACTCTCCAAAATTCTTATATGGTTTTCATTGAATCTATTAAATTTGGACGCACTTCTAGCCTTAACCTGAAATGTTGCGATCATAATAGATTCCAATTTTGCCCATTTAAGTATCTGGTTCATTCTTGTCATTACCTTTCATTAAAATTCACAGTATTATACTATGCTAAAAACCAGATTGCGTCAAGTGTTTTTTATTTACAGCGTGATTTTATTTACAAAGTATTTTTAATCCAATATACCCTGAATAGAATTATTCTTCATTGGTAAGACCCTTTGATAAGAGGTTTCCAAAGAGATATACTTTCCTTCCTTACTGCTCTTTTCAAAACCGGTGAGTATTTCAAGGACATGGTATGTCTGTTTATAATTTGCCCGATAATCTCTTTTATCCTGCAGGGCTTTTGCCATATCAGCAACACCTAAACCGCGGGAATTCTCTTTGTAGTCATAAATTAGCGGCATCTCTTTGTACTCACCGTCTTCCGGACGTAACAGCTTTATAGGTCCACCGAAAGTATTCGGATCCGGTACAATCAAGGTTCCCTTTGAACCATAGATTTCAAGTCTTGCCTGCTGTTTATAATAAGCATCAAACGTTGTAAATATGGTGCCGACTGCACCATTATCAAAATTTAGTATTCCAGTTACATAGGTCGGCACCTCTACATCAATTACAGTGCCGGCTTTTGGTTGGCTGGTAATAGTTCTCTTATTAAAACTGGTTTTGGTTACTCCGGTTAAACCGGATACCCCGCCTAATAAATTAACCAATGCCGTTACATAGTATGGCCCCATATCCATCATTGGCCCGCCGCCGAATTTATAATAAAATTCCGGATCCGGATGCCAGGTTTCATGTCCGCGGCAGATCATAAAGGCAGCTGCCCCGACAGGTTCTCCAATAAATCCGTCGTCAATTAATTTCCGGCAGCTCTGGATACCTGAACCTAAAAAGGTATCCGGAGCTCCCCCCAGCATAAGATTCTTTTCTTCTGCCAGTGCTACCAATGCTTTTCCTTCTTCAAAAGTTGCTCCTAAGGGCTTTTCACTATAAACATGCTTTCCTGCAATCAGTGCTTCTTTTGTTACTTCATAATGTTCATAAGGTCTTGTAAGGTTTAATATGATATCCGCTTCCGGATCCGCAAAGGCATCCTGCATGGTATCATAAATCTTCTTTATCTGGTATTTTTCTTTCGCAGACTCTGCCCGCTCCCTGACGAGATCACATACTCCTATTATTTCAATTTCTTTAAATACATTCGTTATATTCTCCAGATAAATACCGCTGATGGCACCTACGCCAATCATTGCAATTTTAATTGTAGTCATAGTCATCCTCCGTTTAATTATGGGTTTCCCGGAAATCAAAAGTCCTCAAGTCAGCCGGCTTAATTTCAAGACCGCCAGAGGCTTGTATTCAAGGAAAAGGCCGCTAAATTGGATATAGATACGCTCGTATTCATCCCTAAGATTAAATTGGACTTTTGTCGGGCGGATCATTATAATTAGTTAATACATTTTGGCTGTGTTATTAAATTTATCTGTGGTTAATCCATGGGTTATTGCATAGGCTTTTCCTTCGGCTGCCCAAAGCAGTCCGCGTTCCATCATGATCTCTGCTGATTTGAATTTCTCAAAGACATCATCGTGGTGACCCAGGGAGGAATAAAATACGCGTCCGTTTCCCCAGAATTTCGTCCAGGCCACCGGCATGTCTACTGGTTTATTAGATACGTGATAATAATTTACGATGGGAAATCTTGTAGTTGCCAGTACTTCAATGGCAGGGTCTATATGTAGGTAATAATGTTCACTGCAGACCGGGAAATCTTCCAGGCCTTCTACGATTGGACTTGAACCTTTATTGATATTGACTATATAATCGATTCCATCTCCACCTGGATGACTGACCCATTGGCCTCCGGTCATAAATTGCCATTCCGTATCCTCACGGAATGAATCACACATACCTCCATGGCAGCCGGCTAAACCGACTCCGGTACCGACCGCTTTTGATACATTTTTTACATAATCATTTTCGATATGTCCCATGGTCCAGCAGGCTGCGATTAAATCTAATCCCATTAAGTAATCAAGATCATTTAAAACCTCCAATGTATCAGATGTCTGGCACTGATATCCGTGCTTTTCCAGTAATCCTGCAAAACGCTTTGATGTAAGATTTGGTTCATGACCGTCCCATCCGCCTTGCAATATTAATACTTTTTTATCCGTTACCATATTTTTTCCCTCCTAAAATAATGATTAATATTCCTTAAAAGATAATTTTTAAATACTCCTCTTTTTACTTTTCTGCTTAATTGTATTATACAGGAATTTGTGATATAATGTAGGACAGAATGAATCCGTTATTAGTCAAATATTGCGGTTAAGTATACCCTGATTACACAGCGGCATTTAAATACAAATGTCTTATATCCAAAATTAGGGTTGCTGCAAAATAACTAAATTATACTTTGAATAAGACCATAGAGGATAAATGATATGATACCTTTTTATGAAACTTCCGATAACGCATTACGTACCTTTTACACAAATGATTTCAGTTTTCCCTCACATCTTCACAATAGTTTAGAGTTTCTTTATGTGATGGGCGGAACGATTCGTGTTACAATCCATAACCGGACAAAGATATTAGGGGAAGGTGACTTTGCAGTAATTTTTCCAAATGTAATTCACAGCTATGATTCACCGGCTCCTTTAGCCGGTCCTCCCAACAGCCGTATCCTGATTGGTATCTGTGGTTTAAATCTGACCGGTGACTTTTTAAATAAAGTCTCCCGTTATTATCCGGTTAATCCTTTTATTTCCTCTGACCGGTTACATGAAAATATTGTTTATGCCATGCAACAGTTAGAACTGGAAAGACGCAGCGGACAAAATCTGTCAGTCTGTGCTGCGTTAGTTCAACTTATTTTATCCCGAACGATACCAGCCATTGATCTGGTTAAGAATAATAATATCCAAAGTTATGACCTGACCGAAAAGATAATAACCTTTGTATCCAATAACTTTCAGGAATCCCTGACACTTACAAATTTGGCTGAGCATATGAATGTCAGTAAATATCATCTTTCCAGAGTATTTTCTTCCAAACTGGGTACCAGTTTTAATAAATATTTAAATTATATCCGCTTAAATTATGCGGTAACTTTGATTCAGTCAACCGAATACTCTTTAACCCAGATCAGTAATGATTCCGGATTTGACAGCCAAAGAACCTTTAACCGGGCTTTTCGGGAAGTATTCTATATGTCCCCAAGTGAATACCGCCAAAACATTGACCATATTAAATTTTAACCTTTGGATCTACATAAATAAAACGTATTTCTGAGAAAAAGAGCCGTATATATAACTTATACGTGGAATTGATCTCCCTGCTTTTAATAAATAAATTTGTAAAAAACTCCCATAAGAATACCCAGCCCCCAATTAATATTCCTTCCTTTAATATATTAAATACGATATTAGCTGTTTCAAGTTGAAAGAAATACCCCGGACTTAAGAATATCGCAGCGAGTAAAAAATAGGAGACGGTACGCTTCCTAAGCTTCAATTTACTTTTTTTAATTTTTTCAATCCTGTAGCCGTAATAATTTTTATAAGCTGAATCCACCGCAGCTTCTTTATTTAAATCTTTTTTATTATCCGGGATATAAAGTACAACACTGAGATTATATTTCATAGGTATATCTTCTGAAGAAGACACAATGAAATCATCAAATCCCCCTTCTATAAAACGTCTTTTAAACGGTGCGGGATCCCATTCATCATAAACATCATCATAATCATCCAGGGAGACTTCGATTAGATAAGTATTACTTTCTTTCTCGAATTTATATTGTTTTTGAATTGGAGACGATCTTTTTTTCCTCATAACTACTACCTATCTTCCCTTAATAATATTTAATGATTAGAGTTTTATATAACTATTAATTATCTTATCTGAGTTTAACCATTTTTTTTAATTAAAGTCAAGCACAAAAAATGCCTTTTAGTAAAAATAATTTAAGTTCGGTAAATTTTATTATAACCATAATATAATCATGCTAAAATCAAATAAAATTTTTGAAAAATGTATGCTAAGGTAATCGATTAAATTTTAACATATAATCATAAAATGGACATTAAAAACCCATAGGTACCATACAATTAATAAAAATTTATAGCTTTAATCGCTTATTATATTTCCAGAATTCAGGGGAATTAACCTCTGACACCAACAAATAACTCATTTCATTGTATTTCCATGATTACTTTGTTATCATTTCCTAAATGCAAGCATATATAGAAATTAAATATATTATAATAAAGCTGATATTTATGCGGAGAACATACTACGTTACTATTCACAGCCGATAAACTCGACGTGTTTTTTGTGAGTGGAGCGAAGCGAAAGTCATAGAAAACCGGAGTATAGCAGCGCCAAAACACGTGTTTTGCGTTTTGTGCGCATCGCGTAGCGTGTTACTGTTCACAGAACTGCTGCTTTTTGCAGGTCTGTGAACAGTAACCATACTACTCTGATTTTATGCGGCAGTCGCAGATGGGAGCCTATTATGTATATAAAATATAAGAAGATTTATCCTACTCAGGTTGACAGGAAATATTTTGGTAAATTACAAGTTCACGTTGTTTGTGAATCAGGGTCAAGACCCGTTGAAAATGCTGAAGTACAAGTATTTCACAAATATGATCCTAATATGGTTGTAGTAGATTTAATAACAGACATTTCAGGAAAAACCGTAGAAATTGATTTACCGGCACCTCCCATTGAATACAGCATGAATCCAACCAGCAATCAGCCCTATGCCGAATACAGGCTTATTATCACTGCTCCGGGACTTCGAACCGTAGAAATTGACAGTGTCCAGCTTTTACCTTTTGTAAAAACTGTTCAGCCGGTTAGAATGCCGCGTAAGGATTATGATAACAATGCTGCAAAAATTATTACCATAGGAACAAATTTTCTTTATGGAAATTATCCTCCTAAGGTTTATGAAGATGAAGTAAAAGATAATATTGCATCAGACAAACCAGTCATTATACCGGAATTTATTATTGTACATGATGGTATACCTACTGATAGCACAGCTGAAAATTATAAAATAGAATATCGTGAATACATAAAAAGTGTTGTAACCAGCCAAATCTATGCTACCTGGCCGCAGGAAACAATATATGCTAACCTTTTAGCCAGACTTTCATTTTCTTTAAACCGGGTTTATACAGATTGGTATCCGAACCAGGGTTATGATTTTACTATCACCTCATCCACTTCATATGATCAGATCTGGTTTTACGGAAGAAACATTGACAGTAATATTAATCTGGCAGTTGATCACTTATTTAATTACTTTTTGTCTCTGCCTGACATTAGCCAGCCTATATTAACGCAGGCCTGTGCAGAAAATTTACCATCCTGTACGGATATGATTTCCTTATGGGGTTCAAAATACCTGGGTGACCAGGCTTACCAGGCGATTGATATCCTGCACTATTACTATGGTGATATGTTATATATTAACAGTACGGATAATATAGAGGGCATTACCGCCTGGCCAAATATGGAATTAAAGAAAGGCACCAAATCAGAAGATGTGAACTATATACAGAATCAATTGAAAACTCTCGCTCATGTCTATAACGAAATACCACTAATCGTTGTAGATGGGTTTTATGGTCCACAAACAGAAAAAGCAGTCAGTGCATTTCAGAAAATATTTGACCTGCCGGTGGCAGGTACCGTTGACGCAGTCACCTGGCATAAAATCGGCCAAATGTATAAAAGAATAACAAGAGCCTTTGATTTATGTAAATAGACAATTGCCGGATATTCATACGGCATCAGCCTTACGGACATCGTACTAATAAACTTTTACATTGATTTGGGAGTCAAAAGTCCACCCAGGGTTTGTTTTATGAATACCGCGTGTATATAATCAAAACAGGGAATTGGACTTTTGACATTCAAATCATTATTATTTGGAATCTTTATAAAGCCATAATTTGAACTATATCCTGTATTTTATCAACTGCTGATTTATTGTGTTTTGTAAATTCCTGATAATCGTTATAGTCTGTTTTAATACCAATGAATTGTGCTTTTGCATTATCTGCAAATTCCATGTCCGTTACACTATCACCAATGATTAATAATTCATCTGTTTTGAGATTCATCTTATGACAGAATTGAAAAGCCATATCCGGTGATGGCTTCGGGTTAATACCTTCTTCATTGCAGCCGATGTAATCAAAATAATCAATAATTCCTGCTTTATTTAATCCATTGCAGGTAGAAAGTTTCGTATCTGCAGTAGCGACTCCTAAGGTATAACCATTTACTTTTAAATAAGCCAGTAATTCCCGGACACCCTCTAAAGCTTTTATTTCCAGGTTGTCTGACAATGCCTTTACCTCAAATAAATTCTTTAGTTCGTGATAAGTAATCTGATTTGGAACTTTATTTATAATTTCATACCACATATCTGCAATCTGTGAAGTTGCCAGATATTGGATCCTACTTTCTTTTTCAAATTTATTTTTCCGAAAACCGGATGCCTGTTTTAATTCTTCTATCGTTTCTTTTTGAATGGCATAATGAATCTCTAATTCAGAAAGAACCTTTCCGATAATCCCATGCCATAGAGTAAAAAATTCCAGTAATGTCCCATCCTTATCAAACAGTATACCTTTGATCATATATCTCTCCAAACTCTTCCCGTAATGTTTTAAAATTTACTTTATTTGCTTTTATTCGTTTATTATAGATCGGATTAACATATGCAATTACATGTCCCTCCATATCATAAACCCCAAAACGAAGCCACCAGGCTTCGTCAGGGCTGCTAACAGAATACACCGCTTCTTCCTGATTTTCATTTAATAAGACTTCTTTTA
The DNA here is from genome assembly GCA_049692775.1 of Anaerocolumna sp. Classification (GTDB taxonomy): domain Bacteria; phylum Bacillota; class Clostridia; order Lachnospirales; family Lachnospiraceae; genus Anaerocolumna. Next base: position 53,922 of record JBAVPE010000126.1, on the reverse strand, counting down.
CTATATTGCCATTTCGGATGAAACAACCTTTAAGCGGTTTTTTTATTTTATCTATCCTGATCTGATAGATGATTTCCCCTTCCTCTTTTATCTGATCCCCCGGTAAATATTTACCGCCATTAATGTTGATATCAAGGGTTATATAGCGGGATGTATAACAATGGCCTTGTTGTACCCCCTCTAAAACATTCCTGACCGACAGCCCTTTACAATATACATAGGTTGCAGGATCCCCGTAAATTGAGGGTTCGGCCGAACCCTCGTAGAATTCATTAATTTTATTATGGCTGTCACTTCCGCCGATACCGTATATCGTAAATCCCCTGTTCCATAAAAAGTCAAGGAAAAGGGCCGCTTTATCATTGGATTTCGCTGCTGCTGCATAAGTAGGATCACAGATTACTTCTATGGTATTTAATTTAGATACATCGAACTCCTCATAGGTAAAATGCCAGGGTTCCATAAACATATGATTCAGGGACACATTATTGTCATCAGAAAAGAAATCAAGGGCAAGTTCCAAAATATCCTCATAGTTTTGAGCCTGAGACAGCTGTTCATATAATAAAGCCAGGTTCCTGACTCCGTGTATATTAATATGACCAATCGGAAGGGTTAATTCAAAAGAAGGAATGGATAAGCAGGGCAGGGCAGTAAAACCAAAGGGCATACAATTATGTTCCGTGAAAGCCATAAAATCCAAACCCTGTTTCTTCAATATATCTGCTGCTTCCTTTAAGGTATTATGGCCGTCTGAAAAAATCGTATGGCCATGAAAATCCCCTTTGTAATAACGGCAGGTTTCTTCTGTAATCGAGGTAAATGAAAGTTCCGGTTCCGGTAGCTTTGACTGACAATATTGCTCCTCATAAGTTTTGATTAGATTCTGTTCCATCGTAAGGAGTAATTTTGCCTTTACTTTTCCTGTATCATAAAAAGGAACCAGCATAACCGTATAGATACCGGCTTGTAATTTGTGATAAAGTCCATTCTTTGTACATACTGTATCAGAAATATATATTTCTTTCACAAAATTATTGTAACCCACGGTTATTAAACCACATAACTGCTTGTCAGGATTATATAGAAAAATCATCACCCCAAGACGGTCCGCAAAGTCTGCCTTAATCCATATGCTGTGAACCGGTTGTTCGATTTCAAATGTAATCGTCTCAATTTTATTCTGAATTAATATTTCACTAACCATATGAAATACCTCCGACCTATATTTGAGTACTCCCCGAAACTTTTATTGCCTGTTTTTACCGATCCTATTCGTTTCCGGGAGTGCCCTTATGTTATTTATTTACCTTATGTCATTTATTTACCTTATGTCATTTATTTACCTTATCCAGTTCAAGCTGGGCTTTCTTGGCAGCTGCATCCAAAGCTTCTTTGGCAGGAACATTTTCAATCTGGATTTTATCTACTGCTTCAGTTAAAGCATCTGTAATTGCTCCACCTGTTGGATCGACAAATTCAGGTACTGCATATTGATCGATTTGTTTTAAGGCAACATCGGCATCCGGATTTGATTCAAGATAAGTTTTATACTCCGGTAAATCAAGTACGGATTTACGGACCGCCACATAACCGGTTCCCATGGAAAATTTGGCGGTGTTTGCGGTATTGGTTGCGAAAGTAACAAATTCCGCTGCACCTTTCTTTTGATCCTCTGAAAGATTTGCACCCTTAGGAATATAATACATTAAACTGCTGAAATAGGGGGCCGGTGCGTTATCCTTCCAGCCTGGCTGTACTGCAACGGCAAATTCATTTTTATATCCTTCACCAACTGCTTTCTTCACTGCATCCAAAGCAATGGCATAATCTCCCGGTGAGCCGGTATAGCCCAAGGACTTACCGTAAACCCAGTCATCCATGGTTTTATACCAATACTCCCAGCCCTGGCCGCCGGAATAAATTTTCATGGATTTATCTTCATGAATCCATTGTCTGAACTGATCTAATACTTCAACCCAGATGGGATCATTAATTAATACGGTCTTGCCGTCATCGGATATAAACTTACCGCCGGCACTGGATACGGCATCCATCATATTACCGGAACCCCACATAGGTTCCCAGACATATTCTATGCTTGCTTTATTCGTATCAATACCTGCGATCTTATCTTTCATGGCCTGTAAGGACTGCCAGGAATTTAAATTTTCTTCCGAATAACCGGATTCCGATAATACTGCTGCATTATAATACAACACCTGTGAAGTACCATAGGCAGGCGCAAATACCATCTTACCGTCCCTGGTTGCCGCATCCATAAATCCACCGACTATATCTGCTTTATCATAATCAGCAGGCATATAATCTTCGAAGTTTTCCACTAAACCCTTTTTATAAAAGGTATCTGCTGAACCGCCTGCTACCAGTGCCGGTGTTGATTTTGCGGCATAGGCTGCCTGAAGTTTCTGGTCAATTTCTGTATAACTGCCTATTGTAACCGGTTTGATTACATAGTTACCCTGGGAGTCATTATACTCGTCAATGATACTTAATAGGGTGTCACCAAGGGTTCCGCCCAGTGCGTGCCAGAATTCAACTTCCACCGGTGCTGCTGTGGTGTCACTATTTTCATCACTTTCTGCCGGTTCTGCCTCCGTTGGGGATTCTGCTTTTGACCCGGCCGGGGTTAACGTATTATTTACTTCACTGCCGGTTTGCGTATCCTGCTTTGCCCTACATCCGGTCAAAGCTGAAATAACTAACATTACAGTAATTATTACACTAATTACTCTTTTCTTCATTACATTTCCTCCTTTTTTGTGTCACGGCGGTTTATATCCGCCATTTGTGTCTGGTATTAAAATTTGACTCCGCTGTCCTGTGAAATGGCTGCCATGAGCCATTTCTGGGCTACGATCAGGATTATAACCACCGGCAGAATGGTAACGGTGCTTGCCAGCATAATCTGTGACCAGTTCATTCCATAAGCCCCATCTTGTATGAAAAATTGTCTTAAGCCTTGGGAAATCAGATATTTCTCCTGGCTTTTCAGCATAATGCCGGGCCACATATAACTGTTATAAAGTTGTATGAAGGTAAGTAAACCTACTGAGCAAAACGCTGTTTTATTCAAAGGCAATATTACATGACGTAATATTGACCTATGATTCGCTCCGTCAATCTTCGCAGCCTCAACAAAATCCATACTGGTTTTCATAAAAGACTGTCTGAAATAAAAAACCGCAAATACATTGGCCAGATAAGAAAATATTAAACCTGATAATTTATCCAGCATATGCAGGTCTGCCAGAATTACATAAGCCGGTACATAAGTTACGGCTCCCGGCAGCATATAAGTAATCAGGACAATGACAAAAATCCGGTCCATATTTCTGCTCTTTAAAAAAACAACTGCGTAAGCAAACATTCCGCTTACCAATAAAATCAGTAAGGTTCCTACAATGCCGACAAAGAAACTATTTCCAAGATAACCATAAAGGTTAATTGCTTTTAGGTTTGCGGCCAGATCAGATAAATTTATATGTTTTGGCAATAACTGATACGGTGTCTGCCAAATTTCATTATTTGTCTTAAAGGCACCAAAAAACATCCAAAGAAACGGGAATACAAACAAAAAGGATATGATACATAAAATTATGTATTTTACCCCTGATACTAATTTTTTCTCCATATTAGCTCCTTCATTTTATCTATACTACTCATAATGAATCCACTTACTGCTGATTTTATTGCTTAACAGGGACAGAATAATGATTAAGGCTAAAATAATCATTGCCACTGCATTCGCAGGTCCCATCTGAAAATTTTCAAAGGATTTTTTATAATATAGGTACAGTAAGGTTGTTGTACTTCCCCCCGGTCCTCCCTGCGTCATAATCTGAATCTGGTCATATACCTGTATTGACTGAATCAGGTTAACGACAAATAAGAAAAATGTGGTAGGTGATATAAAAGGCAGGGTAATATAGTACAGTTTTCTCCAATATGCCGCACCATCAATATCCGCAGCTTCATAAACACTTTTAGGCACCTGGGATAAGGCACCTATATAAAAAAGAAAAGTCCATCCTACTGATTTCCAGATAGTAAATATAACAATGGACAGCATTGCGGTATCGCTGCTTTGCAGCCATTGCAGGGAACCAAGTCCAAGAAAATTTAAAAAATAATTGGCAAAGCCCCTCTCCGGTTCATAAATCCAGGACCATACCATGGAAACAGCTACAGCCGGAGTAATCCAGGGACTAAAGAGAATACTCCGAAAGAATTTACTTCCAAGGAAATCTTTCTCAAACAGAAGAGCCAGTAGAAATCCAAATCCAATCGTAGGGACAATGGTTCCAAAGGCAAAAGCAAACGTATTAAAAAGTGCTTTCCTAAAATCCAAATCAGTAAAAATACTTTGATAATTACTCACCCCGACAAAATTAATATTTGGAGATATGTAGTCCCAATCGGTAAAACTGATAGCGCAAGCTATTATTAACGGTAAAATCCAAAATAGTAACAGAGGTATAAGAAATGGCAGGCTGAATCCAATTCTGGCAGCAGTATTCTTTTTCATTTAGCGCTCTCCTTTCATCCATATTTCATACTTTACCACCAAAACAAAAAAATAGCATAAAAGCAATGTAAAGAATAAGTTAATTCTTCTTTTAATTTGTTTTTATGCTTATTTTTTTGGTTTTTAATTTTATATGTCAAATTCTACAATGTAAAAACTTCCTATCCCGCTATGGTCTATGACATGAAAGCTTTATATCGTATAACTTTTATACCATATAACTTCCAATATCATTTTAATACTTTATACCTTCTATTTTTAAACGGTATAAAACGGTATATGTTTCTGCTTAAATAAATTAAGCCAATGCTCATTTAGGGGAAGATTTGTTATGATACAGTCGATTTCCTCAAAGCCAATTACTTTATAGACAGCCCTTAGGTCAAATTTACTGTCATCCGCTAATAAGATTTTATTCCTGACATTTTTAAGAACTGATTTAATGGTCGCATAGGCCTGATAATCCACGTTACTTCCGCCCGTTTCCATATCCAGTGCATCTACCGAAAGAATTAAATGGTCATAAGTCATTTCTGTAACCGTCTGTTCTAAAAAGGTTCCATAAGTCATCATTATATTCGCTTCCACTTCACCTCCCATAAAGAGAAACCGGTGCCCCTGCTCCTTAAACATTGATTCATATCCATCTAAAATGTAAGTAATTAAAAATCCAATCGAATTAGTTACAATTGTAAGACCTCTTTTCTGATTGAGATAATTTAGCAGATAAATCACCGTGGACCCCGAGTCGATATAGATACAGTCCCCATCAGATATAAAATCCATGGCACGGTAACACAATTTCTTTTTTTCTTCCATATTGACAACCTGACGTTCATGAAAAAAGTAATGTTTATTATACTTTGTATTATCTTTTTTCTGCAAACCTCCATGTGTCCTGATATACCCCTGCTGCTTTGCCAAAAAGTCAAAATCTCCCCGGATTGTCTCCATGGTAACTCCAAACAGCTTTGCCAGATCTGTAACAGTCACTTCATCTTCACTTTGTACTAACTTCATTATTTCAAGTCTGCGCTTATCTACTTTTGTACTCATATGCTTTCCTCAGTTTTTTATTTGATATGATAAAATATTACTTACCTTATCCTACCTTCTCACATCATACCTTTTTTGTCAATATGCTGCCAAGCTTTTCCCACGGCCAGCGCATGAAGGTGGTTACTACTCACAGCTCTGCAAAAATCAGCAGGTCTGTGAACCGTAACACGCTTCGCGATGCGCACAAAACGCAAAACCAGCGTTTTGGCGCTGCTATACTCCGGTTTTCTGTGACTTTCGCTTCGTTGTACTCACAAAAAACACGTCGGGTATATCGGCTGTGGATAGTAACAAATAATACTATATAAAGCAGGTGTGTTATTATGGAGACAATTATTAGTTTTTTTAAAGATTATGTAGCGTGGCTGTCACTTCCCAAAATAGGGATTACGGATATTTTTGAGATCCTTATTATTGCTTTTGCAATTTATAATGTAATTAACTGGGTAAAACAGACAAGGGCCTGGATATTGGTGAAAGGCTTGATTGTGCTGCTGATTATATGGCTTATTGCATCCATATTGGAATTAAATGTAATTTTATGGATATTCTTTAAAAGTATAAATGTCGGGATTATTGCATTAGTTATTATATTTCAGCCTGAATTCAGGAAAGCGCTTGAACAGCTTGGACAGAACAATCTGGTAACACCATTATTTAATTTTAACGATCCCAAAGACAAGAGTGAACGTTTTTCGGACCAGACGGTTGCAGGAATAGTGAAAGCTGCTTTTGAACTGGCCAAAACGAAAACAGGTGCTTTAATTGTAATAGAAAAGGATATTCCCTTAACGGAATTCGAACAAACCGGCATTGCTATTGATTCCCTTGTAAGCAGCCAATTATTAATTAATATATTTGAGCATAATACACCGCTTCATGATGGTGCGGTAATCCTTCGGGGAAACCGGATCGTATCAGCTACCTGTTATTTACCGTTATCGGATAATATGCATTTAAGCAAGGATTTGGGTACCAGGCATAGGGCAGGAATTGGTGTTAGTGAGGTAAGTGATAGTTTAACAGTCATTGTTTCGGAAGAAACCGGCAAGGTATCCATAGCCATCGGAGGATCATTAATCCGGAATGTGGATGGTGATTATTTACGCAATAAAATTACCGTAGTGCAGAATAAAGTAACAGATGTAAAGAAAATTAAACTGTGGAAGGGAAGAACTAAGAATGAAAGAAAAATTGACTAGAAACACAGGTCTTAAGATTCTGTCCCTGCTTGTGGCTTTTCTTGTCTGGGTTGTCATCCTGAATGTTGATGATCCGGTTATTGCACACACTTATAATGATATAACTGTAACTAAAATTAATGAAAATGCAATTGCACAGGAAGGCAAAGTATACGACGTGGTTTCCGGAGATAAGGTGGATGTCAAGGTAAAGGCAAAACGTTCCATCATTGAAAACCTTAAAAAAACAGATTTCCAGGCGGTTGCTGACCTGTCAAAATTATCAATTGTAAAAGCGGTGCCAATCGATGTAACGGTTCCCCAATATGGCGATAAGGTAGAAATCATACAAGCGGATAATACCATGCAGGTAAATCTTGAAAACCTTAAAACACAACAGTTCAGAATCGATGTAGAGACGACAGGTACAGTTGCTGACGGTTTCTATATAAAAGACAAAACTTCCAGCCCTAATATTATACAGGTATCAGGTGCGGAATCCGTTATTAACAAGATTCAAGACGTTATTGTAGAAGTAAATGTAGGAAATGCAAGGGAATCCTTTAAGGAAACAGGGGTTATCCCTAAAGTATACGATAAAAATGGAACCTTAATGGATTCCGGTAAAATGGAATTGAGCTATGAAGAAGTGGATGTATCGGTGGATCTGCTAAATACAAAAACTGTAAACTTATTTATTGAATTAAAAGGGACCCCATACCCCGGGTATAAATACGGGATACCGGACTACGAGCCCAAACAGGTAGTTATAGCGGGAGAACAGAGTGAACTTGACAAAGTACAATATATAATGGGTGAATATAACGTTGATAATAAAAACACTGATATTGAAGACGAAGTAAATATTGCAGATTTTATAAAGAATGATGTAATCTTGATTGACGATAATCAAACTGCTGTTATTAACGTGAAAGTAGAAAAATTAAAGAGCAAAGATATCAGTTATAACAGCAGTGATATAGAACTCCGGAATTTACCTGCAGGACTGGTGGCTTTATTCAATGGGAATGAAGCCATACAAGTAGAAATAACAGGAGAAGATGATGCATTATCCGGCATTAATAAATTTAATTTAAAGCCGTATATTGATTTGGCAGATACAGATATTGGAACCAAACAATTCGAGTTAGAATTCAGTCCGCCAGGCAGTGGCATTATTATCTCAAATACCAGCATAAGCCTGACAATAAGTGAGTCTGCCGGATAAGAAGCAATGAAACTTCAGGACCCGGATTGAATACATATAAATAACAAAAGGCGGTTCATGGGAGGTAGAAAAATGGTAAGTAGTAAGGTGGTAGTAAAAAATCCTACAGGATTACATTTACGGCCGGCTGGAATACTATGTAAAACAGCCATAGGGTTTAATTCTAAAGTGAATATTCGATTCAAAGATACGACTGCCAATGCAAAGAGTGTTTTAGGTGTATTAGGAGCATGTATAAAGACCAATGATGAAATTGAGTTAACCTGTGAGGGAGAAGATGAAGAAGAAGCTTTGGCAACCCTTATGAAAGCCATTGAATCCGGCCTGGGAGAAGAATTGCCGGACGAATGAAATGACACGGCAACCCCATAGAAAATAATAGTTGTAATATCATATTTACAATGATATAATGAAAAACACATAATAAAAGATACCATTAAATGAGCAAAGGAATGATAAGGTTGGGACTAGAATAGACAATGCCAAGTTATTTATTGTAAAAAAATATAGCGTGATATATCGACTCCGCAGCATATAAAATAAACTTGATTTACTGTATGAGACATCGTTTTTAGCAGATGATATGTTTATTATGTATGTTATACTTTGCTTTAAAATTAAAATCTGAGGAGGATAGTATCATGTTAAACTATAAAAGGTATCAAAGAGTTCCGGTTGTAGATTTTCCACAAAGACAATGGCCGAATAAGCAGATAGAGAAAGCACCGATTTGGTGCAGTGTGGATTTACGGGATGGGAATCAGGCATTAATTGAACCAATGGTTGTAGAAGAAAAGATTGAATTTTTTAATATGCTGGTTCAGTTAGGATTTAAGGAAATCGAAGTTGGGTTTCCATCTGCATCCCAGATTGAATTTGATTTTTTAAGACAGTTAGTGGATAGAAAGTTAATTCCGGATGATGTAGTAGTACAAGTATTGGTTCAGTGCCGTGAACATCTGTTAAAAAGAACGTTTGAAGCTTTACAGGGTATAAAAACTGCAATCGTGCATATCTATAATTCGACTTCAACCCTGCAAAGAGATGTAGTGTTTGGCATGGGCAGGGAAGAAATCAAGCAAATCGCCATGGAAGGTACTAAACTGGTTAAAGAATATGCAAAAGATTTTCCGGGTAAAATCATTCTGGAATATTCACCGGAAAGTTTTACCGGAACAGAACTTGACTTTGCACTTGATATATGCAACGCAGTACAGGATGTATGGGAACCGGCGCCGTATAATAAGTTGATTTTTAATCTGCCGGCGACTGTTGAGATGAATACTCCTAATGTATACGCGGATCAGATTGAATGGATGAATACCCATTTTAAGAATCGGGACAGCATTATATTAAGTGTACATCCCCATAATGACAGAGGTACCGGTGTAGCAATCAGTGAATTGGCCCTGCTTGCAGGTGCTGACCGTGTTGAAGGTACTTTATTTGGCAATGGGGAAAGAACAGGAAATGTCGATATTTTAACTATTGCCTATAATATGTTTTCTCAGGGTATTAACCCTGAATTAAAGATTGATAATATAAATGAAATTATTGAAGTTTATGAGCGTTGTTGCAAGATTCCCGTGCATGTGCGCCATCCTTATGCAGGAAAGCTGGTCTTCACAGCATTTTCAGGCTCCCATCAGGATGCTATTAATAAGGGTGTCAGGGCTATGAATGAGAGAAAGAGCCAGATATGGGCAGTACCATATCTTCCGATTGATCCTTCTGATATCGGCAGGAAATATGAGCCGATTGTACGCATTAACAGTCAGTCCGGTAAAGGCGGTGTAGCCTTTATTATGGATACTTATTTTGGATTTAAACTTCCAAAGGGGATGCATAAAGAGTTTGCTAATGTGATTCAGGCTATTTCTGAAAAAAATGGTGAAGTTTCACCGGATCAGATTATGCAGGAATTTAAGAAAAATTATCTGGATAGGAAAGAACCACTTCACTTTAAAAAGTGCAAGTTTGAAGATTTATCAGACAGGGATTCTTCCTTTGATACTTTAGCTGCTGTCACCTATACGGATAACGGAATAGAAAAGAACTATGAAGCTACTGGTAATGGTCCTATTGATGCAGTACAAAGAGGTCTTCAAAAAGAATTGGGAATCAGAATTAAAGTGTTAGACTATTCTGAACATGCACTTGGTGAAGGTTCCAATGCCCAGGCAGCTGCTTATGTTCATATAATGGATATTGAATCCGGTAAAGCAGTTTTTGGAGTTGGCGTAAGTTCCAATATAACAAGAGCTTCTATCAGAGCTGTTTTTAGTGCCGTAAACAGATTAAAAAAATAATTGGTGACAATTTAGTCTTATAATGTGTTATTTATTATAATGTTTACCTTATGCTATGTGAATGGAGGATACAGTACGGGCAAGTTTAGGAACTTGCCCGTGTCCTCTGTTTTCTGTTGTTTTAGAGCAAATTTAGGTCTAATTGTTTAAAGCTTATACACTAGTACTGCATTGCATAAATAATGCTTAATAGCAGGTGCTGAATTAAGTGTTATTTATGCAAGGTAGTACTAGGATGAAACTTATATAAACATATAAGTAAATATATAATAAGAAGAAAGGTAATAGATAGTATGAAAAAAGTTATTACTTATGGTACCTATGATTTGATTCACGTGGGACATATTAACTTATTAAGAAGGGCTAAGGAGTTAGGTGATTATTTAGTTGTAGTTTTATCCTCGGATGAATTTAATGCAATTAAGCATAAAACCGCTTATCACTCTTATGAAGACAGAAAAATCATATTGGAAGCAATAAAATATGTGGATGAAGTAATACCGGAATATAATTGGGAACAAAAAATAAATGATGTTACAGAGAATAATATAGATATATTTGTTATGGGAGATGATTGGAAGGGTGAATTTGATTTCCTGAAAGACTATTGTGAGGTTGTCTACTTGCCAAGAACAGAAGGAATCTCAACGACTAAAATTAAGAACGACCTTAATTTGGGCAGTAAAGCCAAGTAGGAGAAACCCACATGTACAATTCAGCTTTGGATCTAATGAAACGGAAAGTCAAAAAGAATATAAGAAAAACCCTTAAAATAGTTAAAAAAATAGGTAGAAGGGTTGTTATTAGTATATACCGGATAGAAACTAAACTAATACCGGTGCAAAAAGATATTATCGTTTTTGAAAGTAATATGGGAAGAAATTATACCGGCAATCCGAAATGTATTTATGAAGAAATGGTACGCCAGGGGTTGGATAAGAAATACCGGTGTTATGTTATGCTGGACGACTTAAGCACCTGCGTTCCGGGAAATGCGAAAAAGCTGAAGAGAACCAGAACTCTTTATTTTCTGGTTATGGGTATTGCAGGAATATGGGTAAGTGACTGCAGACAGCCGAATTATATCATAAAACGACAAGAAGTACATTATATTCAGACCTGGCACGGTACACCCCTTAAAAAATTAGCTCTGGATATGGAATCTGTTAATATGGCCGGTGAAACAGACATTGAGAAATATAAGCGGAATTTCTATAAAAACACCAGGACCTGGGACTACCTTGTTTCCCAAAATCATTTTTCTACGGAAGTATTTAAAAGTGCGTTTGCATTTGATAAAACAGTGTTAGAAATCGGATATCCCAGAAATGATATTCTTTTTTGGGGTAATAATCAGGAATATATTAAGGATTTAAAGAGAAAAATGGGACTTCCCCCTGATAAAAAGGTTCTATTATACGCACCCACCTGGAGAGATAATGAGTATTATGACAAAGGTGCCTATAAATTTAACCAGGCCCTGGACATTAAGAAGCTCAAGGATGAACTGGGTAAGGATTATGTATGTATTGTTAAATATCACTACCTGGTAAAAGATTCAATCGATTGGTCAGCATATAAAGGTTTTATTTACAAATTTGATATGTGTGAAGATATTGCGGAATTATATCTGGTAGCGGATATGCTTATTACGGATTATTCTTCTGTTATGTTTGATTATAGCATCTTAAAAAGACCGATGTTATTTTTCGCTTATGATTTAGAAGAATATAAAGATAATTTGAGAGGCTTTTATTTGGATTTTTTAAAAGAAGCCCCGGGACCGATTACACGAACTACAAGGGAGTTAATAAATTGCATATTAAATTATAATAAAGAAGAATTCGCATTAAAATTAGATGAATTTCATAACAAATATAACCATGCAGATGACGGAAATGCATCGTATAAGATAGTACAGCTCATTCAGGATATTACGGATCTTAGAAAGGTAATATAAATATGATTAATAAGTGGAAAAGCATTTTAAAGATCAAAGCAAAGGGAATTTATCACAATCTTCAGGCTGCAGTCGAAAAAAGACAGGTGAATGCAAGATTGGCAAATTATGACCCAGCCATCATTTATAATAGCAATCCAACTAAAACTCAAAAGATTACGTTTGTGATTGAACGTATGGCGAAATATAATGGCGGTCAGACCTCTATCTTAAGACTTGGAACTGAATTATCAAAATCAGGTTGCCAGGTGGGTTATATCGTGTACAAGCCTCAGACGAAGTCAGATATGCAGGAATGTGCCAGCTGTAATCTGAGCAACTACCAGGGAGAGTTGTACACCAATAAATATATTTATAAATTAAATTCTGATATCGTAATCGCCAGCTCCTGGGATACCGTTTCCTTTGTTAAGAAAATGAAGGGCTATAAAATGTATTTTCTGCAGGATTATGAGCCGTATTTTTATTCTTTTGGTGAATTGTTTCTTATGGCTGGCAAAACCTACGAACAGGGTCTTCATATGGTCAGTTTAGGTCCCTGGAACAAAGAAATGGTTGAGAAAAACTGTAAGGTAATATCCCCGTTGGATACGATTGAATTTCCTTATGAAAGCCGTGAATATCCATCCTGCCGTAGGAATTATGCGTCATATTCAGGTAAAAAAGATTTTACGCTAGCCGTTTATTTGAAATATTCCGGCAAAAGACTTCCCTGCATATCCCAATATCTTTTACGGCAAGTAAAAGAAGAATTTAAAAAAGATGGCATTTCGCTTCACCTTAAATACTTCGGTGAAGATAAAAGCTTTCATTGTGATGCCGGAGAAAATTTAGGAATGTTATCAAAAAAAGAATTATTAGCATTATACAAAAGAGCGGATTTTGGTATGGTAGCCTCTATGAGTAATATCTCCCTGGTACCTTATGAGATGTTAGCAACCGGACTTCCATTAATAGAGTTTGTAGATGGTACTTTTCCGTATTTCTTCCCGGAAAACAGTGCAATCCTCACTTCCTTATCCTATATGGACCTATATAATAAGATAAAGGAAGTCATCATGAAACCCCAATTATTAGAAGAAATGCATCATACTGCGGAAAGTTATCTGGAATCCTTAAGCTGGCAAAAATCAGCTAAACAATTCAGTGATATTGTAAACGGATTGCTATAGTTCGTGATGAAAAAATGCAAGGGGAGGTGTGAATATGAGAAATAGAATAAAAAAAATTCTGCCAAAACGGATATTGGCAATATTAAAGCAAATCAGATATCTATGGATTGTAGTATTATTTCATCTTTTCCATCTGCTCCCAATCTATAAAACAAGAGTAGTGATTAGTAATGTGTGGGGATTTGGGGATAACGCTAAATATGTAGCGGAAGAACTTGCTAAGAGAAAACGATTGGTTAAAAACCTGGAGATAATATTCATAACCAACTATCCTGGTTTGGCTTATGCAGCTAAAAAGATAACCGTTCTAAAAACAAATTCGGTTAAAGCTATACTGGCCCTTGCAACGGCAAGAGTCTGGGTGGATAATAACCGGAAGGAAAGCTATATCCGTAAGAGGGAAGGGCAATATTACATCCAGACCTGGCATGGGGGGATTTCACTTAAGAAAATAGAAAAGGATTATAAAGACAAACTTGGTGCCGATTACATTTCCAATGCAAAAAGGGATTCGGGAATGACGGATTTATATGTATCCAATAGCAGCTTTTGTACGAATATGTACCGGAACAGTTTCTGGTATAATGGGGAAATCTTAGAATGCGGCAGCCCAAGAAATGATATTTTAATCAACAAGGCAGATCAGGTATCTTCAGGGATAAGAAATAGACTTGGAGTAAAAGAAGATGTAAGAATAGCTATATATGCCCCTACTTATCGGGAGGGTGATAATAATACGGGACCTTATCAATTGGATTTTAAAAAGCTATTATTAGCTTTAGAAGGTAAATTTGGTGGCAGCTGGGTAATCGCAGTAAGGCTTCATCCATTGGTTTCAGGACAGAGCGGATTTATTAACTACAATCAGCAAATTATCAATGCATCCCATTATCGTGATATATACGAATTATTGTCCGTGGGAGAAGTATTGATAACCGATTATTCTAATATTATGTTTGAATTCTCCTTTATGAAAAAACCAGTGTTTTTATATGCAGCGGATGTGGAGGATTACGAAAAGGAAAGAGGGTTTTATTTCGATTATAAAACCCTGCCCTATAAGAAAGCCAGGACAAGGGATGAATTAATTATAAATATTAATTATTTTGATTATACGGTATATCAAGCCGAAGTTAATGCATTTCTTAATAAATTAACGATATATGAGACTGGGAATGCTTCATGCAGTGTAGTTGACCGGATTATGAAAACAATGGGATCATAACATTATTAAGTAAAAATAATGGTTTATAAAAATAAATGTATCAGAATAATAAAAACTCCGGAGATTCAGTCCGATAAAGCTGAATCTCCGGAGTTTTTATATGATTTATATTGGTTTGGAACATATTCTTTAACGCTTTATTTTTTATTCGTAATTTCCAATATCTTTTCACTTGTTTCCTGAACCTTATTTGATGGCACATATGCTTTATCATCAAATAAGAACTTATGAAGCTGGTTTACATTAGCAGCTAAATCCACCGGAAAAACATAAGATATCTTATTATAATATTCAGCTGTATTATCAAAAGGAAACCCGGTTTCATCCACAATATTATAGGAAAGAATATCCTTCGCAAGACTTAACATATCCATAGAATCTAAATTGGTATAAATCTGGGGAAAAATTTCATTTACAATGGAATTGATGGTTAAAAGATCTGCGGATTTGGCTTTTTCAAAAATCTTCTGAATAACAAGTCTTTGACGCTCCGCACGTTTAATATCACCGCCGGCGGTATATCTGATTCTGGCGTATGCAGTTGCATGAGTGCCGTTTACTAATTGGGCGCCTGCTGATTTCATTTTTCCTACATTCGTTCCGTTTATCTTGTTTAATTCTTTGGTATAACCATTGACATACTTTAGTTCCTCATTTGTAATATCAAGGGAGATACCGCCTAATAAATCAATTACCTTACAGACAGCATCAAAATTAACAGTCAGGTATTCCTTAACGTCCAAATCGAAGTTCGTATTGATGGTGTTAAGGGCTAATGGATATCCGCCTTTAAAATATGCAGCATTTATCTTGTTAAAGCCATTGTCCGGAATATCGACATAGGTATCACGGTAGATAGAAGCCAATTTAATATCTTTGGTTTTTCTGTTAATACTTGCAATAATGATGGTATCACTGTGGGTACTTTTCTCTAAGGCATTATCCCTGGAATCAACCCCAAAGATTGCTATATTACGATAACCGCCTATTTCATCACTATCAATACTATTGGTAATTATGGAAGAATCACCGCTGGTATCAAGCTGGGTTTTATTTGCTAAATAAATAAAACAACCTAATCCTGCAACAATTAATAAAAGTATTAAATCAAAGAATAGCAGCACTTTTCTTTTTAGTCTTTTTTTCCTTTTTTTATTATTCATTTTCAATCCTAACTCCTATCTGCGTGCCTTATACGTATTTTTCACTTGAACCTTACTGACTTTTAATGGGCTGCCGCAAAATGTGATACTGATCTTTCTTGTATTTTATCCAAGTTCAGTCAAAACTTTGCCGCAAGCCCTTTTTAATTTTTAATATGCATTTTTGTTAATAAATCCGCTAAACAAAGTAAAGAATAATATTTTAAAATCCAGACCAAAAGTCCAGTTTTCTATATAATATAAATCACATTCAATACGTTTACGGATGGAAGTATCACCTCGGAAACCTTTAATTTGTGCCCATCCGGTCATACCGGGCTGAACCTGGTGTTTTATCATATATCTTGGGATTTCTTCCTTAAATTTATCTACGAAAAACGGACGTTCGGGACGTGGACCTACCAGGCTCATTTCTCCTTTTAAAACATTGAAAAGCTGCGGTAATTCATCAATACTGGTTCTTCTGATAAGTTTACCTATCTTGGTAACACGGGGATCATTAAAGGTTGTCCAGGCTTTTTTCTCTTTGGATTCCTTCTGGATTTCCATTGACCGGAATTTATACATCTTAAATTCTTTGTTATGACGTCCGATCCGGATCTGGCTGAATATAACCGGTCCGGGTGAAGTGGCCTTAATAATGATGGCTACCAAAATCATAGGAATGGAAAAAACGATAAGTGCTGCAATACAGCCAAACAAATCTATTGCACGTTTTAGGATCCGGTTAAAAGTATTGCTTAATGGAACATTACGTATGTTAATAACGGGGAGACCGTCTAAGTCCTCCGTATAAGGCACTGTTGGGAAAAAGTTTTGGTAATCCGGAATAAATTTCGTGTGTACGCCTGATTTTTCACAGATTCCGACGATTCTGCCTAATTTGGAATATTCGTTAATACTAAGGGTAATAGCAATTTCATCCAGACGGTTCTGTGGGAGTATTTCCAACAAATTGTTAATTGACCCGATTACTTTTATATTCTTATATAAGGTTCCGCGTTCTATATTATCATCCAAGATCCCGTGGATGTAATAACCCCATTGGGGATTCACCAGGATTCTGTCAATGTATTCTTCTGCCGCACGGCTGTAACCCACTAAGACTACATGCTTTAAATTATATCCTTTTCTTCTGGCTTCTTTTAAGAAATAGGACAGGATGGTACGGAATATGGTGTCAAATATTATATTAACTGCAAAAAAAATGGCTAACATGCCACGGGAATAATCACTTTCTTTTACGGCATATAAAATAAAGGTGAAATAAAAAGTGCCCAGGAAATTAGCTTTTATAATATTCCATAAACTGACGCGCCTGCCCTGACTCCGTTTTGGTGCATATAAATTGCATAAATAATATATAATTAAATAACCCGGTATTAAAAAAAACAATATTCCGGAATATTGGGGTAAAGAATAAAACCGGGCATTGGGGTCCCATCTGAACAGAAACCTTAATGGAGTGTAAAACCGCAAATAATAAGAAAAGACGTAAGATAATGCCAATAAACAGCCATCAATTATTACATGTATCCTATTAAATGTTTTTTGATTATCTTTTATCATAATTTTCACCACAGCCGAAGAAAAAGGCTTTCTTAATATATTGTAATCCTTTAAAGTATTATCATAAAGTATCACTAATATAATACATGATTAGGTGTCAATCTACAATATATAAATTCTTAATATTTAATAGATTAATCTTAAGAATTAATAACAAAAAAAGACAAATTTTTTTTGAATTCTTTTCACAATCTAAACACAAAGTACTGCTAAAATAGAGTCATAAATTAAATTATAAGTTGAAAAACATGAAATAACTTATTCGGGTGTTATGAAGAAACCCGATACAGAAAGGAGCATTTATATGTCAGATGAATTTTTAAATAATAATGACAATCAAAATATGAATCAAAATAATGATGTAGAACCAAATACCAGTAATCCCGACACTAATATGGACAGTAATGCCCTTAGTAGTGACAGTAATCTTAATTTAAGTAATAACATAAGTAATTCCATAACAAACAATATAAGCAGTGATAACAGTAATGGCGGCAATACAAGTAACAGTACAGGTGATCCTAATCTAAATAACGCATCTTCAACTTATAGTTTCTGGGCAGAACAGATTGCAGCTTCCGCCCCAGATCCAACAGGTCCAAACAATCAGAATGGACAATACAACAATTTTTATGATGAAAAATGCGGCGTTGAATATAATAATTTCTCCTATAATAATAACGGTGATCATGTAATTGATATACCCACAGAAAACAATAATAAGAAAAAACCAAAAAATCACAGGATGTTAAAGAAAGCAGGGAAGTTTGTGTTAGGGGCAGCAGTCTTTGGTGTAGTTGCCGGAGCATGCTTTCTTGGTTTTAATCTGGCCTATTATAGAATTAATCCGGATGCGGCTCCGATTTCTATTAGTATTGGAGAAGGGGGTTCAATCGGCGGTTTTAAATTGAATTTATCATCAGGAGAGGGTAATAAAATATCGGCTACCACTGTATCAGAGGGTACGATTCAGCAGAAAACAGATGTTACAGATGTAGTGGATGCCACTATGCCATCCATCGTTACCATTACAGCTACTTACACCCAGTCCTACGATTGGTTTGGGCAGCAGGTTGACCAGGAGAATGAGGGTGGCGGTTCCGGTATTATCGTTGGTAAGAATGACAAGGAACTACTGATTGCTACGAATAATCATGTTGTAGAAGGAGCAGACCCCATTAAGGTTAAATTTATTGATGGTACGGAAGCAACCGCTATTATAAAAGGAACCGATGCAGTTGCCGATCTGGCAGTCGTTTCCATTGATTTAAGTACAATTAAAGATACTACCTTATCTGCTATTAAAGTTGCTGAATTAGGTGATTCCGAATCTGTTAAAGTAGGTGAAATGGCAATAGCAATCGGTAACGCTTTAGGTTATGGTCAATCTACAACAGTAGGATACATCAGTGCAAAAGACAGAAAAGTGGAATTAGAAGATAAAACCATGGTACTGTTACAGACAGACGCAGCGATCAATCCTGGAAACAGCGGTGGTGCTTTATTAAATCTCAAAGGTGAAGTCATTGGTATTAACACAGTGAAATATGCATCCAGTGAAGTAGAAGGCATGGGATTTGCCATTCCTATTTCCAGGGCATTACCTATAATTAATGAATTAATGGACCGTGAAATTTTAGCGGATGATGAAAAAGGTTACCTAGGAGTAGGTATACAAGATGTAACAGAAGATATAGCCAATACCTATAATTGGCCGGTAGGTGTATATGTTACCCAGGTTATGGAGGGTGGCAGTGCTGAAAAAGCAGGAATTATTACAGGCGATATTATTACAAAAGTGAATGATACAGAAATTACTGCAGGTACACAATTAAAGGAAAAAATTACTTCTTATCGTGCCGGTACAGATGTTACGATCACTGTTATGAGAAGCTCTAACGGTAAATATGCAGAAAAGCAAATCGTAGTTAACTTAGGAAAAAATCCGGACCTTAAGGAAAATTAAATTCATTTCGTAATATATAATCCGTTCAGGTTAAGAAACCGGGGATTGCTTTCATCGTAAAGGCGTAATGAGCTTTTACCGCAATAGCAGTCCCCGGTTATTTATGATAATTGGAAATGCAATAAATGCTGATTTATAATATTATATAACATTTTAGTGAAATTTGGATATTAATATGATAAAATAAAATGGAATAATTCTTTGCTTTGATTATAAAAATAAAAGATTTAGTGAGATTTTTATTATAATAGTTTAATGAAAATTTAAATATTCAGCTATTGTACACCTTTAAAGTGTGCGATATAATGATATTCATGTATTAATTTTAACCTGTCGTAATTCAGATGAAAGGGCAGGTATGATTTTTAACTGTAAATAGCCTTTGGCGCAGGATAAAGGAGAGATAGTTATATGGCTAATGATTATAATGACAAGAATGATGATATAGATATTACGAATAAAAACAGCGGTAATCCGGAAGAAAAGAAAGAAACGAAGGATAAAGACGATTATGAAGCGGTATGTTATATCTGCAGAAGGCCGGAAAGCAAAGTCGGTAAGATGATCCGTATCCCCAATAACATATGCATCTGCTCTGACTGTATGCAAAAAACCTTCGATACGATTAACAACAACGGTACGCCCTACATGGATATGATGGGATTTCCGCCAAACATGATGAATCTTAGCAATCTGCAGCAGAATGAGATTCCGAAAAGCCAGAAACTAAAGAAAAAAAAGCCGGTCGAGGATAAGGTAGAAGAAAAAAACACGACGGATATTAAAAATATACCTTCCCCCCATATTATAAAAGCACAGCTGGATGATTATGTTGTAGGCCAGGAACATGCGAAAAAGGTTATATCTGTAGCAGTTTATAATCATTATAAAAGAGTTGTTACCAACACAATGGATGATATTGAGATTGAGAAGTCCAATATGCTGATGATTGGACCTACCGGAAGCGGAAAAACTTTTTTGGTAAAAACCCTGGCAAGATTGTTAAACGTCCCTTTAGCCATTACAGATGCAACCTCGCTGACGGAAGCCGGATATATCGGCGATGATGTGGAAAGCGTTGTTTCCAAATTACTGACAGCTGCCGGTAATGATGTGGAAAAGGCGGAGCGGGGAATTATCTTTATAGACGAAATTGACAAGATAGCAAAAAAGAAAAATACCAACAACAGGGATGTAAGCGGTGAGTCTGTTCAGCAGGGTATGTTAAAACTTTTAGAAGGCAGTGAAATAGAGGTACCGGTAGGGGCTTCCAGTAAAAATGCAATGGTTCCCATGACTACGGTTAATACAAGAAATATTCTATTTATCTGTGGCGGTGCATTTCCGGAGCTGGAAGGTATTATAAAAACCAGAATGAATAAACAGTCCTCCATTGGGTTCAGCGCAGACTTAAAGGATAAATATGATAATGACCTTAATATATTACAGAAGGTTACCGTAGAGGATCTTAGGGAGTTTGGGATGATACCGGAATTTATCGGACGTCTTCCTATTATATATACTTTAGAAGGATTAACACAGGAAATGTTGGTCAAAGTCCTGAAAGAGCCCAAGAATGCAATCTTGAAACAATATCAGAAGCTTTTGCTCTTAGATGAAGTTTCATTGGAATTTGATGATGGGGCATTGGAGGCAATAGCCCAAAAAGCCTTGGAGAAAAAGACAGGTGCCAGGGCACTTCGTGCAATTATTGAAGAATTTATGTTAGATATTATGTATGAAATTCCCAAGGATGAAAATATCGGTAGAGTAATCATAACGAGGGAATATATTGAGAAAAAAGGTGTCCCATATATTGAAATGAGGGGAACTTCCCAAAAAGTATTTACTCCAATGTTAGAACAAAAAAATTAAAACATCTAAATAAGTCCTGTCCTAAAGCTTATATAATATAAAAGCAAGGATAAACTTTGCAGTGAGGAATTATATGTCAATATTTAATATATTTAAAAAGAAAGTACCTGTTAAGGAATCCCATATGGCTACTGTTAAAACAGAGTTGCAAAAGGAAAATACAGAGGCAGCAGGGGAACAGGAATATGAAATCGTAGAGAAGGAAATATTGCCTGAAAAAATGATTTGTCCCGATTGCGGCGGGATTACGCTGGTAGGGTTGGATTTCTGTGATAAATGCGGGGGAGAACTCACAAACCAAGACAGCTAGTTTTTTGTAATATGACCTTACCGGATAAGGCATGAAGTATGTATGTGGATATTATTTCCTGAAAATTTCCATAACCATAGATTTACTTAGAAATAGGTCAGGTAGACTGATGTCGTAAGGCATCAGTCTACCTGACCTATTTGATGCTAACATTAAAACAATTGACATTTTAGTAAATATATGCTATATTTAGAGTAGTAACAACTTGAATAATGAATTAGGTTGTTACTATTTTTATTTTGTGAGCCAATATATGAATGTATGGGAATACTATAATTATCCTAGACTATAGATAACGATTCACATAGCGGAAAGTAAATATATGGATTTTTTATATAGTGTAAAAGGAGGAAGATGAATGATTAAAGTAGAAGTCAAAAATCTTTATAAAATTTTTGGACCTACGCCACAAAAAATATTATCCCAAATTAAAAAGGGAGCAGTATCAAAAAAAGAAATATTAAAAGAGACAGATCATGGAATAGGTGTTAACAATGCAAGTTTTCAAGTTGAGGAGGGTGAAATCTTTGTTGTTATGGGACTATCTGGAAGTGGTAAATCAACCTTGATAAGATGTCTCAATCGTCTTATTGAGCCTACATCGGGCGAAGTTTATATTGATAACCAGAATATTGTAAAATATGATATTGATAAATTAAGAGAAATCCGTCGAAAAAAAATAAGTATGGTTTTTCAAAATTTTGCATTATTGCCCCATAGGACAATTGA
The DNA here is from genome assembly GCA_049692775.1 of Anaerocolumna sp. Classification (GTDB taxonomy): domain Bacteria; phylum Bacillota; class Clostridia; order Lachnospirales; family Lachnospiraceae; genus Anaerocolumna. Next base: position 31,627 of record JBAVPE010000126.1, on the reverse strand, counting down.
AGAAAATGTGGCGTTTGGATTAGAAATTCAAGGAGTGAAATTAGAGGAACGTAATATAAAGGCAGTCGAAGCGTTGGAATTAGTTGGACTCAAGGGGTATGAGAAGTCAATGCCATCAGAGCTAAGCGGTGGTATGCAGCAACGAGTAGGGCTGGCCAGAGCACTTGCAACAAACCCGGACATATTATTAATGGATGAAGCTTTTAGTGCACTCGATCCATTGATCAAAAAAGAAATGCAGGATGAGTTGCTTTCACTGCAAGATAAAATGCGTAAAACAATTATATTCATAACACATGACTTGGATGAAGCATTAAAAATTGGAGACAAAATAGCAATCATGAAAGATGGTGTTATCGTCCAGATTGGTTCACCGGAAGAAATACTCAAAAATCCGGCTGATGATTATGTTAAAGAATTTGTCCAAGGAGTAAATCGTGTAAAAGTTGTAACGGCAAGATCCATAATGAAAAACACGGATACGATTGTATTTGCCAAGGATGGGGCTAGAGTTGCAGTAAGGAAAATGAAAGAAGCATCTATTTCAAGTGTATTTATGGTTGATAAACAACGTAAATTAATGGGAATTATAACAATTGAAGATGCAACAAGATTAATAAAAGAGAATAAAGAAGATTTGAGCGATATATTGGATACGGATGTTCAGGTTGTTTCTCCAGACACATTAATAGTGGAACTTATACCACTATTTTTGAATACAAAGTATCCAATCGTAGTAGCAGGCGAGGAACGAAAAATTTTAGGCATTATTTTTAAGGTTTCGGTTCTTGCTGGGATAATGGGAGAGGAGGAAAATGATGTATAGATTGCCTATTGGGAAATATGTAGAGTTAGGCGTTGATTGGTTAACAGATAATTTGTCACCATTTTTTGATGCAATAAAAGATGCCTTCCTCTTTGTAATTAATAAATTTGAATTTATCTATGTAGGAATACCATTTATCATTATGTTATTTATTATTGGTGCATTAGCTTTTCTGACAGCTGGAAAAAAAACAGCACTTTTCACAGTTGCTGGTGCGCTGGTAATTAAATCAATGGAATTATGGGAACTAACAATGAAAACATTTGCGCTGGTAACAACAGCAACTGTTATTGCTCTCGCGATTGGTATCCCACTTGGTATTTTGATGTCGAGAAGTAATAAGTTAAATAAAGTAATGAGACCGATACTAGATTTTATGCAGACGATGCCTGCATTTGTCTATTTGATACCTGCGGTATACTTTTTTGATCTGGGACCTGTTCCTGGAGCTGTTGCAACTGTTATATTTGCGATGCCACCGATTGTGAGATTAACTAGCCTTGGAATTCGACAAGTTCCTAAAGAAGTGATTGAAGCTTCACGAGCTTTCGGTTGCACGCCAGGTCAAATGTTATTCAAAGTACAAATTCCACTAGCAAAGCCTACAATATTAGCAGGTTTGAATCAGACAATCATGCTTTCACTTTCCATGGTTGTAATTTCTTCCATGATAGGTTCTGGTGGATTAGGAGATATTGTTTTAAAAGGAATTACACAAATGAAGATTGGTGTTGGTTTTGAAGGAGGATTAGCTGTGGTTATTTTGGCTATGATCCTTGACCGAATCACACAAAGTATTGGAAAGCCTAAAAGTAAAAGGCGCGAAGTGTAACTGTTAACATGAATTAGTTAAGAGAGGAAAAAAATAATATGAAAAAATTAATATTATTAGTAATTGGAGTAGTTATGCTTACAAGCATTATGGCAGGCTGTTCAACCAAAAAGGATAAGGCAGAAACAGGTACAGTAAAGATTGGATATGTGAATTGGGCAGAAGGTATCGCAATGACTAATCTTGCTGCTGTTATTTTAGAGGATAAATTGGGTTATGAGGTAGAAATGACATTAGCAGATGTAGCACCAATATTTACTTCATTAGCAAGTGGCAACACTGATGTATTTCTTGATACATGGTTACCGGTTACCCATGGAGATTACATGGAAAAATATGGAGATAAACTGGAAGATTTGGGCATAACCTATGAAAATGCGCGGATTGGAATTGTTGTCCCATCTTATGTTGAAATTGATTCGATTGATGAATTAAATGCAAACAAGGACATTTTTGATGGAAAAATCATCGGAATTGATTCCGGTGCTGGTATTATGACTGCAACTGAAAAGGCAATCGCTGAATATAAATTGGACTATGAACTGGTAAGTGGAAGCGGACCTGCAATGACAGCTGCTCTGAAAAAGGCAATTGACAATAATGAAGCTATTGCTGTAACTGGCTGGACCCCTCACTGGATGTTTGCCAAATGGGACTTAAAAGTATTAGAGGATCCGAAGGGTATTTACGGAGAAGCTGAAAATATTCATACCTATAGCAGAAAAGGTTTCGCGGAAGATATGCCTGAAGTTGCTGAATTTTTTACAAATTTTGTATTCACAGATGCAATTCTTTCAGATCTTATGGGAGCCATCGAAGATGGAGAAGGAGATCCTCTGGATACAGCAAGAGAGTGGATGAGTGCGAATGAAGATATAGTAAACAATTGGTTGTCTTCAAAATAATATAGGTCAGTTTACAAAGAAATATAACATTATATCTTATAAGAATATATAATAGGTTCATCATGAAATTGAGGTTATCCTGCCGTGCCATAAACAGGGTTGAATTTATGCTGCAGGCCGCTATCCAGGCTATTAAGAAGAATCAGCTCCGTTGGAAATAAAAGCGGAGCTGAAGGAGTTTCATAATGCGTTTAGCAAATAGAAAGAACCATTCATTTACTTAGAAATTAGCTGTTGACAAATAACAGTTACAATAGTAATATATATGCAGAATAAAGGCGTTCAATAATACTCTTTTGAACGTCTTATTTTATATCTATTCAAAATTATTTAGCTAATGAAGAGTAGTTTGAAGGGAATTATACCCTGAAACTTTAGCGTATTACTATACGATAAGTGCAAAGCGGTGAACCGGATAAATCAAATTCATGAACTAATTAAAATTAAAGGGAGGTAACTTTATGAAAAAAACGATGAAAAGAGTTTTAAGTTTAGGCCTGATCAGTGCAATGGCAGTTGGAGCCATGACAGGTTGTGGGAAGAAAGATACCGGAAGCTCCAGTGAATTTCTTATCGGTGGTCTTGGACCGTTAACAGGAGAGGCGGCTTCATATGGAAACTCTGTTAAACAGGGGGCAGCAGTTGCAATTAAGGAAATAAATGATGCAGGGGGAGTAAAAGTAGGCGGCAGTACGCTGAAATTGGTATTAGATTTTGAAGATGATGAAGCCAGTACGGAAACAGTAGTATCTGCTTATAATACCTTAATGGATAAAGGGATTCAGGCATTGCTTGGTACCGTAACCAGTGACGCCGGTCTTGCGATTGCTGATCAGACTAACGCAGATGGAGTATTTCAGATTACCCCTTCCGGTTCAGCAGCAGGATTAACCGAATATCCCAATGCATTCCGTTTATGTTTTACGGATCCGCTTCAAGGCCAGACAATGGCTAAATATGCAGTGGAAACATTGGGAAAGAAAAAAATAGCTGTAGTCTATAATAATTCAGATCCATACAGTACAGGTATCATGGAAGCTTTTGCAGACGAAGTAACTGCACTTGGCGGGGAAATTGTTTCATCGGAAGCATTTGTAAAAGGTGATGTTGATTTTACAACTCAATTGACTACCATAAAAGGTACGGATGCAGAGATTATATTTGTTCCTGCATATTATCAGGATGCCGCATATATTACAACGCAGGCATCTGACCTTGGCATGAATCTACCTTTTATCGGTTCCGATGGTTGGGATGGTGTTTTAGAAAAGGTCGTTGATCCTGCCGTATTGGAAGGTGCTGTTTTCTTAAGCCCATTCTTTGCCAGTGATGAAAGTGATTTAGTGAAAGGATTTGTTTCCGCTTATCAGAAAGAATACAATGTGGTTCCGGATCAGTTTGCTGCAGACGGTTATGATACAGTATTTGTTATGAAGGCTGCGCTTGAAAAGGCCGGCTCTACAAAAAGCGAAGATTTAATCAGTGCCATGACAGAAATCAACGTAAGCGGAGTTACCGGAGATATTACCTTTACGGCAGATGGTGAGCCTAATAAAGGTGCCAGGTTCATAGAAATTAAAAATGGTGAATATACTGCTAAAACCAACTAATCAAAACTAATCAATAATTTCTTTACAGATAGTTAAAATAAAAGGACAGAAGGAGAAGGAGGACCTGGATAAAGTTGAGCAATCATGTATCCAGTCTGAATTCTTGCTTTTGTTCTTGTGTTTCATACGAGTATACCTTAAACTTCTTCGCTTGGTGCAGAATTAATTTTATTTCTGAACGTAACGAAGAAGCTTAAGACAGGAAGAAGAAAGAGGTGAAAGAATGCAGAGCATAATAGAACAATTGATTAACGGATTACGTTCAGGCAGTATCTATGCCCTGATAGCATTAGGATATACCATGGTTTACGGTATTGCCAAAATGATTAATTTTGCCCACGGGGATATTATTATGGTTGGTGCCTATGCTTTGTATGTATCCATTGGAGTTATGCATATGCCAGTCATATTGGCTGTCCTATTTACCATAGTTTTTTGCGCGGTTTTAGGAATTCTTATTGAAAGGATAGCCTATAAACCATTGAGGAAAGCCCCTGCACTGGCGGTGTTAATCACTGCTATCGGTATGAGTTTTTTATTGCAAAGTCTTGCTCTATTAATTTTCAGTGCAAATCCTGTTACATTTAAATCAATTATCAATATGAAAGCGGTTGTGATCGGTGGGATTACTGTATCAGGAATTACAATTGTAACGCTTGTAGTAACAATGGTCTGCATGATTGCATTAACTTTATTTATATCCAAGACAAAAGCAGGAAGTGCCATGAGGGCCGTATCGGAAGATAAGGCGGCTGCGGAGCTAATGGGTATTAATGTGAATAAAACAATTTCTATGACTTTTGCCATTGGTTCAGCATTAGCGGCGGTTGCCGGTATCATGTTTGTGTGTCAATATCAGTCCATAGAACCTACCTTAGGGGCCCTGCCTGGGATTAAAGCCTTTGTGGCAGCTGTTTTAGGTGGTATAGGAAGTGTACCCGGTGCTATGATCGGAGGACTGGTTTTAGGCTTAGTTGAGAGTATTTCAAAAGCATATATTTCTTCTGAAGTGTCGGATGCCATTGTATTTGGTGTTTTAGTTTTGGTTCTTTTAGTTAAACCTTCCGGTATTTTAGGCAAAAACCGAATTGAGAAAGTGTAGGTGGAACATGAAAAAAGAAACAAAGGAAAAGAACCTTACAAGAAATAACCTGATAAATAGAAGAAATATTCTGACATTGATAGAAATTATTATTGTATATATCATAATTATGATCCTGGTGGAGGAAGATATCTTCAACCGGCAATATAAATCCTTATTGGTACCAATTGGTATTAATATAATTCTGGCTGTTTCACTTAATTTAACCACTGGATTTCTGGGGGAATTATCCTTAGGACATGCGGGCTTTATGGCAATCGGTGCGTATACCGGATCTTTGTTTACGATTTATATGAATTTACCGGCACCTGTCGAATTTGTCCTGGGCATTATTTCAGGCGGTATGGTAGCGGCAGTTTTCGGTGTATTAATTGGTGTCCCGGTATTAAGATTAAAAGGAGATTATTTGGCTATTGTTACGTTAGCATTTGGTGAGATAATCCGTTCCATTATTAATTTCCTGGGGGTAACAGGCGGGCCGAAAGGCTTATCTAAGATACCACGTTATTCTAACTATACCTGGGTTTATATCTTTATGATAATTACTATAATTTGTATCAGTAATTTAGTTAATTCGAGACACGGAAGGGTAATCGGCTCTATACGTGATAATTATATTGCTGCTGAATCCATTGGTATTAAGGTTAGCCGTTATAAAATCATGGCATTTGTTGTTGCTGCATTTTTTGCCGGAGTTGCCGGAGTATTATACGGACATAATTTAAGTATATTAAAACCCGGCGATTTTGATTATAATAAATCCATTGAAATTCTTGTTATCGTTGTGCTTGGAGGCATGGGCAGTATTCGGGGATCCGTCATTGCGGCAATTATTCTAACTGTTTTACCGGAAATGCTCCGTGCGGTAAATGACTTTAGAATGCTATTATATGCGGTTGTTTTAATTGCAATTATGTTATTTAATTCTTCAGGAATACGGACCAGATTAGAAGAAAGCGGTAAATTGCCCAAACTGCCCATGTTAATGAAGGGCAGGGCGAAATAAATCAAAAGGAGTTGGATGAATATGGCTTTATTAGAAGTAAAGAATTTAGGAATCTCCTTTGGAGGTCTTCGCGCAGTTGATAATGTAAATCTTTATATAGAAAAGGGACAGCTGTATGGTCTGATTGGACCCAATGGTGCCGGTAAAACCACAATCTTTAATCTGCTGACCGGTGTTTACCGCCCAACGGATGGAACGATTAAAATAGATGGGATTGATCTTGTCGGCAAAGCTCCTTCTGAAATCTGCCAGGCTGGGATTGCAAGAACCTTCCAGAATATCCGTTTGTTTAAAAAAATGAGCGTGCTTGATAATGTAAAGACAGCTCTTCACAATCAGCTGAAGTATTCACTTTTCACAAGCTTTTTCCGTTTGCCTGCTTATTTTAAGATAGAAAAGGAAATAGATGAAAAAGCACTGGAGATCTTAAAAGTATTTGACTTAGATGGCCAGGCGGATTATCTTGCCAGCAATTTACCTTACGGAAAACAGAGAAAGTTAGAGATAGCCAGGGGTTTGGCTACGAATCCTAAACTGTTATTATTAGATGAACCGGCTGCCGGCATGAATCCCAATGAAACTGCAGAACTGATGGATACGATCCGTTTGGTAAGGGACCGTTATCAGATTACCATATTGCTGATTGAACATGACATGAAACTGGTAACCGGTATATGCGAAAAATTACTGGTATTAAATTTTGGTACAGAACTTGCAGCCGGAACACCGGATGAAGTATTAAATAATCCAGAGGTAATCACTGCATATCTTGGAGAATAATAATGGGGAAGGAAATGGAGGAATTCCGATGGCAATGTTAGCAATTAAAGACCTAGAGGTCTATTATGGAATCATACAGGCAATTAAAGGAATCTCCTTTGAAGTAAATGAAGGAGAAGTAATTGCTTTAATTGGGGCGAATGGAGCAGGTAAGACTACAATTCTTCATACCATTACCGGCCTGGTTTCAGCGAAATCAGGGAGTGTTCTGTTTGAAGAAAATGATTTGACGAAGATTCCCGCTCATAAAATTGTGTCGTTAGGTATGGCTCACGTACCGGAAGGCAGAAGAATATTTGCGGAATTAACCGTATTTGAGAATTTAAAGCTGGGTGCTTATACCAGAAAAGATAAAAAGGAAATGGAAGATACCATAGCTAAAGTATATAAGCGTTTCCCACGTCTGGAAGAAAGAAAAAATCAGATAGCCGGTACTTTAAGCGGCGGCGAACAGCAGATGCTTGCAATGGGCCGCGCCTTAATGTCACATCCAAGGATTATATTAATGGATGAACCCTCCATGGGACTATCCCCTATCTTTGTTTCTGAAATATTTGATATAATAAAGGAAATCAGCGAAAGCGGAACGACTGTTTTATTAGTAGAACAAAATGCAAAAAAAGCATTATCCATTGCAAACCGTGCATATGTTTTAGAAACCGGAAAAATCGTTTTAGAAGGCGATGCGAAAGAACTTATGAACGATGATTCTGTTAAAAAAGCTTATTTAGGTGAATAATTTGAAAAAACGGTAAAACATATTTTTTCACTATCTTGATTTGTACGTGTGCAGAGCACACATACGGGAGGGTTACTATGGAGCATTATGTAATTACCATTGCACGAGGCTATGGGAGTGGTGGTAAGACCATGGGCAGGATGCTTGCGGAAGAATTGGGTATCCATTTCTATGACAGGGAACTGTTACGCCTGGCCTCGGACGAAAGCGGGATTAATGAAGCGTTATTTGGAAGAGCCGATGAACAGCTTAAGAAAAGCCTGCTATACCGCATTGCAAGAAAAGAATACAAGGGTCAGTTGATTCCACCTGACAGTGATGATTTTGTATCAAACGATAATTTATTTAATTACCAGGCTAAGGTAATCAGGCAGCTTGCAGGACAGGAACCTTGTGTTATTGTCGGAAGATGCGCCGATTATATCTTAAAAGATATGGACAACGTAGTTAAGATTTTCGTTCATGCTTCTGTCGAAGATTGTGTCGGTAGGTTAGAAGGAATGTTTAGTCTGCCTGCAAGAGAATTAGAAAAAAAGGTAATTACAACCGATAAACGCCGTGCAGAATATTATAAATACTATACCGGCAGGAATTGGGAAGACGCCAAAAATTATGATTTATGTTTGAACAGCCAGCAATTAGGCTTTGATAAATGTGTTCAAATCGTTAAAAATTATCTGGATATCCGTTTTCAGAAATAATTTGAACGAGTAATAATGTATAAGTTTTTGGGCAATTAATAAAATGTTGTATGTTAAGTTTTATTATAATTTTTCTATTTGAATCTTATTTTTACGACATTTTTAGTGGGTCCTAGAATAATTAAACTGAGGTATGTGATGTATATTTATTACATACCTCAGTTTGATATTATAGAACTTTTTTTATCTCATAGGAAGTTCTCCCTATGAGATAAAAACCCTCCGGGGGATGCGCATGACGTGCTATAGGTAGATTGTCACTGAAGCGACAGCGCTAGAGTCTGGCAGGCCAGACTCTTTGTTATATCACTTTAAATTTAGTAAAAAAGTCATATTAGAGCCATAGCAAAATGATATGGGTATGTGAATATAAAACCTAAAAAATTACTATGGTACCAGTTAATCTCACTTTCTTATGTGAATATTAATAAAATCTAGAAAATCTTGCAATTCAGTGCGTTACTATGCTATACTATTCAAAATCAGAGAAGACATAATCATAGAAAAGAGGATGCTGTTATGATATCAAATAAGATGATTGGCTTAGTACAAAACAGTTCTGTTATCCGGGCTATGTTTGAAGAGGGTAAAAGACTTGCAGCCATTTATGGCCCTGAAAATGTATTCGATTTCAGCTTAGGCAACCCCAGTGTGGAACCTCCGGAAGCAGTAAAGAATGCGGTAATAGAAGTGATCAGTGAGGAAAATGCTAATTTAGTCCATGGTTATATGAACAATTCCGGATACGAAGATGTCAGGAGTGCGATTGCCGGTTCCATAAATAAAAGATTTGATACTTCATTTGGAGAAAGGAATATTATAATGACGGTTGGTGCTGCCGGCGGCCTGAATGTAGTATTAAAAACCCTGTTAAATCCAGGGGATGAGGTAATGGTTTTTGCACCTTTCTTTGGGGAATACCGAAATTATGTAAGTAATTTTGACGGTGAATTAGTTGTTGTCAGTCCGAATACAGAAACTTTCCAGCCTAATCTGTCAGAATTTGAAAAGAAAATAACGGCCAAAACGAAAGCAGTAATTATAAATACGCCTAACAATCCTACCGGAGCCGTATATTCAGAAGCTACAATTACCTCATTGGCAGAAATTTTAAAACGGAAACAGGCCGAGTTAAATACCTCCATCTATTTAATTTCAGATGAACCTTACCGGGAACTGGTGTATGATGGCATAAAAGTACCTTATTTAACCAAATTCTATAAGAATACAATAGTCGGATATTCCTATAGTAAGTCTTTATCCTTACCTGGTGAGAGAATCGGTTATTTAGTCATTCCGGAGGAAGTGGATGATTTCTCCGATGTAGTAGCGGCAGCTAATGTTGCCAACCGAATTTTAGGATTTGTCAATGCCCCATCCTTAATCCAGCGGGTGGTTGCGAAATGTCTGGATTCTGAGGTGGATATCTCCCTATATAACCGGAACAGGGAACTGCTTTACAATAATCTGAATGAATATGGATATACCTGTGTTAAACCAGAGGGTGCATTTTACTTGTTTATTAAAGCACTGGAAGAAGATGATAAAGCCTTCGCGGCAGCAGCTAAAAAGCAAAATATACTTATAGTACCCGGTTCTTCATTTGGATGTCCCGGCTATTGCAGGATTGCTTATTGCGTTGATTATAAAACAATCGAAGGTTCCTTAACCGGATTTAAGAAGCTGGCAGAAGAGTACTTGGTTAAGTAAGCCGTGATAACTTAAGAGATAGGAGATTGCTATGAAAACGTGGGAAAATAACATAAGGAAAGTTGTTCCATATGTACCGGGAGAACAACCTGACTTACCTGACATGATTAAGTTAAATACCAATGAAAATCCATATCCCCCCGCTCCGGGAGTTGAAAGGGCAATCAGGGAATTCCAAGCGGATAAATTAAAATTATATCCGGACCCAACTGCAACTATATTAGTGAAAGCTTTAGCGGATTATTATAAACTGGAGGAAAACCAGATTTTTGTAGGTGTTGGGTCGGATGATGTGTTAGCGATGGCATTTATGACCTTTTTTAATTCTGATAAACCAATCTTATTCCCTGACATTACTTATTCCTTCTATGATGTATGGGCAGATCTATTCCGGATTCCTTATGAACGTCCGGCTTTGGATGAAAATTTCAGAATTAAAAAAGAGGATTATTACAGGGAAAACGGTGGAATTGTAATTGCTAACCCCAATGCCCCGACATCCTGTTATGAGGAAATTGAATTTATACGGGATATAGTGGAACATAATCAGGATTCTATAGTTATTGTAGATGAAGCTTATATTGACTTTGGCGGTACCAGTTCCTTAGAACTTATAAAAGAATTTGATAATCTGTTAGTGGTGCAGACTTTTTCTAAATCCCATTCCATGGCAGGTATGAGGATCGGTTTTGCTATGGGTAATCCAGTTCTGATTAAAGCTATTAATGACGTTAAATATTCCTATAATTCCTATACCATGAATCTGACTTCCTTATATTTCGGCACGGAAGCGGTTAAAGATGTGGCGTATTTTAAAGAATGTCTGGGTAAGATTATTAAAACCAGGGAATGGGTTATGGACGAATTAAAGAAGCTTGGATTTACGTTTCCTGATTCTAAAGCTAATTTTATATTTGCATCACATGGAACCATACCGGCAGAGAAAATATTTACGGAGTTAAGAGCAGAAAATATATTCGTCAGATATTTTAATAAACCAAGAATTAATAACTATCTTAGAATAACGATAGGAACGGATGAGGAAATGGGGAGATTTCTAAAAGCCCTGGAGCACATTGTAAACAAATATAGAAGTGCTTCCCCAATATTAATGGATTAATATCGGTAACTAATAAAGAGAAGGCGAAGGTCATGGATATAAAAAAGCTAAAGTTCAGGTAAAAGATGAAAAGAACTATACAGCTCCCTTTGGAAATATCAAACCGAAACTGAAAAAATTAACATGAATGAATATATAAAAGCTGCGAAAGCAGTTTTTAACGAGGAAAATAATGATTTAAAAAGCCATTTCTGGTAATCATAGCAGGAAGGGCTTTTCTTATGTTATAGGAAATTGCGTCCTATAACATAAAAAATGCTCCGCAGGATGCATATTTGCGTGATAAGAATTATATCGGCTATGCTGACCGCGCAAGGCAGGCTCTTTGTTCAACATAGATGTTCGCCCTGGTGGATGACTTAAATTTTTTCCTATAGGAAATTTGTCCCGATAGTAGCTTCAGGAATAAAATCTGTAATCCGGCTGGTGTCTGCAATATAATTCATATTTACAGTTCAGCCTTATGCCATGCCAGCCAGGTTCCACTTCGCTACATCTCGCTGCGGCTAAGCGCCGTATAGCAGAAAAACGCAGAAAAGCGCTTGTAAGCGAGCTTACGCGCCTTTTGTGCGTTTTTTGCTGCATGGCTGAATCATAATATTCATATTAATTATATTTGATTACCTGCTTTGACTAATAAAAACAATTGTGGTATTATATAGCTTATGAAAATATACTGCTTTTAAGGAGGAATTGCCATGGATAGTGAAGGCATAGGAATGGAAGATCATTCGAATTTGCAAAATATAACGGATATGCAGGCGGATAAAGAAATTACTTCTAAGAATTTTATAGAGCAAATTATTGATAAAGATATCAGGGAAGGTAATTGTACAACAGTTATGACCAGGTTTCCACCGGAGCCAAACGGATATCTCCACATTGGACATGCTAAATCTATACTATTGAATTACGGATTAGCGAAAAAGTATGGCGGTAAGTTTAATTTAAGGTTTGATGATACCAATCCTACGAAAGAAAAAACAGAATTCGTGGAATCTATTATAGCTGATGTTAAATGGATCGGCGGTGATTTTGAAGACAGATTGTTTTTTGCTTCCGATTATTTTGGACAGATGTGTGAAAGTGCCGTTAATCTGATTAAAAAAGGTAAAGCATATGTATGTGAACTTACACCGGAAGAGATCCGCGAATACCGGGGTACATTAACAGAACCGGGTAAAAACAGCCCTTACAGGGACAGGACAATCGAAGAAAACCTGGAATTATTTGAAGGAATGAAAAATGGTGAATATCCGGATGGTTCCAAGGTATTACGTGCCAGGATTGATATGGCTTCCCCTAATATTAATATGAGGGATCCTATTATATACCGTATTGCCAGAATGACACATCACAATACCGGTGATAAGTGGTGCATATATCCCATGTATGATTTTGCACATCCGATAGAAGACGCCATCGAAGGCGTTACCCATTCCATATGTACCTTGGAATTTGAAGATCACAGACCTTTGTATGACTGGGTTGTAAAGGAACTGGAATATATAAATCCTCCCAGACAGATTGAATTTGCTAAACTGTATCTGACCAATGTAATTACCGGGAAAAGATATATTAAGAAATTAGTGGAAGAAGGAATCGTAGACGGCTGGGATGATCCCAGGCTGGTTTCTATCAGCGCACTGCGCAGAAGAGGGTTTACACCGGAATCCATTAAAATGTTTATGGAATTATGCGGGGTATCGAAAAGCCAGAGTTCTGTAGATTATCCCATGTTGGAATACTGTATCCGCGAGGATTTGAAATTAAAAAGGCCAAGGGTAATGGCAGTATTGGATCCGGTTAAATTGGTTATTACCAATTATCCAGAGGAACAGACGGAATACCTTGATGTACCGAATAATCAGGAAAGTGAAGAAATGGGTGTTCGAAAAGTACCGTTTAGCCGTGAATTATATATTGACAGACAGGATTTTATGATCATACCGCCTAAAAAATATTTCCGCTTATATCCGGGAAATGAAGTCCGTTTAATGCATGCTTATTTTGTAACCTGTACGGACTATGTTGCAGATGAGGCCGGCAATGTTACAGAAATACATTGCACCTATGACCCTGAGACAAAAAGCGGCAGCGGTTTTACCGGCCGTAAAGTAAAAGGTACGATTCACTGGGTTTGTGCACCTACTGCACAAAAAGCGGAAGTAAGACTATATGAGAATATAGTAGATGAAGAAAAGGGTGTTTATAATGAAGACGGCAGCCTGAATCTGAATCCAAATTCGATTACAGTTTTAAAAGATTGCTATATTGAGCCAAGTGTTAAAGGTGCAAAGGCATATGAGAGTTATCAATTTTTAAGACATGGTTATTTCTGTGTAGACTCCAAGGATTCCATGCCGGATCAAATAGTATTTAACAGAATTGTATCCCTTAAGAGCTCATATAAACCCGAATAGAGGAGGAAGAAAAATGGCAAATTTATTTTCAGGACTGGAAGCTTTCGGCCTTGGTAAAATGTCTAATTTAGAAGTATATGCATCGGAAGACAAAAACAATAAAAAATCCGGCGGGAATGAAACGGCAAAAGTAGCGGAAACTGATTTTATTTTTGATAAAAGTTACACCTGTCCTGTCTGCGATAAAGAGTTTAAGTCTAAGACGGTAAAGACCGGAAAAGTTAAACTGATTTCTGCAGATACAGATTTAAGACCTAAGTACCAGCTTGTGGATTCTCTTAAATATGATGCAATCGTATGCCCTCATTGTGGATATTCGGCATTAAACCGATTCTTTAATTATATGACCTCAACGCAGGCAAAGTTTATTAAAGAGCGGATATCTTCTTCTTTTAAAGGGTTGGGGGCAGATGGGGAAGTGTTTACTTATGATGACGCAATCGCAAGGCATAAACTGGCGTTAGTGAATACCATAGTGAAAAAAAGTAAATTAAGTGAACGTGCTTACACCTGCTTAAAAACTGCATGGCTTCTCCGGGGGAAAGCAGAGAGCTTGCTTGCAGAAAATACAGAAACAACTAAAAAAGAAGAAATTACCCAATTACAGAAAGAAGAACTGGAATTTTTAACGAATGCATATGATGGATTTCTGGAAGCTTTCGCCAAGGAATTGTTCCCGATGTGCGGAATGGATGAAAATACCATGACCTACTTGGTAGCAGATCTGGCCAGAAGGGTAGGAAAGTATGATGAATCCAGCAGATGGATATCCAAGGTTCTCATATCCAGGGATGCAAACGATAGAATTAAAACAAAAGCAAGAGAATTAAAAGAACTGTTAAAACAATCTTAATAAATCATTTATTTAAATAGAGCCTGACCCAATTTTATGGATTCTGCAAATTGGCAAATTAAATCGGATGCAGAAAAGTAAATCTATAAGGTAGGGATGGCTCTTAATTATTTATTAACATAAGGGAATCATAATTGATTAAGCATTATGTTTATTCCTCCGTGTTAGTAAGAAGGACCTTATTAATTAAACTGTTGGTTTTAACAATGGTTCTGGGAAGCGCATCTTTTGAATTTTTCCATGGTTCATTTACATAACGATAATCAAACTTGTTGGTAAACCATTCCAGATCATCCCGGACGCGTTTCATATTATCCAGATATACTGTATTCAATGAGTTTATGAAGTCAATGGATCGTTCAGCATTAAGTCGTTTCGCTGCCCCATCATATAGAAGACCGTAATGGGAAGTGCAGAATCCTTTTGATTGTTTAAATTTATTACGAAAATCGGAATCATTTTGATAAAGTGAGAATATGGTATCGATATAGCGTTCAAAAGTATTATTAATTCTTTCGCAGATATAACAGGAATCAGCGATATGGTCAATATATGTTTTAACGGCGGAGACTTCGGTTTTCTTTTTAAATAAAGAAGGAGAAGACAATTTACTGGTTCCGGACGATAATTTTTCTAAGTCTTTTATTGTTTTATCCATATGGGTTTTCAGCATAAGGGCCAGTCCAAGACGATTCTGGTTTTCATATAACTTTTCAATATGATGGCTGCAGAATCCGATTTTATCTGTTTCGGCCCTTACATCATCCTCCATATAACTTGGCCCCAGGGTAAATTCAACCGCATTGTCTTCTAAAGATTTTTTCATCTGACATATAGGACATTCGCTATCTGCATTAAATGATTCATTTACCGGTATGGTATACAGCTTTTCTTTCAATTTTATCCTCTTTTCTGAATATTGCAGCTTTGATTCAATATTCGTTAATACGTAGTTGGAAAATAATATTTTACCTATTTTCACCTTATCCCTGCCTTTATTTTTTTATTCATTATAGCATAGGGCTGACTTCTTAGCAATGATTTCGTATTGGGTAAACAAGGAAACTGCCATAACCCTTTACGGATTATTCCTTCATGGGTTTGCCGTGGGACTGTGGGCAGAGCTGAAATTGGGATACAAGGTAATCCTAAATACTGCTGATTGTAAAATAGGAGTATAATGAGAGAATATATTTTGGAAGATATAAGAAGGAACAGATAATATTATATATTTGCAATAAAAAGGCATTTACATAAGTATGAATTCATAAATTATGGGTATGTTTTAATTAGTTATTGTTTCTATGGCTTTTTATTAAAAAAGTGAGAAAAAATGAGATAAAGAGACTATAGATTAGGTTGAATAATATTTAAGGCCATTTCGCTTATTTTTTAAACAGAAGTAAATTTGCATAATAAAAGTAAATTTACTAATATATAGTTTATCAGTTAGCACTCAACCTAAACGAGTGCTAATAATAAGGAAAGGACATACTGATTTGGATGTCTTTCAACATAAGCCTTTTAATCTTAAATAATTTATTTATAAGGAGGAAAATGATATGAAGTTAGTACCATTAGGAGACAAAGTAGTTTTAAAGCAATTAGTTGCTGAAGAAACAACAAAATCTGGTATTGTTTTACCAGGTCAGGCAAAGGAAAAACCACAACAGGCAGAAGTTATTGCAGTTGGTCCTGGCGGTGTTGTAGATGGTAAAGAAGTTACTATGCTTGTGAAAGCCGGGGATAAAGTTATTTATTCCAAATATGCCGGAACAGAAGTAAAATTAGGGGATGAAGAATTCATTGTTGTGAAACAAAACGATATTGTAGCTGTTGTGGAAGACTAAGAATTTTAAATATCATTATAGGAGGCATTTATTATGGCAAAGGAAATTAAATACGGTGCAGAAGCCAGGGCAGCATTAGAATCTGGTGTAAATCAATTGGCAAATACAGTTAAAGTTACTTTAGGACCGAAAGGAAGAAATGTTGTATTAGATAAATCTTTTGGGGCTCCACTAATTACAAATGATGGTGTTACCATTGCAAAGGAAATCGAATTAGAAGATGCATTTGAAAATATGGGTGCACAGTTAGTGAAAGAAGTTGCAACGAAAACTAATGATGTTGCAGGTGATGGAACAACAACAGCTACTGTTTTAGCCCAGGCGATGATTAATGAAGGTATTAAAAACTTAGCAGCAGGTGCTAATCCGATTATCTTAAGAAAAGGTATGCAAAGGGCAACTGATTGTGCAGTAGAAGCAATCAGTAAAATGAGTTCCAATTTAACCGGTAAAGCTCAGATTGCAAGAGTAGCAGCTATTTCCGCAGGAGATGATGCTGTTGGTGAAATGGTGGCTGATGCTATGGAGAAAGTATCCAATGACGGTGTTATTACCATTGAAGAATCCAAGACAATGAAAACAGAACTTGATTTAGTAGAAGGTATGCAATTTGACAGAGGATATGTATCAGCATATATGGCAACTGATATGGATAAGATGGAAGCTAACCTAGATAATCCTTACATCTTAATTACAGATAAGAAAATATCCAATATTCAGGAAATCCTTCCCGTATTAGAGCAAATCGTTCAATCCGGGGCAAGATTATTAATTATTGCAGAAGATTTAGAAGGTGAAGCTTTAACCACTATTATCATTAATAAATTAAAAGGTACTTTCACCGTTGTAGCCGTGAAAGCTCCAGGATATGGGGACAGAAGAAAAGCAATGCTGCAGGATATTGCTATCTTAACCGGCGGTACTGTAATTTCTGATGAATTAGGATTAGATTTAAAAGAAGTTACAATGGAGCAATTAGGCCGTGCGAAATCCGTTAAGGTTCAGAAAGAAAACACAATTATCGTTGATGGCGAGGGTGATAAAAAAGATATCTCAGCTAGAATTACACAGATTAAAGCTCAGATTGAAGAAACTACTTCCGAATTTGATAAAGAAAAATTACAGGAAAGACTTGCTAAATTGGCAGGCGGAGTAGCTGTTATCCGTGTTGGTGCTGCTACTGAAACTGAAATGAAAGAAAAGAAACTTCGTATGGAAGATGCACTTGCAGCTACCAGGGCAGCAGTAGAAGAAGGTATTGTTGCAGGCGGTGGATCTGCTTACATTCATGCATCCAAGGAAGTTGCTGAATTAGCAGCTGAATTAGAAGGCGATGAAAAGACAGGTGCTAACATTATATTAAAAGCGCTTGAATCACCTTTATACATTATCGTTGCAAATGCAGGATTAGAAGGTTCTGTTGTAACCAGCAAAGTAAAAGAACAAAAACCAGGAATGGGATTTGATGCTTTAAAAGAAGAATACGTAGATATGGTATCCGCAGGTATTCTTGACCCTGCTAAGGTTACAAGAAGCGCACTTCAAAATGCTACAAGTGTTGCATCTACTTTATTAACAACAGAATCAGTTGTTGCAAACATAAAATCCAATGAACCTGCTATGCCAGCTGGAGCAGGCGGCGGAATGGGTATGATGTAATTCCTGTATATAAAATAAATATTAGTAAAAATATTATATAAAAATATATGTAACTATCCAGTCATCAGTACCGCAAAGCGCTTTGCAACGCAAAACCTGAGGACTACAGCGCAAAATCACACATTTTTGTGTGATTTGTGCACATAAAAGAAACTTTCAGTAGGTACGGCTGAATAGTTACAATAACAGAGAAGAAGTTCCGGATAATATATAACAATATCTTGGAACTTCTTTTATTATAACAGGTAATTGCGAAACAGAATTATTGTATTTATATGCTATACAAAGAATACAATTTCAGAGCTGAATCTTGCCAGGAGGGACCAGCTACATCAATTTATTAGAGGAAATTTTGAAATAAGGACAAATTAGAATCAGATTGTTAAGAAACAATATAGAAATAACAAATAACCATAGCTGAATTGAAGAATTTAGAAAAAAATTAGAATTATTTTAAATATTAGTCTTTAACTTTAGTTTTAACTTTAGTATAATATTTAATAGAAAGACATGCTTAATCAGATCGGAAAGTTTTTTTGTTGATTAAAAGATTCTTAATTTTTTAAGAAATATCAGGAGGTAAGGTTAATGAATGAATTATATGCGGAGGCAGGGGTAAAAAGAAAGGAGACTGCGGGAACGTATGCGATACGTTTCTTGTTAATATTTGTTGCGATCGCAGCCTTTATGTTAACTTTCCAAAATTCAATACTGCTATTTGTGGCAGCAATATTAATTGTAGCTATCATTTATATATTCCCAAGGTTAAGTGTGGAGTATGAATATGTTTTTTGTGACGGACAGTTAGACTTTGATAAAATTATGGGGAATGCAAAACGAAAGACTGCACTGAAGATTGATTTTGAGCAGGTAGAGATTATGGCGCCGGAAGGATCCCATGCACTGGATGGATATACTTATGTAAAAAGTGTAGTAAAAGATTTCAGTTCCAGGAGTAAAGACGTAAAGCCATATGTCATCATCGTGCGTGAGGGTGAAAGGGCAACTAAAATTCTCTTTGAACCAAATGAAAAAATGATAAACTGTATTAAATTAAAGAATCCAAGAAAAGTTGCCCAGTACTAAAAGATTTTTATAAAAGTTGCAATGATTAATATATTTTGCAGAATAGAATATTTATGACATATAAGGATTATATAGAGAACTCCCGGAACTAGTACTGCCTTGCGTAAATAACACTTAATTCAGCATCTGCTATTTACACCAGTGCTGCGTATTTAAGGTTATGAGGTTTCTGGGAGCACTCTATCCCTATATATTATTAGGAGAATGAAGGACGTATATTCCGTATAACCCGTACCGTATAGGAAGGGATAGTACCCAGATAAGAAGATCAGGGCACTTCCCCCTAACGAGTACAAGTTCATGGATATCCAAACTGCATTCTCCTATATTTTTGTGAGTACCCTTTTATCTAAATAAGAAAAAACAAGTGTATGCCCACCGCGGAATGAGAAGCATATATGTTTTTAAAGAAAAGACAGGATAAATGTAGTTTAGTTATTGACAAGCATTCCTTAATTGGGTATACTTTTAAAAATCAACAAAATTCAATGTTTCAATGAAAACCCCAAAACGTGCAAAACATAAGAAAGTGAGGATATTTAAGATGGGAACTATAATCGGTGAAGGAATTACCTTTGACGACGTCTTACTGGTGCCGGCTTATTCAGAAGTGATACCGAATGAAGTGGATGTATCTACCTATTTAACGAAGACAATAAAGCTGAATAT
This sequence comes from Anaerocolumna sp., assembly GCA_049692775.1. Taxonomy (GTDB): domain Bacteria; phylum Bacillota; class Clostridia; order Lachnospirales; family Lachnospiraceae; genus Anaerocolumna. The sequence goes on along the minus strand of JBAVPE010000126.1, from coordinate 11,756 downwards.
TCCAATGATGAGTGCAGGGATGGATACGGTTACCGAGCACAGAATGGCAATTGCAATGGCCAGACAAGGTGGGATTGGTGTTATTCATAAGAATATGTCCATTGCCCAGCAGGCAGATGAGGTAGATAAAGTAAAGCGTTCAGAGAATGGAGTTATCACAGATCCATTTTATTTATCACCAGAGCATACATTATATGATGCAAACGAATTAATGGCGAAGTATCGAATTTCCGGAGTTCCTATTACTGAAGGTAAAAAGCTGGTTGGTATCATTACGAACCGTGATTTGAAGTTTGAAACAGATTACTCTAAGAAAATAAAAGACAGTATGACTTCTGAGGGTTTGATCACTGCCAAGGAAGGGATTACGCTGGAGGAAGCGAAAAAAATATTAGCTTCTGCAAGGAAAGAAAAATTGCCAATCGTTGATAAAGATGGTAATTTAAAAGGTCTTATTACTATAAAAGACATTGAAAAACAGATTAAGTACCCGGCATCAGCGAAAGATTCCCAGGGACGTTTAAGATGTGCGGCAGCTGTTGGTGCTACTTCAAATATATTGGAACGCGTGGAAGCGTTGGTAAATGCCAAAGTGGATGCTATTGTAGTAGACACTGCACATGGACATTCCGCTAATGTAATAAAAGTAGTGCAGTTGGTCCATGAAACATATCCGGAGCTTCAGATAATAGCTGGTAATGTTGCAACCGGTGAGGCTACGGAAGCTTTAATTAAAGCCGGTGTAAGCGCTGTTAAGGTTGGTATTGGACCTGGTTCCATTTGTACGACAAGAGTAGTTGCAGGTATTGGTGTTCCTCAGATTACAGCAATTATGAATTCTTATAATGCAGCCAAAAAGTATGGCATTCCAATTATAGCAGATGGCGGTATTAAATATTCAGGCGATATGACTAAGTCGATTGCAGCTGGTGCTAATGTGTGTATGATGGGAAGCATATTTGCAGGCTGTGATGAAAGTCCCGGAGAATTTGAATTGTTCCAGGGAAGAAAATATAAGGTATATCGTGGTATGGGTTCTATTGCAGCGATGGAAAACGGAAGTAAGGACAGATATTTCCAGACCAATTCAAAGAAGTTGGTACCAGAAGGTGTAGAAGGCCGGGTAGCCTATAAAGGTACGGTTGAAGATACCGTATTCCAGTTAATCGGCGGTCTTAGATCAGGTATGGGTTACTGCGGTACCGCAACCATTGAAGCCTTGAAAGAAAACGGACAATTTGTTAAGATTTCAGCTGCATCCTTAAAAGAAAGCCACCCCCACGACATTCATATCACCAAGGAAGCCCCGAACTATAGTGTAGAAGAATAGAAAGAGTAAATAGAGGGGCTTCCTTTGGAAGCATCCGAAGATTATAGTAAAAAAGGAAGGAATAAGAAGCCATGATTGATATACCACGGTTCCTTATTCCTTTTTAATTTTGCTCAGCATTTTCATCTATATAGGTCATTACATCATCTTTTAATACTTCCCAGGCATCTTCATGATCAACATAATAAAGGGGACATAATTTGCCGGATACATCATAATGTCTTATGATGTCATCCTTGTCCAAATTATACTCACAACATAACCAGGCGACCAGGGATATGAGGGAGTTATAAGTTTTGTCATTAAATTTACCGGTTTCATCCGGGTGGCAGCATTCAATGGAGATCGTATCATTATTACGGTCGTTGGAGGCAAAGGAGATTTCATTTAAAGGAATGCATTGAATGATTTCGCCTTCCAGTCCTATAACAAAATGACTGCTGGCTGAGGTGGTCTTATTAATTCTTAGATTTTCAAAATAATTCCGGTTTGATTCAGCACCGGTACCCGGATTAGCAGTGTAATGGATAACGATACTGTTTACTTTGGTTAGGGGTGTCTGTGGTCTTGAATATTCATTTGGCGTCAGGTACATTTCTGTAATTTCAGGTTTTGCTATGATTTTGGAGGGCTGTAAGAAACCTAATACAGTATTATTCGTGACATTTATATTCTTTAATACTGTTACAGACATCATTACGATGGAGAATATTATAAAAATCGTAAGGGTTGTAACTGTAATCAGCATAATGTATTTCTTCTTCCGTTTTTTACGAATCCATTGTTTTTTGGTAAGCAAGCTCATATTAATCATGCCTTTCTATCTTAATCGTATGGATTGGGTGTGTAGTTTACTATCTTATTTTTTCATATTTCAGGTTCGGTTTCAAGATATAAAGGTTTAAGCTTCATTGCGATTATCTTAATTAAATATGAAGTAGTATTAAGAAATCGCATTATTAAAATTGGAGTTTCAAAAGAAATCAGTTTCGGCCATAGCTCAGATAGAATTAGAAATTTTACAATGGAATTAACACAATCTTTAAAACTTCAGGCATCAGGCTCCGATACATTATAGTATAGATCCCTATTCCTACTTTATATATGAAGGAATCTACACTATTAACATATATTGGTGGGAGAATCTGGCAATTAATCATTAATTTTATAAAGATATAATGATATCCCGGTTAATAGGGGTATACCCGCGGTAATTAATCCCGGCGGCATTTAACATGCGCTTGGAGGCTTTTACGATATCCGTATCTGCATATTTGTCTGACAAATAGATAATTTCTGAAATACCTTTCTGGATTAAAGCTTTGGTACATTCATTACAGGGGAAAAGGGTTACATATAATTTAGCACCTTTCATATGGGTTCCGGTATAATTAAGTATCGCATTCATCTCTGCATGGCATACATAGACGTATTTCGTATCTAATACAGGGCCTTCACGTTCCCAGGGAAAATCATCGTCAGAACAGCCAATGGGCATACCGTTATAACCAACAGATAGAATTTTATTATCTTCGCTTACAATACAGGCACCTACGCTTGTATTAGGATCTTTACTGCGTTCTGCTGATAAAAGGGCAATACCCATAAAATATTCATCCCATTTTAAATAATCCTGTCTTTTCATTTGTCTTTTTCGCTCCTATTCCTGAATAATTAATTATCTTTTATATTTCGTGTATTTAATTTTATTCTGTATCTATTCAATGCACCAGAGAAAATCGTAGAATTATGAAAGAATCAGTACCCAAATTTACATTTCTTGAATTATCCGCATATCTTGTGATGGATAAGCGCATAAATACGTTGGTTCATTGGAACCGCAGTGACTGAATATTTACTATATTTTTTATATTCTAGCATATAAAAATAAGAATGTAAATTATTTATAAGGGAAGAATAATCAGTAATCAAGGTTAAAGTAATTTGTGAAGTCAGATTTTACAAATGGATTTTGAATTTAAAAAAAGAGAAGATGAGTTTACAAAGACTTTACAATTTTAAAATACCTATATAACAATCAGCGGTTAATATTACTTTGTAAGTCAAAGAAAATAAGCTAATAAAAAAGCGGAAAAATTATCGGGGGATCCCCAATTATCAGGAGGAAAAAAGAATGAAAAAGATGAAAAATGTATTAGTTGCAGTTATAACGATAGCCATGATAGCTGCGTTAAGCGGATGCAGCAAACAAGATAGCACATCAAATGATAATACAGAACCTACTACCGGAGTAACCACTGCCCCAGAAACCACAGAACCGGTTCAAACAGATACACCGGCAGCTGGAGATATATCCGGAACAATTACAATTACAGGTTCTACATCAGTTGAAAAGCCATTAACGGCAATGATTGATGAATTTACAGCATTAAATCCGGATTTAACTATCAATTATACCGGAACCGGATCTTCTGCTGGTATTGCTGATGCATTGGCAGGTGCAAATGATATCGGAGCTTCCTCTAGAAATTTAAAACCGGAAGAAGAAGTAGATGGATTAAAAGAAGTAACTTTTGCTTATGATGGTATTGCAGTAGCTGCAAATCCTGCAAATCCTATTACAGATATCTCTACAGAAGATTTGACTAAAATTTACAGCGGTCAAATTACTAATTGGAGTGAAGTAGGCGGTAATGATGCAGACATCATTGTTGTATCAAGAGAAGGTGCTTCCGGTACAAGATCCGCATTTGAGGAATTAGTTAAATTAGAAGATGCCGGCGGTTTAATTGAAGATGCAACTGTTGTTGAAGGTAATGGTAATGTACAGACCACAGTGGCAGGTAATGAAAATGCAATCGGTTATGTTTCTTTCTCCTTTATTGATGAATCAGTTAAAAGCGTTAATGTAGATGGGGTTGAAGGTACACCGGAAAATGCAAAATCAGGAGAATATCCTTTATCAAGACCATTCCTCTTCGTATATATGCAAGATAAAGCAACACCTGCAGTACAGGCATTCCTTGATTTTGCTTTAAGTGATGAAGGACAGGGATTTGTAGAAGAACACGGAGGCATAAGAATAGATTAATGAAAAAGAATGCATACAAAGAGAATCAGATAAGCAAACGAAAAGAATACCCTGAGAAGATTTTTCACGGAATATTTCTTTTAAGTGCCTTAGTAAGTGTACTCAGTGTTATTGCCATTATCGTCTTTGTGTTCTCCAAAGGATTGAAACCATTCTTTGGAGGAGATGCATACAGCTTTCTTAAATTTATAACCGGATTAAAATGGGATCCAGGCCATGATATATATGGTGTATTTTATATGATAGTCGGATCCGTACTGGCAACCCTGGGTGCAATTGTGCTCGGGGTTCCCATTGGTTTATTGACTGCTGTATTCATTGCTGAATTAGCCCCCAAAAAATTAGTGGCATTCATAAAGCCGGCTATCGAATTGTTGGCCGGTATTCCGTCCGTTATTTACGGTGCATTTGGCCTGGGAGTCATTGTACCTATAATTAATAAAGTATCACCGACAGGACAAGGGGAATCACTTTTGGCAGTAATCTGTGTGTTGACAATTATGGTATTGCCAACCATTATTTCCCTTAGTGAAGCCAGCATAAGGGCAGTCCCTAAGGCTTATCGTGAAGCATCCCTGGGACTTGGTGCATCCAAAACGCAGACCATATTTCAATCGGTTATACCGGCAGCCCGTTCCGGGATACTTACAGCTACAGTATTAGGTATTGGCAGGGCAATCGGTGAAACCATGGCAGTAATGATGATAGCAGGTAATAATATCGGCGGACTGCCCACAAGCATCTGGTCAAAGGTAAGGCCCTTAACTACCAATATAGCTATGGAGATGGGATATGCATCTGGAAGACATCAGGATATGTTATTTGCAACCGGAGTAATTCTCTTTTTGTTCATTATGGTAATAAATATGACACTTATCAGATTAACCGGTAAACTGGGAGACCAGGGTTCACGGGGTTAATTATGAGATAGGAGCAAGATAGAATGGAAAAAAGAAAATGGAATGATAGAAAACTGAAAGATGGTATTTTACAAGGGGTGATATATTTTTCCACGATATTAACCGTTACCATTTTAGGTGTAATTATTGGTTTTATTCTATACAAAGGGTTACCGGGCATTAATATTAATTTTTTGACCAGACAGTGGGATGATAAAACAACTTTCGTGAATGTGGAAAGGAAAACAGACTTAAATGAAAAGAATGATTCTGCTTATGTCGCATCACTTGGTATCACCCTCGCTTTGGATAAAGAAAACATTATTATTGCAGATATTGATAAAGATTCCACGGTTAATACTGCCTTAAATATGAAAAATGAGGCATATGCCTTAAAAGAGAATGATATCATTACAAAGGCAGGCAGTGTAAAAATTGAAAAGATGACAGCGGAAGAAGCAGCAGCGGCCATCAATGATGGCACAGGTACTTTACGGATTAAAGTAATAAGGCCGGGTGGTGGTATTGTCCCTATGCTGGTTTCTACGATTTATATTATTGTCTTATCATTAGTTATAGCAGCACCAATTGGAATTAGTTCAGCCATATACTTAAATGAATATGCAAAACGAGGCAGGATATTAAGTCTGATCCGATTTGCCATTCAGAACCTGGCAGGGATACCTTCTATCATATATGGTTTATTTGGTATGCTCGTATTTGTACAAATGGCTAAGATGCAATATTCTGTATTAGCCGGTGCCCTGACTCTAAGTATTATGCTGCTTCCAACTATTATCTCCACTACGGAAGAAGCCTTAAAAGAAATTCCTAAAGCATATAGGGAATCTTCCTTTGGCCTTGGAGCTACAAAATTACAAACAATAAGCAGAATTATATTACCGGGGGCTTTACCGGGTATACTGGTAGCAATGATTTTAAGCATTGGCAGGATTGTAGGGGAATCCGCTGCTTTAATATGGACTGCAGGTACTGTAGCGCAGATACCAGGTGCTTTAGTAGGCGGAGAGGCAGGTGCTGCAACGTTAACGACTAAAATGTATTGGTTAATTAAAGAGTCAGGGGATCTGGCCACCGCGTGCTCTATTGCAGTTGTTCTGTTAATATTAATAATTGCTTTAAATATAGCTTCAAAGATGATTACAAGAGTATTTTTAAGAAATAAAGGAACAAATTAATTGTTTGTATAATAGTATTTGACAAAATTATATTCTGTAATATTAATAATTAAAAATTCCAGCACCCTGGATACAACATAATTGCCTGGAAATATTATGATTAAACCGGGTATAGCGTAAAGGATAAAACAGGAGGAAAAAAGGTGAATGATATAACAAAATTCTCGGTGTCAGATTTAGACTTGTTTTACGGAAACTTCCAAGCCTTAAAAAATATAAATATGGATATTACTAAAGGAAAAATCACAGCCTTTATCGGACCGTCAGGATGTGGAAAATCAACTTTTTTAAAAACTATCAACCGGATGAACGATTTGATTGAAGGGGTAAAGATTACGGGTGATATTACCATGGACGGAGTAGATATATATAAGGGCATGGATGCAATTCAATTAAGAACAAGGGTTGGAATGGTATTTCAGCAGCCGAATCCATTTCCGATGAGTATTTATGATAATGTTGCATATGGTCCCAGAATACATGGAATCCGTAAGAAAAATGTTTTAGATGAAATCGTTGAGAAATCTTTAAAACAAGCGGCTATCTGGGATGAAGTTAAGGATAAATTAAAGAAAAGTGCCTTGGCAATATCCGGTGGACAGCAGCAAAGGATCTGTATAGCCAGAACTTTAGCGATTGAACCTGAAGTGATTTTAATGGATGAACCGACATCAGCCCTGGATCCTATTTCAACACTAAAAATTGAGGATTTAGCCACGGAATTGAAGAAATTTTATACCATAATAATCGTTACACATAACATGCAGCAGGCAGGAAGAATATCAGATAAAACCGCATTTTTTTTGACCGGTGAAGTAATCGAATACGGAGAAACAGAACAAATATTTAATAAACCAGGGAATAAGAAGACAGAAGATTATATTACCGGTAGATTCGGTTGATTTATACTTGAAAAATTTGCAAAAATTACTTAATATGAAGTATAGACAGAATCCGTTTAGAATAAGCCTTAATATAGGCAGATAGGAGTCAGTAAATGATGAGACAAAGTTTTATTACACAACTTGAAGAATTAAATAATAATGTTATCAAAATGGGAAGTATTCTGGAATTGTCTATAAATGAAATGATTCTTGCACTGGATAATACCGATGTGGAGATAGCAAAGAAAATTATTAACCGGGATGATGAAATAGATTTATTGGAACAGCATATCGAAAGGGATTGTATTAATATTATTGCAAAGCAGCAGCCCCTGGCAACGGATTTAAGAAAGATTACATCGATTATGAAAATTATAACGGATATTGAAAGAATTGCAGACCAATGCTCTGATATTTCCGAATATATAATCCGTTTAAGCAAATTGCCTAATATTAGTGCGCCAAAAAATCTTCCCGATATGATTAGTGCCATGAAGAAGATGGTTATTGATACGATAGACAGTTTTGTGGAAGCAGATTTAGAGAAAGCTTCCGGTGTCATTCCTGCAGATGATGAAGTGGATGGTTATTTTCTTAAAATTACGGAAGAATTGTCTGAAATGATGCAGAAAGATCCCAAAACGGTACCACAATGCATCTGCTATCTTATGATTATCAAGTATTTAGAAAGAATGGCTGACCACGCAACCAATATTGCAGAGTGGATAAAATTCATTATAACAGGTGATTTGGCGCTTGGTTGATTGTATGCGTGCAAAGTGCACAGATTGGAGTTAATATGAAAACAATATTAGCGGTTGATGATGAAGAACACATTTTGGAATTACTGGCTTATAATTTGGAACGTGACGGATATCATGTAATAAAGGCAGAAACCGGTGAAGATGCACTGGATATACTTGAGAAGGAAAAAGTCGAGATTGTATTGTTAGATTGGATGCTGCCTGGAATTGATGGCATTGAAGTGTTAAGAAGAATCAGGGCTGATAAAGCGTTACGTACCTTACCGGTTATATTTCTGACAGCTAAGGGCGACGAAATCAGTAAGGTGGTTGGACTAGAGGTTGGATCGGATGATTATTTGGTGAAACCTTTTGGTGTCCATGAGCTTTTAGCCAGAATTAAAGCAGTATTAAGAAGAAGTGAAAGTAGTTTTGACTTAGAAGAAGCCGAAAAGGAAGAAAAGATTGTTATTGATTATTTAGAAATTAACCGTGCAAGAAGAACCGTGTCGGTAAAAGGTGTTCCGGTCGAATTATCCTATAAAGAGTTTGAATTATTATATTTACTGGCCAAAAACCGAGGTATTGTATTTACAAGGGATAATCTCCTGGAAAAGGTATGGGGATATGATTACATCGGGGAGACTAGGACGGTAGATGTACATGTGAGCAATTTAAGGAAAAAAATTGAACAGGATGAAAGTCATCCGCTCTATATAAAAACCGTAAGAGGTATGGGGTATAAATTTGCATAAGGGAGGATTTTCAATATGCATAAAAAGTTATTCATAAGCTTTTTAACGATTATATTACTTGCTATCAGTATCTCTACAATAATATTCTGGAGTAAGGGATATCAATTTATTTATAAGCAAAGCCAGAATTATTATTTGACCCAGGCAAAATTAATGGCGGACATTTTTACTGACGAAGATTTTAAGAATTCCCAGGCTTACGAAGCCTTTGTACACAAGTATGCCGGGAAATATAACTTTAGAATTACCATAATTGATAAAAATGGAGATGTTTATGCTGATTCCGATACCAGTGAACCTCTGGAGAACCATAAAAACCGGGAAGAAGTCATGAAAGCATTAGAGGGAGAGAGTGTTACGGTTAACCGTTATTCAAAGACCATGGGACAGCAGTATTCATACAGCGCAGTACCGGTTACAAATAATGATTTTAGCGGAGTTCTCCGTGTATCCCTGCCATTATCCGAATTAAAGGCTTTAAACAGCCATATATTTTATTCGATTATTTATGCAATTATTATCTGCTTTATTATAGCAGTTTTTGCTGCTATCTTATTTACTGAAATTTTAACAAAGCCAATCCATGAAGTTGCAGAAGCTGCAAAGCGCATTTCAGATGGTGATTATAATATTAAGATATACACCAGGGATAAATCGGTAGTCGGTAAACTTGCCGAATCCTTTAACATTATGTCTAAAAATCTTAAGGGAACGATTGATAACTTAACACAGCGAAACGCAGAACTGGAAGCCATGTTAAGCAGCATGACAGCCGGAGTTGTGGCAATCGATGATTCTAATGAAATATTATTCCATAACAAGGCATTTATGGAAATTGTTAATCCGGTAAATAAACAGATACTGGGACAGTCTTTATATAACGTATTAAGAAATGCAGCCGTATTCGATGTAATTGACCAGGTACGTGAAAATAATCTGAGTATTGAACAAGAGGGTACCATAGCAAGGGATAGTTTAAGGAACATCCGGGTTACCGCAACTCCATTAGGAATGGATGGAAGGCAGTACTTTGGTGTTTTATTGATTATAGATGATGTGACCAAAATCAAAAAACTGGAAAGTATACGGAGTGATTTCGTATCCAATGTGACCCATGAATTAAAGACACCCCTTACCTCTATTCGAGGGTTTATCGATACTTTAAAAGGCGGTGCAATGAAAGAAGAAGCAGTTGCAAACCGTTTTCTGGATATCATTGATATTGAAGCAGAACGTTTGTATAGTTTAATTCAGGACATTCTTCTTTTGTCAGAAATTGAATCAAAAAGAGAGTATGAGACGATTCCCTTTGATATGAATGAATGTGTTAATTCCGTAATTGAACTGCTGGAATCGAAATTAACGGATAAGGTTAAGATAATCTTTGAGCCCCAGCCGTATTTAAAACCTTTTATCTGCAATCCGGACCGTATGAAACAATTATTGATTAATCTATTGGATAATGCGATTAAATATACGGAAGAAGGAAGTATTACAGTCAGCTGCGTGGAAGAAGATAGTAAATTAATCTTACGGGTGAAAGATACTGGAATTGGAATCAGTAAAGAACACTTATCACGTATATTTGAACGTTTTTACCGTGTGGATAAAGGACGATCCCGTAAGCAGGGCGGTACCGGTCTTGGATTATCTATCGTAAAACATATCGTTGAGCTTTATAATGGAAATATCCAGGTTGAGAGTAAACCCGGAAAGGGAACGGAGTTTAAGATAAGTTTACCTTACAACGGCAGTAGTAAATAAAGGTTGCCTGATATTTTGATACATCAGTAGAAGGGACAGGGAACTATAAGGGAGCTGATGAATCTTATCCCACCATTATTACTTTGATAGATTATAATTCAAGAGATAATGAAATGATATATATAATAATCTGAATATGAAAACTACAAAACGAGTAGCTGCAGGTAATGCAGCTACTCGTAGTTATGGTTTAGTGAAGTACTAATATCTTCTATTACTGTAGTGGTTTCTTTTGTTTCTTCGAGAGAAAATATATAGAATTAAACTGCCTGACACTACAAACACAATTATCACGATAAGGGCATGTAAGAAGAAAGTATCCGGTAATATCGTTATGACAGGGTCGGTAGCAGGATCAAATAACCAATAATTATTTCGGAAGAATATTTTATGGAATATAACAAATGCTGTATCAAAATTAATAGCGCAGCCCAGTGCTACAATTGCCGGAAGCACAAGGACTGTAATTGAAGAAACCAGCAGGTAACTTTTGTCCCGTTTCCCTTTTTTGTAAATAATAATAATAAAGGCAGCTACCATAGCAATAAGACCGATATAATAAAAGGATACAAAGATGTTTTTAACCTCGGAAAAATGCTGTAACCCGGATGCTGATGCAGGCAGGGTCGGGAACTTTAGGCCGCCTTTAAAAAAGGGCGAATTATAATCTATAAGGGCATCATAATTTTCGACAATGACCTGTCTCTCAAGACCTGAAGCCTCAGCAATTTTTAAGTGGGATATATCAATATAATATATAAACCTGAAATTAACGGCTGCAATCACACCAATGGATATAAATAATAATGTAAATACTATTCCAATTAAAATATCTGTAAATTTTATCTTTTTCATAATAACTCCTTATCTTAACTTCCTTAATTTAATACAAATAGAATATAATTATAAAACTATGATAGCCATTTATTATGAAATCCATTATATAACATAATATATATTTATTCAATTCATGTTTTAAGAAGCATTAATGAAAGCAGTTATCTTGTTACTGTTCACAGCCTGTATACGCGACGTGTTTTTTGTGAGTGCAGCGAAGCGAAAGTCACAGAAAACCGGAGAATTGCCGCGCCAAAACGCTGTCTTTGCGTTTTGTGTGCATCGCGAAGCGT
>JBAVPE010000125.1:0-19396 GCA_049692775.1 Anaerocolumna sp. | reverse complement strand
TTTTCGTGATGTCTTAGGTATGTTTTTACGCAGACCGTCTGAGCATAGCAAAGGAAAGGCAAGTAAAAACATACCTATGATAGACAGAAAATGTTCTCAGATTATATTCAGCATCTAAAATATCTTCAGAAGTTTTATTTTGTTTTCGGGTATGCCCATTTTTTTGTCAGTCTATCATAAATTTTTAATTATTGCAACGGCAGTTTTGTTTATAAGCTTCATTTACATGCATTTTCACTGTAATTGCAGTTCATACAATTTCTTATAGATGCCTCCAAAATTCAGTAGCTCCTGATGGGTTCCGGTTTCACGTACTTCTCCTTTATGGATTACCAATATTTTATCCGCATGTTGTATGGTTGATAACCGATGGGCGACCATAATCGTGGTTCTTCCCTTCATTAATTTTTCAAGGGCATCCTGAATAATCTGCTCGGTTTCTGCATCAATATTGGCGGTTGCTTCATCCATAACCAGAATTGCCGGATCATAGGCTAAGGTTCTGGCAAAAGATAATAATTGCCGCTGACCTGCCGATAAAGTGGCTCCGCGTTCGTTCACCGCTTCTTCGTAGGCATGGTTTAAATTTTCAATAAAACCGGCTGCATTGACATAAGCTGCTGCCTTCATTACTTCTCTTTCGGATATCTTATTATTTTTCAGTCGTATATTACTCTTAATATCACCTGTAAATATAAATACATCCTGCTGGACCTGTCCGATTGCACCTCTTAGCTGATCAGTATTTAATTCTTTAATATCCACGCCGTCAACAGTTATTCTTCCTTGCTGTATATCATAATATCTGCCGATTAAATTGAGTATGGAAGATTTACCTGCACCGGTAGCTCCTACAAAAGCAGCACGCTGACCCGGTTCAATTACAAAGCTGACATCCTTTAGAATCCAGTTTTCCCCTTCATAAGCAAACCATACATGTTCAAATTCAATCCGTCCTTTTACCTCCGGTAAGTTTCTGGGGTCTTCTGTATTCATAATAAGGGGTACTTCATCCATAATAGTGAATATCTTCTCTGCAGAAGCCATTGCCGACTGCAGGGTTCCTAGCTGCTCTGCCAATTCCTGTATGGGTTCGAAAAAAGACCCGATGTATTGAATAAATATGTATAGTGTTCCGATTGTTATAGTTCCTTTTAATACGGAATCCCCACCTACTCCTATTATTATAACTAAGGATATAATGGACAGCATATAAATTAAAGGGCGGAATATGGCAAATACCATCATTTCCCTGTAATTCGCCTGAAATAGTTCCGTACTCTTTTGTTTAAATTCCTCGTATTTTTCATTTTCCCTGGCAAAAATCTGTATCAGTTTCATACCGGACAGATGCTCTGACAGATAGGTATTAATAATCGTAATTTTTGTTCTTACTAATCGGTAAGTGGCTCTTGATAAAGCCTTAAAAATAAATGTTAAGCCAATAATTAATGGTAGCAGTATAAAAGCATAAAGGGACAGTTTCCTGTCAATACTGATCATCACAACAGCCAGACCGATTATTTTTATGGTATTTTTAAATAATTTAACTAAAATATTGGCATACATTTCATTTAAAGCTTCAACATCATTCGTTATCCTGGTTACAATCCTGCCTACCGGTGTAATATCAAAAAACCGTAAGGATAAATTATGTACATGTTCAAATACTTCCTGTCTGATATTATAGATTATACTTTGTCCCGTAAGCTGAAGTATCCAGGTCTGCAAAAAATTACAGATAAAGCTTCCTATTAGTATAAGTAAATAGGTTAATGCAATCTTTTTAACCCCATTAAAATCTCCAGTTCCTATAAATTCGTCAATAGCATTACCAACTAAAATTGGACGATATAACTCAAATCCGGTTATACAAAGCACCAGAATAAAGGAAAAAACCATCCAATGCCAGTACGGTTTTACATAAGCCAGTAACCGCTTTAATACATTCCCATGAAAAGATTTTTCATATTCAAATTCTTTTTTATTTGCCATATTAATATTCATACCTTTCCAAATTAATTATCTCACCCTGTAATTCCGTAATCATACTGCTTCCAGTTGTTTCTCCAACTGCTGTTTTTCATACATCTTAGCATAGATTCCCTGTTGGCCCAGTAATTCTTCATGAGTGCCGTATTCCGCCATCCGTCCTTCTTCTAATACAAGAATTTCATCCGCATTTTGTATCGTAGATATACGATGGGCTATGATTATGGTAGTTTTCCCTTCCCTGTTATTTGTCAGATTTTTAAGTATCTGTTCTTCTGTATTCGTATCCACGGCAGATAAGGAATCATCTAATATCAGGATAGGAGCGTCTTTCATTAATGCCCTTGCAATAGAGCTTCTCTGCTTTTGGCCTCCGGATAAGGTAACTCCCCGCTCCCCGACTAAAGTGTCATAATTTTCAGGAAAATCCATGATATTATCATGAATGCAGGCCTCCCCTGCTGCCTTATGTACAAATTCAAGATCATTTACTTTGGCACCAAATGCAATATTATTCTTAAGGGTATCCGAGAAAAGGAAATTATCCTGGGGTACATAAGCTATATTTTCCCTTAAGATCTTGAGAGGGATTTTACGGATATCCTGCCCGTCTATGGATATCATTCCCGTCTCTGCATTATACATACGAAGCAGCAGGTTAGAAAGTGCTGTCTTCCCACTGCCGGTTCGCCCAAGAATTGCTAATGTACTGCCTTTTTTCACTTTTAACGATATATTTTTAAGTATTTCCGGGGTTTCTTTTGTAAATTGAAAGTTTAGATTTGAAAACTCTATTTCACCTTCTAAATGGTTGATATGATAATCCGTTTCACCCGTTTCATCGTATATCTCCGGTTTTTGTTTAAAAATATTCTGTATTCTTTTTATTGAGGCAAGACCTTGTGAGAAGAAGGTTACACTGTCTCCTGCTGCTATCATAGGCCAGACCAGCATACCGATATATTGGTTAAAAGCAACAAATCTTCCTAAGGTAATAGTTCCCTTTATGGTGAGATACCCCCCGTAGAGCAAGGTAATTAAGCTGGATAGACCAATTACTACATCTAACAAAGGCATAATGGTTGCCTGTAATTTTACAACTTTCATATTTTTATCTTTATTATCCTGATTGGCTTTTGCAAAGGCTTTTAATTCATGTCTTTCCTGGACAAATGCCTTAACCACCCGGATTCCTGAAATACTTTCCTGAACCTGATCGGTTAAATCAGAAAAGGCTTTTTGCTTCTCTGCAAACCTCTTTTCAGCCGAACATCCATAATAAACACCTCCCACTGCTATAAAAATCAAAGGAATAACAGCAAGCAGGGTTAATCTTACATTGACATAAAGCATCATCTTAGTTAAAACCATTATGGTCATGATACAGGCATCAAATGAGGTTATAACTGCCGGACCCGCTGACATACGGATTGCATTTAAGTCATTCGTGAAGTGTGCCATTAAATCCCCTGTTTTATTCTTATTATAATATCCCATGGACAACTTTTCCAAATGAGCAAACATATCATTACGAAGCTCATATTCAATTGCCCTGGCAGAACCAAAAATAAAGTAACGCCAGCCAAATCTTCCCACAGCAAGAATAAAACCTACCAATACAATTTTAGTAATCCCCTGTAATAAGCCATCCATCTCCAGGGTGTGCCCTTCCAGGCCATCTGTAATTTCCCCGGTAAACTGCGGTATGTATAAATTCAAAAAATCCACGATAAATAAGGTTACTATTCCAAGAAAATATTTCCACTTATACTTCTTTAGATACTTAAATACAATATTTTTTTCTTTCATATTTTCACTTTATTCCCCTCTGCGTGCTTTAGCACGCATATTATTGCCTTTTAAGGTTCTTTTTTTAGAACGTCTTTATATTATCTATCATTTTTTGGAATTTTTCAATATTAAAATACCTATTTTATGTTCAATACACTTCTCTAATCAGTTCAGTTTATGAAATTAATTTATTAACGCTAATTTTTTAATTTTAATTTATACTTTTTATTACATTTTTTATGCAGTTATGGTACACTAAAAAAATAATCGTTTACTTATTTACTTTTATGTATCAAAGGGGGTTTACCATGACTGCTTTATTTATTGATCCCAATCTATATTCCACCAGACCGGATTCCGCCGGGTTTATGACTTACTAGAACAGCTTAACATCACATTTATCCGCGTGGACCACGGGGTTACTGCTACCATTGAATCCTGCCTGGAAATTGAAAAAATGCTGGAAATAGAGATTTGTAAAAACCTCTTTTTATGTAATGCCCAGAAAACTAATTTTTATCTGTTAATGATGCCTGGGAGTAAGAAATTTAAGACAGCTGAATTAAGCAGGCAGATTCAGACTTCAAGACTTTCTTTTGCTTCTCCTGCGTATATGGAAGAATTTCTTGATATTACTCCTGGCTCGGTAAGCGTATTAGGTTTAATGAATGACAATAGTAACCGGGTGCATTTACTTATTGACCGCGAAGTCCTGAGTCAGGAAGCGGTCGGCTGCCATCCCTGCATCAATACCTGTAGTCTTAAAATTAAAATATCTGATCTGCTGGATAAGTTTCTTCCTTTTATAAAACATACACCTGTTATTGTTGAACTCTAATTCTATTGTCTTAATGTAATATTTTATGTACTATTCCGTCGTCCGTCCCGCGAAATGTTTTACAATGCAATACCTGAGAACTGCAGCACGCAATCGAATACCACTGAATAGTTACTATATTATTATAAAATAGTCATAATAAATGATTTGGTCTGGTATAATGAAAAAAATAGCGCATGCTTTGCACGCAGATAGGGAGATAAGATGAAAATATTAGTAGATGCAGATGCTTGTCCGGTAAAACAGATCATAGAAAAGATAGCGAAGAAATTTTTTATACCTGTAATTATGGTCATTGATACAAGTCATATACTGGAATCAGAATACAGTAAGATTATACAAGTCAGCAAAGCACCGGATGCAGTTGATATTGCATTGATTAATCGGACAGACTCCGGGGACATTGTAGTGACCCAGGATTATGGGGTAGCATCTATGGCTCTGGGCAAACGTGCCTTTGCCATCAATCAAAACGGTAAATTTTATACGGAAGAAAATATTGACCTGCTTATGTTTGAACGTCATCTTTCTAAAAAGCAAAGAAGAGCCGGTGGCCACACCAGCTCTATGAAAAAACGTTCCAAACAAGATGATGAACGGTTCGAAACTGCATTCTCAAATCTTTGCGAACGGTGGTATCTGGCGAATTCCGCTAAGTAGATTATCTTGACGGAATTCCTGATTTTTTGGTAAATACATCAACTGCTTTCGCAATGGCGGTTCCCAGGATAAAACATACGGCTGCTTCAATCAGACCATTAATTCCTACAAAGGCAATCACAAAAGCAACTATATTTCCAGTACCAAGGCTTTCCGCAATTCCCTGAATGTATTCCGTTTTATAAAAGAACAGTAACAAGGTAGTCATAAACAGTAAGGTATTTAACAAGGGACCGACTATACATGCTGCGGCATAGGATATTCCCCTGATTGTATTCCATTTTTTAAAAGCTGCAAATGCAAGGCCGGTCAGCTATCCTGCTAAAGTTTCTGTTCTTAAAATAGGGTTTTTATAATTTCCTGGTTTTTCACATCAGCAAGCCCTTTTGTTGTCAACCGTATTTCCGGAATTACCGGCAGACTTAAAAATGCCAGAGTCATAAATGGGTCAATTCCGTCTTTTACCCCCAGCCTTCTGGCTTCACTCTTAAGTAAATCTAAAACCCGGTCCACCACCCCTGCGCTCTCTTCACACATGAGACCTGCGATGGGAAGAATTAATTCACCTACTATTTTCCCGTCCTGTACAATGGCTAAACCACCTTGATTCTTTCTAACCAGGTTAGCAGCCAGGCACATATCATCATTATTGGTGCCGGCTATCATTAAATTGTGGGAATCATGGGCAATACTCGAAGCAATTGCCCCTGATTCCAATCCATACCCTTTTAAATATCCAAGTCCTATATTCCCTGTATTTTGATGCCGTTCCACTACTGCCAGCTTAATAATATCTTTATAAATCCCTTCTCTACCAGACGAAAAACCCTGCCCTGTATTAGGTAAAATCAGCTCTTTTGTTAAAAGTTCCCCGGCCACCAGTTCAATTACCCTGATAAATCTACCGGATCCGCTGATAGTAAAATCCTCCGGAACCAGTTCTTTTAAGTGAAAAGAGTTATATACTCCCGTTTGACTGTCATGATTCAGGTGCATATTATGATCAGTTTTTATAGTTCTATACTCCCCCTTAAGGGCAGCTAATTTCCCTTCCTTATAAACCGCTTCCACTGTCATGGTTTTTAAATTATCCAGTATTACCAGGTCTGCCTGATAGCCGGGGGCTAAGGCTCCCCTTCCGGTAAGACCGAAATATTGTGCGGCATTTATGGTTGCCATCTGTATTGCCAAAATGGGATCGGCACCATTTCCTATGGCTTTTTTAATCAGATAATCCATATGGCCCTGCCTTAATAAATCCCCTGGGTGTTTATCATCCGTTACCAGCATACAGCGCCCCGAATAAGGCTTTTCAAATAAAGGCATCAGTGCCTCCATATTCCTGGCAGCAGTCCCTTCCCTGATCATAATCCATTGCCCGCGCCTTAATTTTTCCAGTGCTTCCGAAGCATCACTGCATTCATGGTCTGATGTAACTCCGGCAGTAATATAAGCATTTAATCCATAAGATCGTAAACCGGGCGCATGACCGTCAATGCGCTTTTTATGATCTTTTGTGAGGATTATTTTATCTGCAATATCTTCCCTGGCCTCAACCGTACCATAGTAATCCATTAGTTCCGCAAGCCCCAGGATACGGTCATGTTCCATATAATCTGCAAGGTCTCCGGCATTCACTACCGCACCGGATTCATCCAGGGAAGTAGCCGGAACACAGGAAGGAAGCATGATAAATACATCCAGGGGTAACTGTTTTGAAGCTTTAAGCATATATTCAAGTCCGGATAACCCGGCTACATTAACTATTTCATGGGGATCGGTTATCACAGCGGTAGTTCCATGCGGAACAACCACTGCCGCAAATTCAGCAGGCGAAAGCATAGAGCTTTCTATATGAATATGTCCGTCTATAAACCCCGGACATATAATACGGTCAGAACAGTCAACGATTTCAGGAACCTCATTTTCCCTATTATATTCAAGACAGGCATAATTTCCAATGCCTGCTATAATCCCGTCATATACTGCAATATCCGCGTATTCTATTTCACCGGTAAATACATTGACAATCCCTGCGTTCTTAAATATTAAGTCAGACGGTATCTTACCTGCGGCTGCCAGGATTCTTTGCTGCTGTTCTTTTACCTTTCTTTTTAAAACAGGATTTTGGGAATTATCCTGATTCCTGTATTGGCCTCTTTCTACTTTATTATCCATGGCTGCCTCCTTAAAATTCTATTTCTATCTATTCCGTCATTATTTTATATCTCTTCATTAATTCTATTCCCTCACTATTTTATTATTATACACCCTATCCTTTCAAAAAAGTTAATTTGCTATTCTGCAACAGCCCCAATTCAAATCCTAAATTGAACTTTTGACTTTATAAAAAAATCAAAAAAAAGCGCCAGGGGGTTATAAATCCCCTCTGACGCTATTTGTGCTTTAACCTAAAATAACTTCTACTTCATGTTCTTTACCATCTCCAAATACAGGAACAATATTACCGGCTGCTGCTTTACCGTCTACGGTCATCTTAGCAACGCCTGCAGATACATGGTTTGGATTCTTAATGCTGATCTTTAAGATATCTCCCCTGAATTGTCTGGTAATCTGATAACCATCCCAGGAAACAGGGATGGCCGGATCTACCATAAGTCCGTCATATTCCGGTTTAATCCCTAAGATAAACTGGGTAATGGCCACAAAGTTCCAGGAAGCAGTACCGGTCAGCCAGGAATTTTTAGCTTCGCCAAATCTTTTTGCATCCTTACCGGCAACCATCTGGGAATATACATATGGTTCCATCCTATGGATTTCACTGTAATCTTCCGTATATGCAGGAGCAATTCTTGTATAATAATCAAATGCTTTATCTCCACGTCCGACTACCGCTTCCGCACACATAATCCATGCATTGTTGTGGCAGAAGATACCTGCATTTTCTTTGTAACCTGCCGGGTAAGTTGAGATTTCACCATATTCCACATAATACTTTGTAAATGCAGGATTATTAAGAACCAAACCATATTTTGATCCTAACCTTTCTTCTACCGCATCCAATGCCTTAATTGCTTTACCGTCGCTGGTACCACAGCCGCCCATGACACAGAAACCTTGGGATTCAATAAATATCTTGCCTTCTTCGCATTCGTCACTGCCGACTTTCCTGCCAAAATCATCATAAGCCCTTATAAACCATTCACCGTCAAATCCATGTTCCATAATGACAGCTTTCATTTTACTGACTTCTGCTTCTGCTCTGTCTGCTTCTGCTTTATTACCGATTTTATCCATAAGTTTCGCATATTCCTTACCGATATATACAAACATACCAGCTATCATTACAGATTCTGCTGCCTTGCCATCTTTGCTGGTGCTTGTCTGGAAGGATTCACCAGGTTCCATGGAGAAGCAATTTAAGTTTAAGCAGTCATTCCAGTCAGCTCTTCCGATTAACGGTAATCCATGAGGTCCTACCTTGTTAATTACATGGTCAAAGGATCTCTTAATATGATCGGAAAGTGGTGTTGCTTTGGTTTCATCATTATCAAACGGTGTCATAACCTCAAGGATACTGTAATCACCGGTTTCTTTAATATAAGCTACCACCGCAAGGATAAGCCATAACGGGTCATCGTTGAAATTGCCGCCGATTTCATCATTACCTCTCTTAGTAAGAGGCTGATATTGATGATACGCACCGCCATCTTCTAATTGGGTAGTTGCCAGATCAATTATTCTTTCTCTTGCACGGTCCGGAATCTGATGCAGGAAGCCTAATAAATCCTGATTAGAATCACGGAAGCCCATACCTCTTCCGATACCGGATTCAAAATAGGAGGCACTTCTGGATAAGTTAAAGGTAACCATACATTGATATTGATTCCAGATATTAACCATCCTGTTTAATTTATCATCTTTAGAATCTATCGTATATTTGGATAACAGGTTTTCCCAATAAGCGGCTAATTCATCAAAGGCGTTGTTAACTGCTTCACTGTCAGCAAATTTTGCAATCATTTCTTCTGCTTTTTTCTTATTTATTATATTCTTAGATTCCCATTTCTCTTCTAAAGGATATTCCACATATCCTAAAATAAATATGAGTTCTTGTGCTTCACCCGGCTCTAAGGACATGCTTAAGCTGTGGGACGCAATCGGTGACCAGCCGTCTGCAACGGAGTTATTTGATTTGCCTGACACAACTGCCTGTGGGTTTTCAAAACCGTTATAAGTACCCATAAAACTTTCCCTGTCGGAATCAAAACCGTCAATCGGTGCGTTTACAGAGAAAAATGCATAATGATTTCTTCGTTCTTTGTATTCTGTTTTATGATAAATAACGGAACCCTTAATCTCTACTTCACCTGTATTAAAATTTCTCTGGAAATTCGTCTGATCATCCTGGGCGTTCCATAAACACCATTCTATAAAGGAGAATAACTTAACATCTTTTTTTACCCTACCTGTATTTTTGACAACTACTTTATGAACTTCTCCATTATAATTAAGTGGAACAAAAAAAGTAACTTCGGTTTCTATATCATTTCTTTTACCGGTAATTTTAGTATAACCCATACCATGACGGCATTCATAACTTTCTAATTCTGCTTTGGCAGGAGCCCAGCCCGGTGACCAAATGTCTCCGTTATCATATAGATAATAATAACGTCCGCCCCCTAAATCCAAAGGTACATTATTATAACGGTAACGGGTAATTCTTCTTAATTTTGCGTCTTTATAAAAACTGTATCCTCCGGCTGTATTAGAAATCAAAGAGAAAAACTCCTGTGAACCTAAGTAATTAATCCAGGGATAAGGGGTCGTGGGGGTTGTAATTACATATTCTTTTTTTGCGTCGTCAAAAAAACCGTATTTCATTTTTAATCTCCTTTTCTACAGATACCCATTATTTTATACCGCATCTGTTGCTTTACTAAAGTTTTCGTTAAATGCTTCCATTATTAAAAATTTCAGATTTATGTAATCCAGCTAATTCCGGACCCATATATATTAATATTTAACACAGGGCACAAAGTATTGATATTCCACTGAAAATCAGTACTTATCCCGGCATAATTATATACTAAATCCCAGCCTGTTTCAACTAGTATTATCAACAAAGATTTGCACTTTCCCTTGTTAAAATTACAATAAATCATCGAAAACTTTCGTATTTCTTATTTTGTACTGTAATTTATCTGACGAAACTATTTCGTTACGATATTCCTTTTTAACCCATATTTCTGTGTTTCTTACCAATTAGGCTTTATAAAGCAATTCTAATCATATTCTAATTGACTTTATTATATTCATCTGCTACCATTTTTATGTGAATAGAAAAGATATGATAATTTTCTTCAATGAAACGGCACCAAAATAAACGATATCAATTATTCAGGGGTTGAAGGAAAGTATACATATCAAAATCAAAAAATAAAGAGAGGTTCAAAATGGGAGATATGGATAACAATCAAAATGATGGTAACGGTTTAGATACCAGCCAGGTTACAACAAACAGCGGGGAACCTGTGGATATAACTCCAACCGAATCAACCAGCCAAAGTACTGAAAAAGAAACAGAACAATTTACCTTTGTGGAAGCACCTTATGAACAAAGTTTTGAAACGGCACCGGATAGTCCGCACGGCAAAAAACAAAAACCAAAATTTATTGCAGCAATCCTGATTATTGCAGTACTTTTAGTAGTTTCAGTCTTAGCATATACGAATCGTAATACATTTTCGAATAGCATAGCGTTAATGTCTAAAAGCCCCTTAGAATACTATTCCGGTATTGAAAAACAATATGTTAACAAAGGAATCGATTCCTTTACAGATTCCTATGACAAATATCTTGACCTTTACCAAAAGCAGAAAACCTCCGGTATTGCACAGGATACGGACGTAAAATTAACAATAAATCCTCAATTTACCAGTATGATTGGATTAAGTGACTTTCAGTCAATCGAAGCTAAAATAACTTCACTATCAAAAGATAATAACGGAAAATCTATCATAGGATTTTCCTATAACGATCAACCCCTGGTAACCTTAAATACTCTTATTAATTCTGAAACCAGTGAATTATTTGTAAATGTACCGGAACTGAGCAGTGCTTATCTTTTATTTTCCTTAGACGAACTCATGTCTTATTCCGGGGAAACTGACAACGGCTCTAATTACAGTGAGTATATGAAAGAAATTGAAGCACTTTTAAATGATGAATCAGTTTCTCCTGAAACCCTGAATTCAATATTAAAGAAATATTCTGATTTGATAATAGATCATATTGATAATATGAAGTTAGATAAAAATATCAGTATTAGCGCATCTAAATTAAACGGTACTTATAATATGCTGACTTCCGAACTGAACGGAAACGATATTTATGACATAGCAACTGCTGTCCTTAATGAAGCAAAAACTGACGAAACTGTTAAAAACCTGCTTGTCACCTTAAATGTATGCACTGCTGATGAATATTCACAGTTAGTAGAGGATGCAATTACTGATTTAGATAACAGTAAAGAGGATTTGACTTCAGATGAAGATTCCATATTAATGCATGTGTATGCAGATAAATCAGGCAGGATTATGGGTCGTGAATTTACATCCGCAGATGAAGGAAATGCTTCCGGTGCCGGATACTACCTCGCCACAAAAGGCGATAAGGTCGGTTTTACTGCCTGGGTTAAAGACAATGGTAAAAATGTAGTCGAATTTACCAGTGATGGTTCCTATTCAGCAGATGGTTTTACAGGAACTTCTGTTTTAAACTATTCTGAATACAATGCTGAATATGATGATGATACGAATTATTCCTTCGATATTGCGATTGAGAATGCAAAAATCTTAAAGGATAATGGTCATATGAATGGTAAATTTACTGTTACTTCTGATCTTTTAATGGGTGCCGAGTTAGTTCTTGACTGTAACGCAGACGAACAACAGCAGAATGTAAAATTCCAGGTATTATACGGTGGTGTTGATGCTGCTACCATGGATATAACCAGCAAAAAAAGAACTTATGAAGCTTTTGAGTTTCCTTCCTCTGCAGATGAGGTTTATGATGGAATGAATGATTTCTATTCTTATATGGGATCTGCTGATTTTGAAGGTTTCTTAGCTTCAGTAGAAGACGTTACCGGCCTTGATTTAAACAGCTTATTTCAATCATTTTTATATAATTCCATGTATTAATGAATAAAATAAGTTAATATATTTAACAAATTTATTTTCAGCGGAAACGGTAAAGCCATTATTAATTTTCCTGCGAAGTAAGTATATACTCCACAGGAAAATTGTAATGTGCCAGTCCGTTTTTTTTATGAATATTTAAGAATTAATTTCTTTTTTTTGTCACATTATTATGATAGACTTAATCTAGCATACTTGAACAGATAGGTTATATGGGAATTTTACATTATTCTATATAAATCTATTTCATTTTATTGAAAAGAGGGAATTTTAGTGATTGAAAAAGGTCAATTAAAAGATACTGTCCTTGATAATTCTGCTGAAATATATAAGCCTAGAACACAACAGACAGAAAAGCAAAAAATGAGTGAAATGACTTTTAAAGAAAAAATCACCTACTTTAATAATTACTACAGAGTAACAACTTTAGTGATTATTGCAGTTATTTTTGCATTAGCTTACCTGGCATATAGTATTTTAACCCCAAAACCGAAAACTGTATTATATGCTGCGGTTATAAATTCCATTGTTGATGAACAAACAGCTGCAACCCTTCAAACTGATTTTGGTAAAAAACTTGACATTGATCCTAAAACCCAGGAAATTATGATTGATACCTCGTTTTTCTTAGGCGATGATGATAATGTATCAGAATATTCGATGTCCTCTCAACAAAAACTGGGCACATATTTTTTTGCAGGGCAGATCGACGTCATAATAGCTCCGGAATCTGTCATTGCCAGTTACGCCCACCTTGGTAATCTCAGTAAATTATCGGATGAACTTCCAACTGATTTATGCTCTACTTTAGCGGATTCATTCTATTATTCCGATACAGAAGAGGATACTGCTTCCAGTGCTTATGGAATTTATTTAAATGGGACTAAGATATTTGATAAAAGTGGCGAGTTGATTGATAAACCGGTGCTAGGTATCGTCGTAAATTCAAAATATAAACAAAATGCAGTTGAATTTATTAAGTATCTTTTTGATTTAGATTAAGTTAAATAAGACCTCTATAAGTATCTGGATATACCAATACTTATAGAGGTCTTTTCTTACTAATTGGGATATATTTTTATTTTGCTTCGATATATCCTTGTGCCTTCAGTAATTCTGCAATTAAAACTGCACCACCTGCGGCACCGCGCACAGTATTATGGGATAACCCCACGAATTTATAATCATAAACAGTATCTTCACGTAATCTGCCTAAGGATATACCCATACCATTTTCGTAATCCCTGTCAAGCTTAACCTGTGGACGGTTATCTTCTTCCAGGTACTGGATGAATTGCTTTGGTGCACTTGGTAAATTCAATTCCTGCGGTAAACCTTTAAACTCTTTCCAGGCTTTTAATATTTCTTCTTTCTTAGGTTTCTTTTCAAAATTTACAAATACAGCAGCGGTGTGTCCGTCTGTAACAGGTACACGGATGCATTGTGTTGTAATAAGCGGTGCAGACGCTTTCACAATCTGCCCGTTCTCAACTTTACCCCATATTCTTAAGGGTTCCTGTTCGCTTTTTTCTTCTTCTCCTCCAATATACGGAATAACATTATCTAACATTTCCGGCCAGTCTTTAAAGTTTTTGCCTGCTCCGGAAATAGCCTGATAAGTCGTAGCTACTACAACCTTAAGACCAAATTCTTTTAGGGCATGTAAAGCCGGTGTATAACTTTGTATTGAGCAGTTTGGCTTAACCACGATAAATCCCTTTTTGGTTCCCAAACGTTTCCTTTGGCCGGATATAACTTCTAAGTGTTCCGGGTTTAATTCCGGTACAACCATAGGTACATCCGGAGTCCATCTATGAGCACTGTTATTGGATACCACAGGTGTTTCTGTTTTAGCATAAGCTTCTTCTATCGCTTTAATTTCGTCTTTTGTCATATCAACCGCACTAAATACGAAATCAACTTCACTGCTTACTGCTTCCACTTCATTCACGTTTTTAACAATCATTTTTTTAACTGCTTCCGGCATAGGGGTCGTCATCTTCCATCTGTCTCCGACTGCTGCTTCATATGTTTTTCCTGCACTCCTGGGACTGGCAGCTATCACTGTAACCTCAAACCAGGGATGATTTTCTAATAATGCAATAAAACGTTGTCCTACCATTCCGGTACCGCCTAAGATACCAACTCTTAATTTGCTCATGTTAACCTCCCGATAATTCTTACTTCATATAAAATATGACTTTGTGTACGACATTTGTCTTGTTTTGTTTTCGAGTGGCGTACATTTGTCTTTGTAGTGAATATATTACTATTTTTATTAATAAAAATCAACTATATTCTATTAAATATTCATTTTTTGTGAATATTGTAGAATACAATTACTACTTATCACGATTCATTGGCTAATTTTCTCTCCCTAAAAATCTCATTTTTCCGACTAATAAATTCTTGGGTACCGAACCTATTTGTTCATCATCAAAATTCATTTTTTCTCTCATTGCATGATTTAATTTAGAAGCGCAGTCCGGACATAACCTACCGGAACGTATATCCACAGAACACATCTCACATTTAATAAATATAGGGGAATTCTCAGGAATTTCAAGTCTTCCTTCTCTTAAGTACTGATGTATCCTTTCTAAACTGATTCCGGTCACCTCCGAAACCTCCAGGGCCGGGGCCGTACCATTCTCAAAGATATAATTCTTTACTTTCGCAAAATCTTCTTCATCGGCTTTCCTGCACATAGGGCAATAAAAATGTCCGTAACCTAAATAGGTAAACATTCTCTTACAACGCACACACATCTTGGTTTCACCAAGTTTTCCATCTTCATTAAGTTTAGCCGCAATAATTTTATAGGAATCTCTCATAGGTTTGCCTCCTTTGATAAAAACACAAACAACGTTTACCTATATTCTATTATAACTTTTTTATTAAAATAGTCAATGAAACTGCCGTAAATGGAAGGTTTATCCATTTATTCATTGTTCAAAAGGCTTAATCATTCCTTATCTTTTCTGCAGCGTCAAGGTATTTTAATAGTAATTCTTCTAATTCGTAATAATTTTCTATTTGATTCACATGCTGCCTTAATTTAGCAGCCAGGGGGTAACCGGTAGTATACCAGGCTACGTGTTTACGCATCTCCCTTATACCAATATATTCACCTTTATATTCTATGGATAATCTGGCATGTCGGAGCATCATAGCAACTGCTTCCTGTACTTCCGGTTTATCCGTTTTTTTACCTGTTTTAAGATATTCCTTAACTTGTGCAAACAGCCAGGGATTACCTCTGGCTCCTCTGGCAAGCATAATACCGTCACACCCTGTTTCCTCCAGGAGATGTCTGGCAGCTTCTGCCGTAAAGACATCCCCGTTGCCAATAACTGGCACTGATACTGCTTCCTTTACTGCTTGTATTACCTGCCAGTCTGCCTTTCCGCTATAGTATTGTTCCCTGGTCCTGCCATGAACAGCAATGGCCGCCGCACCGTTAGCTTCCGCTATCTTAGCAATTTCAACTGCATTAACGGTTGATTCGGTAAACCCTTTACGGATTTTCACTGTCAGTGGTTTCTTAATTGCTATTGCAACTGCATGCACGATTTCACCTACTAACGCAGGTTCCTTCATTAACGCTGAGCCTTCTCCATTGTTAACAACCTTAGGAACCGGACAGCCCATATTAATATCCAATATATCAAAATTCCGATGTTCGATACGTTTCGCTGTTTCACTCATAATATAAGGATCTGCTCCAAATAACTGCATAGAAACCGGGCGTTCTTCCCCGGATACCATTAGGAGGTTTTCTGTATTTTTATTATTGTACTGAATCCCTTTTGCACTGACCATCTCTGTATAAATTAAATCCGCACCCTGTTCCTTACACAAGATACGAAATGGCAGGTCTGTTACACCTGCCATGGGACCCAATATTAAGTTGCCATCTATTCTTACATTACCAATATTTAAACTCATTCAAATACTCCTTAATATCCGCCTAACTTTAAATCTTCTTTTATTACCTTATTATCAATTTATTTATATATTTTTTTACTCATATCTTTTTTACTTATAGTTATTTTACTTATAGCTACTTAACTGTTATTTTCTTTCAATTTTTTTCTTAGATCTATTTCCCTTTCCATTTGTTATAGATGATCCGTAAGCCTTTTAAGGTCAGATTCGGATCAAAGATATGGATTACATCTGTTGATTCTGCTATGATTTTTCCTAATCCTCCGGTTGCAATAACTTTAATACCTTGAATTTTGGACTCTTCAATTATTTTTTTCACTATATATTCCGTCTGACCGATATATCCGTATACCAAACCTGCCTGCATACTTGTTATGGTATCCTTTGCTAAAATGGAAGCAGGTTTTTTAATTTCTATCTCTGGCAGCTTAGCTGTTTCATTCCATAAAGCGTCTGCTGATATACGAATGCCCGGGCTTGTGATTCCTGCCAGGAATGACCCGTCTTCCGTTATTAAGTCATAGGTAGTGGCTGTACCATAATCAATTACAATTAATGGTCCTCCATAGATTTCATAAGCAGCGACCGCATCCACAACCCGGTCTGCTCCGATTTCCTTAGGATTCGCAGTCGGTATTTTGATTCCGGTTTTTGTGCCTGCACCGACCTCAATTGGATTTCGGTTTAAGTATTTAATTATACTGTTTTTTAGGGAATGCATAATTCCCGGTACGACGCTTGCAATGATTACTGCTTCTATGTCCGGGATATCAACCTTTCTGTTATTTAATAAACTACTTATTGTTATACCATATTCATCAGAGGTCCTGGGTGTTTTCGTTGTCATTCGGAAATTTGCCACCAATTCCTCCTTTTTAAAAATCCCTAAAGTGATATTGGTATTACCTACATCTATTGCTAATAACATAAAATACTCCTTTCAGAATGCACAAACATTAAACAAACATAAATTGTATCAAATAAAATCAAGCCAAATCTTCCCCTAATAAAAATACTTTGTAAAAAAGTTCAAGAGATTCCAGCAATTCTGATTTCTTCTGCTGCAATTCTTTTATTTTTAATACACTTCCAATTTCGTCATATAAAATATCTCCTTCGTCACTGGTCACATTAAGCATTAGATTACCTTCCTCATCGAACTCTAATGTTAATATACCACCAACTTCCTCCGTATAAAGCACACACATTATTTTTAGTTCTTCCTTAATACTATCAGGAAGTGTATTAAAGTCTTCGTTTAAATAATATTTCTGTTCATAGGCACTGCTGGCGCAAAGAACTACTTTATCCAAATACAATGAATATCCTCCTGTAAATAAAGCCCTTTTTCAAATTAAGGCTCATTTTTTTAATAATAATTGTTTAACCCGGCTATTTTACTTCTATTCCTCCTAAAATACAGGTTCCCCTGATAAAGATAGTATGAGTATTACCGGATGAATTATATGGCGTTATTACTTTATTTTCAACACCGCCTAAAATCGGAGTACAGTTTAACACTACTTTTGCATTGTTCGGTACGTAGACATCGACCCCGCCCAATATACAGGTGGTTTCAATGACTACATCATCCTTTAATATTGCATTTCTTAAATCCAACTGTACATTTCCCAGTATGGAAGTTACATCGGCACCTGTAAATTCCTCGTCCACAAATTGAACATTACGTCCGCTGAAAAAACCGGTATAATGATTGTAACCGCCATGATTCGTTCTATTATAATTGCTGTCATTAAAGTTATTGCCATAGGCTTGATTACTATTATGATTCGGGCTGGTGTTTTGACCATTACTGCTGTCCTGGCTGGCGTAACTGCTTGGGCCGGAGTTACTGTCCTGGCTGTTTCTATTTTGATTATAATCATTAGAATTGGAATCAAAATCATCCTGACCTGCCCTTCCATCTTTTCGAAATAGAAAGGACCAGCCGATGGATATAAATATAAGGGCAATAATAAGCCGGGGAAATGTGTTCCAATCAACAATACCTTGAACGGAAATGAGTAATATAATACCAATTCCAAACCCAAATAAGGATGCCTTACGGTTTTCACTACTAACCAATCCGATTGCACTGGGTACTATAATAAACAAGGTCCACCATCCCGGAAAATAAAGATTGAAATCAAATACTCCAACTGCCCTTCCTGCTAATGATATGCCAAGGAGAACAAAAAAGACACCCCATAAAGCTTTTGACATTGTATTTTTCATTAATTTCCGCTCCCTTAAAATCACTTTTTGTTTCATATAATATCATATATGGAAAAACTGAATAATTCAAGTTAAAGATGAAACAGCTGCTGTAAATAATAACCCTGACTTGTTTTTACAATAAGCGAAAGGCTATACATAACCATATATCCCTCTTACAGACACCTCCCCGGAAACAACTGTCTTTACGGAAGTACTTCTAACCCCTTGTATCATTTCTTCCGTTTCCACCAATAATGCTCCCAACTCATTGATTCCCCGGGCAATTCCCATATATTCTTCATTAACCCCTAATACTCTGACCTGTTGGTTGTGATTAATTAAATATTGATTATATTCCAGGGCCATATCTTTTAAGTTTACTGTTTTCTCAAATAATTCATAATAATATTCTAAATATTTCATTATATTTACGATTAAATTTATACGGTCAATCTCTTTATGACCTTGAAGCCGAAGTGAAGTTGCGGTATCTCTTAGATCTTCAGCAAAAAATTCCTGATTGGCATTAATACCTATTCCTATTACAACACATTCCAGTTTTGCATTTAAGGTACTCATCTCCGTAAGGATTCCGCAAACCTTTTTACCGTTAAGGACAATATCATTCGGCCATTTAATATAACTGTCGAGTCCGGTAACTTTTCTGATTCCCTGGTTTACCGCAAGGGCGGTTACTAACGTCAGCATGGAGGCATGATCGGACCGGATCTTTGGCTGTAATACCAGGGACATCCAGATTCCGCTGCCTTTTGGCGAACTCCAATTC
>JBAVPE010000124.1:0-12662 GCA_049692775.1 Anaerocolumna sp. | reverse complement strand
CTGATATTTGAGCCAGGGCAAGGCGGAGGAATGAGGCGTAGCGGTTCCTACGACGATTGATGACAACACAGCACTGGTGTAAATAGCAGGTGCTGAATTAAGTGTTATTTATGCAAGGTAGTACTAGTATAACGTAATCTAAATAACTGGTCAGAAAACGCAGGATTAGTTTTCATAGGTGATTTTCAAAAGCCCCGGCGTAACACCATTACGCCTGCGTTTTTGAAACAGCACTCCTGAAAAAATATCCTGCGCTTAACTATGCAGAACTTAATCACCGATGTACTAGTGCGATGCCAGCCGCACGCAAAGTCTTGTTACATTCTAATCCCCACTGATAACTTTTACCTCTGCGACCTGAATAACCGCTTTGTTATGTTCTCTTTCGGAGATGCCCCTCTGCTACTCCATAGACCGGCTTCCTCTTGCAGGTTTTTCCAAATGAGGCGTCATTCCTGATATCAATCTTTCTCGTATAGTATTGGTTCAATATCACAACAGGAAATATCCGTGCGAATGCTAACGGTACATCTCCTGGTAATACTTCTGATAATCCCCGCTGGTTACATGATCCATCCACTCCTGATTGTTCAGGTACCACTCAATGGTTATGCGGATACCCTCTGCAAACATAGTTTCCGGTTCCCAGCCGATTTCTTTTTTTATTTTATCCGGAGCAATGGCATATCTTCTGTCGTGACCTTTTCTGTCTTCCACATATTGGATTAAATCCTTATTCAGATGAGCTTTTCTTGGGTCATCTGCCGGGAGAAGGTCTGCTATGGTCTCTATAATAAGATTTATAATTTCGATATTCTGTTTCTCATTATGTCCGCCTACATTATACACCTGGTAAGGCCTGCCCTGCTCCATTACCATATCAATAGCTTTCGCATGGTCTGCAACATAGAGCCAGTCCCGGACATTCAGGCCGTCCCCATAAACAGGAAGCTTCTTACCAGTGAGGGCATTGTTAATCATAAGCGGGATTAATTTTTCGGGGAACTGATAAGATCCGTAATTGTTACTGCATCTGGTAATATTAGCCGGAAAATGAAATGTATCTATGTACGCTTTTACCAACATATCGGCGGATGCTTTGCTTGCAGAATAAGGACTGTGGGGATCAATCGGGGTTGTTTCATAAAAATAGCCGGATTCCTCTTCAAGGGAGCCATACACTTCATCGGTAGAAACCTGAAGATACTTTTTATCCTCTTTGAAACCATTTTCTGTTTCCCATGCGCATTTGGCTGCATCCAAAAGATTTAATGTTCCCATTACATTGGTGTTCACAAAAATCTGCGGGTTACGTATACTGCGGTCTACATGGCTTTCCGCCGCAAAATGCACCACCCTGTCGATCTCATAATCCTTAAATATCTGATGGATTGCTTCTTTATTACAGATGTCTTTCTTTATAAAAATGTAATTTTCCATGTCTTTTACAGAAACCAGATTTTCAAGATTTCCGGCGTAGGTTAAACTATCTACATTAATAATCCGAATAGACTCTTTATATTTCTTAAACATATACTGAATATAATTGGAACCGATAAATCCGGCTCCTCCTGTTACTAGGTATGTCTTCAAGTTTTTTACCTCCCTATTTAAATTGCTCCATATATTCCTGCAGGGCTTCTTTCCAAAATTTCATTGTATATCCGGCTTCTTTTAGTTTTTCATCTTCTAAAATGGAGTACTTCGGACGTTTGGCAGGGGTTTTATATTCTTCTGTGGTAATCGGTATTACAGTGACCTCTTTTCCCGCCAGATGAAAAATTTCAACAGCAAATTCATACCAGGTAGTTATACCCTCACAAGTTCCATGATAAATCCCATTACCATCCGAATCAATTAAAAAAGCAATAGCCCTGGCAAGTTCACACGCACTGGTTGGAGATCCGTATTGATCACTGACTACCTTGATTTCATTGTTCTTTTCTGCTAAAACCAGCATAGTCTTTACAAAATTCCTACCATCCCCATAGAGCCAGGCTGTACGTATAATGTTATATTTTTCGCATAAAGTCAGAACGAATTCTTCACCGGCAAGTTTTGTCGTGCCATAAACACTTTGGGGATTCGGTACAGCGTCTTCCGTATACGGTGTATTACCTTCTCCGTCAAAAACATAATCTGTTGAAACATGAATCAGCTTAGCCTCCAGGGCATCCGCCGCTATGGCCAGATTCTTCGGACCTATGGCGTTAATCCGGTATGCCCTTTCCTGATCACTTTCACATAAATCAACGGCTGTATGGGCTGCACAATTAATAATAATCTCCGGTTTAATTTCCTGGACTAAATTCATGACTGCTACTGAATTGGTAATGTCTAATATAATCGGACAATATGCAGTAGGTTCACCTGTATCAGTATTGATCAGTGTTAAATCCGTTCTGTCCTTCAATACTTGATTTAATGCCCGCCCCAACTGGCCACAAGCACCTGTAATTACAATTCTTCGTTCCATCTTAACCTCTTTTCTGCACCACCAGGGTCCTTCTCGATGTTCCCCCCATCCCTAAATTAAATAATCTAATTTTATGCAGCCTTTAGTTGTTTAATTCACAAAATCTCAGTTGTTTTGTATCTTTCTCTGATAAAATTAATTCCATGTCTTCCCCAATCGGCCATTTTATATTCAGTTCAGGGTCATTCCACATAATTCCGCCTTCATCTTCAGGATGATAAAAATCCGTGCATTTGTAAGCAAATTCAGCTTCTTCCGATATTACTAAAAATCCATGGGCAAATCCTGCCGGAATATAAAATTCCTTTAAATTCTCTTCCGACAGGATTACACCATGCCATTTACCGTAGGTTTTTGAACCCGTACGTAAATCGACGGCGACATCAAATACCTGCCCTTTTAACACTCGGACCAGCTTCCCCTGGGGATAATTTTTTTGAAAATGAAGACCCCTTAAAACCCCTTTTTTTGATTTGGATTGATTATCCTGTACAAATACCTGTTCAAGCCCTGCAGCTTTAAAATCCTCATAATTATAAGTTTCCATAAAATAACCGCGGCTGTCTCCCAGGCATTTCGGTTCAATCACACATAACCCTTCGATTTCGCATTTAATAAAATTAAATTGTCCCATAATTTCTCCTGTTGTATTGTCAAAGCGGTTATCCGTAATCCGCTACCGCCACTTATTTATAAATATTATGCAGCAACCTCCGCTTAAAAGGAGGTAACTTCCCTGATAGGTTATAGTCTGCCACAACGATTACCCTGATGTTCCGGTTATGTCTTATGATGTTCCGGTTTATTTGCTTACAAGCCATTTGCTACGTCAGCCATATACCTGCCATATTCAGTTTTCAGCATAGGTTCTGCAAGCTTTAACAGTTGTTCTTTACTAATGTATCCACTTTTATAGGCTATTTCTTCAATACAGGATATATAAAGTCCCTGTCTATTTTGTATGGACGCCACATAATTGGAAGCATCCAGCAGGGAATCATGGTTTCCTGTATCTAACCAGGCCATACCGCGTCCTAAGGTTTCAACTTTCAAATCACCGGATTCTAAATAAACGTTATTTATCGCCGTAATCTCAAGTTCGCCCCTCGCTGACGGTTTAATGTTTTTTGCAATATCAATTACCTGGTTATCATAAAAATAAAGCCCCGGTACTGCATAATTTGATTTCGGCTTTTCCGGTTTTTCTTCAATGGATATAGCCTTGCCTGCTTCGTCAAACTCAACTACACCATAGGCCCCCGGTTCCCGTACATAATATCCGAAAATAGTTGCCCCATG
Source organism: Anaerocolumna sp. (assembly GCA_049692775.1). Classification (GTDB taxonomy): domain Bacteria; phylum Bacillota; class Clostridia; order Lachnospirales; family Lachnospiraceae; genus Anaerocolumna. The sequence continues at coordinate 8,887 of JBAVPE010000124.1, read as the reverse complement.
TTCCCTCTCCGTAGCCTTTTGCAGCGTAGCTGTGAAACTTCTTCCATAGAAAATATTATCCCCCAGGATTAAAGCAACCCTGTCACTGCCGATAAATTTTTCTCCAATGATAAAGGCTTCTGCCAAGCCCCTTGGTTCATACTGAACTTTATAGGAGAAGGACATTCCAAGACTGCTTCCATCTCCCAGTAATTCTTCAAATACAGGCAAATCCCTTGGTGTAGAGATAATCAGCACTTCCCTGATACCAGAGAGCATCAGTATAGAAAGCGGATAATAAATCATTGGTTTATCATAAATCGGAAGTATTTGCTTTGATACTGCCTTTGTAACCGGATATAATCTCGTTCCGGAACCTCCGGCCAGAATAATTCCTTTCATTACTATATCCTCCTAAAAGTAATTGATCCTTTATTAATTTTTTATGTTATTGGTAATGTAATATATTTTACCACATATTCTGAAAAAAATCTTTTACTTTTTTAGCTGACAAGTTAATTTATTTATTTTAACACAAAAAACTGTTACGAAAAAGCTGATTTACCAATCAGTGATGTATTGTATTTTAAAAATGGCTGTTACACTTTTGTTTTTATTATACTGAGGTGTATTGTTACCAGAATGCCTATGATAATTAAGATGCAATTTACTAATATTGTATTAATTATTAGCATGGAGACCAAAAGACCACACCATAAAAATAAAATCGCCTGTATTTTCGTTTTTCGTGGAACTCCTGTTTTATAGCGGTAATTCTCAATATAACTACCTAAATATCTGTTTTTTATTAAGATGGATTCCAGTTTGGGGCTTCCTGCTGAAAAACAGCCGGCTGCAAGCAGAAGGAAAGGTGTCGTCGGCAGGATAGGCAAAAAGATTCCTATTGTTCCGAGAGTTACTGATATTAATCCGGCAACTACAAAAAGAATATTTTTTATATTCATATGAAATTTAATCCTTTCACTGATATGGGTACTCTGATAAGGAGCCTGTTTTAAACAGAACAGATCCCAGGTTCTTATTTTAGATCTTTATTCTTTATTCCTGTGTAACAAGTCTCTTTTCTCCCGTTATATCCTGAATTGGTTTAATATCCTGTGTAACCTCCAGCACTCCTAAGTACTCCCCTGCCTCACTTCGGACAGCATAATAACGAATTAAAATATATTTATCACCCATCTTGATCCAGAAGTCTTCGTGTTCCTTTTTACCACTTTTAAAGTCTGCTACAATCTGTTCCACTATATGGACACTTGCCGGGGGATGGCAATTAGACACATTCCGTCCTATTACTGCTTTTGTTCGTGGAAAGATTCGTTCGGAGCTTTGGGAGAAGTATTTCACCACATCTTCTTTATCAACAAAGGTAATATCAAAGGGAAGGGTATCCAGTAAATGGATTAATTCCACGGTTCTTAAGACTCCCGTTGGCAGGGTTATCACTCCCGTTTCTTTCTTCTCTTCTTTTACTTCCGATTGATATTCACGAACCGGATTCCATAAAGGAACCTTCTCAACCAGAAATCCGATTTCACTGCTTTCTTCTGCAATCTTTTTCCATTCATCCTGAGTCAGGGTTTCTAAAAGCATGGGCAGAAGGATATTTTCTTCTTTAAAGATCATTTCTGTTATCTTTTCTGTGAGGGCTTCTATCTTTTGTTTTACTTCCTGGCTTTTAAGCGTTTCTGATAAATCCATTTTTACCTCTTTTAGCATACCACGGATCTCATCATCAACTCCCCACATAACCTTAGGCGGAGCTGTGATTCCGTATTGCTCCATATAGGGGAATAAGAGGTTCTCTTTTTTTAGATAATGCCGTTCTATCTGAGATAATTTGTCCAAACCATCCTTCATTGCTGTAAGTTTCTCTTCCTGAGCCAATCCATCCAGATAAGGTTTTATCTGTTTTTCTATTATTCTTTCGATTGCACGGTTTTCCCTTATTAATGTATTGGCTGGATGCCCCGGTATTTGGGTCTGGTCCGTAGGCTGGTGGATTTCTTCGATAGAACCTTTAAATACAGCGGCATGAACATCACATAATCGCTGAATCTCTGAAACCGGTAATCCTTCTGCTATTAATGCCCCTTCTGCCTCGGATATTTCAGAAGCGGAAACTCCGCTAAAAGCCTCCTCAAATTCCTGCTTTACCTCATCTACGGTTTTCCCTTCGTGAAGTTTGGCAATCACCTGCTTAATTACATTTTGACGGTACTCCCTGTTATTAATACTTTCACTCATATATTTTCCTCCTGCCTTTCTATTAATGCCCGTTTAATTTTCGTTAAATATTTAGCAGCTTTTGGTATAGCAGTTACAACTTCGCCGATACTTATATTTTTATCCAAATAATTCATATTAATTCCTCCGTGATTGATTGTTTTTGTTATAACCAGTATAACTTTATGGAAAGAATTATTCTGTGATTCAGGTCAAATTTATCGGGCTAACCATTATATTGAAAAATTAAGATAACTATAAATCAGCAGTCTCTTGTAAAATACTTAGATTAAGTATAAACAGGGATTTGTTACTGACCGAACGGATAATGCCTTCACTTTCCAGCTGTCCAAGTTTACGGCTTACGGTTTCCCTTGCCACTCCAAGATAATTTGCCATGCCTTCACGACTTAAAGGTAATCGGACTAAAATTCCTTCCGGGACAGTTTTTCCGTATTTCATAGAGAAGTCTGACAACAGGGAACCAATCCGTGCGTCCACACTTCGGACTCCCATACTTTGCATGGTATTTTCCAGTCTTGACATACGGCTGCCCAGTTCCTCAATTATTTTTATGGCAATTTCGGGATAATATGATATTAATTGTTTAAACTGGGATTTTGTAAGCATACAGACTTTAACTGGTGACAGGGCTTCTACCGTGAAGGCCGCGGTCTGATTATTCAATAAATATTGTTCACCAAAAAAGCCCCCTTCTGAAAATACATATAAAATCTGCTCGCGGCCCTCTGCAGTATATTTATAAGCCTTTGTGCTGCCTTCATTAATAATTATGATTGAATCCAATTTATCGCCTATTGTAAAAATTGCTTCACCTTTTTTATATTCCACATGCTCTATCCATCAGAAATGTTAACTAGCTCCTCATGATCAAAATCTGAGAATATAGGGACTTTATGGATACATAATTCATTGGAACAATGGGTACAATAAATCAGTTTATTTTGGTAATTGCAATAGTTCTTCTATAAATGGCTTACAAATTGCCTGCCGTATTCGGTACACTTTGATAATTCCGCTGCATCCGGAACCCAAAGAGAACGATGATTTGCTATGATATAATCAATTTCTTTTAAATCAATTTCCTGTTTTAAACGGGTTACAAATTCTTTATCATAGGGCTGCCATACTGTGTCGATTAATACCGTTTTTTTATCACGTATCAGATAGGAATTATAGGAAGAACCCTTACGTGTGGAATATTCCTGTCCATGGATTTTTTTTAATTCCCAATCCACTTTACCAACCCAGGTTACTTTATCCGTTAATTTCTTTGCCATTCTAATTACCTCCAGTTTTTTGCTTTATCTGCTTATAGTATACCAATTTGGATTTATTTAAACTATGATATAAATCACATTTTAGAAATTTCATTTCCTGATTACCCCAAAGATTTAGTGACAATCTACCTATAGCACGCCATACGCATCCCCCGAGGTTTTTATCTCATAGGGAGAACTTTCCCATGAGACAAGAAAAGATCCTTACCATATTAAAAAGCAAATAGTAAGGATCTTTTTGAGATAACTCATGCTCCCTGTTACTCCAGATGAAATACTAACGGTAAATCTACGGTTACCGGACTGTTATCCGGATTGGTTTCCATGATATCTGCCATATAATCCCACCATTTTCTGTTTATAGCTGTATCTGCCGCTTGCGCCCACAACGCTTCATCCTCAATTTCAATATATCCAAACAGGATATTGGTCTCTTTGTCGAAAAAGATGGAATAGTTCCTTCCCCCATATGCATGAATCATATCTACCATCTCAGGCCATAATTCATTATGACGCCGTGCATACTCTTGTTCCATTCCTTCAAATAATTTCATTTTAAACCCTTTTATCATTTTCATACCTCATTCTTTATTTGGGTAGTGTCAAAAACTCCCATAGCATGTTTTTATTGATATTTTAAATGCTGTTCATGATATTTCATAATATTATATAAAATCATATCACAATAATTGCCAAAGTACAAAAAATAATTTTAATTCTGCAATTTTTTTCTTAATACATCGGTAATATTCCGCCATGACGATAATATTCAATCTCTATCCGGGAGTCAAAACGAACCAGGGTTTTAAATTCTATTAAGTAATGCTTTGGGCATATTAGGATGGGGTGTGGGATAGTAACATCAACGAAACTTCCTGACAAGGGGTATTATCAAATCTTTCTGATATTAGAATTAAATGTGGATCATTTGTTATGATTCAGCAGCGAGTTTTTTCCCTAACTGAGTACATTTTTCCAGGGTTTGCTTATCCGGTTCACCTAATACAGTGATTCCTTCCCCATCTACAATTTCTGCACCGGCTTTGGTCAAGCGCTCTTCCCAATCCCTCATCCATTCACAATTGCCCCATCCGTAGGAGCCAAACAGACCTATTTTTTTACCCTCTGCGAATTTTACAAGTTCCGCAACGAAAGGCTCCATATATTCTTCCTCTAATTCTTCTGCTCCCATGGAAGGGCAGCCCAGTGCAAATACCGGTAACTCTTTAAGTGCCTCTGCCTTTAATTCAGATACCTCTACGACCTGGGCATCTTTACCTTCTAAAAGGACACCTTCTCCAATCAATTTGGCCATCTTCTCCGTATTACCTGTACCACTCCAATATACAATAAATATCTTATTCATAGAATACCTCCTTTATATTTGCGGATATACAGAAATCACACGATTTGCTTTAAACGGCACATAGATTTATTTTAAATTTTTCTTTCTGTATCCGTGCCAGTTTGTAATATTATTGATAAAAAATCAAACGGCTTTACAATGCTCATATAATATGTCTTTTAGGGCACAGGCACTGCTGCTGTGACATCTTTCAATAATCGTACTGTCCTTTTCTACCGCCTGTAAGGCAGAGACTACCATTTTGTGGGATACGGTATTAGTAAACAGGATTAATAAGTCCGGCTTTCCTACCATGGTTTTAAAGTTGGCGGGCATATGTGTAAAAATCTTTGCCTTACACTTATGCTGTTTGCATATTTCCTTATATGTACAGACCATTCTATCATGTCCTCCGACTATAACGATACTCATCTTAACTCCCATCTGCGTGCTCCGGCACGCATACATATCAGTATGGTGAAAAATAATGTCTCTCTATTTTCACATTACGCCTCCAGTTAATTGCAATTGATTTTCATTATCATTATTGTAAATTAAGATTATCACACCCAAGGTTAATTGGCAAGCTTTTTTTCTTTTAATGATAAATAATATTAAGATAAATACATTAATCGGTCATAATGCTATTACTGTAGATAAAGATTTAAATATGTATCATAAAAACAGCTTACATCAGACTAATCCAATGTAAGCCGTTTTTATGAACCACGGATATGTGTAACAACCGCCATAGTCAGAGACAGCACATAATTTTAAAAGCCGTATTTAACCCAATACATTATATGATTTAAAATCTGAAATCACGTTTTCCTTCATGTACCTGGGTAAGATAACCTTTTGCAATATTAAGGACTTTCCCGTTCGTAATATATTCCACTTCTTTTTCTATAACTGCTTCCCCTTTTAATTTCGTATCCGGTTGTGCATAATCCTCCAGATATTCTTTTAATGTCATTAAAGCATTCGGCTGGCAGCAGTTTACTATCTGACCGGATTTTACTAAAGTCATAAACCGGTCACCGGTTCTGCCCTCACGGTAACAGGCAGTACAAAAGCTTGGGATAAATCCAAGTGTTAATAACCAGTTAACCACCTGATCCAAAGTACGTTTATCTTCCACATCAAATTGTTTGGAATTATCCTCCTCGGTTTCTTCTTCCGCGTATCCGCCGACACTGGTTTTGGAACCTCCGCTTAACTGGGTTACACCAAGTTCTAATACCCTCTCCCTTGTTTTCTGGGATTCACGGGTGGATACAATCATTCCGGTGTAAGGTACTGCAATTCGAAGAACAGCAACTATTTTAGCAAATACATCATCCGAAATGGAATTTTTAAAGTCTTTTGTATCAATATCGTCTGCCGGACGGATTCTCGGAACACTCACGGTATGTGGCCCAACACCCATGGCTGCTTCCAGATGCTCTGCATGCATTAGTAATCCGACAAAGTCATAGCGGTACATGTTAAGTCCAAACAATACGCCAATACCGACATCATCAATTCCAGCCTCCATGGCGCGGTCCATCGCTTCTGTATGGTAAGCATAGTTATGCTTAGGTCCTGTTGGATGGAGTTTTTCATAATTTTCTTTGTGATAGGTCTCCTGGAATAAGATATAAGTACCGATACCGGCATCCTTTAACTTCCGGTAATTCTCTATGGTTGTTGCTGCAATATTGACATTAACACGGCGGATGGCACCGTTTTTATGTTTAATGGAATAAATGGTCTCTATACTCTCCAGTACATATTCTATAGGGTTATTAACCGGATCTTCCCCTGTCTCAAGGGCAAGACGTTTATGCCCCATATCCTGAAGGGCGATTACTTCCTGCCTGATTTCTTCCTGAGTGAGCTTCTTTCTGGAAATATGTTTGTTATTAAAGTGGTAGGGACAATATACGCAACCGTTTACACAGTAATTAGACAGATATAAAGGTGCAAACATGACAATACGGTTACCATAGAATTTATTTTTGATTTCTTTCGCCAGCTGATAAAGTTTCTGGTTCTCCCCTTCCAAGTCACATTCCAATAAAACTGCGGCTTCCCGATGTGAAATACCTTTCATGGCTTTTGCTTTCTCAATTATATCCGAAATGAGGGCACGGTTACTTTTGTTCTCCTTCGCAAAGCTTATGGTATCTTTAATTTCTTCATCTTCAATAAATTCTTCTGCTATTTTTGACTTTATATCATACATTTTTTTACTTCCCTTTCTTTTTAATCATGATTTTAATCATTTTTTATGCTTAGTTTTCGGGTTTTCGTTTTCTGATTTTTCTGTATGTTACATATTTAGTGGTTTAAAATCGCCCCTGTCACTAATAATCTCATAGCCGATTTTTTTCATCCTGTTCTGCAGGCATACTTTACATTCCGCAGCTTCATCTCCTGTACAGATTTTATTATCATAGAGTTCATATTGTTTTCTTACGGAAACCGGGGATAAATTAGGCATTACCACATTGGCACCGGATAATATGCCCTTCTCCCTGCCGAGGGGATGGATTGTACCTAGGGCTGTTGTTGCCGGAATTAAAGCATTTGGTATCAATAATCGCAGTATACTGATTAAAAACAAGGTAAGTTCCACAGAGCCCGGTTTTTCTTCTGCAAACGGTGTATCATGATGGGGCAGATATGGCCCGATTCCAATCATTTCCGGTGATAATTTTTTAATAAAGAGTAAGTCCTCCGCCAGGTTTTCCACGGTCTGATAGGGCGAACCCACCATAAATCCCGTACCAACCTGATATCCAATGGCTTTTAAGTCCCTTAGACATTGCTTCCTGGTCTGTAAACTTAAATTCGCCGGATGGAGCTTGCCATAGTGTTCTTCATTGGCTGTTTCATGGCGCAGCAGATATCTGTCAGCCCCTGCCTGGTAGTACGTCAGATAAGATTCATAACTTTTTTCTCCGATGGATAAGGTTATTGCACAATCCGGATAACTTTCCTTTATGGAAGAAATAATGTCTGCCATATCCCCATCGGAATAGTGTAAATCTTCCCCTCCCTGTAATACAAAGGTCCGAAAGCCTAATTCATATCCCTGTTTACAACATAAAAGGATGTCTTCTTTCGCCAGTCTGTACCGGCTTACCTTGGTATTACTTCGGCGGATCCCGCAATAGTAGCAGTCATTTTTACAATAATTCGTAAATTCAATTAATCCACGGGTATAGACTTTATTATCAAAATATTGCAATGCAGTTTTAGCCGCCTTCTGTTTAATATACTCTGCGTCTTCTTCTGTAAAGCCTGATAAAAGTTCTATAAATTCTTCCTTTGATAATGTTCTTTGCATTTCTAAGGTGTCAATCAATGTTTTCTTGTTTGGCATCTGCTATACTCACTTTCTTAAATGTTTTATCGGGCACTGGCTCATCCCCAGGCAAAGTTTTTATCTTAAGCAGCAACACCTGCTCCAGAATAACGTTTAAAGGAGCTAAGAGTGGTGAATCTTTTACTTTATTGGACGTATTCTCCTATAAGCCAGACTCTAATACTGACGCGCTGTCACTTTAGTGACAATCTACCTATAGCACGTCATGCGCATCCCCCGGAGGGTTTTTATCTCATAGGTAGAACTTTCCTATGAGATAAAAAAATCCCTGTGCCGTGTTGAAGGCACAAGGATAGAGAAACAAAACCATAATATTATAAATATTTGGTCTATTATACTATTCTCTCGCCTTTTCACTTGGGACAAACCCTTGTGCTCAGTACGATATTATATAGTAGATGTATTGCTTAAAATACAACTTTGTTATATTATTAACAACTGCATGATTTTATTATACACCTATTTTATATTGAAGTAAATAGTAAATATAAAATCAACACGACAAAAGAACGAAGGGAGTTACTGTTCACACCCTATATACGCGACGTGTTTTTTGTGAGTGCAGCGAAGCGAAAGTCACAGAAAACCAGAGAATTGCCGCGCCAAAACGCTGTCTTTGCGTTTTGTGTGCATCGCGAAGCGTGT
>JBAVPE010000123.1:0-64392 GCA_049692775.1 Anaerocolumna sp. | reverse complement strand
TATGCAAGGTAGTACTAGTATAAGCGGAATTAAAAAACTTTCTGTTTGGGACAAACTGCAATACAGTGATTTACTTGTATATCCCACATAATAACATAAAGTTAATTAAATTCACTTATACTAGTATGTAACATATTAATATGTAAATCATAAAGATAATAATTTGGATTACACAAAATAAATCATTGACAATTCATAAGGATAGTGTGATAATGAGATTATAATATACTTGTTAGACAGCTTACAAGATGACAGTAAGAATGATAGATGGATTACTTGTCGTGTAATACTGAAAGCTGTTGTTAATGATTATTACGGAGGTATTCATGGTTTTAATACCAATTAATAAAGTAAACGTTAGTGAGCAGGTTTATAATCAGCTTAAAAAAATGATTATCGAAGGAGAATGGAAACCCGGAGATAAGATTCCCTCAGAAAATGAACTTGCAGCAAGTTTTGGTGTAAGCCGTATGACCGTGAGACAGTCTTTACAGAAATTAATCGCTTTGGGGTTGATTGAAACTAAATTAGGAGATGGTTCCTATGTCAGGGTATTGGATGCGGGTGATTCTCTTAATGCCCTAATGCCTGCAATGTATTTAAATAAAAACTCTTTTCTGGATGTGATTGAATTCAGGGAAATGATTGAGACTGAGTCAGCTGGAATGGCCGCCTTGCGTGCAACGGGGGAACAAATAGCAGAACTGAAAAAAATATATAAAAGAATGCTTTCCAATAAAAAAAATATTAAAAAGTTTGCATTAGATGATCTGGCCTTTCATTGTAAAATTGGTGAAACGACTGGTAATGAACTGATTATTAAAACTTATTCACTTTTAGATGATATACTGGAAGCTGCCATGTATGACGGTATATCTAAAATGGGTACAGACTTTGCGGAACAATATCATCAGCTTTTGATAGAAAGCATAGAAGAACATGATGAAGTAAAAGCCAGAGATTACATGAAAAAACATTTAAAGATAAATCGCGGGTATTATGTTTGAGTTTCATAAAGGTAGATTCATTTTATGTTTTTTTATATCAACCTGTTAGACAAGTAACATTAAACAACATACAAAATAAATCAATATGTTAAAAGGAGGATGAAAATGAAGTATAGTAAAGGATTGATTGATGATTTAAACCAGAAAGCAAAACAACTAAGAAAGGATGTTGTAATCAGCATTGGTGTAGGAGTTGCAGGACATATCGGGGGTTCGAATTCCTCAGCCGACCTTGTAGCAGCTTTGTATTTTCACAAGATGAAACATGATCCCCAAAATCCTAAAATGCCAGACAGGGACCGATTCCTTTTAAGCAAGGGACATGTGGCAATTTTACAGTATGCAGCATTAGCGGAAGCCGGATATTTTCCCGTTGATGACCTTAAAAAAACAAAAGAAATCGGGTTTTATCTCCAGGGGCATCCGGATGTTATTAAAACTCCGGGTATCGAGGCAGGAACCGGCTCCCTGGGACAGGGGCTGTCAATTGGACTTGGCATGGCACTAGGCATGAAGACTGATAACATCGACAGAAAAGTATATGTACTGGTAGGTGACGGTGAAAGTGCGGAAGGACAGATATGGGAAGCAGCAATGGCAGCAAGTTCATTCAAAGCTGATAATCTGGTTGCAATTGTGGATAATAACGGACTGCAGGCGAATGGGAAAATTGTTGAACGGTTTGACAGTTATCCTTTAATCCCCAAGTGGGAAAGTTTTGGCTGGAATGTGATAGAAATTGATGGTCACAATATGGAAGAGATTCTTACTGCTTTGGATGAGGCGGATACGGTAAAAGGAAAGCCGACTGTAATTGTAGCCCATACCATAAAAGGTAAAGGCGTAAGCTTTGCTGAAAATGTTGTCGGATTCCATAACGGTATGCTGACAGAAGAAACCTATGCACAAGCACTGAAAGAATTGTCATAAGCAGGAGGGGAATAGAAATGGCATATACAAATCAAAGAATGGCGTATGGTAATACGCTGGTGGAATTAGGAAAAGATAATAAAAGAATCGTTGTACTTGATGCGGATCTTGGTGGTTCAACCATGGGAAAACTGTTTGAAACAGCTTATCCCGACAGGCATTTTGAAATGGGTATTGCAGAAGCCAATATGACTTCAGTCGCAGCAGGGTTAGCACAGACCGGTAAAATACCTTTTACCAATTCCTTTGCAGTTTTTGCAGGAGGCCGTGCATATGACCAGATACGTCAAACAATTGCAATCGGTAAATTAAATGTAAAAGTATGCGGCTCTTCCTCCGGTATGTCTGATTTCGGTGACGGTGCAACTCATCAGGCCATCGAAGATCTGGCAATCATGAGGGCAATACCGAACATGACGGTAATCAGCCCGGCAGATGCAAATGAGACAGTACAGGCATTAAAAGTTATGGCAGAAACGGAAGGCCCCTGTTATCTCAGATTAAATCGTAATGATTATGATAATGTTACCCCAGAAGATAAACCATTTGTTATCGGTATGCCAAGCGTATTAAAAGAAGGCAGGGAAATCGTTGTTTTTGCTACCGGTATTATGGTAGGAAAAGCACTGGAGGCTTCGGAAGAACTGCAGGAAAAGGTTTCTGTAAAAGTAGTTAATGTCAGCACAATTAAGCCTATGAATAAAGAGGCAGTCATCAACCTGGTAAAGGATTGTAAAGCTGTTGTAACAGTTGAAGAACATAATATTGTCGGCGGTCTTGGAAGTGCCATATCTGAAGTGCTGTGTAAAGAATGCAAGCCAATAGAATATGTAGGCGTAAATGATACCTTTGGTGGCAGTGGCCATTGTTATGATGATGTTTTAAAATATTATGGACTGACAAAAGAACATATAGTGGAAGCTATTGATAAAATGGCTGCATTATAACAGTAAAAAAATCTTCAACACAAACTTTAGATGCGCATAGTCTCGAAAAAGAGCCATGATAATGCGCAGGAATGGAGAAATATATGAAAATAGGATTTATCGGACTTGGAATTATGGGAAAACCTATGGTTAAAAACCTTTTAAAAGCCGGCCATGAAGTGGCTGTATTTGATATTATTAAAGAAAATGTTACCGAAGTCGAAGCAGCAGGAGCTAAGGCTGTACTTTCATCAAAGGCTGTAGCAGAGGAATGTAAACTGATCATCACTATGTTACCAAACAGTCCACATGTAAAAGCAGTAGTGATGGGAGAAAACGGTATCCTAAAAGGCGCCAGAGAAGGAACTATTCTTGTAGATATGAGTTCAATAGCGCCCTTAGCATCGCAAGAAATTTACAAGGCTTGTGCCGTTTTAGGGGTAAAGATGATTGATGCACCGGTATCCGGCGGAGAACCAAAGGCAATAGATGGATCATTGTCGATCATGGTTGGCGGAGATAAAGCAGTATTTGATGAAGTATATGATATATTAATGGTTATGGGGGCCAGTGCGGTATATTGCGGAGATATTGGTGCCGGTAATACAACAAAACTTGCGAATCAGGTAATTGTTGCTTTAAATATAGCAGCAGTTTCCGAAGCATTTATGCTGAGTACAAAAGCAGGTGTTGATCCGATTAAAGTATTTGATGCAATCAAGGGGGGGCTTGCAGGTTCCACGGTTATGAATGCTAAGGTACCAATGATTACAGAAGGTAATTTTACCCCCGGGTTTAAGATTGATTTACATATTAAAGACTTAAATAATGCCCTGGAAACCGGACATGAAGTAGGGGCCCACCTTCCTTTAACTTCATTTGTAATGGAAATGCTTCAGACCTTGCATGCGGATGGACACGGACAAGAGGATCATAGCGGAATTGCTATGTATTATGAAAAAATTGCAGGTACTAAAATCAGTAAATAAAATAGCAGGATATTAGGGTACTCCCGGAAACTAATTTAGGTTTCTGAAGATATTTTAGATGAGCACTCTTTTAGAGTACTCTCGGAAATTAATAGTAGCAATAGAAGATATTTTAGATGCTGAATATAATCTGAGAACATTTTCTGTCTATCATAGGTATGTTTTTACTTGCTTTTCCTTCGCTATGCTCAGACGGTCTGCGTAAAAACATACCTATGACATCACGAAAATGGAGGTAAAATTGCCAGCCTCTAAAATATCAGTAAATACAGGCTGTGAGAGTTTCCGAGAGTACTCCAATACTGAAAGGAGATAGCAATGAAATTTAGCAATGGATGTTGGGTACAAAGAGAAGGTACCGAATGCTTCAGCCCTGCTGAAGTATATGAAACAAAGAGGAATAATAACTGCATAACATTTTGTGCACCTACTCATAAAATCAATCACAGGGGAGATACCTTAGGCGGACCTAATTTAACTATTAAAATCTCCGCACCTGCACCCGAAGTATTAAGGGTCCAGACATTCCATTATATGGGAGTTATCGGTCACGGTCCTGATTTTGAGCTGACTATAGACAATAATGCAGGTTTAACCGTTGAAGAAGCAGAATGGGGATATAAACTCTCCAGTGGTTCCTTGAATTTAACAATTAATAAACACAACGCTGCGATGCAGTTTAATCGTGATGAATACAAATTAACTGACAGCAAGTGGCGTGACCTGGCATATATGAAGACCGATTTTAAAGGGCTTGCTTATGAAACTGACAATAAAGATGCTTATATGAGGGAGCAATTAAGCTTATCCGTAGGTGAACTGATTTATGGGCTGGGTGAACGTTTTACCCCATTTATAAAAAATGGACAAACTGTGGATATCTGGAATGAAGATGGTGGTACTTCTACGGAATTATCTTATAAGAATATACCTTTTTATCTCTCTAACAGAGGCTATGGGGTATTGGTTAACAGCTCAGACAAAGTATCCTTTGAAGTAAGTTCAGAAATGGTTAAAAAAGTTGGTTTTTCTGTTCCTGGAGAAAGTATGGATTACTTTATTTTTAACGGTCCGACTATGAAAGATGCTATATCCAGATATACGGATTTAACCGGCAAACCGGCACTTCCGGCACCTTGGACTTTTGGTTTATGGTTATCCACTTCCTTTACCACAAACTATGATGAAGCGACGGTTACAAGTTTTGTCGATGGTATGGCAGAGCGGGAAATCCCATTAAGTGTATTCCATTTTGATTGTTTCTGGATGAAAGGCTTTAACTGGTCTGATTTCCAGTGGGATAAGGATGTATTTCCGGATCCGGCGGGTATGTTAAAACGATTGAAAGAAAAAGGCCTTAAAATCTGTGTCTGGATAAATTCCTATATTGCCCAGGAATCTATTTTATTTGAAGAAGGTATGAAAAATGGATATTTCGTGAAGCGGACCAATGGTGATGTATGGCAGTGGGATATGTGGCAGCCTGGAATGGCCCTGGTTGACTTTACGAACCCGGCAGCCTGTGAATGGTTTTCTTCTAAACTGGAAGTATTAATGGATATGGGCGTTGACTGCTTTAAAACTGACTTTGGTGAGAGAATTCCAACGAAAGATGTTGTATATTATAACGGAGCTGATCCGGTTAAAATGCATAATTATTACACCTATCTATACAATAAAACCGTATTTGGATTAGTTGAGAGAAAACGTGGAAAAGGTAATGGAGTTGTATTTGCAAGAAGTGCAACGGTTGGCGGACAGAAATTCCCGGTACACTGGGGTGGAGACTGTTGGTCAGACTTTGAATCCATGTCAGAAAGTTTAAGAGGCGGTTTATCTTTAACTATGTCAGGGTTTGGATTCTGGAGTCATGATATCGGCGGATTTGAAGATACCTCCACACCGGATGTTTATAAGAGGTGGGTAGCTTTTGGTTTAATGTCCACCCATTCCAGGCTACACGGAAGTTCCTCCTATCGTGTGCCCTGGGCTTATGATGAAGAATCCGTTTCAGTTGCCAGGTTCTTTACAAAATTAAAAGCTTCCTTAATGCCATATCTTTACAGAAATGCTATTGAAACCAATAAAACAGGTATCCCTGCTATGAGAAGCATGGTATTGGAATTTCAGGATGACCCAACCTGTCAGTATCTGGATAAGCAGTATATACTTGGCGACAGCCTTTTAATAGCACCGGTTTTTAATGAGGAAGGTATGGCAGAATATTTCGTTCCGGAAGGTAACTGGACTAACTTCCTAACGGGTGCAAAGGTTACAGGCGGCAGATGGATCAAAGAACATCATGACTATTTAAGTATTCCCTGCTTAGTAAAAGAAAACTCTATCGTAGCAGTAGGTGCAGTAGATACAAAACCGGAATATGATTATGCGAAAGATGTAACTTTAAAAGTATACGAGTTAATCGAAGGAATTGAAGCAAAAACTGAAGTTTATAGCATGGATACGGAGCTGGAACTAAGTGTCTCCATATTAAAGGAAGAAAATAAAATTACGATTCGGGTTCAGAATTCCGGTGAAGGAAAACCTTTCAAAATATACCTCCATAACCTGAAAAATATAGCTTCCGTTACTGGTGCTGTTTTACAGGCAGAAGAGAAAGGTACAACTATTATACCTTCTGAAATAAATAAGGAATCTATGACAGTTATGACCTGCTCATTAAATCAACCTATTTTCAGCATCTAAAATATCATCAAAAACCTCATTTAGTTTCCGGGAGCCCCAGCTTTGACAAAGGAGATAAGCATTCGATTGAAAGCATTAAATAAAAAGGATAAGATTAATTTTATCAAGATATTAAAGATAGCCATTGGAAGCAGTGCGGCAATCCTGTTTGCCGGGCTTCTTGGTCTCCAGTATAGTGCATCTGCCGGAATTATAACGTTATTAAGTATTCAGGATACAAAAAAAGAGACTCTGATTATTGCGGGAAAAAGACTTCTGGCATTTTTAATGGCCATAGTAACGGCCTATTTCCTGTTTAGTTCCTTTGGTTATCATACCATTACTTTTGGTGTTTTTTTATTGGTGTTTATTACAGAAAGTTATTTATTCCGCTTACCGGAAGGAATTGCGATGTGCTCTGTATTAGTGACTCATTTTCTTATTGAGAAGAATATGGGATCTGTTTTAATCCGGAATGAAATCATGATTATGATAACCGGTACCTTTGTGGGTATTCTTTTAAATCTGTATATGCCGGGTAATACAGAGGCAGTAAAGGCTGATATGCGATTAATAGAAGAAGATATGAAAATAATCTTAGGAAAAATCTCTGAAGGTATATTAAGTAAAAGAGAACAGATAAAAACGGATAAAAACTACGATTGTAAGAGTATCTGTAAACCGGACAAGGAACTGACGGATTTGGATAACCATTTAAAAGGTGCTTTATCGCGGGCTTATGACAATATGAACAATACATTATTAAGTGATACCCGCTACTATATCCAATATTTTATGATGAGAAAAAATCAATTCAGTATTTTAATCCATATTAATGAGCAATTAGGTTTATTGACTTCAATTCCCAAACAGGCAGTTCCCATAGCCTTATTTCTAAATAATATTGGGAAGCAGTTTCATGAATATAATAATGCGGAGAAATTACTGGAGGAATTAGACCGGATAAAGTCAGGTTTCCGGGAAGAACCCAACCCTCTTACAAGAGAAGAATTTGAAAATAGGGCTGTTCTATATTTAGTACTATATGATTTAGAGACTTTCTTAAAAATCAAGAGGAATTTCGTCAGTAACATCAGCTTAAGCCAGATCATAACTTTTTGGAAAGCAGAGGATTAGACATTTTAAGTAAAATGGAATTATTATACAAAAACTATATTTTGATGGGGTTCTCAAAAAGCCTTTCTGCAAGATAGTATCTTTTATGCAGAAAGGCTTTTTTGTACCTTCTATTTGTATTTGAGTACTACTCTCAGATACTCACACAACCTGTATTGATTGATATTTTAGATGCTGGCAATTTTATCTCCATTTTCGTGATTGTATTCAGCATCTAAAATATCGTCAAAAACATAATTAGTTTCCGAGAGTACTCTATTCCAATTAAAAAGTCAAATTTATACTATAGTTTATATTAAATTTTTATAGTATAAAGGTACAGGGAAAACTGATAATATTAATTTAGTCATTATACTTATGGCTTATATGAAAGTAGTACCGAGTCTAGGAGGTCAAAAATGCAGAAATCAGTATCAGCACAGACTAAAAATATTCAGAAAGCGAAGAAAAAAGGAATTTCAGAAGGAAAGAAAATGTTTTTATACATAGTACCATTTTTAGTATTAGCTTTTGCGTTTTCTTATTTCCCGTTACATGGTTGGGCATATGCCTTTTTTGATTATAAACCGCCACTGAGATTATCGCAGTGCGAATATGTAGGATTACAATGGTTTAAAATGTTATTTGGCAATCCAATGCAGATAAGCCAGCTTATGAAGGTAATGGCGAACACATTCGCTATGAGCGGGTTAACCCTTGCAACATCATTTTTACCAGTCATTTTTGCTATTTTTTTAAGTGAAATAAGATGTAAATGGTTTAAAAATTTTGTTCAGACATTTACAACCGTACCGAATTTTATTAGCTGGGTCATGGTATACTCCGTAGCATTTAGTTTATTCTCAAATTCCGGTATGGTTAATTCGCTTTTAGTTAATTCGGGAATTATTACAACACCATTAAAATTCCTGGATGGTGATTCCCATACCTGGCTGACCATGCTTTTATGGAATATCTGGAAAGGTCTTGGATGGGGGTCTATAATGTATCTTGCTGCAATTGCAGGTGTAGACCAGGAATTATACGAAGCTGCCAGGGTAGATGGGGCCAATCGTTTTAAATTAATGAGACATATTACATTGCCGGCTTTATTACCTACATTTTTTGTATTATTAATGCTTTCTGTAGCAAATTTTCTTAATAATGGCTTAGACCAGTATTATGTATTTCAGAATTCCTTTAATAAAGAACATATACAGGTACTCGATTTATATGTATATAACGTTGGTATGACAGGCGGAAGCCCTTCTTTAGCAACTGCGATTGGTATGCTCAAGAGTATAGTCAGTGTTACTTTATTGTTTATAGTTAACTTTGTGTCTAAAAAAACACGTGGGGAATCTATTATTTAGAAAGGGAAGCGTTATGAAACAGACGGTGAAAAAGAAGAAAAAACGAACAGGTTCAGATATAATTTTTAATATTTTAAATTATACATTTTTTATGATATTTACATTAATATGTATCTATCCATTTTATTACTTGATTATAAATACATTGAGTGCCAATGATTTAAGTGCCAATGGTATGATTAATTTTCTGCCTGAAAAAATTCATTTTGATAATTATATTAATGTAGTTAAAATAAGGGGACTTGGTACTGCATTGTGGATTTCCGTGGCAAGAACAGTGATCGGGACTATTTGTACGGTGTTAGCATCTGCATTTTTGGGGTTTATGTTTACACAGCAAAAGATGTGGGGAAGAAAAATATGGTATCGTTGTATTGTTATTACCATGTATTTTAATGCAGGGTTAATTCCAATGTATTTAACAATGAAAAATTTGCATTTTACCAATAACTTTTGGGTATACATAATTCCGGCAATAGTACAGCCATTTAATATAATTTTAGTGAAAACATATGTAGAGTCAATACCGATATCTCTTCAGGAGGCAGCTCAGATTGACGGGGCAGGTGTAATAACAGTTTTTAGAAAGATAATCCTGCCAACCTGTAAACCGATTTTAGCAACGATTGCAATTTTTGCGGCAGTCGCCCAATGGAACTCTTTTCAGGATACTTTAATCTATATTACGGATCAAAAACTATATTCCCTGCAATATTTATTATATTGTTATATTAACCAGGCAAGTTCGCTTGCCGCTTTAATTAAGAATAGTGTTGGTACCGGCAGCAATGTTATGGCATTAGCAACTCAGCAAACGCCTACTTCTGTTCGTATGACGGTTACTGTTCTGGTAGTATTACCAATTTTATTCATCTACCCAATGTTCCAGAGATACTTTGTAAAAGGTATTATGATCGGTTCTGTAAAGGGGTGAATTTATGTGCAAAACAAAATAAATGTTTTATTTTGCTATGAATAAAAATATATAGGAGGACAAAGGTATGAGAAAGAAATTACTTAGCATGCTATTATGTGTTATATTAGTAGCATCTATGCTTGCGGGGTGTGGTAAAAAGGACAATACACCAGCCACTGCAACAAAAGATGAGGGTGTAACAAAAGCTGACAGCTCAGCAGAAAAAGACAGTACGGCAACAGGAGCAGAGAAGTATCCTAAGTTTATTACGGTTGATGTATTTGATGGACTGGCTAATTATCAGGGAATTCAATCCGGATGGTTTGCTAAGATAGTAAAAGACAAATTCAACATGGAACTTAACATGATTGCACCTAATGTAGCAGGTGGTGGGGAAACATTGTTTCAGACACGTTCTGCTTCCGGTGATCTTGGAGATTTAATTATTTATGGCGCTGATGACGGAAAGTTACAGAACATGGTAACAGCAGGATTGCTACTTGATTTAACGGATATGATTGCAGATAAAGAGAACCTTAAGAAATATCAGGGCGGCATTGATTCCATAAATGAATTAGTGAAAGAAGACGGAATATATGGAGTGCCAAGCAGTGTTTCTGAACAACCTGCAACGAATCCATCAGAGGGTCTTGATCCGACATTTGGGCCATATCTTCGTTGGGATGCTTATAAAGCAGTTGGTTATCCGCAGATGAAAACGATGGAAGACCTGCTTTTGGTATTAAAAGCAATGCAGGATGCAGTTCCGGAGAGTGATACAGGTAAAAAAACATATGGTATCTCGTTATTCAAAGACTGGGATGGCAATATGATGTGTTTGGCAAAACAGCCAACCTGTTTCTATGGTTACGACGAGTTAGGTTTCGTTTTATCAAGGGCGGATGGTTCTGATTATCAGAGTATTATCGACAGTGATTCGATGTATACCAGAGTATTAAAGCTATATTTTGATGCAAATCAGATGGGTATTGTAGATCCGGAATCTACTACTCAGAACTATGATACTTTATATGCAAAATATCAGGATGGCCAGATTTTATATTCACCATGGCCATGGTTAGGTCAGGCAGCTTATAATACACCTGATAACAAAGCAGCCGGAAAAGGATTTATGATTTCATCCATTGATGATATGAAAGATTTATCTTATGGATGCAGACCAAATGGTGACAGACAATGTATCGCAATCGGAAGTAAAGCAGAAGATCCAGAAAGATTAGCAGATTTTATTGACTGGTTATATTCACCGGAAGGAATGATGATGTCTGCCGCACAAACATCATCATCCAGCGGTCCGGAAGGCTTAACGTGGGAATTAGTAGATGGTAAACCTGCATTAACTGAGTTTGGATGGAAAGCATTCTATGAAGGCGGAGCTACTACAGTTCCGGATGAATGGGGCGGTGGATCATGGAAAGACGGAGTATCAGCCCTGAACTTCCCGGCTGTTATACCAAGTGATATAAATCCAGAGACAGGATATCCATATAACTACACCTTATGGGATTCTGTATTGGAAAAGAATACGACTGCACTTGATACTGATTGGCAGAACCAAATGGGTGCAAAAACTACATTAGAGTTTTTGCAGAATAAAGACCAGCTTATGGTTGCACCAGGTTCTTCTTATATCACCCCGGAAGAAGATTCTGAAACTACTACCTTAAGAGGACAATGTAAAGCAATTATTATTGAATATTCCTGGAAGATGGTATTTGCATCTGATGTGGGCGAATTTAACAGCATACTGGCAGAAATGCAGGAAATAGTTAAAGGCCTTGGTTATGATCAGGTATTAGCAGTAGATATGCAGAATGCAAAAGATCAGAATGCCTCCAGGGTAGAAGCAGCGGCTGCATCGAAATAAGTAAACTAATTTAAGTGTGAATACTCTGTGAATAATAAAAGATAATGGAGTGTTTCTGTTGTAAGACAGACCCATAAAGAACTTCCTAGCAAAAAGGATTATATCATTTAATTCGATCTGTTAGGAAGTTTTTTGAAAAGATTGAAACTACATGGGTTAATGATAGGAGGAAAACATTATGATACATGAAGTGATTGACATACAAGTAGAAGGCTCACAGCCTGATACAAAACTATATACCTATTTGTTGGATAATTCAAGTGAGATAAATCCCAATGGGGTTAGACCTGTAGTTGTAGTATGTCCGGGAGGCGGTTATGCCATGACCTCAGACAGGGAAGCAGAAGCTTTGGCAATAAAGTTTATGTCTATGGGTTATCATGCAGTAATACTTAGGTACTCCTGTGCACCGGCTGTTTATCCTACCGCATTACTGGAACTTGCATCGGTTATTTCCCTTTTAAGGAATAAAGCAGAGAAATGGCATATTAATAAGGACAAGATTATCGTACAAGGATCATCTGCCGGAGGACATTTAGCAGCAAGTTACGGAGTATTCTGGAAGGAAGGGTTTCTTGCAGCTTAAATACAACAGCTGAACAGTTAAGGCCAAATGGATTAATATTAAGTTACCCGGTAATTACATCCGGATCATTTGCGCACCGGGAATCCTTTCATAATCTGTTAGGAGACCGTTATGAGGAACTGGCAGATAAAATGTCACTGGAAAAACAGGTGACGGAGGATACGCCCAGGACATTTATCTGGCATACCTTCCCGGATGATTGTGTACCGGCTGAAAATTCCCTCCTTTTTGTAATGGCATTAAAAGAAAAGAATATTCCCACTGAATTTCATTTATACCCGGTTGGGGGACATGGGTTGGGGCTTGCTACCAGGGAAACTGCCTGTCCAAATGGATATGGTGTTCAGGAGGAATGCCAAAGCTGGATACCATTAGTGGACACCTGGCTGAAACATATATAAACTTATCACTAAGTTGAATAAAAGTAAAACTCTGTTCCAGCAGGTAGAATTGTCAAAAGTCCGATTTGGGCTGTGGGCTTTTGACAATTAAATAATAGTATTCTTCTTCCTATACTCTGCAGGACTTTCTCCGACATATTTTTTGAATTTTTTATGAAAGTAATCTACATTTTTATAACCCACAAGTTCTGCTATCTCATATACTTTTAAATTTTTTTGCAGCAGAAGTTCCATAGTATGATTGATACGCATATGGTCAATGTAAGAATTAAAGCTTTCGCCCATTTTTTTATTAAATATTTTTCCTAAATATGAACTGTTATAACCAAAAAGCGGGGCGATTGTCTCAAGTTTTATGTTATCACGGTAATTGTGGTTGATATAATAGACAATATCATCCAGTACACTTTCACTGGTGGAATTGCCAATTGCATTCATTAACATCTCAAACTGCTCCGAAAAGAACAGATTAATTTCGTATAAATAGTATTTACTTTCAATAAAATCAATGACAGAAGAATTAGTAGGAAACGGAATATCGGAGGTACTGTATATATGATTCATATTCTCTTTAATCTGCAGATAAACATCTGTTAAAAATAGTTTGATACCGGATAGACCTGTCTTGGTATAATAGAGATTTTTATTCATAGCGGATAAGGTATCTGCAATCATTTTACGGTTAAAGCTTTGGATATAACCACAGAACTCATTACTGTATTGTTTCGTTTCCTTTGGTCCAATCTCATATAGGAAATCTTTGAAGCCAGGCAATTGTTCATAGCCGATGGCATGCTGGTTTTGTTCACAGAAGAAACGCCGGTTTAATAAGTTAAGGGCATCTTTATAAGATTTGTGAATATCATCCAATTTATAAACAAGATGCCCATAGGTTAAAAACAAAGAATCTAAGGGGGATCCTTTTTGCGGTTTTTCCTCATAATGCCGTAGAAAATCCCGGAAACGTTCCAAGGCAAAATTTCCTTTTAATATAATTACATCTTTCTGGTGTATCTTTATATGTTCGAAAGAATTATTACCCTGATTGGTAACTTTTAAAATATCCGCAAAACTATAAGCAAGGCTGAAGGTATCCTGATTGTAATTTTCATAAATAATGACCTGGTATACGGCAGCCGAAAGATTAATTTCTACAGGATTAACATTGGAAAAATCGCCGGAATTAAGGATAATGTCACGTAGTATGGTGTATTTTGCTTTTTCACGGTAATGCTTCATAGTATTTATATGTAAGTTTTCGTTTTCCAGGGCATCTTTCACTGTTTTTACCGCATTGTACAATTCGTCTTCTTCGATGGGTTTGGTCAGATAGAAATTCACACCATAACGGATGGCTGTCTGGGCATATTTAAAATCAGAAAATCCACTTAAGATTATAAAGTGCCCTTTATATTTTTGCTCCCTTGCCAGTTTTACAATTTCTGTACCCTGTAATTTTGGCATACGTATATCTAGCAGGACTAAATCAGGATTTAATTCAAGAATACTGGTCAGTGTATCTTCCCCATTACTTGCTTCACCGCAAAGAGTAAATCCCAGTTCATCCCAGTTAATTATATATTTTAATCCTTCACGGATGATTGCTTCATCGTCTGCTATAAACACTTTCATCATCAATTATTCCTCCATTGTGTTATGTAAAGGAAGTGTAAGAGACACTATGGTTCCTTCATTTGGGCTGCTTTTAATTTCCATTCCATAAGTTTCGCCATAAAATAATTTAATACGTTGATTAATATTATAAAGTCCAATACTGGAAGCGGTGTTTTTTTTATGAACCTGTATACTGTTGGTAAGTGAAGTTAATGCTTCATTGGTCATACCAAGACCATTGTCAGAAATGGTTATCAGCAGCAATTCATTGTCGATTGTCTTAACATCAATAGTAATCTGCCCGTTGTGCTCGATTTCTTCTAATCCATGTAATATGGCATTTTCTACAACCGGCTGTAACAGCAGCGGAAGAATCTGATATTGATCTGAATCCATATCCTCAGGTATATTTAAGGTATAGTTTACCCGGTCATTAAAACGGAATTTTTGAATGTTAAGGTAAGTTGAGATATAATCTAATTCCTTTTTCAATGTGGTTGAGGAGGTGCCGGTATTCTCAAGAACATAATGCATGGATTTACCAAGGAGCTTTATTGCGTTTGCCACATCCTTGTTTCCCTCCGTTAATGCTTTCATGCGGATGGATTCTAAGGTGTTATAAAGAAAATGCGGATTAATCTGACTGGCTAACATTTTGAACTCCATTTTTTGCTGCTGGTTCTTAAGTACCTGCTCCTGTATTTTTGCTTCGTACATCTGGGCATTCATTTGCATAATACTTTGAATCATAACCTTTAAGTCTGAAAATACTTCCGATAATTCATCATCGCCCGGAATGGTATCAATTATGTTATAATTACCTTTGCTGGCCTTATACATTTCCCCGCGTAAGGTAACAATCCGGGTACTGAATTGATTCGTAAATAGAGTAATTATAATTAAAGGGACTACAGTTGCTATTAAAATTATAGTACTGCAGACCATTATAATGTTTGAAGTGTCACCCAAGGCATCAAAATCGAAAGAAATAATATAAATGTTATCTTTCGAAGTAAAAGGATGTAAGGTTGATATATTTGCGATACTTTTTTTCCCTTCATAGGTTAACTGCCCGGAATATAGGAATTGAGACTTGTCATAATCAATAGCAAGCGTCAGGTTATTACCGGATAGATTCCGTTCTGAGCTATAGAATACAGGATCCTTATTTACCGTAACAGCAGTAAACAAGGAATTGTTTTGAATTCTATTCTTTAAGTATATATTGCTTATTCTGATAACCAGTATAGCATACTCCTTTGTAGAGATAATAGGTATCCTTCTTATTAAACATAGTTCCTGGGAGGTATTATTCCGTGAATCGACAGACTGAAGACTTTTCCAGATTATATCTGCCTGTTTGCTTGCCTGCTGATACCAGGGAAGATTTAAAATATCATTGGTAACCGGTTTAAAAGAAGCGTATTCATGAATGGTAGGATTGGCTGTATACAGTTCAATGGAGGAGATAAACGTATTTTTATTTTCGTAATTGGTAAGTTTAGTAAAGTTACTGCAGCTTTTTGCAGCTTCCTGCCTTGTGGAATAACGGGTTGCCAAAAGAGTCTGCAGATTTTTATCTGCAAAGATTTCATCAGAAATGTTATATACTGTTGTGGTCACATCAAACATAACGGATTTTACACGGGTATTGTCTGCTTCCACCTGTTCCTGATAGTGAGTTAATAATAGTCTTCGGGTATTAACGATCAAGAAAATCCCAATGATAAGTATTGGGATTAAAAGTGCAGTAAAGTATATGAAATTTAATTGTTTTTTTACATTTATTTTATGTAATTTAATTCGTAATACATCTAAGATTTTCATATTCTGCTGTACCTTTCACAACGGACATCATAATATTATTATAATTGAAGTCAAAATAATTGTCAAATAGCAAGAAAATGGAAATAGAGGAAGCGCCCCGCCTGCATTAGGCGGAACGCTTCCCTGGTATTTTTTCAAATATGAAGGATTTCATCGCAATGTTCATACAGAACAGCCGTTAATTTTCATTTGTTTCTTAAACTTACTGCCTCTAAAAGCCCCAAAATCAAGCCGGCTGAATCATATCATATTATGATATTCTATAATTATTATTCGCCTGTAGCTGTATCCTCTGTAGTTGCATCACCCGTTGTTGTATCTGCAGTGGAATTATCTGTAACTGCATTACCGGTAGCGTCGGTTGCTGCAATAGTAGTTTTACCTATTACGATCGGATCCCATACTTTATCATTGATCTTTAGTGTATAATCCTTCTTCATTGTATCATATTCGGTTTTAAATGCAGTTTGTTCTGCATCAGAGATTGCAGTATCAACGGCAGTATCATAAGCTTCGGTAGAATTATTATCATCCATTTTTATAATATAATAACCGGTATCAGTTTCTACGATATCTGGTGTATAAGCATCATTTTCCAACTTAACTGCTGCGTCCTGGTATTCTTTTTCGGCAGTATTGTCATCCAATATAAAATTTAAAGTATTGGTTGTAATTGTATTATCCGCATCCGTAATTTTAGAGAATTCTTCACCTGCTTTTACTTTATCAAGTGCTGCTGTAATGGATGCTTTCGCTGTTGCTTTTTCATCTTCTGATAAGTCTACGGAATTGTAACTTTCATCATATTTTGTAGTAGGGACAAATAAATATTCCGTTTTATATTGTTTATAATCATCACGTTTTATGGTAGCTTTTATACCGGCATCATCAATATCAAAACCATCTATTAAATCTTGGTAGTACCTGCCGGCAAGAATTAATTTCTCCTGTACATTGGTCAGGGATTCCTTTGTAAAACCTGTTATTGCTAATTGATCTTCACTAATACTGGTTAAAATCTGGTCTGCACTGGTTCCAGCCTGAGTTTTTTCATCATCAGTGAGGGTATAACCTGCTTTTACAGCTTTATCATAAAGAATCGTATACATTTCGGCAGTATCCATTACATATTGTTTTGCCTGATCACTCATGGTTACGCCGTCATCACCTTTTGTATCCCAATAGCTTGTACCGGTATATTGCAGATAAGCTGCGTCGTATTCAGCTCCGGTTGATTCAACAGCCATAACATAATACATCACTTCATCTAAATAAACATCCTTGTCATTGACCGTTACTACTACGGATTTTGCCGGATCCTCATTTTTGCTGCATCCTGTTGCGAATGTCATTCCAACTGCTAATAGAAACATCAGTAGGAGGGACACAATTCGTTTTGTTTTTTTCACTTTATTTCCTCCATTTAATTAATTACTCAGTGCTACCACATGAGTTTAAGCCATGCATACACATAATATCTATTTTAAACCTTTTTCTTTATAAGTCAAGATGTATAAAATAGTTCACAAAAATAACTTATTTTCTGTTTATTTATTCATGAAGCCTTCGGATTAATTTATAAACCGTACAATTTTCAATAACCAGCGGCTTACCATGTGCAAAAAAGATTATGCCATCACTTGGTGCAATGATTTGGGATATCACTTCACCTTCTATCGGGTCAACCACTTCCGCAAGGAGATCACCGAAAGTTACTTCCTCACCGGGCTCTTTAAAACGGCGGTAGATACCGGATACATCAGCCCGAATGGACATAAGCATCTCTTCTTCAAGGGTAGTTGCAATAAAGCCGTTATGGCAGTTATACTTAATGATACCCATACGGGTAAGAAAACGCAGTACGGAAGATACGGCCTGTTTGGCAGTTTTTTCATCAATCCGGTCAGTTGCACTGGTATAAACAGAGAAAGCATTAGTACCATTCATCTGCCAGTTATAATTCAAGGTTCCCGTATCTATGGGCTGTGGTTTTCTGGTCATTACATAAGGCAGACCGAATAAATTAGCCAGACTGGTATTTTGATATCCTGTTTCCATCATACGGACATGGGGAATAAAATCCCCGGGGGTATGGAAACTGGCAAACTGGATTCCGTAATTGTAGCCTTTTACGGCTTCAAATATACCGGCTGCAATTCTTTTCGTTGTTTCCCCTTCGCCATCGCCCGGAAACATACGGTTAATATCTGTATTATCCATTGCCCAGAAACGCTTTTCAATATTAATGGAATGATGATTAATGGATGGTATGACCATAATTTCATTGTTACCTACAATAGAACCGGTCTTTTCAAGTCTTGCCAAGGCTTTAATTAACTGGGAGCAGATATAGAGCTGCTGGACTTCATTACCTCTGGTGGGGCCTACGATACAGGCTGAATTTCCCCCTTTTCCGAAGCGATAACCTAAAATATTCATTTCTCCGCGAAAGGAGGACTTGATGGTATAGATAGTATCTTTAAACATTAAAAGTCACCTCCCAAAATACGGACTATTAAAGAACCGCTGTTTACGACAGGGTATTCACGCAGGGTAAATACCATACCGTCACAAGGGGCAATAATATGCTGTTCAATACTACCGGTCAAGGTATCTACAATATCACCAATAACATCACCCTGTTTGATCCCCTTCCAATGCTCTACGGCAGGAAGAAAAATACCGGAAGCATCCGCATGTACCATGGTAACTTCCTGATGACCTTCTGAGGATATGATAGGGGTTTTTGGGGTAATTACTTCACCGTCCCACATTCCGATTTCTTTTAGCAGGCAGAAGATTCCTTCGGCAATCTGGTCGCCGAATTGTTTGGTGATACGCATACCCGTTCCCATTTCCACAGCTACGGTAGGAACGCCATTGGTATTAAGGGCGTGGGCAAGGGTAGCATTTTGTACCGTTGCGGAAGGGTGGACCCAAACAAAATCCAAATTCAGTAATTTAGCATAGGGTAATAGCATGGAAGCATTTTCTTCAATCATTCTGACCTGTGGAATTTCACGAAGAAAGATATTGCTGGAATGTAAATCGATACACAGATAGGAGCCTAAGATATCTTCCACAATCTTTGCTGCCGCGTTTTCTGACATATCACCATCTTTATTCCCCGGAAAACAACGGTTTAAGTCTAAATCAAAAGCAGGGATTCCACGGGTAAGGGAATCCATTCCAAGTGGATTCAAACTGGGGTAAATATCGATGATTCCGTGAAGATTATGGATATGCTCTTGAATTCTTCGTATTATTTCATAACATATATATTGACCCTCCAACTCATCGCCATGAATACCGGTTACAATACAGACACGTTTTTCCTTCCCGGTCAGGGTTAAAGGTTCGATACGGTTTTTTAATATGTGCATATTTTCTAATACCGGAAGGTCGATAGAAAATACTGTTTTTATCATGTTGCATACATCCTTTCTAAATTAAGTAAAGGGCTGTCCCAATGCTGAATTCCTAAAGAATAACAGTATCATGAGACACCCTTGTTGCTTTAATGATACTATAGTTTGTATTTGCTATATAACTACGAAAGTAACTGTTTAAATACTTCCTGTTGACTTTATGATACATTACTGTTTTATAAGAACAACTTATAACATAATAGCATTTTTTTAATAAAAAAACAATAAAAATACAGTATTTAATTTACTAATCTTATGAAAATCTTAATATTTTATCTATAATTTCCTAAGATGTCTGATTCAGATATCTGTTAAAATGAAATTATTATTGTAACAAAAAGGAGTATTTTATGGATGGCAGAATTCTAATCGTAGATGATGAACAGGAAATAGCTGATCTGGTAGAGCTGTATCTAAAAAGTGAAAATTACACGGTTGATAAATTTTATTCAGCCAGGGAAGCGTTGGAATTTCTTGATTATAACAAGATAGATCTTGCAATTTTAGATGTTATGCTGCCTGATATTAACGGTTTTACCATTTGCCAGAGAATCAGGGAAAAATATAATTACCCGGTTATCATGCTGACGGCAAAAGATGATGAAATTGATAAAATCACAGGGCTTACCATTGGAGCGGATGATTATATAACAAAACCTTTCCGGCCTTTAGAGCTTGTGGCAAGGGTTAAAGCACAGCTTAGAAGATACTTGAAATATAACGAGGCCATAGAGCAGGAAGAGAATATTATAATCCATTCCGGTTTGGTTCTGAATATGGATACTCATGAATGTTTATTAAATGAAAATCCATTAATCCTGACACCTACCGAATTTTCAATACTTCGGATACTATGCCAGAGAAAAGGCAATGTAGTCAGTGCGGAAGAATTGTTTCATGAAATTTGGAAGGATGAGTATTTCAGTAAAAGTAATAATACAATTACTGTTCACATCAGACATATCAGGGAAAAAATGAATGATTCCGTAGATAATCCGAAATACATCAAAACAATATGGGGGGTTGGGTATAAAATTGATAAGTAACAAGAAAAGAAAAAATGATTATACTAAATTCGAACAGAAAATGTCTTTGCGCATTTTATATGTTGCAATTGGCACAACGGCAGTATTTTCAATTCTAATTTCCCTTATTACCGGCAAATTAGGGAATGCAGTCGTTAGTTATCTGCAAAGGAAATATTATTTGGATTATAATGATGCTATTACTATATACCGAGTTACCCTTCGTAATAATAAAGATGTCATTATAATTGTAGCCGGTGCCGTAGGATTCTTTATTATTCTGAGGATTTTTATCTCTGTTATGACTCATTATTTTGATGAACTCAGCCAGGGACTGGATGCTTTGATGGAGAAGTCGGACAAGGATATTGTTTTATCCCCTGAAATGAGCTTTTTACAGGTAAGGCTGAATCAATGCAAATATATATTGGGGAAAAGAGAGCAGGAAGCTAAACTGGCGGAACAGCGTAAAAACGATCTGGTGGTTTATCTGGCCCACGACATTAAAACACCCCTTACTTCTGTGATTGGATATTTAAGCCTGTTAGATGAGGCACCCGATATGCCGGCGGAACAAAAAGCAAAGTATGTAAAGATTACTTTGGATAAGGCTTACCGTCTGGAAATACTTATTAATGAATTTTTTGAAATTACCAGATACAACCTGCAGAATATTATCCTGGAAAAAGAGAATATTGACCTATATTATATGCTGGTTCAACTGACCGGTGAATTTTATCCCCTGCTTGCTCCCCATGGCAAGAAAACGGTTATCCATGCAGATGAGAGTATCGAATTATATGGTGATCCTGCGAAACTGGCAAGAGTTTTTAATAATATTTTAAAAAATGCAATATCATATAGTTACGATAATACCTTAATTAATATTACTACTAAAATACAGGATAATTATATCGTTATATCCTTTCAAAATATCGGCAAAACTATTCCCAAGGAGAAACTGACATCAATTTTTGAAAAGTTTTTCCGGCTGGACGAGGCCCGTGTGACCAATACTGGCGGTGCCGGTTTAGGACTGGCTATAGCAAAAGAAATTGTTACCTTACATGGTGGTACAATTAATGCCGTAAGCGATGACGGTATTACTATCTTAACGGTAAACCTGCCGGTCAAACGGGAAATTGATCAATAAGAGTTTACTTTTGTTAGTAAAATATAAACCTATCATTTATCTTTTTTTAATATTTAAACAATTAGGATATTAAAGTTTCAGGCAAAAAATTCAACTTATATCATTAAGATTTTAAGAGATAAGTATCTATCCCATATTTATTGAAAAATACCTGCAGGAACGGATGTTTGTACTGTCATGCTAATTACAGTTACCTGGCAGTGGAAATTAACAGTTTGAAACATAACCCTGGGGCTGACATTTTAATCGGTGCTGTTAAAGAAGATGAAAAAATAACCTTAAGGAAAATGCAGTCATATAAACTTATCTAAAATATACGGAGTGATATAAGATAAAGGGGTGTCGCAGAACAGCCTTGATACACTCTATCCTTTTAGAAAAGTTAATTTGCTATTCTGCGGCAGCCCCTTTATTCGAAAACACATATTAAATTAATCCATTAAAAAGATTGCATGTATATAACCTATAGTGAATACATAAAAGGAATTATTACTGTGTTTCCCGCTTAGAATTAATATATATTACGGCTTTCCAACTTATAATCCACAATGGATAATTTTCGGATAATATCGATTCCGTATGGACATTTTGTCATACAGACACCGCATTTTGTACAGCTGTCAGCTTTTATATCTAATTTAGAATAAGCTTTTTTGGCTAATTCTTTATTGCCGAACCAGAAACGCAGCCTTTCTTTTAAAGCATAATCAGAAGCATTGGCAACGGTACCGTCACCCATCTGTCTGTCAAAATAACCTTCGCATTTAAAGAGTTCAGGTATTGCAAGCCCTTCCGGACATGGAACACATTCACCGCATTGCCGGCATACATAATTACCCAATTCAGGAGCATCCCTATAGAGAATTTCAATTTCTTCCTGTGTCATAGGCCTAAAATCCTGCACATATTTTAAGTCGGTTTCAAGCATTTCCCTGGTATTAATACCGGTAACTACAACGGAAACCGGCTGACTTAAGGCGTAACGGAATCCATTCGCAGCAGAACGCCACAATAGACCGTCTGCAACTGGTTTCATAAGAATAATCGCAGTCTCTTTCTCTAAAGCTAAAGGCAGCAGTTCATTTTGTATTTCCGGATAATTAAAATGGTCATAATAATTAATTGTAGTCATAACGGCATCAAAGGGATATTCTTTTAATGCACGGATTAATACATCCGGCTGACCATGCATGGATATACCGATATGCTTTAATTTTCCTTCTTCCTTTGCTTTCAAAGCTCCTTCTAAAGCTCCTTTGGGATCCAGGATGGTATCTAATTCTTCCATGGTACCTACCCCATGCATAATAAGCAGGTCAACGTAATCGGTACAAAGATTTTTAAGACTCATGTCCAGGGACTCCAGGCATTTTTCCATGGTTCTTTCCCCGGTTTTTGTAGCCAGAATAAATTCATCCCTTCGGTGTGAGACACTATGTCCAATTTTACGTTCGGATTCACCGTTTCCATAGCTGGCAGCAGTCTCAATATAATTACCGCCGGCATCTAAATATTGGTTCAGTAAATATTCAGCCTCTGTAACAGGAATCTCCAGTAAATGAAATCCCCCAAATCCTAAAACGGTAGTTTTAAGCCCAGTTTTGCCAAATGCCCTTTTTTCCATAATATCCTCCTTATAAATAAAGTATTTGGGAATATCCGGTTTTAAGTAACCGGGTTACCATAAATATACGTCTATTATAATGTTATTAGAAACTAATTTAAACATGATTATTGTCTAAAAAACTGCACCTTGTTTTGGTAATTTTATTACACTGGTATCAAGGTATAATTAATCTTTACTTGACTTTCTATACGTAAGAAAAGATAATGTTGTTCCTTACATGTTTTATAAAAAAGAGGGAACGATAAGTAATGCAACCTATTGTAAATCTAACAGTAAAGGAATAATGAGATGGGATCAAAGGAAGAAAACCCGAATATCAAAATTACTACTACAAATACGAATACAATAAAAGATCAGATCAAATCAAATAATGATAAAGATTTAGTAAAAGGTGCTTCTGCCGTAGTACCCCGGGCAGGATATTATCCGCAGAACGAATGTAATCCTGATAACGGAGCATTTTTTGAAGAAAGAAGCAATCCGTTAAGCAGCAAAGGAAATTAAGTTAAAATGCCCGGAGACGGGCATTTTACTGTTGTACCAACTGTTCTATAAAATATTTTGCAGCAGAAGATAACGGAATATTCCCATTATAGGCAGCTACTAATTTTCTGGTCGGAAGAGTTTCCTGGACTTTTATTGTAACCAGTCCGGTCTGGGATCCTTTTAAACAGAAATCAGGTATAAAGGCAATGCCAAGTCCTATTTTAGCAAGATCTATCAGTAAGTCATTACTGCTAAGTTCGATAGCAGGAACTAAATCCAGGGAATGCTGTAAAAACAGGTTATGAAGAAATTCACTGGTAGTTGAGTATTTTGTTAGCATGAGAATTGGAAAATCCAGCAATGCTGACAAAGTATAAGGTTCATCCTTAATAGGATAAAAGTTAGTATTACCTATAAAAACATCCTGGAATTCAAGTATAGGTTCAATATACATACTGTTAACTAAAGCGGAATTGGGCGAATTTGTGACAATAATATCAACCTCATTTGCTTCTAGCATTTTCGCGCATTGGAAGGAAGTACCATTCGTTACCTTAATATGAATATCCGGATATTTACGATGAAAATTGTCTAAAAAAGGGACCAGATAATATCTGCATATCGTATCACTGGAACCAAGGCGTAGTTGGCTCCCGCCCAAAGCAGCGGCTTCTAATAATTGATTTTCCCCACGGTTGATTAAATTAATGGCCGGTTCTATGTGCTTAAATAAGAGCTCCCCTTCTTTGGTCAGGGTAACTTTTTTGGTACTGCGGATAAATAAGGTCTGGCTTAAATTTGTCTCTAATACTTTAATAGACTGACTCACGGCGGACTGAGATATAAAAAGTGATGCGGCAGCTTCAGAAAAGCTCAGGGTTTTCGCTACATTGTAGAACACTTTATATAATTCATAATTAATATCCATGTGTAGTATCCTTTCTTATGTTATCTGGTTGGAACGATTTCCAGCCAATATCCATCCGGATCATTTATAAAATAAATACCCATAGCTGTATTTTCATAGCAGATGCAGTTCATTTCCTTGTGCTTTTTATATGCGGCTTCAAAGTCATCAACGATAAAAGCCAGATGAATTTCATTATCTCCAAGATCATAAGGATGGTCCCAATCACTTAGCCAGGTTAATTCCAACAGATGTGTAGTTTGATTATCACTTAAGAATGCAATAACAAAACTACCATCCTCCGGTTCGACCTTTTTTGTTACCTTAAGTCCCAGGGCTTCTTCGTAAAATTTAATGGAATTTTCTAAGTTTATTACATTTAGGTTATTATGCGCAAATTTAAACTTCATAATCAGGCTCCAATCTGCGTGCTTTAGCACGCATAATAATCAGGATAGTGAAAAATCAGGCCGGGTTAAAAATCTGTCCTTCTTCTTTTATATCCACAACTTTATCAAAATATTCCTTTGCCTTTTCCATATTTTTTAATCTGGAAATAATGGTATAATCCCTCCAAAAATGCATCGGAAAAACAAGTTTTGTCTGTGTAGTCTTCATAAAATAATCAAAACCCCACCAAAAACGGTCTTCCTGCCTTGGATCTAAGGGAACAAAGGCTATATCAAATTCCCTATTTTTAATCTTTGCCATTTCTTTTTGGAAACGATTGGTCATATCTGCATATTCTTCCTTCGTTTCCCCCTCCCAGGACCACCAGTTTAAATCACCGGCATGGTAGATTACCTTGTCATTACAGGTAATAATAAAGGCAACACCTTCATCGGTGGAAGCAAGGGTTTCAATATAGAGATTTGACTTCGTAACATCAGCATTGAAAAAATCTGCATTAACAGCAGGAACTTTTTGGACCGGCAGGGACATAGATTCATTTTTGCCGATGTAAATAATATTCGGCCTGCTGGTTTGCGGTATATTCTTCCGATTCATATAAGCTTCATTCATACGTATATCACTGGATAAAACAAAGGTAATATAAGGATATGCGTTAGCCAGGTCAAAGATACCCACATCAAAATGATCCCGATGTTTATGACTGGCAAATACGAAGATATGTTTTTCCGTATCAAATAATGGTATGTTTCCTTTATAATAATCAAAAAGCAAAACCGCATCTTCGGTCTCAGCGCTGAAACAACTATGATGAATATAAGTTATTTGCATAGAGGTACCTCCTGACTTATTTAGAGTACTTATTATTATTCTACCGCAAACAC
Organism: Anaerocolumna sp.; assembly: GCA_049692775.1. Lineage (GTDB taxonomy): Bacteria > Bacillota > Clostridia > Lachnospirales > Lachnospiraceae > Anaerocolumna. The sequence goes on along the minus strand of JBAVPE010000123.1, from coordinate 38,213 downwards.
AAAAATTTGTATAGATGAAATATGGCAAAGGGAGGTAAAAGATAAAAAAACAGGCAATGCACTTGTATTAGTACTCCTTATTAAAAGGTTTATATATATTAATTTCTTTTATAAAACGTATTATGCTATAATAATGATAGAAACTTAAGATAATAGATATATGGAAAGGATAACGACTATGAGCAGCGTGAAGAGAATCTATGTAGAAAAGAAAACCCCCTATGCTGTAAGGGCGAAGGAATTATTCGATGAAATAAAAAGCTATCTTGGAATGAATAACTTAAAAGATGTAAGGGTTTTGATCCGCTATGATATAGAAAATGTAAGTGATGAAACGTATCATAAAGCGTTAGGCACTGTATTTTCAGAACCACCTGTAGACCTCTTATATGAGGAAACTTTTCAAATAGAAAAGAATGATAGAATATTCACGGTTATGTATTTACCCGGTCAGTTTGATCAAAGAGCAGACTCAGCAGAACAATGTGTGAAATTGTTAAATGAAAAGGAAGAACCAATTATCCGTTCCGCTACTACTTATGTATTATCCGGAGATATGAATGATGAAGACTTAAATAAAATTAAAGCATATTGTATTAATCCCGTAGATTCAAAGGAAACAGAGGAAGAAAAACCGGAAACCTTAGAAACTTTATTTGAAGAACCCCCGGAGGTAATTTTATTTGACGGGTTCAGTTCCATGTCTGGGGCAGGGTTAAAGGAATTGTATCAATCCCTTAATCTGGCCATGACCTTTCAGGATTTTCTTCATATCCAGGGCTATTTTAAAACAGAAGAAAACCGTGATCCGTCCATGACGGAAATCCGTGTCCTAGATACCTATTGGTCTGATCATTGCAGGCATACTACATTTTTAACGGAATTAAAGAATATTAAGATAGAAGATGGATTTTATAAAGAACCCATCAGGAAAGCTTATGAAAGATACCTTTCAGACCGTGAAATTATATATAAAGGAAGAAAAGATAAATATGTATCATTAATGGATCTTGCATTAATGGCCATGAAGAAACTAAAGGCGGAAGGTAAATTAGAAGACATGGAGGTTTCGGAGGAAATCAATGCCTGCTCCATTGTTGTACCGGTGGAGATCAATGGTAAAACAGAGGAATGGCTGATATTCTTTAAGAATGAAACCCACAATCACCCGACGGAAATTGAACCCTTCGGTGGAGCGGCAACCTGTCTTGGCGGAGCCATCCGTGATCCCTTATCAGGCAGAGGTTATGTGTATCAGGCCATGCGGGTTACCGGTGCGGCAGACCCTGCCGTATCACTTAAGGATACATTAAAAGGTAAATTACCTCAGAGAAAAATAGTGACCGGAGCAGCAAGCGGATATAGTTCCTATGGAAACCAGATCGGACTTGCTACCGGATTAGTGGATGAAATCTATCATCCTAATTACGTGGCAAAGAGAATGGAAATTGGTGCGGTTATGGGAGCGGCTCCCCGTAAGAACGTAATCCGTGAAGATTCAGACCCCGGAGATATAATAATACTATTGGGCGGAAGAACCGGACGTGACGGCTGCGGCGGTGCAACAGGTTCCTCCAAGGTCCATACCACCGAATCCATTGAAACCTGCGGAGCCGAAGTACAAAAAGGGAATGCACCTACGGAAAGAAAGTTACAGCGCCTGTTCCGCAGGGAAGAAGTAAGTAAATTAATCAAGAAATGCAATGACTTTGGCGCGGGTGGTGTATCAGTAGCCATTGGAGAATTAGCAGACGGACTTCATATCTATCTTGATAAGGTACCGAAGAAATATGCAGGTCTTGACGGAACGGAACTGGCAATTTCTGAATCCCAGGAGAGAATGGCAGTTGTAGTCGATGCGAAAGACGTAAATCAAATGCTTGTCTTTGCAGAAGAAGAGAACCTGGAAGCAGTGGTTGTTGCTGAGGTTATGAAAGAACCAAGACTGGTTATGCTCTGGAGGGATAAAGAAATCGTTAATATTTCAAGGGCATTTCTTGATACCAATGGTGCACATCAGGAAGCAGATGCTGTCATATCCCTGCCAGATGAAACGGCTAATTACTTTAAAAAGAAGGAAGCTGATAATCCTGATACAAAAGAAACGTGGTTGCAGGTTTTAAGAGACTTAAATGTATGCTCCAAAAAAGGTTTGGTTGAAATGTTTGATAGTTCCATCGGAGCGGCTACTGTAACCATGCCTTACGGCGGGAAATATCAATTAACCCCAATCCAGACCATGGTTGCAAAATTACCGGTATTAAGAGGCAAATGTGATACCGTTACCATGATGAGCTATGGTTTTGATCCATATCTTTCAAGCTGGAGCCCTTATCATGGAGCAGTTTATGCAATTATATCTTCCGTTGCCAAGATAGTAGCTGCCGGAGGTGATTATAAAACAATCCGTTTTACTTTTCAGGAATACTTCAGGAGACTTGGAACCGTGGCAAAGCGTTGGGGTGAACCCTTAACCGCATTACTGGGAGCCTATGATGCACAGATGAAACTGGGATTGCCTTCTATCGGGGGTAAGGACAGTATGTCCGGAACCTTCAATGACATTGATGTGCCTCCGACTTTAGTGTCTTTTGCAGTTAATGTAGGGAAAATACAGGACGTAATTACACCTGAACTGAAAAAATCCGGCAATGTACTTGTTAAATTCGATATTAATAAAGATGAATACGACCTTCCGGTTTATGAGCAGCTTATGAGTCAATATGATAAAATTCAAAACCTGGCTAAGGATAAAATTATTCTCTCCGCTTATGCTTTAGGTGGCTATGGTATAGCAGAAGCTGTAAGTAAGATGGCTTTTGGTAATAAGCTGGGTGTCTTGCTTGACAAGGAAATATGCGGGAAAGAATTATTTGCACCGGCTTATGGTTCCCTCCTTGCAGAAATCGCAGAAGAAGATTTAACGAAACTGGATAATCTTAAAGTAACCTATCAGTTCGTTGGTAAAGTTATATCGCAGGCTAAATTTATATATAACAACACAGAAATATCCATGGAAGAAGCCATATCAGCATGGACGGATACCTTGGAAAAAGTATTTCCAACACGTTCTGGGTTAGGCTCAGATATGGGGGAAAAGCAGTTGGAAACACATGTTTTTGATGCTAAAACTGTTTATGTTGCTAAGAATAAAATAGCACAGCCCAAAGTATTTATTCCTGTATTCCCGGGGACAAACTGCGAATATGACAGCTTAAGGGCATTTGAACTTGCAGGAGCTAAGGTAAATACTACTGTATTTAAAAATCTTACAGCAGAAAATATCAGGGAATCGGTAGAAGCCTTTGAAAAAGGTATAAAGGATGCACAGATTCTTATGTTCCCAGGCGGATTTTCAGCAGGGGATGAACCGGACGGTTCCGGCAAATTCATTGCAACCGCCTTCCGCAATGAGCGGATTAAAGAAGCAGTAAATAACCTTCTTAAGCAAAGAGACGGATTAGCTCTTGGTATCTGCAACGGATTCCAGGCTTTGATAAAATTAGGTTTAGTTCCTTATGGTGAAATTACTCCTCAAAAGGAAGATTCACCAACCCTGACCACCAATAACATCGGCCGCCATATTTCCAAATCCGTATATACTAAAGTGGTATCCAATAAATCCCCATGGCTGACTAAGGCTGAACTTGGCGGTGTTTATGCAATACCGGCATCCCACGGGGAAGGACGTTTTGCTGCCAGTGAAGAATGGATTAAGAAATTGTTTGCTAACGGTCAGGTAGCGACCCAGTATGTAGATTTAGACGGAAATCCTACCATGGATGAGGATTATAATCCAAACAGTTCCTATTATGCAATTGAAGGAATTACAAGTCCGGACGGAAAGGTACTTGGTAAGATGACTCATTCCGAGAGAAGGGGAGAAGGGGTGGCTATTAATATATCCGGCAGCCAGAACCAATATATTTTCGAGTCCGGTGTAAATTATTTTAAATAGAATTAATAGTGGAAGATAAGAGGCTGCTGTAAAATTTTTTGCAGCAGCCATTTTCAAAAACTATTTCGTAGTATGACAAGTTATATTTTTAATTAAAAAATTATAATTAGGATTGATTCCTGATATTATTTCTGATATAGTATAATAGCAAAAAATGGATAATTCTACAGTTTAAGCAAAGCTTAAGGATGGAATACTATTATGATGAAACTATTATCCTTTCTATCGACATTAGCATCTGTTATATATTTATTTGTAGGGTTTAATACTTATAGATTAAATAAAAAATCGAGAGAAGGTATCTTATTCCTGCTCTTAAATATTGCACTTTCCATTTGGTCTTTTACGTATTCATTTGCATATACCGCAGAGGATATTTATACATTTTCATTTTGGAATAAATTGTCGGCTGCCGGGTGGTGTTTTTTTCCGGCCCTGGTTTTGCTTTTGGCTTTAACAATAACGAATAATAATAGTTTAGAAAAGTTATTTTTGAAAATATTAATTCCATTGCCCGGATTTATATTTTGGTTTATGAGTATTTTTTTATTCGGACCCGACTATAATACTCCTGATTTCATTAAGTCATTTTTTTATATTGGCGATTCCATATATAACTATAGCTATATTACGCTTTGTTTGGTAATGATATTTTTATGGGGTAGAAAAACGGATAAAGTAAATCAGAAGAAACAAACAAGAATAATTATCATTACCGGTATAGTCCCTTTATTCATTGATTTATTTACCCAGACGCTTATTCCGGCATTTGCCCATATTTATCTTCCTGATTTTACCCAGATATTAATTTTAATTACATTGTGGGGAGTTTATTATGCTATTGTCAATTATAATTTTATGCTGGCTTCCAATTCCCTGATTATTAATGAATTATTTCATGAAATTCTGGATTTGACGTTTTTAATCGATTTAGACGGTAAAATTATCAGGACGAATAAACAGGTCCTTAGTTTGCTGCGGTATGATTTAATTGATTTGATCAATACCCCGGTTAGCGATATTATACAGGAGAATAGATTAGTAAACCTTATTACGGATTATGAGTGCATAACAGATACAATAAAATTAAACCACGTTATAATACATGCAAAAGATGGAGAACCTATCCCATTAAATATTTCGGTTTCACCGATCAGGGAATCCAAAAATAAAATTTTATTGGGCTTGCTCATAGTAGGACAGGATATCCGTATGATAGAGGATTTAAAACACGAAATAAGCAGTCATAAAAAAACAGCCCAAAAACTTATTAAAAGTGAAGAACTTTTTCGAACGGTAGCAGAAACTATACCGTTTAGTATTATATTAACCAATAAAAGTGATAATACGATACTATACATTAATAAAAATACAGAGGAGTTATTTAATATAACCCATGATGATATGGTTGGGAAACAGGCTTTTCAGTTCTATAAGAATCCACAGGACCGGGTTACCTTAGCGGATGAAATAGTACATGGAAGACAAATTAAAGACAAGGAAATCTTTTTTAAAAGAAAAAATGATACGTTGTTTGCAGGATTAATTACCATGGTTCCAGCTGTATATAATGAAAAAGAAGTCTTACTTTCCTGTATTGCCGATATAACAGAACAAAAGATATTGCAGAAAAATATTATAAAATCAGAAGAAATGTTAAGAAAACTTATGGATTCCATTCCTGATTTAGTGCTGGTTTGTGATATAGAAGGAAATGTAACTTATATCAATAAAAGTATACAGACCATACTGGGTTATGATCCTAATGTGGACATAATTCCGGATAATGTACTATATTTTCTGGATGAATCGGATGCAGAAGCGGCTAAAATAAATATGAAACTGTTATTAACGGAGGAAATCGGTTCCATTGAATATAAATATATTAAAAAAGACGGTACATACATCGATGCTGAGGTAAATGGTACCGTATTACGTGAAAAGTCCTCAGAGCCCTTCGGATATTTATTTGTAACCAGGGATATTACGGAAAGAATAAAAGTTCAGGATGCATTAAAGAGAAGTAAAGAAGAGATTGAAAAAGTAAATAATGAATTATTAAAAAGTAATTCCCTGCTGCAGGAACAGTCCATAAGAGATGGCCTGACGAATTTATACAACCATAAATTTATTATGGAATTACTGGATCAGGAAATTAAAAAATCAGGTGAAAGCAAAAACAGGTTATGTCTCATGATGTTAGATATCGATTATTTTAAACGGGTAAATGATAATTATGGACATCAGACCGGTGACAGGGTTTTGAACACGGTATCTAAAATAATTCAATTAAATGTAAGGGATTATGATTATGTAGGCAGATATGGAGGTGAAGAATTCATTATCCTGCTGCCTGATCTAAGTGTAGAAGATGCTTATCAAATTGCCGATAACATTAGGGAAAGTATACAAAATTTTAATTTTACCAAAAAAAACCTTACTATTACAATCAGTATAGGTCTTACGGAATATCAATTAGAAGATACAAAAGCTTTCATTAAGCGTGCCGATACATTGTTATATAAGGCCAAAGAAAATGGAAGAAACCGCATTGAAGTTTCATAGAATATTATTAGGGAAAGGTATTGGTGGGGATGATGACTATCAATCGTAGTAAAGTAGTAATTGTCGGAGCAGGGTTAGTTGGCTCTTCTACTGCATTTAGCTTAATTACACAGGGCGTATGCGATGAAGTTATGATAATTGACATTAATAAAAATAAAGCACACGGAGAAGTAATGGATTTGTGCCATTGTGTGGAATACCTAAACCGGAATGTAAAGGTAAGTGAAGGGGACTATAATGACTGCGGTGATGCGGATATCGTAGTCATTACAGCCGGTGCCCCCCCAAAGCCCGGCCAGACTAGATTAGATACGTTGGAATTATCAGCCGGTATTGCTAAATCCATTGTTAAACCGGTAATGGCAAGCGGTTTTAGGGGACATTTTCTTGTAGTATCCAATCCGGTAGATATGATAGCGCATTATGTATATAAATTATCCGGATTACCTAAGAATCAGGTCATCGGAACCGGCACTGCCATGGATTCAGCAAGACTCAAATATTTCATTGGTGAGTTATTTAACGTAGACCCCAGAAGTGTACAGGGTTATACCATGGGGGAACACGGAGACAGTCAGATGTGCCCCTGGTCCCATGTTACGGTAGGCGGTAAGAGAATATACGATATTTTGGAAGACAATAAAGAATTCGGCAATGTAAATTTTGATGAAATAGTAAAAAAAATTACAAGAGCAGGGTTTGACATCCTGGAGGTAAAGGGTACCACCTGCTATGGTATAGCAACTACGGCAGCTGGAATTATCAAAGCGATTTTAAATGATGAGAATAAGATTATTCCGGTATCTACCCTTTTGGAAGGGGAATTCGGAGAATACGATGTATTCTGCGGCGTGCCGGTTATTTTAAACCGCAGTGGTGTAAAGGATGTGGTAGAAGTACATTTAACGAAGGAAGAGATGGAAAAATTTAAAGATTCAATTAAGGTAATCAGGGAATATACGGGCAGAATACTGGGTTAATGGTAAAACAGACAATAGCATGAGACCGTATTTCAATTTCTGATCCCATATCCTCAAAAGCAATAAAAATTGTATCACTTAAACGAATAATTCTTGACAAAATAGTTTACTATGTATACAATAATGGCATGAATAATGATAATGAGAACAATAAAATGATCGTAGATATAACAGCGCTTATGAGAAAATTAAATTATATTGATCAAACGCCCTATGAATATGCAAAAGGAGAAAAATTGTACCCTGCCGAAATCCATTCGATCGAAATAATTGGGCAATATTCAGAACTGAATCTGACTGAACTAGCCGCAAAAATAGGCGTGACGAAAGGTGCCGTTTCGCGTATGGCAAAAAAACTTGAGCAGAAAAGACTGATCACAAAAAAGCAGTTGCCTGGTAATAAGAAGGATATGTATCTTTGTCTGACTGAAAAAGGAAAAGACGTATTTACCTATCACCTGAATTGCCATAAAGAGATTGACCTTATTATGCTGGAACAATTTGCGTCTATGAGCGATCAGGAGAGATTAGGTGTCAAGAAGTTCGTTGATATGTCCTCAAGTTTGCTGGATACTTTTCTGGAAAATATGAAATAGAAGCTTTGCAACTAAAGGCAGAGCTTTTAATTAATCAAATAGTTGACTATGTAAACAATATTGTGTTCTATGCGGTTGGAATGACTATCTGCCGTAATTGTATAAATTAAAATTAACGTTTGGGAGGTAATTCTATTGAAAATCTTGATATACGGAGCAGGCGTCCTTGGCAGTTATCTGGCACATGAACTTTATCACGGCAAACATTCCGTGACCATGATTGCACGTGGAAAGCGCTTTGACGACCTAAAAAAACACGGACTGGTCATTTGGCATACCAGACAAAAAACAAAGACGGTAGATTCTGTACAGGTAACCGACAGGCTGAACCCCGAAGACACTTATGACATTATCTTCGTTGTTATGAAAAAATCACAGCTTAGTGATGTATTACCCATATTGGCAAAAAACACATCAAGTAAAATGATTGTCTTAATGGGTAATAACTCTGAAGCTGACAAAACCTATGCGAATTTTATGCGAATTTCTACCGCACACCCCATGCTTCTATATGGCTTTCTGAGCTGCGCCGGGCATAGAGATAATGAGGTGATTCACAACTGGCATAAGAAAAATTGTACAGTTATTATTGGCTCTTACCTAAAACAGGATGACTTTGAAGATATAATGAAGGCTGCATTCTCACAAACAACCTTACAACTGGATATAAAGCCTGACATAAATGCATGGTTGAAATATCATAGTGCATTAATTGCACCTCTTTGCCTTGCTATCCAGTATGAGGGAGGCGCTTCCCGCGGTCTTTATACCTCAAAAGCGCTTAAGCTTTCCATTGATGCGGTGAAGGAATCCATAAAAATGTTTGAGGACAGGGGCTTTTATAACGAACCACCTCACCTCTCTAAAGAAACTCATAAAACTTCCAGAAAAGGAGCGCTAATCTTGATAAAAATTTATAATATTGCCGGGCAAGGCTTTTTATTGCCTGAATGGCATACATGCCCCACCATTGGTTTCAAAGGTTACACAGGGGCTATATTGCGACACAGGGCTAACTGGGAAAGGGTATCGTTTCATACATCGCCATGTTTAAAGATAACTGCCAACCCCCATAATTGCAGAAAATAGTAAATATTTAGAGGGCAATAATTTATTATGGATAATTATGTAAAAATATATTGTAAAATTATGGATAATGTGGTATAATATTACTGCAATCCGATTAGTAAATAAAGCCTGAGCCTGTATATGCCAACCATCATATGTCAAACAACGGAAGTGTTAATTATTTTCAAATAAATAATTTATGGAAATCGACAATTGATGAAAAAGGGTGGTATTTTGAAGTTAACAAAATTTAAATTAGGAAACAGTATTTTTAGTCGGCTGGTTGTTACTTTCCTCATTATCATGGTTCCTATCTATATGCTTGCAATAAGATGGAAAATAATGACCCAATATGATATGAATGAAAACATGAGACAGCTTCAGCAAAGGCTGCTTACCATAAAGAACAGCAGTAGCTATATAAAAGAGGTAAGTGTACATGTCTATCCTATTGGAAGGACAATTTCTTCCAATGCCGGTGTAGGTGCATTGGATAATGAAAAGTATCAAGGGATACGAGTACCTTCAGACGTAAAAGGATCTCAGATTATAAGCTTTCATGGAGGGTTATTTCTAAGTACTTTTCAAGAAAAAAGTTTTTCGGATGATTCACCCAATTATATAATTAACATGCACTATTTCCTGAAAGTATTATAGCCAGCTTGAGTAAAGAAAACAACAGCGCGATGAAATTCTATAAAATTAATAAAAAGGGATATTATATTGTACAGACCAGTTCAGATTATTTACATATGGTTCTTATAAAATATATTCCTGAGAAACTCATACGGGAACCTCTTCGGAATTTCAATGTCTGGGTATGGGTTTTCTCTGTTGCTGCTGTTTGCATTATCATGGTTTATTCATTTTCAACCTATCTATTCATACATAAACCACTATTGGGTGCTGGTGAATTCCTTCCGTAAAGTGGAAAGCGGGGATTTACAGGTATCTATTAATCACGACCTGAAGGATGAATTCGGGTATCTTTATAAATGTTTTAATGATATGGTGAGAAACTTAAAGAGACTCATAGATCCGGTATATAATCAGAAGATTCTTATGCAGCGGGCTGAATTGAAGCAGCTACAATCACAAATTAATCCCCATTTTCTTTATAATAGTTTGTTTGCAATGAACACCATGGCCAGGATAGGGGATGAAAATCTCATTCTGTTTACGAAGTATCTTGGAGAATATTTTCGATTTATAACCCGAAATACTTTAGATTATATACTTCCCATAGATGAAATCAATCATGCAAAAGTATATACAGACATCCAATTACTTCATCTAAAAGTACCACGGGCTCATTCTCCAGCCTATCATAGAGAATGCGTTTGAACATAGTATTGCACTGGAGTGCAATAATCAAGAATTGGAGGTCACTGGATTATCAACATTTATCGGCGTATTAAGCTGGTATATGGCATAAATAGCGGATTACGGGTTTCCAGAAGTAAATTGTGCGGGTTAAAGGTAATATTGAAAATCAAAATACCGGGGGGGGGGTGATAATCATGTACAGATTACTGATTTTAGATGATGAAGAAATTATTGTAAATGGGTTGTATGAAATATTCATCAGTATGAAAAATTTTGATTTGGATGTCTATAAGGCTTATTCAGGTGAAGAAGAATGGCTGAATAGAACAAAAATTGACATTGTGCTTACAGATATCCGGATGCCTGAGATTGAGGGCTTACAATTACTGGATGTAATTTATAGAAATTGGCCTCAATGCAGGGTTATATTTCTTACCGGTTACAACGAATTTGAATATGTATATAAAGCAATTCAGCGCAATGGTGTTAGTTATATAATGAAAACAGAAGATCACGAGAAAGTGATACATGCAGTTGAAAATGCCATTAAGGACATACAAAATGGAATAAACATAGAGAATTTGATTCATACGGCAAAAGAACAGATAAATATGGCACGAGAGCTATTTCAGAAGGATTATTTTATACATTTGCTGCATGAAGATCCTTCACAGAATATAACCCAATCACAATTTGAGCAGCTTGAAATTTCAATGTATCCGGACAAGCCTGTATTATTGCTTCTGGGTCATGTTGACAATTTTCCAACCGATTTATCCTATAGTAGTAAAATACAATACCTTTATTCAGTAAAACTCATTATTGACAAGTATCTGAATACCAATATCACTAGTGTCTGTGTGATGGACGAAAGTTATAGATTTGTTTTGTTCATACAACCTAAGGGACTGCTTAATGTAAGCCAGAATCAAACAGAAATGATAGCCGGTTATAAAAAGACCGTTTCGTTTCTGAAAGGAACCCTTGAAGTTATTCAGACTGTCTGCAGGGAGTCTCTTGATGCATCCATCAGCTTTGCGTTAAGCGGAGAGCCTTGCAGGTGGGAGAACCTATCGAAAAAATATTATTCTCTGAGTCAATTGCTGAATTATCGAATTGGCATAGATATAGAAATGCTATTAGTAGATAATGAAATCAAAAACGATATTATTAATACCTGTTCTGAAGTACCTGAACTGGAAGCCGCTATCAAAGCATTGGAGCTGCTGATAAGACAGCAAAGAATGGATACGATTGAATTATATCTTGAGTCAGGACAAAAGGACAAGTTTTTTGAAACATTAACCGAATGGGTAGTCCCTTTAAAATTAATCAAGAGTAAAAACAGCAATGCAGCGATCGAAGCATATTATAAGATTTCCTTAAGCCTTTTGTCTTATATAAACCGCTGCAAGCTTACTGAAAAAATCGCCTTCTACCTCGATCAGAACAGACTGATGCGAATCGATAAATATGAATCCTGGGAAGAGGCAGTAGAATACATTTATCAACTATCCGATGTAATTTTCAGGCTACAGAGCGAAGAACAAAAAAAGAGGGCGGATAAAGCGATCAAGTATATACAAAAATTCATTGAGGAGCACATGAGTGAAGATCTTTCGCTGGTAAGACTTGCAGAGCAGGTCTTTTTGAACCCGTCTTACCTTTCGCGCCTATACAAACAGGTTCTGGGGGTTAATCTATCCGAGTTTATAGATAGTGTCCGAATAAAAAGGGCGAAGGAGCTATTGGAAAAAGAAAACGTTAAAATCCATGAAGTTGCGAAACTGGTCGGATACGAAACAGCTGCCTCCTTCTCAAGATTTTTTAGGAAGGCAACAGGTCGTTCTCCACAAGAATATCATAATGAAGTACTGTCAAGTAAACATAGGTAAGGCTCAGTAATAATCTGTAGGAGGAAGCCAAATGAAGTTCAGCGTTTATAAAAAAGCGATTGCATTGGCTGTGGCCATCTTTGTGTCCATTACGCTGTTGTCAGTTTACGGCACTGAAAAATCAACAAGCAGCACTTCAGTACCGATGAGGTGAATGCCTGGTATAGTTCAGTGAAAAAGTAGCCGTGAATGACAGGAAATATATTGATCTGTTTCAAACTGGTAAATAATTGATAACGAAGTAAAAATATGGCTATAGTAATGAGGTTATGCTAAGTTTATTATGTAAATATAAAGTAGCTGATATGTGCGGTGCTTTTCCTTGTGTTTGTCTTAAATTGTGCCGGATGCGCTATAAAGAGAGGTGATTTTGGACAGTTTGGTGGTTTCGGAGCGGCAGGTAAAAAATGAGAAATATTATTCTATAAGGGGGTGGAAGAATTTATTTAAGTGGCTCAATAGGTTGATTATTTCAAAAATAGAACGGAGGTCATTATATGTTAAATATGAGAAAAGAACGTAAATTTAGAATCCTAAATCTTTTTGTTATCACACTTTTGACTTTATGTTTCGTAAGCAGCAGCTTTTGCCCTACAGTTAAGGCTGCAATGGCTACAGGCAAGGAGAAGTGGGTTGGGAACATCTGGTATGACGGAAATCCTCCAACCCGCTTTGCTGACTACTGGAACCAGCTTACCCCTGAAAATGCCACCAAGTGGGCGTCCTGTGAACCACAGCAGGGTGGGTACACTTTCAATACTGGCAAAGCAATGTATAATTACTGCATATCGAACGGAATCCCTTTCAAGTTCCATACATTAATCTGGGGAGGACAATATCCGGGCTGGGTAAACAATCTCTCCTCTGCAAACAGAAAAACAGCAGTTGAAAATTGGATAAAAAATGCTGCACTGAACTTTCCCGATTCAGAATATATTGATGTTATAAATGAAGCCATGCCGGGACATAATCCACCCAGCTGGAAAAATGACATCGGTGGTGACAACGGTCTATATGGTACCGGTTGGGATTGGGTTGTGTGGTCATTTGAAAAAGCCCGTCAATATTTCCCGGATTCGAAGCTGCTGATTAATGACTATAACGTCCTTACCGATAATTACAGTTGCATCGATACCTATATTCAAGTAATCAATATATTGAAATCCAGAGGTCTCATTGACGGTATCGGCTGTCAAGCCCATGGTCTTGAAAATGCCAATGCCGCAAATGTCAAGGCAAAGCTGGACAGGCTTGGAGCTACAGGGTTGCCGGTATATATTTCCGAATTGGATCTTAATATTGCCGATGATACTACGCAGAAAAATAAGATGCAGGAGCTTTTCCCTGTACTCTATGAGCATTCTGCAGTAAAAGGTGTTACCCTGTGGGGCTATGCACAAGGCCATACCTGGATTACCAATTCTTATCTGCTGCGTAGTAACGGTACCGAAAGGCCCGCGCTTACCTGGTTGAAGCAGTATCTGACCTCTTCCTCCCCCACTGCTGCACGGGTTGAGTGTGAGACTATGGCCAAAAGCGGACCTTATGCCGGAAATATCTCATCCCCTTTTAATGGAGTGGCCTTGTATGCCAATGGGGATAATTGCACCAATGATTTTAATTTTCCCAGCACAAATACGTATACCATCCAGGTGCGGGGTGCATCGAATAACAGTAGTACGGCAAAGGTTGCGGTATATGTAGGAGGTGTTAAGGAAGGTACCCTGAATTTTACAGGGACGGCTCCTTCTGTCCAGAGCCTGAACATTTCCCTAAACGCGGGATCCCGGCAGGTAAAGCTCCAGATGGATGACGATACCGGCGCTTGGGATACGTTTGTAGATTATTATGAGGTAAATTAAGTTTAACTGATTTAAAAAGAGGCGAAATGATGGTAAAAAAATTTTTTAGTGCATTATTTACCGCGCTGTTGCTTGTAGTACTTTCAGGTGTTACGGCCAGCAGTGCATTGGCGGCACCTCCGGTGGGGTATGACCAATACCGGAGCAATATTCCCCATGGTACAGTAACAACGATAAGCTATCATTCAAATACAACGGGTACTGACCGTAAAGCAATGGTCTATACTCCTCCAGGGTATTCGGCCAGCCAAAAGTACAATGTATTGTACCTGCTGCACGGCATCGGAGGAGACCACACCGAATGGTACAATAACGGCCGTCCGGATATTATCCTGGACAACCTGTACTTCGGAGAACAAACTGGCTCCGATGATTGTAGTGATGCCCAATGGCCGTGCCATGGCGGATGACCGCCCGGTGGGCGATATTTATTCGGCAGATAAGGTTGCGGCTTTTGAAAATTTCCAATATGATTTATTAAATGATTTGATTCCGTACATTCAATCCCACTATTCGGTGCTGACTGACCGTGAAAACCGTGCCATTGCGGGATTATCTATGGGTGGAGGGCAATCCTTGAACTTTGGTCTCAAATACATGTCCTCCTTTGCCTATGCAGGAGGGTTTTCCCCGGCGCCGAATACCTATGCCCCGAGTACGCTGGCACCGAATCCGGCACAGGTTGCCCGGAATGTGCTTTTGGCGGCGGGAATATTGAAGTCAGGCTGGATAGTCTAACCGGTCCCCTGGCAGGAACTTGCACGGTTGCCGGAACCGGCGACTGGCAGGCTTGGACGGATACAACGTGTAATATTAGCGGTGCAGCCGGCGTGCATAACCTATACTTGAAGTTTACCGGAGCCTTCAAAAATAAGAATCAAAAGATGTGGTTGCTGCCGGTATGAACCACATCTTTTGAGTTTATTATCCTGTATTTGGATGCAGGTAAAATGTCTAAATGTTAATTAGGAATAAAAAAACAGTTAGTAGACGAAATAAAGTCTACTAGCTGTTTTTTTGTTTAAAAGTTTATTTTTTCGCCAATCCATACAGATATGTCTTGAGTGATATGGAGTATGAATACGGCTGTTTAAACTGTAAAATTATAGAAAAAAGAGAATCAAAGAACGGAAATATAACCTGCTTCTTTTTTTCTTTCTCTGGAGTTAATACAAGAATTGGGATGAGAGTCATCACGTAAAATTTGATAGGATTAACAAAAGAAACTGTATAAAACGCAATTAAATGTAACAATACATGTATAGATTTTCCGATAATATGAGTTTATAATAGAAAAAACAATACAAAACAAATCAAAACGCAACAAAATCCATTGTGAGGAGGGATAATATGATTAATGAAAAAATCCACTGACGTGATGAAAAAAATGCAAGAAGACTGTATCAATGGTATACCTTGTTTTAACAGGGCAGAACTGCTTAAAAATGAGCATAAGTGTACTCGCGGAAACTAATTCGGCTATTCAAGATAATCGGCAGCACCAAAAATATCAGTAAAATCAGGCAGTGGGAGTTTCCGAGGGCACTCCAGTAAAAAAAGGAGGATACATTTGAAAAAAGGAAAAATTATCAACATAGTAATTACTATTATTTTAGGAATGTTTATATTTACAGCGTGTATGTCAAAAACTACAACTACAGATTCTGTTAGTGAAAAGGAAACGGCTGATTCGGAGGAAGGGAATAAAGTTACAACCATCACGGAAGAACAGGGTACTTTGGAGGACAAAACGCTATTTGTATATTGTGGGGCAGGAATGACAAAACCATTTACTGATATCGTTGAAGAATTTCAAAAGGAAACAGGGGCAACGGTAGAAGTAACCTATGCAAATGCAGCCCAGATAATTTCGCAGATTACGGTTTCAAATGAAGGTGACTTATTTATTGCAGGAGATAAAGGAGAACTTTCGGCAATACAGGACGAGTATGTTACGGACACAAAAAATCTTGTAAAACACATTCCCATAATTGCAGTGCAAACCGGGAACCCTAAAGGGATTACTGCTTTGAAAGACTTTGCTAAGGAAGGTGTCACCGTGGTTCTGGGAGACAGCAAAGCAACGCCCATAGGAAAAATATCTGACAGGGCTTTAACGGATACCGGTATTATTGAAAGTGTAAATGTAATCGCACGGACTGCAACTGCTCCTGAAATTGCAACAGCTCTTTCACTTGGCCAGTGTGATGCAGCAATTATATGGAAAGAGAATACAAAGGTGGAGGGAGTCGAAGCGGTTGAAACTGCTGATATGGATCAATATATAAAAACTATTCCGGCGGCCAGTTTAAAATGCAGCACCAACACAGAGGTACTCGAAGCTTTTCTTACTTATTTGGATACGGATACAGCAAAAGGCATTTGGAAAAGTTATGGGTATGAGTTGTTAAATTAGCATAAACGGGGAAAGTGTGAAAGAAAAACGCTCTCACACTGGAAGAACCTTACAATGAGTAGGGAGGGTACTCATTCCAAGCTTCTTCATCTATTATTTGAGATGCCGCCAAGGCGGCATCTTGTCTGGAAGGTTGAAAGAAAATATAAATAATGAAAGGATGCCACTTATAGATTCTTTCAACCTGTGAAACTTGTTTCACATTTTTATATTGTGGCAGTACCGCAAGCAGGCTTACGGTATGCAATGGGGATAAGTATGAAGAAAAAACCTTTGAGCTCAAGTTGGTTTGATAAAATAACGATAGTAACAGCAATTTTTGTGATTACCATTATCTTTATTGCAGTAATAACTATTATTATGAAAGGACTACCATATATCGGATGGGCATTTCATTCGCGGGAAGTGATTTTTGCAATTCGGCTCAGCTTGTATACTGCGAGTGTATCAACTGTAATATGCATTATTTTAGCAGTTCCCACGGCATATGCCTTAACAAAGACGAACATGCCCCTGAAAAGATTTTCGCAGATCTTACTCGAATTACCGCTTTCCCTGCCTTATCTGGTTTTAGGTCTTAGTCTTTTACTTATTTTTTCATCAGATTATGGTAAATGGTTGCGTTCAATCGGTTTTAAAGTTGTTTTTTCTAAAAAAGGAATTATCATGGCGCATATTTTGGTTAATCTGCCTTTTGTAATTCGTATCGTTAAGAACGCATTCCAGGAAGTTGATGTCCGTCTGGAACTTATGGCAAGAATACTTGGGGCAACAAAAGCGCAAAGTTTTTGGACGGTTACCCTGCCCCTTTCAAAAAATACTGTTATTGGAGTTGTTATCTTAGCCTGGTCCAGGGCTTTAGGAGAGTTTGGTGCCACCTTAATGTTGGTAGGAACAACCAGAATGAAAACAGAAACACTGCCTGCAAGTATTTACTTAAATATAGCGACAGGTGATATGGGGGCTGCTATGGCTTCAGCAGTAATCCTTCTTTTTATTTCAGCAATTTCCCTGTTACTGACGAATGCCCTGGACAAAAAGCCGGGTGGAAGCAGAATTAAGCTTTATTAAGGGAGGATGGAATGATTCAGGTCGATCGTTTTTCGATTCAGGTAAATAATTTTAAGTTAAATAATATCCAACTTGCTATTTCAGAGAGCGAAATTTTTGCAATACTGGGTAAAACAGGATCGGGTAAAACCATGTTGCTCGAATCCATTGCTGGTTTTTACAGGGGAGATTCCGGTGCTGTTTATATCCAGGGAACCAATGTTGTCGATATAGCCCCGGAAAGCAGGCAGATTGGGTTTGTTTACCAGGATTTTGGACTTTTCCCCCATATGACAGTTTATGAAAATATAAAATATGGTTTAAAAATGCACAAGGTAAATAAAAAAGATAGTGACAGGGCTGTTTGTGAGATGGCGCAATTATTGGATATTGAATATATTTTGAAACAATATCCAGGTACTTTGAGCGGCGGGGAATGTCAGAGAACTGCATTAGCAAGGGCACTTGTCCTAAACCCTAAAATTCTGCTTATGGATGAACCGTTTTCGGCACTTGATCCCAAAACAAGAAATCAGATGTATGAGTTAATAGGGAAAATCCATAGAACCTTTCATTGTACCATCCTATTCGTAACACATAATTTTTACGAAGCACAGCGGATGGCTGAACGGATCGGCATAATGGTTAAGGGTGAGCTAAGATCCATTTGCAAGGCGGATAATTTATATCATAAGTATGAGGATTTAGAAATAGAAGAGTTTTTAGGAGGGAAATCGTAATGACAATGGAACAAGTTTTTAAAGTGTTAAAGGATGGTTTAAGGGAAGTTATAAAACAAAATAATTTAACAGAATCACAGATTAGCATTACGTCAAAAGCTTTATCACCGGAAGAAGCAATTGGTATTACACAAAGAAAGGACTTTCCAATATTAACAGGAAAGGAGATTATGCTGCAAGCTTCCTTTCGGGAGGGCGGGGGACAGGCATTTACGGATTCACCGGCTGTTTTTTGCGGAAGTCTGGAAGAAATTTTAGGGATGGACCTTATAAATGACATACACGCAAGAGGACTATTTATTGCCGCGCTAAATGCAGTGATGAAATATGCGGGGCTTATTGAAAATACAATTCATTGTAAGAATAAAGAACCGGAGTTATGTGCACAAAAATTTGTGTCCTATATTCGAGATAATTACGAAAAGCCCAAAATAGCCTTAATTGGATTTCAGCCGGCATTATTGGAACATTTATCAGAAGTATTTGAGCTGCGGGTCCTGGATTTGAATCCTGATAATATTGGAAAGATAAAATATGGCAAAGTTATTGAAGACGGATTGAAAGATTTTGAAGAAGTAGTAGTAAAGTGGGCAGATTTGATATTTTGTACCGGAAGCACAATCTGTAATGGTTCTATCGTAAATTTTATAAATTTAGAAAAAGAAGTTTTATTTTTTGGAACAACGCTTGCAGGGGCTGCTCAGATGCTGAAGCTTAAAAGAGCTTGTTTTTATTCATCTTAAAGAACGTTTTCCGTCAAGAGCAATTCATAACGGAGTCGCCGGGTAAACATCACACCGATAGGGGATACATTCACTACACGGTTTTTTCGGGGAATTTGATTCATAATAGTACAATTGCCATTTAATATTGAAGGATCGTTACAATTCAGCCACAAGGCTGAACTGTAACGATGGAGTACCCATTGACAGGATGAAATAAAGAAACAAACTAGCACAAAGGTTTTATTTTCATTGGTGAACCTGGTTTAAAATAACGTTAATTATTATTTTCTTGATGCATGTTGAGCTTTTGCCGCTTTCTTATAAAACGTAGTTTTTGTTTTCAGGTATGCTGCTTTTTGTGCGCTGTGTGCTGCTTCCTTTTTTAATTTAAGATAGGATTTCCAACGGGCCTGAGTAAGAGTACCATTTTCTAAAGCTGCCTTAACAGCACAACCCGGTTCCCTGTTGTGGCTGCAGTCATTAAATCGACACCTGGCTGCAAATTCTTCAATGTCGGAGAAGGTTTCGCCTAATCCCTCTTCAACTGCCCAGACACCAAGCTCACGCATACCAGGAGTATCAATAATGAGAACTCCGTTATCCAATTTAAATAATTGGCGGTAGGTGGTGGTGTGATGTCCTTTGCTGTCATCTTCACGTATGTCATTTACTTTCATTAATTCATCTTTTGCCAGGGCATTTACCAAAGAGGATTTGCCGATACCTGAGGAGCCAAGGAAAACCAGGGTAGTGGCAGGTTTCAGGTATTGATCCAGATGATCCATACCAAAACCGGTATGGGCACTGATTACATGAAGGTCAATGCCAGGGGCAATCACTTCCACTTCGGTAACCATGCCGCTGTAATCATTGCATAAGTCAGCTTTCGTTAATATGATGATGGGAATACCGCCGCTTTGCCAGGCAGTGGCAAGATAACGTTCGATCCTCCTGACGTTAAAATCATAGTTAAGGGATGCCATGATAAAGACATAGTCAAAATTAGCAGCCAGAATCTGCTCACTTGCACCGGTTACGTTATTTCGAAAGGTAGGATTTAAGCGGGAGAAACAGGTACGTCTTTCTAAAACCCGGTATATGACATCATCCCCCATATCATTTGGTTTAATTAGCACAAAATCACCTACTGCCGGATAGGTCTGGTACTTGGAATCCTGGTAGAAGATAGAACCCTTTAGTTTAGCATTTTTTTCACCGTTTGCCGTAATAATTTGATAGGTCTCCTTTTGAACGGATATTACCCTTGCAGGCAGTAACCCCATTCCTTTTTCTCCTTCTGTCAATTGTCTCCCATATATATTGCTATAGCCGTAATCTGTTAAATTTATCATTTTTTATTTCCTCCCAAAAGTTGAAATCTATTATTAGTTATCTGCCCGGTCTTTTATGCAAATAATGGTTGATTTATTTTTCGTTAATTTACGCATCGTACATTCCTCCTATTGTTGAATTTTTTTAGTTTCTAAATAATAACAACTTACTTGAAATTTTCGGTAGCTTTATAAGGTGGCTGCCTTTTTAAGGTAAAAATGAGCACAAAAAAAACACGCCCATTCACGTGTCTGCTATATTTAAAAATATAATAAATGATAAGTAATTCTTATTTATTTATCTAAAAAATATAATCCACGAAAGGTATTTATGCAGAGCAAACAAAATAAAAGGTACGAAACCCATGAGTGATAAATTTATTTTGTCCAAAGAAATCATAATGTAAAAGGTGCAGGTGCAACCCCTTTCATTCATCATATTCTCTTGTTATGCTCCGCTCATATTAAGTTTAATAATAAATCACCATATAAGCTAAAGTCATTATAAACACATCTCCTTTCGGGAAATTATAATAGAAATAATCTCCAAGTGGTATCAGTATAACCAGATTAGTTTACTGAAATCCACTACATAATGATTATTGTAATTTTTTTTATTGGTAATGTCAAGTAATTATTTATTCATATCTTTCGGATTCAGAATCAACCCCAAAATAATAATAACAAAACCTATGTAAAAGGTATAGAGAGAGATAGCCGGACCACCCATTAAATAAAAAAGACCACTGAAATTCATAAGAGCGAATCCAGAGATTATTATCTTAATAAAAGTTTGCATTTATATGATTCCTTTCAATTCTATGCCTTATGTATCTTGTGTAATATGTAAGGTAAAACAACTTTTATTTCATCAATACTAATTCTTATAGGATAATTGACACGGAAATTTTAAAATGAAATAATTACCAGAATATACCTATTGCCCCATTCATTATAGCTATTTTTTTATTTTATTCAATATCTTTTGCGCATTCTACATGTTTTCTGCGTATTCTACATGTTTTTGACTATTTGATACTATATAAGAAATTACAGGAAAAAGCTTGTTTATTCCATTTTATCTACTAGAAGAAATTAGTATGCTAAAGAAGATAAATAAAGATATAGACCATATCTTACTTTTATTTGCTAAATAGAAGAAGTTAAAAGGAGGCTGCCATGAGAATAGGTGGAGGAATTGAAAAAAGATATTCAAACCCGGATAAGTGGAAATGAAACAGACTGTTGAAAAGGAATGAAATGGTACCTATTAAGCTGCTATAGTTAAACTATGCAGCGGTAAAAATAATTAATAAATTAATACAAGGGGGGAATAACCATGAGCAACCTGAATAAATATGTTGAACATTTATTTATCAACTATAAAAAAGACAAAAAAGCAATAGATTTAAATTCCATGATTTAAATTCCATTAAATAAGATAGGATGAAGTAAAAAGGATATACCCTGCCTGGATATATCCTTAAAAATAAAGTAATGATATTATTTAGAATCAATTAGATTATTAAGTACTTATATTATTTATATTTGATTTATCTTTAATTTTTCTTTATTCTCGTTCAAAAAGTCATATTGTGAAATAAACAAATCGTAATATAATCCTTTTAATTTCATCAATTCTTCATGGTTGCCCATTTCCTGGATACTACCGCCGTCTACATATAGAATACAGTTAGAATTCTTAATAGTAGAAAGTCTGTGGGCGATAATAAAGGAAGTTCTGTTTGCTAAGAGTTTAGTAAGTCCTTCCTGTAAAAGTATCTCGGTTTCTGTATCGATACTTGAGGTAGCTTCATCCAGTATTAATATTTTAGGATCGGCGAGCAATGCCCTGGCAAAGGAGATTAACTGTCTCTGACCTGCTGACAAACGGCTGCCGCGTTCATTTACTTCCGTATGATAGCCATTTTCCAGACCCATGATAAAATCATGGGCGCATACGGTTTTAGCGGCTATCATTACCTGTTCATCCGTTGCCTCCATATTACCGTAACGGATATTATCCATAATAGTACCGGAGAAAATGAAACTGTCCTGCAGCATGACACCCATCTGTTTACGGAGGGATTTAATGGTAACCCGGCTGATATCAACCCCATCAATCAGTATCTCGCCGGAATCTAAGTTATAAAAACGGCTGATTAAATTGATAATGGTTGTTTTACCGGCTCCGGTAGGGCCTACAATGGCAAAGGTTTCACCACGGTTTGCCGTAAAATTAACCTTATTAAGTATACGGATTCCATCTTCATAACTAAAGCAGACATCCTTGAATTTTATGGTGCCTTTAATAGGAGGCATCTTAGCAGCTCCTTCTATATCTTTTACCAAAACCGGTTCATCGATGGTTTCCATAATTCTTTCCAGATAAGAAATGGCAGTTAACAGGGAGTTATAAAAACTGGCTAAAGTATTGATAGGTGCCCAGAACCTGCCGATATATCCGGTAAATGCAATTAATACACCAACGGTAATTCCAGGTATCTGCTGGTCTATCCAGGCAACACCTAAAATATATATGGCAGCAGTGGTGAGCATTGATATATTATCAATAGCCGGCCATAAAAGAAAGTTTAATCTCACTGCATTCATCCAGGCTTTAAAGTAATTATCACTTAAACTGTTAAATATTTTAATATTTTCCTGTTCCCTGACAAAACTCTGGGTAACGCGGATTCCATTAATACTCTCCGCTATGTAGGCATTTAAGTTTGATGATTTATTACTGGATATCTGCCAGGCAACCCTTTGCTTTTTCTTGATTACAAATATTAAAGTCATTAGTACCGGCAGTCCTACCAAGCAGATAAGGGATAAACGTAAATTAATGGACAACATAAAAGCCACGATAAAGAAAAGGCTGAATAAATCCGTAATGGTATTAACGATACCATTGGACAGTAAATCACTTAAGCTGTTAACATAATTTACGACACGGACCTGTATTTTTCCGTGTGGCCTGTCATCATAGTAGGAGAAAGGCAGTTCCTGTAAATGATTAAATATATCACTTCGGATTTCGTGTATGATATTCTGGCCTAATCTGGTGGTGATATGAATTTTAAGGCGGAGAAAAACAACAATAATTAAGTTGAATAATAACAACAGTAAACTGATGGAAACGATTCCCCTTATATCTTTGTTAGGAATATAAACATCCATAATGGTCATTAAAATCCTTGGTGTAAACATTCCCAATGCACTGGATATTATCATCAGCAGGATGGTGAAAGTCATATCTTTTCTATGGGGCTTAATATAGGCATAGAGTCTTTTTAACTGTTCAAAACTGAATTCGGACTGGAGAGTTTCATCAATATCATATTTATTTCTAGCCATTGTGCTTACCTCCTTTTTGCTTTGTTCCTACGTATTGATCAAACTCACCATATTGATGATTGAATACAGTATAATAATAACCTTTCTTCGCAATTAAGCCTTCATGGTTTCCGGATTCTAATATCTTACCGTCATCTACTACTAATATGACATCAGCATCTTTAATAGAAGAAATACGATGGGCTATGATGAATACAGTCCGGTTGGAAAGGGAACCTAATTGATTTTGGATATGTGCTTCGGTTTCCATATCAACGGCAGAAGTAGTGTCGTCTAATATAACAATGGAAGGATTCTTAAGTAAAGCCCTGGCAAGAGAAATTCTTTGCTTTTGACCGCCGGATAAGCCCATACCGCGTTCACCGACGATGGTATCATAACCATCCGGCATATTTCTGATAAATTCATCGGCATTGGCTATTTTAGCTGCTTCCTGGACCTCTTCAAAGGTGCAGTCAGGATTACCGTAAGCTATATTACCCTCAATGGTATCGGAAAATAAAAATACATCCTGCATAGCCATACCGATATTATTACGCAGACAATATAAATCCATATCCTTAACGTTAATTCCGTCAATGGTGATATCCCCGTCTGTGACATCATAAAAACGGCATAAGAGATTCATCAGGGTAGATTTGCCCGAACCGGTAGCACCGATTATTCCGACCGTCTGTCCGGGTAATATTTTAAAGTTAATATCTGTTAAGATTACATCATCTTCCGCACGGTAATTGACATGTTTAAATTCAATAACGCCTTGAAACCGTCTTTGGCCGATTGCATTTCCCGGCGTTTTAATGCCCGGGTCCTCTTTAATGGTTGTATAGATTTTTTCAACAGAGGTGACAAATCTCTGATAATCATTGGCAAGCCATCCCGCCATTCTCAGAGGGTTGTTTAACATCCAGAGATAACCGCTTACAGTAACTAATTTACCTAAAGTGATGGAACCGTGAACAACCATAATGCCACCCACCAGGTAAAGTATAAAAGTCAGGGAGCTGGCTAAAAATTCAAACACTGGTACGTATTTACGCCAGATGGAAGCAGCGTTTAGTTCTGCATCCCGATATTCGTCATTTTCTTTATTGAACTTTTGAATCTCAAAATCTTCTTTTGCAAACGCTTTCACAACCCGATTACCGCTGACATTTTCCTGGACAGCAGTGTTCAGACTGGAAAAATGTTTGCGGATGTTATGAAAAGCCGGTTTGATTGCCACTAATTGCTTGTAGGCTGTAAAAACAGTAATAGGCATGACCGCAATCATACATAAAGCCAGGCGGAAATCAACAGTAAAAATCATGATTAATGCAAATAGAAACAATAAACTGTTTTCATATATGGAATAGATAACAAATGCTACAAAGTGTCTGATTGCTTCCATATCCCCGGTCTGTCTTGACATTAAATCCCCGGTACGGTTTTTGTTATAAAAAGAAAAATCTTCTTCCAAAAAACGGCGATATACGTAATCACGCATCGTATAAAGTATTTTCTGGGATGTAGTTTCAAACACATATAAATAGATATATCTAATAATGGATCTTACCAGTGTGGTAATAATGAGAATCAGTACTAAGTTCAGTAAGAGCTCCTTATGTCCTCCTTTGATTACGTCATCCACTATAATGCCGGAAATATACGGGTTAATAATGGTAAGACTGGATGTAACAGTAACTAAAATGAGCGCTATGATTAAGTTAAGCCGGTATTTTTTCAAAAATGAAAAAAACCATTGTATTGCAGTCATAATATGATTGTCCTCCCCTTTTTCTTCGGTTACATTTAGATTCTGTTCCATTATATAGTTTAAAATAAAAAATTAAATGTACTTTGTTATTTAAAACATGTCAATTGTTATAATAGCGAAAACTTTCGACAATAACAGGAATACGGGATGGGTATTGTAAAATCATGGAAATGCAAACAGCCGGATTTAATCCCTTACACAAAAAAAAGATAAATTAGTGCAAAAAATGTTTTTCATTTAATGAAAAGGTGTTATAATAAATTTATTATTTTAAGAAATGAATACCGGATCTGTCAGCAGGTTCCAGACTTATAGTCACAGGTATATTTCTTGCTAGCAAAGATGAGGAGGACTAGTATGTGCCAGCATCAATTTGATATAACTTATAATGACTTAAATCCAACTATATTTTTTGCCAGTAAGCAGAAAATGATAACGGAATCCGTATATCACGATCATGATTTTACAGAATTAACCTATATATTATCAGGTAAGGGGAAGTATTTCTTAGAGGGGGCAGTTTATGATGTTGAAGCCGGTGATGTAATCATATGCAATCCGGGTGTGAAACATCAGAACATAGTAGTTAATCCCAAGGAACCTACGGTAGAATTTTTTGCAGGTTTTACGGACTTTCATTTTAAAAATATGCCGCCTAATTCCATTACTTTAAAGGATGGAGGTTATGTACTGCATACAATCTCCGAGTTAAAGCAAGAAATATCACGGCATTGTTATGAAATGTTAGCTGAAAATGAAGCATGTCAGGTGGGAAAATATTTTATGCTGAAAGCTCATTTAATGCAGATTTTATTATTAGTGATACGCGATATTTCAGAGGTACAGGATATTAATCAGAAAGGCTGTAATTTTGAGTCCTATAATAAGAGTTATGCGGTGAAAAAGATAATAAATTATTTGAATGAAAATTATGAAAACAAGATATCTTTGGATCAGATTGCACATAATATGTATCTGAGTCCAGTGTATATATCAAAAATTTTCAAAGAAGAAACAGGAGAGTCACCAATCAATTATCTTATTAAAATCAGATTGGAAAAAGCAAGGGATATATTACTTACTTCAGAAGGCGGGAGCATTAAAAGCATAGCCAACAGCGTCGGCTATGAAGATGTTTATCATTTCAGTAAACTTTTTAAGAAATATTATGGAATATCACCTCTTTATTATAAGAAGATAGCATTAGAAAAACATGCCTGATCGTTTTTATGAGGTTGGAAGATATGTGAATTAATGTGGAATTGGAGTCATTTATGAATTTATATGAAGCAATACTTGTCAGAAAAACAGTAAGAAGATATCAGATGGAGCCGCTGGAACAGAACTTACTGGATGGAATCATAAGTTTCGCAGAAAGTATACCCATGTTATTTGAAGGTATCACTGTTGAGTATAGATTATTGGAGCATTCCGATATTAAAAAGTATTATACTGGTGCCTTAACTTTTAAAGCACCTTATTACATTGTATTGTATTCGGAAAATATACAAGGATATCAAATGAATGCAGGGTACCTGATGCAGCAGGTTTCTTTATACCTGACCGCAAAAGGTCTTGGTTCCTGTTATTTAGGCATGTTAAAGCCTAAAAAGACCAAAGCAGAAGGAGCTAAACTTGATTATGTCATTACACTTGCTTTTGGTAAAGCAGAAAATGATATATATCGTTCTTCTGACAAGGCAAAACGTTTACCCTTGGAGGATATAGCAGTCTTTAAGAGTGAAGTAAACCGAAATATTAAGACTATGATTCAGGCGGCCCGTCTGGCACCATCCAGTATGAACAGCCAGCCATGGAGATTAGTGGTTTATGATAACAGGATTCATATATTCTGTAAAAAGAATATATTTTTAACCGGTGTATTAAAAGAAGTAAAATTAATTGATATCGGAATATGTCTGGCACATCTTCTTGTAGCGGCAGAAGAATTATGGGTAGATGTTAAGACGGTTCATCTTGATAATATCAGCAATATTGCTTTTAAGAAAAATGATTATGTTATCAGTATTAAAATGTATTAATTAGATGAAAAAAATATATTGAATAAGCAATTGAAAAAGTATTGACAAACGGGCTTAATTATATTATACTATGTCATGTGCTTGAGAGTAAAACAAATCAAACAAATACATGATATGCGCGAGTGGCTCAGTGGTGGAGTATCGCCTTGCCAAGGCGAGGGTCGCGGGTTCGAATCCCGTCTCGCGCTTAATTGAAAAGTATCGCTAATCCTTATAAATCAAGGGTTAGCGGTTTTTTATTGCTTGAAAAACATGTGTGCAGGATGTGTGCAACATCCTTTTACGCACTGGGATTGCTATAATGCCTTGTCCATATAGGCACGATTCTTTTGGTTTCATTGTAATTATAGATATAGCCTTTTGTTGTATCGGTATCTTCATGGCCCATATATCCAGCCAGTAATTAAAGCTTCGGCTCGTCATTCTTTCACCATTTGACTGTGTGAAAAGATATTCGCTGTCAGGTGAAAGCTTTTTAACTTCTTCCAGAATCTTTTTTGTTTTTTCTAATTAATTCCCGGAAATATCTATTACTTTCCATTCGATCATTAAATGAGTCTTGACCAACCATATTCCTTCTTAATGTATTACCAAATGCTGTATCATATATATACTTTTTAAGGCGCACATTGACTTCTTATATTTGGAAAAGTATAATAGGATAAACTGAAATTATATGGAGGGGAAAATGTACAGATTACTTGTTTTGCTTCTTTATATAGATAGAATTTAGTTAAGAATATAATGTTGAGAGGTGTAATATGCGTTGGAAAAAGAGATTATAGATTTAATTCTCAATGTAGCAAAAGCAGATGAGCGGATTAGGGCGGTTCTTATGGTTGGCTCTCGTTTTGGAAAGGCGACATTTTATGGGATAATTGTTTTAATACGCCAGAAGATAATTACCACGAATACAGTGAATTGTGGATGACCTTGTGTTATAACATTTCTCAAATTGGTTAGCCGGTCTTATTATGTGGTGGTGCAACACCGGATCAATTTGAATATTGTAATGCCCGAAAATATTTCAACGATATTTATTATATTGCGGTAGTTTGCGATAATGAGGAGCTGGAGGTACGTATGCATGAAGGGGAAAAAATGCAGATGAAAATTGGATAAAGAGTTCAAAAGATTTTAATACCTGGCTGATAACAAACTCGAATAAAGTAGAACCAAATATAAAATTGATAGATATCACGAAGAAAGGGACAGTGAATGTTGCGGCAGATATTGACCGCTATATAAAGGAAATAAAGGAGAAATAATATGCTTGAATACAGGTTTGATACCCAATTATTAATTGAAGGACATAATCTTTCGGAAGATGCAATCAATGAATATATTACAAATAATATGGAAGGAGATTGTTTGCTTGCTGTGGGTGATGATGAAATGATCAAAATCCATTTTCACACCAATATGCCCTGGAAATTACTTGAATATTGTGCTTCATTAGGAGACATTTATGATATAGTTGTGGAAAATATGGAACGCCAGGCTAATGGTCTTCAGGGATAATAACAAAGATAAGTGATTTTAATAGATATGGAAAACCAGGAGGATGGAGAGAAGTTAATTGTGGAAGTATGAATGCATCATTGATTTATTTTGATCAACCTAACAAAGTGAAGTTGAATGGGGAATAGAGTAAGGTAAAAAGCGGAAATGACTAATAGTATTAGTTACTTCCGCTTTTTACCTTAAATTACTATATAACCTTAAAGTGCGGCCTTATTTTTTTGTAATAATATAGTCCCATGCATAGAGCGGCACTTCCCCAGGTAATGGGGTAGCCCAGGTATAAGGTATAGATGGATGGAAAGCGCGGAATCATGACCGTCAGCCAGATTATTCGCAGAAAACACAAGTTAATGATTGACAGCAGCATAGTATTGAAAGTATCGCCGGTACCTCTGGCCATCCCAATTAATATCTGGCAGGTTATTAACAGAATATAACCGGGTCCAAGAACCTGTCCCATCATAGTTCCATAGCGGATAACTTCGGGGTCAGTTGTAAATAGCTGCAACGGAATCCGGCTGAAGAAGCAGAGAAGAATCCCTATAACAACGGCATAGCTGGTACCCAACCCCAGTAATACGGAGAATCCTTTTTTGATGCGGCCATACTTACGGGCACCGATGTTCTGTGCAATGTATGTGGTAGTGGTGAGGGACAGGCAGTTAACAGGGAGCAACGCAAAACTGTCCAGCTTGCCATAGATATTGTTACCGGCCATAGCCAGGGAGCCAAATGTGTTCAGATGACTTTGGACAATCACATTAGACAGAGAAGTTATTGCAGTCTGAAGTCCGGTTGGGATACCAAATTTTAAAATATTGACCAGCATCTCTTTATTACAGCGGATTTTTGACAAGTCCAACCGATACACATGTTTGGTACAGCAGAGCTGGTGTATCACACAAAAAGCTGAAATAAGCTGAGCAATGAGAGTAGCGAGGGCGACTCCTAATACGGCAAGATGGAAAACCGTAACAAAAAGGATATCCAGAACTGCGTTAATAGCAGAAGAAATACAAAGATAATAGAGAGGATGCTTCGTATCCCCAACCGCCTGCAGCGTACCGGCACCCATATTGTATATAATATTAAAAAGTGCACCAAGAAAATAAATCCTAAGATACACAGTGGCATCCGGTATGATTTCTAATGGGGTATTTATTATGCGCAGGATAGAGGGGGAAAGGATACAGCCTAAGGCAGAAACCAGAATACCCCCAAGAATACAGAACCAGAAAGAAGTATGAATGGCTTCTCTAAGCCTGACCTGATTGGAAGCACCGTAATACTGGGCGATGATAATACCGGCACCGGTAGTCAGGCCGATAATAAAACCAATAAATAAATTGATAATCTGAGCACTGGCACCGATGGCCGCCAGTGCATTACTGCCTACGAAGTTGCCTACAATAAAAGAGTCTGTAGTATTATAAAGCTGCTGAAACAGATTTCCAATGATCAGGGGACCTGTGAATAGCAGGATACTGCTGAAAATGGAACCCTCTGTCAGCGAGGTTGATTGTTGGTCCTTCATGGCAAATTCTCCTGAGTATTGTTATGTGTTGTCAGAATTAGAAACTGTCTGATTACGGCTGGTTTCCAGATAATTGTAAAATGTGTACTTGCTGATTCCCAGTAATTCACAAATCTGTTCCCCTGATTTGGTGATCAGGAAAGCACCTTTTTCATCAAGATAACGAATAAATTCTATTTTTTCTATTTTATTCATTTCGCTGGCCGGCTTTCCGACCTGTTCCTGACCTTTCTGAATCAGATGTGACAGAAGATTACTTACGTCAGGTGCAAAGATTTCTTCTTCGTTGGGAAAGTTCTCAAACTGATTAAATTGGCGGAGGTAACCTTCAAACTGAAGGGTTTCTGTAATGTCCAGGTTAATACAGATGGAACCGATGACATTACCGTCATCATTTTTTAAATAGATGGAAGAAGAACGGAGTATCTTTCCATCCAGAGTGGTAGTAATATAATTAAAACGGTCACCGTCTACTACCGTACCACGTAAAACTTCCAGACCTAAGTTACTTCCGCAGCCACCGATAGCACGGTTGGTGATACTTCCATTACGGATATCTGCAATAGAATGGTTATAATCTTTTGTCAGATCATGGAGTACAACTTCACACTTATTACCGAAATGTTTTTCGATTAAGGACAGTATTTGCTGGAATAACGGTATGGCGTCGTCAATAGATTTCATATAATCACCTCATATAATGACATAAAATTAGATTATGATGGTTTTATCATAATTAAATTTAGTATATCATATGAAAAGTTTTTAAACAATATAAAAAACAGAAAAAAAGTCAGAATTTTAAAAAACAGGGTTGTATAGTTTTTCTTAAATTAGGAATTGTTTTGAAATATACTATTCAAATAATATAAAATTTCACCGTCACCATCATGATGTATTTGTTGCTGGAAGGTATGAAAGATTACTATCAGTGTAATACTTGTTGAGAGATGTCAGTTTTTAAAATAATAACTTCGGATAAGAAATTAAGGTACATCTTGAAAGGAACTTTAACGATTTGTGAAAAACATGAGATATCATACTTAAAGTATGATATGTTTTGACAATATGGTGTATAGAAAATATGAAACGATAAAAAAGTTAGTGGGAATGTGAGAACATGTAAAAAAAACAAAAAAATAATTTTTAAAACCCTTGAAAACATACAAAAAGTATGATATTCTGATTTTGTCAAAAAAAATCGTGAAAAAAGCATAAAAAAAGTTTGATAAACAAACAGTTGGATTGTTTGTGGAAATTTTATGCAACAAAAAGGAGGAGCAACATATGAAGAAGAAATTGATATCCTGTATACTGGTAATCGCTATGGTAATTGCCACATTGACAGGTTGCGGCAGAAACGGTAATTCCGCATCGGATACAACAGAAGAAGGTACGGGGAATATCCAGAATGGATCAGGTGATACAACTGCCGCCAACGTAGAGAAAAAGAAAATTGTATTCTGGTATTCCCATACAGGTGATGAAGCTGCCTGTTTTGAAACCGCAATTAAAGCTTATAATGAAAGCCAGGATAAGTATGAAGTAGAAGGCTTAAGCGTTACCGATAAGCAGAAGGTTATTGTGGCTATTTCCGGAAATGAAGCTCCGGACGTTATTGAAGGCTCCAATCAGGATATTATATCCTATGCATCCAGCGGGTTACTGGAATCGATTTCTGATATGGCCGAAGCTGAGAGTTATTCCTTAACGGATCAATTTGCACAGCAGGCAATTGATGCAAATATGTTAGATGATAAAATATATGGTATGCCATTTGCTGCAATGATTATTCAGATGTTCTATAATAAGGATATTCTGCAGGAAATCGGATACACGGAACCACCGAAGACAATGGAAGAGTTGTACGATATGGCTGTTAAAGCGACTGAAGTTGACGAAAACGGGACGATTACCAGGCTTGGTTATCCTCTATTTCCGTTAGCGAGTGCCAGACAGGAATTAATTTATGCATTCGGCGGCAGATGGTGGGCAGAAGACGGAGTTACCCTGACACCGGATGATCCTGGAATACTTGATAGTTTAAACATGAACCTTAAGTATAGAAATCTTTACGGTGTTGAAAAGGTGCAGGAATTCGTTGCGACAGCTAACACAAACCGTTATACGGAAAATGATATGTTTTTTGCCGGTAAACAGTTGTTCCGTTTTGACGGACCATGGTTAGCAGCTATGATTAAGAATAATAACTCCGATGTTAATTATGGAGTGGCTTTAATTCCCGGAACAGAGGCACATCCGGAATTACAGGGTACAAGCCGTTATGAAACTAACTCCTTAACCATTCCGGTTGTTGCGAATGAAAAAGAGGGAGCATGGGATTTCATTAAGTATTTCACAACTTCACAGGCGGTCAAGGAGCTGCTGATTGGAATAGCGAACCTTCCGACGCAGATTTCTTTATACGAGGATGCTGATATCCTGTCACAACCTAACTTTGATGTATTTATTGAGGCATTAAAGAAAGAAAACGGTATCCAGTATCCTAAGATCGAAGATCTTGCAAAATATACATCATTAATTGAAGAACATCTGGATTATACTTATAACGGTATGGAAACACCGGAAGAAGTTTTAAAGAAATTGGCTGAACAGGCAAAACTTTTACAATAAGATACATGGTAAATGAATCAGCCGCCTATGAATGGGAATGTCATATATGATGGTTAAGTATATTCATATGTGATGTTCCTTTATAGGGGTTATCTCCGGCAGAGATAAGCCCGGCGTACTTTATATTGAGAAAGGAGTAGTCGTATGTCGAAAACGACAGGAATTAAAATGAAAAAATCAGAACGGAGGGACAATATAAACGGCTTTTTATTTGCACTTCCATGGATTATAGGCTTTATTTGTTTTAGTCTGATTCCATTGCTGACTTCATTTTATTACAGCTTTACTTCATTTAACCCGGTAAAGGCGCCGGAATGGGTGGGTTTGGAAAATTTTAAATATTTATTAAAGGATCCATTGGTATTTAAAAGTTTAAAGAATACTTTATTTATGGCTTTTGTGTCAACTCCAATTAATCTGTGTATCGCAATGCTGTTAGCTTCCCTGTTAAACAGTAAGTTTAAAGGAAGGGGTGTCGCAAGGACTATTTTTTTCATGCCTTCTATCATCCCGATGATTGCAGCTACTATGGTATGGATCTGGATGTTTGACCCTACCTATGGTTATATCAACCGTGTTCTTGGTTTTGTGGGAATTATGGGACCTGCCTGGCTGGTTAATCCGGCTTATACGAAATGGGCGCTTGTATTGATGGGATCGTGGTGTACCGGAACCACCATGTTAATTTGTCTGGCAGCACTTCAGAATGTTCCGAGGAGTTACTATGAATCAGCAGAAATTGACGGTGCCAACTCCGTAAAAAAATTCTTTCAGATAACGCTTCCATGTGTGGCACCTGTTTTGGTATATCAGGCGATTCTGAATATTATTAATTCCTTCCAGTATTTTACCCAGGTTTATGTTATCATCAATGCCAGTTCCGGAGGCGGATCAAGTACTGCAGGCGGTGGGCCGGCGAATTCTATATTGATGTATCCCCTGTACCTGTTTAACACAGCATTCTCTTATATGAAGATGGGTCGGGCATCAGCAATGGCCTGGTTTTTGTTTGTTATTGTCTGCATTTTAACTTTTATTATGACGAAAGTTACGAAAAAGGTATCGAATAATGGAATAGGGGGCGAATAGACTTGAAAAATTCATATGCATATTATAAAAAACGCCTGAAACCGATACCGCTGTATCTTTTGGTTATGGTTTTATGTTTGATATTCTTTTCTCCGTTTCTGATTATGATTACTACGGCACTCAAAACGAACGCAGATGCATTCCGGTTGCCGGTAAAATTATTTCCCAGAAATCTTACCTGGTCCAATTTCCCGGAAGCGATAGCCAAGATTCCGTATGTCCGTTACATGATGAATACCATTTTTATTACCTTTTTATCCATTACAGGACAGCTGATCTCAACACCATTGGTTGCGTATTCCCTTGCTAAAATCAAGTGGAAAGGTGCACCGGTCATCTCCAGTCTGATAATTGGTACTATGATGATACCATACACTGTAACCATGGTTCCCCTTTATAAAATCTGGTCGGCCCTTGGGATGACCAATACCTATATACCGTTAATCGCACCAACCTTTTTTGGAAGTCCTTTCTATATCATTATTATGAGACAGTTCTTTGCAGCTTTACCGAACTCCCTGATGGAGGCGGCTAAGATTGACGGGGCAGGAGAATTGAGACGTTATTTGTCAATCGCCCTTCCCCTGTCAAAACCGGCACTTACAACCATAGGTATTTATGCATTTATCAATGCATGGTCGGATTATCTGGCACCGCTTATCTATATTAATAAGACGGAAAAACTAACTTTGTCCCTGGGATTACAGGGATTCTTAAATCAGTATTCCGTGGATTGGACACATCTTATGGCTGCTGCAACTATATTTGTTATACCGGTTGTAATATTTTTCCTATTCTTTCAGAGAAACTTTGTGGAAGGAATTGCAACCTCAGGAATTAAAGGCTGATACTGCGCAGCAATCCATGCAAAGGAGCATGTGGAAGAAAATACATCTTCACATTTATTATTTCAGGTGCCGTAAAAGGGCATCATGCCGGTAAGTGTGAAGATATATTTTCGTACTTTACTATTCAGTCACAACGGTTCTTACAATCGGAATCATGAGGTGAAGGTTGAAAGAAAATTTAAATATTGAAAGGATGCCACTTATAGATTCTTTCAACCTGTTCTATTTGTGGCAGTACCGCAAGCAGGCTTGCGGTATGCAATGGGTATAAAAATGGAAAATCGATTATATTTAAATGGAACCTGGAACTGGTGTGAGGCTGCGGGGGAGAAGATATGGGAAGGTCAGGTACCCGGCAGTGTCCTGACGGATATGACAGCCGGCGGAATGATTAGCGATCCCTACTGGAGAACCAATGAGTATGAAACCCGGGAGCTGTTCCGGAAAGATTACCGGTATTTTAAAAACTTTGAAGTTCCGGAACAATTCCTTAAAGAAGAAGAACAAAGCCTTGTATTTGAAGGTTTGGATACAATTGCAGATATTTATTTGAATGACGGACTTCTTTGTTCCGTTAATGATATGCACCGTACTTACCGTTTCGATGTAAAAAACAAATTGAATAAGAATAATAAATTGGAAGTGTATTTTCACTCACCGATTTCATTTATAGAAAAAGCCCAGGAAGAGGGGGATATCTTCTATGCATCGACCGGCAGCATGAAGGGTAACGGAGCGCTTAGGAAAGCCCATTATATGTTTGGTTGGGACTGGGGGCCGCAGCTTCCGGATGCCGGGATATTCCGGGATGTATATCTGTCCGGCTACAGCAGGGCAAAGCTTGAGGATATAAGAATACGTCAATTCCATGAAGCCGGAAAGGTCAGACTGGAATTAGTTACAGAAATAAACAGATTGTCAGATAGCCCCCTTAATTTAAAATATGAAGTTACGGCACCGGACGGAGTAAAGACTGTCATAGAAAGAAGTATGGATTTATGGGGAAAAGAACACGGAACGCTTGATATAGAGATTGATAATCCCCAACTCTGGTGGCCTAATGGTTACGGTAAACAGCCGCTTTACAATATTAAAGCAGAACTGCTATCGGGGGACAAGGTCCTTGATATCTGGCAGAAATCGATTGGTTTAAGGACGATTACTGTTTGCACCGATGCGGATGAATGGGGAAATCAGTTTGCATTTGTTGTAAACGGGCAGAATATATTTGCAATGGGTGCTAATTATATTCCGGAAGATAATATCCTGGGCCGTCTTAGTGAGGAACGAAGTGAGCGGTTAATACAGGACTGCGCCCGTGGGAATTTTAACTGTATCCGCATCTGGGGCGGCGGTTATTATCCGGAGGATTATGTGTACGATGCCTGCGACCGTTACGGAATTCTGGTATGGCAGGATCTGATGTTTGCCTGCAATGTATATGATTTAAATGATGAATTTGAAGAAAACATTCTGGCGGAAACGGTGGATAATGTAAAACGTCTCCGCCACCATGCCTGCCTGGCTCTCTGGTGCGGCAACAATGAGATGGAATGGGGCTGGCGTGACTGGGCCAGACTTGACGGACACCGTCCCAAGTATAAGGCAGATTATACGAGGATATTTGAGATGCTGCTTCCGAGAATTACGAAAGAACAGGATGACCAGACCTTTTACTGGCTCTCTTCCCCTTCCTCCGGCGGTTCCTTTGATGACCCGAATGACTTTAACCGGGGAGATAACCATTACTGGGAGGTATGGCATTCAAATAAGCCATTTACGGAATACCGGGATTTTCATTTCCGGTTCTGTTCCGAATTCGGATTCCAGTCATTTCCCGGAAAGAAAACACTGGACAGCTTCAGTCTTTTAGAAGATCAGAATATCTTTAGTGAAGTTATGGAATCCCATCAGAAGAACGGTCTGGCCAATACAAAGATATTTTCTTATATTTCCGGGTACTATAAGTATCCTAAGGATATGGAAAGCATTGCTTACATTTCACAGATCCTTCAGTTAAAGGCAATCCAATACGGTGTGGAGCATTGGCGCAGAAATTGGGGACGGTGTATGGGAGCTATCTATTGGCAGTTAAATGATTGCTGGCCGGTTGCATCCTGGGCGAGCATTGACTATTACGGACGTTGGAAAGCCCTTCATTACGGAGCAAAACGATTCTACTCCAGATTCATGGCTACAGCCTGTGAGAAGGAAGAACTAAGCACAGAGATTGACTATTATATTCACAATGAATCTTTTGAAAACCGTGAAGCAGTATTGCAGGTCAGGCTGTTTGACAGGGACTTAAATACCATATTTGAGACAGAGAAGGGTATTATTTCAGGCCCTTTTGAAGTAAAAGAGGAATTGCAGCTTGATTTTGCTGATTATCTTAAAAGTGGATTATCAAAGAAGCAGGTAGGGGCAGAATACCGTCTGGTTGAGAAGGGTGCGGTGATAAGCAGGGGTACCAATCTGTTTGTAAAACCCAAATATTTTGAATTTGAAGTACCAAAGTTTAAGGTTTCTGTAACAGAAAAAGAACAATGCTTTCGTATCCATATTACCTCGGATGTATATGCCAGCTATGTGGGACTTTACCTGGAAGATGCAGATGTGGTATTTGATGATAATTACTTTGATATTACCTCAAAAGACGGCATGATCATTACCGTGGATAAGAAGGAGTTTATTAGAACGGTTACGGCAGAGGAACTGCTTGCAAAGCTTCATATAAGAAGTGTGGCAGACAGCTTCTAAATTTTCAATAAGAACTAAGTAGAGTAATCTCGGAAACTAATAGTAGCAATTGAAGATATTTTAGTTGCTGAATATAGGTTGAGGACATTTTTGTGATATCATAGGTATGTTTTTACTTGCCTTTCCTTCGCGGTGCTCAGACGGTCTGCGTAAA
>JBAVPE010000122.1:0-1578 GCA_049692775.1 Anaerocolumna sp. | reverse complement strand
GGCCGTAATTTCCATTGAAGGCATCGGCCGTCGTGCCTCGGCCCGAACCGTTGCGCCTGACCGGTCGACGCAAGGCACCGGCCGGCGCCGGTAACGCGATATCCACGAATTGCCGCTTCTTATCGCGACTCCACGAGCGCTATTGGGAAGCACGACAAATGATCACCCTGTTCGAGCGAGCCACCGTCCCCGACTTCGAGACATGGCATGAGGTCTTCAAGAATTTCCGCCCGACGCTGAAGGCCAAGGGCGTGATCGCCTCCTCCGTCTATCGGGCGACCGACGATCCGAACGACGTCACGGTCGTCCACGAATTCGCCACGCTCGACGAGGCGAAGGCTTTCATCGACAGCCAAGAGCTTCACGATGCGCGGTCGCGCGCTAAGGTGCCGGGCACGCCCACCATCTGGTTCACGACCAAGGTGTGACGCGGCCTCGCGGGCGACGTCTCACCTCGCCTCGGCCTTCTTGCGCAGCGCATCGACCGACCAGTCGCCGGCACCGACGGCCATGAGCGCCAGGAATCCTGCCACCATCGTGTATTCGGCCAGATAGAGCAGCTGCCCCGTCTCGTCGCTTGCCCCTGCATTGAACATCACGTTCGCCACCACCGTGAAGACGGCAAACGCCAGGCACGTAATCCGCGTCATGAAGCCGGCGGCGACGAAAAGGCCACCGACGATATCGAGCAGCAGCACGAGCGGCAGAAGCAAGGCCGGCACGCCATGGCTCGCCATGAACTTGGCAGTATCGGAATAGGTGAAAAGCTCGTCGAAGCCCGCCTTCACGAAGAACGGCACGATCAGCAGGCGCGCCGCCAGCAGCAGCGGATTCCGCAGCGCCTCGAACGGCCGGTCTAAAGCATCAAGCAAACGGTTCAGCATGGATCCTGCCCCAACCCCGTGATCCCGCCGCGCGTCCGCCTCGCGACCGCACGGTTCGTCGACCAAGGATATTAGGGCGGAAACACTACGCGCTTCTTACCAGCGCGCTCGCCAAGCGGCGCCCTGCACAGGCCGCCGACATGGCTTCGACCAATGCGGCCGCTCAGCTCGCGAGTCGCGCGCCGTGGCTACGCAGTTCATCCTGCACCGCTGTCACAGCATCCTTCAGCGGCAGGCCGAGGCTCTTCGCCACGGCCGGATGCGTGATCTCGCCGCGATGCACGTTGAGGCCCGCAAGCAGATGCTCGTCATCGAGCAGCGCCCGCATGCCCTTGCCGGCCAGCGCCAGCCCGAACGGCAGCGTCGCATTGTTGAGCGCATGGCTGGAGGTGAGCGGCACCGAGCCCGGCATGTTGGCGACGCAATAATGGATGACGCCATCGACCACATAGGTCGGATCGGCGTGCGTCGTCGCATGCGAGGTCTCGAAGCAGCCGCCCTGGTCGATGGCCACGTCGACGATGACCGCGCCGGTCTTCATGTGCTTCAGCATGTCGCGCGTGACGAGCTTCGGTGCGCTGGCGCCGGGGACGAGCACCGCGCCGATCACCACATCGGCGGCGAACACCTCCTCCTCGATCGTCTCGATGGTGGAGAAGCGCGTCCGGACGCGGCCGACGAACAGATCGTCGAG